>NZ_JBEYXB010000029.1:0-91124 GCF_040644935.1 Streptomyces sp. NPDC046915 | reverse complement strand
ACCAGATACGACAAGACCGCCACCTCCTACGAAGCAGCGGTCAGTCTCGCGTCATTCCTGCTCTGGGCAAGATCCGTTTGAAGACGGACCCTAGTACCAGCAGGACCAGTGGATCGGCGAGGTCCGCGCCACGAACCTCGGTCACGCGCTGCCACCCGACCCTTCCTCGGACCGGCTCGGCCGCGTCGACGGCTACCTCGTCCTGAATCCCTACGCCTGACCACCGCATGTCCAGCAGCGCGACGCTGTCGCGCCCCTCATCGTTCCCGATCCGGCGGTGCGCACCGAGTTTTGAGATACGTTTTACGTGCCGCAGGCAACTGCGGACCATGCCGTCGCTGTCTGACAGGGAGTCGGGCCCTTCAGGGCCGAAGCGCGAGAGAGCGGGGCAAAGCGTGGTACGGCGCAAGGGCGGCATAGGGATCGCACTCGTCACGGCTGCGATGCTGGTGGGCGCGACTGCCTGCGGCGGGGGCGGCAGTGACAAGGCGAGCGGGGACGACGCCAAGGCGCCGGGCAAGTCGGGTGCGAGCGCCTCTCCCAAGCCGACGAAGCCCGCGGGCCCGCCGATGCTGCTGGAGACGATCACCCCTCAGACGGGAACCACGGTCGGCGTCGCCATGCCGATCTCGGTGGTCTTCACCAACCCGGTGGCGGCGAAGGCACGGGCCACGGTGGAGAAGCACATGAAGGTGAGCGCCTCGAAGCCGGTGGCCGGCGCCTGGCACTGGTTCGGCGACAGGCGCGCCGACTGGCGGCCGAAGACGTACTGGCCCTCCGGCACCAAGGTGAAGATCGACGCTGACATGCACGGCGTCAACAATGGCAACGGACGCTACGGCGTCCACAGCTACACCCACTCCTTCACGGTCGGCGACGACGTGCGCGCCGATGTCTCGGTGACCGGCCACACCATGAAGGTGACCCGGAACGGCTCGACGGTGCGCACCCTGTCCATCAACGCGGGCAGCCCTCAGTACCCGACGTGGAACGGCACCATGGCCGTCATCGACAAGCAGGAGAAGGTCCACATGACCTCCTGCAGCGTTGGCATCAGCTGCGACAAGGGCAGCCCCAACTACTACGACCTGACGCTGCCCTGGGACGTCCACCTCACCCAGTCCGGCACGTACGTGCACTACTCGACCGGCGACCCCAATCCGGGCAGCGGCAGCGCCCGCGGCTCGCACGGCTGCGTCCACCTGTCCATGTCGGACGCCAAGTGGTTCTACGGCCAGGTCAAGCAGGGCGACCCCATCACCATCACCGGCTCGTCCCGTGCCAAGGCCTCGGCCGACAACGGCTACGCCGACTTCAACCTGGGATGGGACCAGTGGATCGCGGGCAGCGCGTCCGGGGAGGGGACGACCGCGACGATGTGACGCGCTGCGGTGACGGCGCCAGGGCGCCGGTCACCACTCGATGACGTCGATCGCGAGCCACCGTCGTACCCGGACGGGGGCGGTCCCGGAGGGCCGACCGGAATCGGTCGGCCCTCCGACCGCTTCAGGCGGCCCGGAGGGCTTTCGCCCCGCCCGCGCGCGTGGGTCGGCCCAGGACGACTCCGACCACCACGAGTACCAGCCCACATAGCTGTTGGGCTGTCAGTACTTCCCCGGCGACCGCTGTGCCGAGCAGCACGCCGGTGAGGGGGTTGAGCAGCCCGATCAGTCCCACCGTCGCTGCGGGCAGGTGCCGCAGTCCGGTGAACCAGGCGGTGAAGGCCAGAGCGGTGGCGACCAGGGCGACGTAGGCGAACGAGAGGAGCGCCGGTGTGGAGAGCGCACGCGGAGGGCCCTCCACGACTGCGGCGACTGGCAGCAGGAAGAGACCTCCGGCCGTGAGCTGCCAGGCGGTCGAGGCGAGGACGTCGGCACCGGCGTTCCACCGCTTGGTCAGGATGTGACCGAAGGACGACACGAGCATGGCCGCGGCCGAGGCGAGGATTCCCGGCACGCTGACTCCGTCGGTCCCCGTGAGCAGCATGAGACAGACCCCGCCAAGCCCGATCGCCGCGCCGGCCAGGTGCGATATGCCGGGCCGCTCGGACAGCAGGGCCCAGGCAATGAGCATCATCGCCAGCGGGGACACCGCCATGACGGTCGAGGCGACGCTCGTCGGCAGCAACTGGGAGGCGGTGTAGACGAGCACGAAGAACACGCTCACGTTGAGCAGCCCGAGCACCGCAGACCGCCACCACCACCCGCCGCGCGGCCGCTGCCTGCACAAGCCCAGCAGGGCGAGGCCGGCGGGCAGCGCCCGCAGGGCGGCCCCGTAGAGCGGGCGGTCCGCCGGCAGGAACTCGTGTGTGACGAAGTAGTTGGTTCCCCAGGCCACCGGAGCGACAGCGGTCAGCGCTCCCCAGCGCAAAGTAGCTTCCATGGAAGACAATATAACTTCCCGGGAAGCTACCATGGTGTGCATGGACGACTCGCAATCGCTGGACCACGTAGCCCGCATCCAGGCCGACTGGCGCCGTGAACGGCCCGACGTCGACATCACCCCGCAAGGAGTGATCGGCCGACTGCACCGCCTGGCCGACCGGCTCACCGAGAAGCTCTGCCTCGTCTACGGCCACTACGGTCTCGGTGAGGGAGAGTTCGATGTCCTGTGCGCACTGCGCCGCGCCGGTGAGCCCTACGAACGGGCACCCGGCGAGCTCGCCGCGCACACCATGGTCACCACCGGTGCGATGACGAAGAGGATCGACCGGCTGGAGCAAGCCGGACTCGTCACCCGCCGCCGTTCCGACGACGACCAGCGGGGCCGGATCGTCGCCCTCACCCGACCCGGACGCGAACTGATCGACCGCGCGTTCACCGACCACATGCGCAACGAACGTCAACTGCTGGACCTACTGACGGCCACCGAGGCCGAGGCACTCGAAACGCTGCTCACCACCTGGCTCTCCCGCATGGAAGACCCGCGCCCGTCCGGCGGCGAGTGACCCTCCGCCCACCGAGGCCGAGTGGGGCCGAGCTGAGCTGCAACTGGCCACGGTCCGCCCGTAAATCGCTTGACCTGGCCACGGGGCGACACTGCATTGTGACGGGACACCACGAGTCGTGGTGCTGGTATCCCGGGGAGGCAGCGGCAGCAATGGAGATCCGTTCCACGACCGACCAGGACCTCGACGTCTTCGTCAACACACTCTTCGCCGCGTTCGGACGCTTCCCGGAAACCCCGACCGACGGCGGCGGGGTCTGGTGGTCGGCGCTCGAAATGGACCGCAGCCTGCTCGCCATGACGGCGGACGGGCGGCCCGTCGGCACCGCTGGTGCGTACTCCTTCGAGCTCACCCTGCCCGGTGAGATCCTCGTCCCGGCCGGCGGGGTGACCGCCGTCGGTGTCCTGCCTTCGCACCGACGCCAGGGCGTACTCAGCGCGATGATGCGACATCAGCTCACCGAGCTGCGGTCCCGAGGCGAGTTCCTCTCCGTACTGCTGGCCTCCGAGGCCCTGATCTACCGTAGGTTCGGCTACGGACCGGCGACCTACACCCAGCGGCTGACGGTGCCGCGCCACCGGGCCGCCCTCGCCCTGCCCCGGGCGCGCGCAGCGGTCGACGCCCCAGCGGCCGTTTCGGACACCGGCTCGATCGAGCTGCTGCGGCGCACCGAGTGCGGCACGATCCTGGAAGAGGTCTACGACCGGTACCGCCGCGCCCAGCCCGGCGCGTTGTCCCGGCCGCACCGTTGGTGGGCCGTGGGCGCGGGGCAGCCCCCGGTCTCTCCGGCGCCGCGCTACGTCGCCGTCCACCGAGACGCCGAGGGCGTCCCGGACGGGTATGCCAGCTATGCGATGGGCGAGTCCGAGACTTTGACGGTCGACGAGACCATCGCCTCCGACGACGCCGTCTTCACGGCCCTGGCCCGGTTCGTGCTCGGACACGACCTGGTCGCTCAGGTCGTGTTCAAGCACTTCCCGCCCGAGCACCCGCTGCGCTGGCAGTTCGCGGACTTCCGTGCCGGCCAGGTGAGCGACGACACCGACTGGCTCTGGGTGCGGCTGCTGGACGTCCCGCGTGCACTGACCGCGCGCGGCTGGTTCATGGACGGCGAACTCGTCCTCGACGTCGAGGACCCGTTCCTCGGCGAGCACGGCCGCTACCTCCTGGCCGTCCGGGACGGCAAGGCCGACTGCGTGCCGACGGACCGGGAGCCGGACCTGTCCCTCGACGTGAGCGACCTGGGCTCCATCTACCTCGGCGGCACCGCCCCGAGCACCCTCGTGCGTGCCGGACACATCCGGGCCCACCGCCCGGGCGCGGCCGCCCTCGCTGACGCCCTCTTCCGCGCCGAACGCTCCCCGCACTGCCTGCACTGGTTCTGACCGCGCGCTCGCCGCTTCCCTGCCGGCTGAACTGCGGGAGCTGGTGGTCAGGCGGGTGGTCCACCGACCCAGCCGTGATATGCGTCTACGTCCACGTTGCTGCCGCACACGATGGTGACCACGTGTCGCCCTGCGAAGCGGTCACGGTCCTCGAGGATCGCCGCGATACCGAGCGCGGCCGACGGTTCGACGACGAGGCCGGCATGCTCGAGGAGCATCCGCATACCGGCGATGATCGACGCCTCCTGGACCAGGACGGCATCGTCAGCGACCAGAAGAAGGTCGTCCAGGACGGCCGGGACGGGACGCCGGCCGGCGACGCCGTCAGCGATGGTGTCGGTCGAGTCGGTGGTGACGACGCGCCGTTGGCGCCACGACTGTGTCATCGCCGGTGCGCCCAGCGGCTGGATACAGATCACCTCGACTTCGGGCGCCCAGGCCTTCACCACATGACCCACGCCGGTGGCCAGCGCTCCGCCGCCGAGAGCGATCAGGACGGCATCGAACGACGGCACGGTGTCCACCAGTTCCAGGCCGATGGTCGCCGCGCCCTCGCAGGTCTCGATGTCCAGGCTGTCTTCGAGCAGCCGGACGCCGTCGTACCGTGCGATGGCCGCCGCCCGTTCGCGAGCCATCTCGTGGTCGCCGTCCACCAGTTCCAGCCTGGCGCCCAGTGCGCGGATGCGATCAAGCTTGGCCGCGGTCGCGAATCGGGATGCCACGACGGTGACGTCGAGTCCCCGGCCGCGACCGGACCAGGCGAGGGCTTGACCGAGATTGCCCGCGCTGGCGCACACCACGGCTCGCGAGCCATTGTCGGCGAGCAGGCTCGCGACCAGCTCGGTGCCGCGGGCCTTGAAGCTGCGGACCGGGTTCGCCGTTTCGAGTTTGATGCTCACCGTGCACCCGAGGCCGGGCTCCAGCGCCTCGCAGCGGTACAGCGGACTGTCGAGAAATACCGGGTCGATCACCCGGCGAGCCGCCCGGATCCGTGCAGTGTCGAGGCGCGTCTCCTGCATGACACAGCAGGGTAGCGCCGCCGGCACGGTTCTTGATCGGGGATCTGAACGCCATCCTGAACGACCGGCAGTTGGCATTTTGTGCGTGGGCGACGGAGTTCGCCGACGAGCACGGGCTCGGAGATGAGGGGCCGAACTCCCCAGACTTGGCGTTCGCCCATCACCTCCCCGATCATGCGGCCGACATCGCCCACCGATACGGGAGGGCAGGCAACACAGCAGTACAGATCAAGAACGACGGAAGCCCTGTCAGCGCCGCCGATCAAGAAATCGAAGCGGCGTTGCGCCGCCGCATCCGCGAACGGCACCCCGGCGACGCGATCACCGGTGAGGAGGCCGGCTCCCATGGCCAGGGCCCGCGCCGTTGGATCATCGACGCCATCGATGGCACGGCCGCCTTCCTCGCCGGAGATTCCGAATGGAGCACCCTGATCGCGCTGGAGGACGACGGTCGTATCAGGTGGGCACTGCCGAACCAGGGTGCGTGGAGCGGACCGCTTCCCGCCCGCTCGTCCGCACTCGGCATCTGGCCGCCCCCGACCAGGCTGAACCACTCGCAGCGCATTGTCGCCGCGACCCTTGCCGCCCGTACCGCACGCACCACACCGACGCTCGACTGGTCCACGGCGGATCCGACCGCGCCTCTGCCCAAGAAGCCGTCCACGGGATCCGGCACCTGCCACGGCGCCCTCCTCGTCGCAACGGGCCGGCTGGACGCCTTCCTCCTCCTGGGAGCGGGCCCGTGGGACATCGCGGCCCTGATCCCGATCGTCGAAGAAGCCGGCGGTGTCTTCAGCGACCTGTCCGGCCTGCGACACATCCATACCGGAGCCGCGTTGTTCTCCCGGCCCGGACTCCACGATCAGCTCCTCGACATCGCCGGGTCAGCGCGGTAAGCGGTCGGTTTCGCGTCCGAGTCCCTTGTTCGCCCCGGTGACGAGTGTCACGGTCTTGTCTGGCGCTGCCTCGCCCTCGTGATCCTGGGGGTGGCAGGACCAGGCACGCGCCCGAGGACCCGCCTACGCTTTTCTTCATGACCCGCGACACGAACACGCTCGGCGAGTACCTGCGCGCCCGCCGCGAGCTCGTCACGCCGGACAATGTCGGTCTCCCCCAGCTCGGCATCCGCCGCGTTCCCGGACTGCGCCGCGAGGAAGTCGCGATGCTCGCCGGCATCAGCGCCGACTACTACCTGCGTCTCGAACAGGGCCGCGACCGCAACCCCTCGGTGCAGGTGCTCGAATCGCTCGCCCGTGTACTCCAGCTCGACGACGCAGGCACCGCCTATCTGCTCGGTCTCGGCTCTGACAGGCCACGCCGCACACGCCGTCGGCCCCGCAAGGAGACCGTGCCGTCCGGTATCCGCAAGCTCGTCGACTCACTGACGCTGCCGGCCTTCCTGGAAGGCCGTTACTTCGACGTGCTGGCAGCCAACCCTCTGGCGACGGCGCTCTCGCCCCGCCTGGTCACCGGCCACAATCGCCTGCGGGATGTGTTCCTCGATCCAGCCGAACGGTCCCTCTACCCCGATTGGGAGGAGGCCACGGCCGACTTGGTCGCCGGATTCCGTCAGTCGGTCGGCACGGACACCGACGACCCGCGATTCATCGAGCTCGTGGGCGAGCTCTCGCTCGCGAGCGACCGCTTCCGCCAGCTCTGGGCACGTCACGACGTCCATGCCCGCGAAGGCGCATCCGTCACGCTCGACCATCCGCAAGCCGGCGAGCTCACCCTGAACCGGGAGAAGCTCGCGGTCTCCGGATCGGCCGGCCTGCTCCTCGTCGTCTACCACGCCGACCGCAACACCGAAAACGACGAGAAGCTCACCCTGCTGTCCTCCTACCAGGCGGTTCCCCGCACCCCAGCACCCACGGACCGCGCCTCCGCCGCACCCGACTGACTCACAAACCACGTCGGCATCCCGCCGTCACGTATCGCTCCTCGCCGAAGAGGTCCGTGATCCCGGTGGTGTCGATCAGGATCACCGAGGCGCCTTCGTTGAGCGGCGGCAGTGCCTTCTGCACGGTGAACAGCGTGCCCCGGACGTTGACGTCGAACGTCTGGTCGACCTGCTCCTCGGTGATCTGCCCCAGTGTCGCGAGCGACGCGGTCGCCGCATTCGCGAAGACCCCGCTCGATCCGGTGGGTGCATGGAAGAACACGGTTTCGTCCCTGGTCAGGGCATGGTGTTCCACAGGGTGCAGTGGTGGGCGGCAGCGGTCGTGTTCGTGGGGCCGGTGTGGTCGGGAGCCAGGGATTGGACGGCACCGGCCGGCCAGGTGGGAGTGTTCGAGGCGTTGGGGTCGCCGGTGCGGGCGAAACCGCTCCAGTAGTCGATCATGGTGTCGGCGAGGCGGTGCTGGGCGGGGGTCATGGTGCGGGGGCGGCCGCCCAGGTCGAAGAGGTAGGTCAGTTCGCTGGCGTGCGGGGCGCCGAGTGGGAACGGGGTGGGGGCGGGGGTGAGCGGCGGGGCGTTCTCGTCGGCGAACTCGTAGCGCCAGACCGGGACATGGGCCGCCAGGAGCGTGCCGGTTCGCAGGGTGGGGCAGGAGTAGTTGGAGTCTCCGATGACGGCGCCGAGGACCGGTCCGCCGTTCGTTTCGGTGACCGGGTAGGTGCGGACGACGGCGGGGGCCTGGGCGGGGTCGGGAAGGAAGTCGGCCACCGTCCGGGGCCAGTTGGCGGGGGTGATGCGGGTGCCGGCCTGGATGATGGCGGCGGCCCAGCCGTTGCCCTCGTCGTGGTTGGAGCCGATGAGGACGGGCACGTGGTGCACGGCGCCGCGGGCGAGCGCGGTGTACGGGTCGCGAGGCAGGAGGCCGGTGCCGTACGCGGGCTGCTGGGCGGTGTCCTGGGCGGCGAGCAGCCGGGCGGTGCTCACCCGCCGCAGGCAGGACACGACCTGCCGGGCAGCGCCGCAGCCCACCGCCTTGGCCAGCTTCGCCCCGGCGTCGTCCGCCGCTTTGAGGGAGATGGCGGACGGGGCGAAGGGACGGTCGGCGCGGCCGGTGCACGGTCCGCTCTCGATGATGGCGCGGTCGAACAGACCGGCGGCGGTGGGCGAGGCGAGTTGGGCGCATACGCCGAAGCCGCCCGCGGACTCGCCGGCCAGGGTGAGGTTGTGCCGGTCGCCGCCGAACGCGCCGATGTTCGCCCGCACCCAGCGCAACGCCGCCTGCTGGTCGGCGAGTCCGAACGTGCCGGAGCCCGGTAGCCCGCGGTGGGCGAGGAAACCGAGAGCGCCGAGGCGGTAGTTGACGGTGACCACGACGACATCGCCGCGCGTGGCGAGGCGGTGGGCGTCGTAGGAGCTGCCCGCGCCGGTGGTGAAGCCGCCGCCGTGCACCCACACGATCACGGGCCTGGGGCGGTCGGGACGGGCGCTGTCGGGGGTGGTCACGTTCAGGTGGAGGCAGTCCTCGGTGGTGCTGCCACCAGGTACCTCGCCGGCCGGCTGCGGGCAGGCGCCGGCGGGTCGGGTGGCGTCCCGCGCCCTCGTCCATGGGCGTGCGGGACGCGGTGGCGCCCAGCGCAGGGAGCCGACCGGGGGTGCGGCGTACGGGATGCCGTCGAAGGTGCGGTAGCCCTCCCCCGCGGTGCCGCGCACTGCTCCGGCCCGGGTGTGTACGACTGGTGCGGCGGGTACGGCAGCGTGCCGCACCTCAGGTGTCTGCGCTCGGGCCGGCACTGCGGTGAGGGCCAGCACGGCACACACCAGCGTCGTCGTCCATCGCCCTGCTCGCCCTGGTTTCATCTGTGTACGCCTTCGTGTGTGGGTCGGGTGTTCGGGATGGCGGGTCAGCTGCCGCCGCCCATGCCTCCCTGCGCGGCGATCATGGTGGTGCGCAGGCCTCGTACGGTCGTCTCCAGGCCCGGCGCGAGCTCACCGAGCCGGCCGGTCAGGTCGTCGATCCGCGCACGGTGCCGACGCCGGTCCTGTTCGGACGGCACCGAGCCGATCCGGCCGACCGCGGCCAGTGCCACCAGGGCGGCATCCTCCAGGGCGACCTGGTGTGCCGAGGTGGCGGCGCGCAGGACCGCGGTCACGTGCGCGTGCAGCGCCCGTACGGCGTCCGGGTCCGGCACGGTGGCATGCCGTCCGGACAGGAGGGGGATCCGGCCCGGCTCGACGGTGAGCTGTCCGTGTGCCGCGAGCTGGTCCTCCACGTCTTGCAGGGTCTGCGTCCGATGCCGCCGTGCGAGGTGCTTCCAGCCGTGCGTGGACGCGGCCACCTCGTCCAGCAGACGGTCCAGGACCGGATCGCCGACCGGGCCGGGCTCGGTCACCCGTACCGCACCTTCGCGCTCCGTCAGGTGGCCGCGCTGGGTGAGGTCGACGAGTGCGGCGACGCGGACGAGGAATCCCGACCGGGCGCGGTCGTAGGGGCCGCGCGCCGCCTCGTCGTAGGCCAGCAGGTACATCCGGTAGGGCAGGGCATTCATCACGCTTGCGACGCTACGGCGCCACCGCCCGCCCGTGATCGACCTGGGGACGCACTTCGGGATGGGCCGCGAGGATCACCCGCACGGCGTCTCCTCCTTGAGGAGGAGGGTCAGGATCCCCGCGGCCGAACGAGACCGTGGTCGTAGGCGGCGACCACCGCCTGGACGCGATCCCGCAGCCCCAGCTTGCGCAGCACCGCGGCCACGTGCCGTTTGACCGTGGCCTCGGACAGGAACAGCCGACGGGCGATCTCCGCGTTGGACAGCGCCTGGCCGATCAGGGTCAGCACCTCGATCTCGCGTGCCGACAGGTGGGCCGGCGCGGGCGGCGTCGTACGCCCGTCCGGCGCGGTGCGGAGGAACCGCTCCAGCAGGCGGCGGGTCAGACCCGGCGCGAGCAGCGTGTCCCCGCGCACCGCGGCCCGGATCGCCGCCACGAGCTCGATGGACTCCATCTCCTTGAGCA
Source organism: Streptomyces sp. NPDC046915 (assembly GCF_040644935.1). Taxonomy (NCBI): domain Bacteria; kingdom Bacillati; phylum Actinomycetota; class Actinomycetes; order Kitasatosporales; family Streptomycetaceae; genus Streptomyces; species Streptomyces sp. NPDC046915. Next base: position 80,864 of record NZ_JBEYXB010000029.1, on the reverse strand, counting down.
GGAAACCGCCGGCTCCCGCGCGCAGCGCCGCGAGCACCTGCTCGTCCTCGTCGAACGTGGTCAGTATCAGCACCCGGGCCGCGCTGCCGGAGGCCACGATCTGCCGGGTGGCCTCGATCCCGTCCATGCCGGGCATCCGGACGTCCATCAGCACCACGTCCGGCCGCATGCGGCCGGTCAACTGCACCGCCTGCCGTCCGTCACCCGCCTCACCCACCACCGCCAGGTCGTCCCAGGAATCGATCACGAGGCGGAAGCCGGTGCGCAGCAGTTCTTCGTCGTCGGCCACCACGACCCGAATCGTCATGAACTGCATCCCATCAACAGCGTTCGCAGAAAGGGCCGGACGCCCTCCGCCCCGGAGTCGCGCTCCGGGGCGGATCACGTCCAGCTAGGGTGAGCCCATGTTATGGACGGATTTCGCCCAGCAGGAGCCTGATCTCGCCGAGCGGGGACGGGTGTTGCTCGCGGACGACGAGGAGTTCTCGGTACGCGGGGTCGTCCGCGAAGTCGAGGATGCCGACGCGCGTCAGGCCGCTGTGGTCGGGGCGCGAGGGGGCGCGCAGCTCTCCGCTGCTCTGACCCTGTTCGAGGTCGATCTGGTCGAGGTGGGGTGGGCCCGATGGTCACTGGGAAAGCCGACCCGTAAGCGCTGGCAGGCCGAGGGCGTCAGCCCTTCCGGTTGCTGAGTGGAGCGTGGGGCGACTGGCGAGGGCGTGGCCAGGACCGAAAGCGTCAGGGGATGAATTGCACCTCCGGGAAAGCCGCGGACGGGCCGTCGAGCAGGTTCTGCGGACGGTGCCGCAGATGCAGGTCGAAGAACGCGAGCGGGTACGCCTGCTGGATGCGCAGCGCCCGGGCCGGATCGAGCGTTCCGATCCAGCTCCGAAGCTCCTCGTCGCTCATCCCGATCGCTTTCGCCAACTGCGGTACGAGCACCTGGTTGTCGCAGTACGACGAGTGCACCGCGCCGTCGGCCTGAACGTTGAGCCGCCATCCGCGCAGATGCGACCAGAACTCGGCGACGCTCGGCTCCTCCGCCCGGGTGAACACGGCGGTCATCATCATGAACGGCCGGTCCAGATCAGCGGTGATCGTCGGTTCCATGGGCCCGTCGAAGCTCAGTCCGGCCCGGACGCGCTGGTCCTCGATCATGACGAGGGCGGTCGCCGTCCCACCCTTCGACCAGCCGAACATGCCGACGCGGTGCAGGTCGAGGGCACCGCACAGGCCGGCCGGCGGGGGCCGGTGTTCGGCGTCGGGATTGTACCCGGCGTCGAGGGCCTCGACGCGGTCGACGACGAACCGGATGTCCTTGGCGAAGTCCGCGGGTCCCAGCGCCTGTTGCGGGTCGTGCAGCGGGACGACGACCCGGCCGCCGGGGAACTCGCCGAACGCGTCGCCCGTGTGATCCACCGTGACCACGACGTAGCCGTGACTGGCGAGCTCCTGCACCACGACGGTGGCGTCGGAGCGGTGGTCGTGCGCGCCGTGCGAGAACACGACGACGGGCAGCCGTCCGTCCGATCGTCGCACCGGGGCGCCCTCATGGCCGGCCGTGAGCGGTGCGAGCACGGCGTCGGCGGCGAACCCCGCGGACGTCAGTAACGCCCGCAGCGGCGCGGCGGGCATCCAGGGCGCCCGCGGGTACCGCCGGACGTCGCGGGCGGGGTACCAGACACTGGCCATCAGCTCGCGGTACCTGCCCGGGCCGGCCGCGGGATCCGGTCGTGAGGTGTCCACGAGATGCAACGCCACCGTACCCACCGGGTACGGTCCGGTCGGCTCGGGCAGGACGAGCCGCGGCGGGCCCTGAGCGGGCTGAGCGGCCCATGCGGGGCGGGCGACGCCGAGCGGCACCGCGGCGCCCGTCGCCAGTGCGGCTCCCAGCAGTTGACGGCGCGTCAGCCCGCTACGGCCGCCGCTGTTCATGCCCATGTCGATGTCCATGGCGGAACGTTTTCATGCGGTGCACCCGAGCACATCCGACTGGCGGACGCACGACGCGTCACTCATGGATCCACGGGTCTACATCTGCGGGTTGAGCTAGGCGTGCACATGCCGGGCCATCCGCCCGAGGACATCGCGCCGGTCGCGGTTCTGCTGGCGTCGGGCAGCCGGGGCTACGGCCGGAGCACTATCTTGCCGTGGGTGTGGCCCCGTTCCAGCTCGCGGAACGCGTCCCGCACCTGCTCCAACGGGTAGGTGCGGGCGATCGGCACCTCCAGCTCCCCGCGCGCGGCGAACCGGGCGAGCTCGCCGAGCACGACCGCGGACGCCGCCGAGCCCTCTCCGTAGGTCCGCGCCCCGACTTTGGCCGCGGTCTGCCAATCGCGGATCGTGTTGATCCGCTCGGGCCGCACACCCAACTCCACTGCCAGCTCCACGTAGCCGTCGCCGAACGTGTCGATGAACGCGTCGACCTTCCCACCGGCGGCCTGCCGGATCCGCTCTGCCGTGTCTTCCCCGTACTCGACCGGGACGGCACCGCGGTCCGTCAGCCAGGCGTGGTTTCGCTCGCTCGCCAGCCCGATCACCGTGGCGCCGCGCCGCCGGGCGAGCTGCACGGCAAGCGACCCGACGCCGCCCGCCGCACCTGACACCACAACCGTGTCACCCGGCCCGGGGTCCACCGCGAACACGGTGGCGTACGCGGTCGTGCCGGCCACGTACAACGCCCCCGCCACGTCCCAGGACAACCCCTCCGGGCGGAAGACCACGTTCACGTCGTCGACCACGACGAACTCCGCGTGGCTCGCCCTGTCATGGGTGAAGCCCAGGACTTCGTCGCCCACCGCGACACCGCGTACCTGCGGGCCCACCTCCACCACCACGCCGGCCAGATCGCTGCCCTGCCCGGAGGGAAACGTCGCCGGCCAGCGATCGTGACGCGCGCCCTCGCGGATCATCACCTCGCCGGGCTGGATCCCGGCCGCGCGGACCTCGACCAGCACCTGCCCGGGGCCGGGCGACGGCCGCTCCACCTCCTCCACCCGCAGCACATCGATCCCGCCGTACTCATGGAACCGCACCGCCTTCATTGCGTGATCACCGCGCTTCCTCGCTCGCACACGCCTTGGACCGCCACACCCCGGATGGCCACACATCGACCGGGTCAGCGCGTTCAACGGCTCATCGGCGGAGCCGTATTCCCCTTCCCAGGCCCGCCGTCGGCAGCAAACACGTCTCACGCCCCTGTGGCTCCGTCGACCTGCTCGCGGATGAGGTCGGCATGACCGTTGTGACGTGCGTATTCCTCGTTCATGTGCACCCTGATCCAGCGCAGGGAGACTCCTTGGTCCCCGAGGTGACCCGCTTCCTGCTCGGACAGGCGGCCGACGTCGTCCAGCGATGCGTCAGCGATCAACTCACCGCCCCGAGCGACCTCCGCTCGCCAGGCAGCCATCGCGTCGTCGAATCCTCGGTCCGACCGAAGGGCGAAGCCGTCTCCATTGCTCTCCCCGAAGACCGGGGGCTGGGTGCCTGTGATCGTGGGCTGCACCCCTCACCGATGTCAACAATTGTTGAACGGTCTGGCTGGAAGCCCGCTGAATCGATACTCTCACCGGGCACCATCGGTGCCGAGGCCCGTGTTTGGAGACCGTGTTGAACCGAGCTTCTCGCCAGAAGGCGGCAGCGGAAGAGATCACCAAGCTGCGGAGCGACGTCGCGAAATACGCCGCATTCCTCGATCAGCCCGCCGATCGCTTCCTCGACCACCAGTTCATCTCCTACACCACCGGCATCAGCCCGGAGCGAGTGCGTGAACTGCTCGACGGCGCGCTGCCGGACGTGGAACCGGACGACAAAGAGGAGCTCGAGGCGTTCCAGAAAGCTCTGTTCCAGCAGCGTCTGCGATTCTTGCGGGCGACCCGTCTCGCGCCGTCCGGAGCAGAGGCGGAGGCGCCGTACACGCTCAACGACATCGAACAGGGCACGGGGATCACCAAGCAGCAGGTGTCGTACCTGCTCAACGGCAAGCGCGCGGCCAACGCGGCCCATGCCTCGCGGCTGGAGAGGTTCTTCGACCGGGCCTCACAGCAGCGCACCCCCAGCACCCGCCTCCCTCAGGGATTCTGCCTGCGCAACGAGGGTGCCGCGCTGATCGCTCACCTGCATCAGATGGTGTCGTCCCACCTGCCGCGACTGGCCCTGGCCACGCTCGCCGGCGACCGCAGTACGACGTCGCTGGCTTTTCGCACCTCCCATGACGCCAATGACATCGACCTGGTCAAGCTGCTGCCAGTACTTGACCAGTTGCGGGCCGAGGCCCGGGAGCGCGACACCGGCGGCGGATGAGGCAGGCGGCCCAATCGTGCCCTTGGTTGACGACATTTCAGTTGGTGCGAAATTCAACCACAGGGTGCGAATTCAACAATTGTTGACAGTGTTACGTGAGGTGCTACACCATCGGTCATGCCGCCGTCGGAGCGTGACCGTCGGCGCCCGGTCAGACAACAACACCGCACCCACGACTACTTCGCAACTGCGTACCGAGGCGGCCAACCGACTGTGCCGCCTGCACTGTGCGAGCGCCGGCGGACTCGGGTGCGCAAGCACCGAGGGGGAACTGTTGATCACACCGCAGACGCACGCCGAGGATTTCACCCAGGCCGACGTCGACAAATTCCATCGCCTGATGACGGAACTGCTGGCCACCTGCCAGAAGGTCGCCGACGACCACACCTGTGAAGGGGCCTGGACGCCCTCGACGGCTGATCTGATCGACCAGTTGGGCGAGTCGAAGACGCTGATCGCGGACATCTCCCGGACGCTGAACCGTACCCGCAGCGGCATCCGCAAGATCAGCGAAGGCGCGCGGCAGCGGGTATGCGACCGCGCGGCCAGGCCGCCCAGGCCTCGGGAACCGCGCTGACCAGGACCCGGTCCAGTACTCACGAGGCCGCGCCGGGAACGCCCCACCTCAGTTCGCCCTTCCCTCCCCCCCACCGCCAAGTCACCAGTCCCACAAGGAGAAAGAGCCTCATGACGTCCCGCCCCCACACCCCGCGCAACCGGCGGATGGCCCGACTGGCCGCATGTGCGGTCAGCGTGACCGCGGCCGCTGCCCTCACCGCCTGCGGGACAGGCTCCGACGAGGACGCCAAGAACGGCAGCGACACGACTGCGAGCCCGACCCCCACCGGAGCGGTGACCACCGCCGAGGCCGAGAAGATCCTCGACGCCTACGAGAAGGTCAACAACAAGGCCAACATCGGGCGGGACGCCAGACTGCTGGGCACCGTCGAGGCCGGGCAGGTCTATGAGCAGTCCACGGCCGACTACAAGCTGTCGGCAACCTGGTCCAAGCAGGAACAGGCCGATTACAAAAAGCCCTTCACCTACAAGAACCGGAAGTACTACATCCCGGCGGGTGAGGACTGGTTCGCGGCCAAGGTGCGGGCCAGCGGTTCCAAGGACGACGCGCTCCTGGTGTTCGCCAAGGTCGACGGACGCTTCAAGGTCGTCTATGCCGTCTACTCCGACGCTCCGATCCCGGAGATCGACACGAGCAGGCACGGGCTGGCGACCGTCGTCGACCCCTCCGCTGCTGTGGGTGCCCTCGCCCCGGACCAGCTCAGTGCCGCCTACGAGGATCTCTTCGAAAGCGGCGGCAAGAAGGCGGGAGGCAAGCTTGCCACCACGGAGACCAGCAAGGCGGCCATCAAGCTCTACCAGGACCGCACCAAGGGCGACCGGGCCCGCTGGGCGACCAAGAACTTCTTCTCCAAGGAACCGGCGTTCAAGTCGGTGTACGCGCTCCGGCTGGCCGACGGCGGCGTGATCAGCGTCTTCCCGACCGCCCACAACCAGGAGACGCTGCTCAAGCCGCAGTACAGGAGCAGCTTCCAAATCACCCCGAACGACGAGGAGTCCGTCTTCGACTCGACGAAGCGTGTCGTGGTCACCGACAACTTCCAGGGCCAGGCAATGGCGACGCTGCACCCGTCGAAGAAGCCCGACGTCATCGCGGCGGAGTACCGGATGGTGAACTCCCGCTGAGGTGAAGGGGCCGAAGGAACCTCACCATGGCACGACTCCGTTGTCGTCGAACAGCCGGCCGGTGGGGCCGTCGTCGGGCAGGGTCGCCAACCGGATGGCGATCACCGCGCCCTGCTCAGGGGTCTGCGTACCGCTGAACCCATTGAGGTCGGTGGCCACATAGCCGGGGCAGGCGTTGTTGATCAGAATGCCGGCGCCGCTCAGCTCCTTGGCGTACTGGATGGTGACGGCGTTGAGGTAGGTCTTCGTCGGCGCGTAAGCCCCGCTGATCCCTCCGAGGTCGACACCGGGCGTGGTCTGCAGGGCCAGGGAACCGACATGGCTGGACTGGTTGACGATCCGCGGGTGCGCCGAGCGGCGCAGCAGCGGCAGCATCGCGTTGGTGACCCGGATGACGCCGATGACGTTGGTCTCCACCAGCCGCCGCACGGTCTCCAGGTCGATGGTCGTGGGCTCCTCCGGCCGGCCGCCTGCGACGCCGGCGTTGTTGACCAGTACGTCAAGGCGTCCCGCTCGCTCCTCGATCAGCCGTGCCGCGGCGGTCACGCTCTCGTCGTCGGTCACGTCCAAGGGCACGCCGAACGCGTCGGCACCTGCCGCACGCAGTCTCGCCACGGCGTCCGTCCTGCGCTGCTCGTCCCGAGCGCCGACACCGACGCTCCAGCCCAATGCGCCCAGCCCGGCCGCGATCTCGTAGCCGATTCCCTTGTTGGCGCCGGTGACCAGCGCGATTGTCTTCTCGCTCATGACAGCGAGCATGGCCGCGCGCGGACCGAGCACCAACACCATCTCGGTAATGCAGCGATATCCGGGCGACATCGATCGACCGTCCGTGGCAGATACTGTGCGCGCATGGAGATACGCGAGCTGCGGTACTTCGTCGCCATCGCCGAGGAACTGCACTTCGGCAAGGCCGCCGAGCGTCTGGAGATGGCCCAGCCACCCCTGTCCCGCGCCATCGCCCGGCTCGAACGACAGCTGGGGGTCACGCTGCTGGAGCGCACCAGCCGCAAGGTGACACTCACCGAGGCCGGGGCCGTGCTGCTCTCCGAGGGGCGCGCGATCCTCAGCGCGGTAGCCGCAGCCGAGCGGCGTACCCGGCAGGCCGCGCAAAGCCGCCCCCGCCTCGTCCTCGCCGTCAAATCCGGCACCGCCGGCGAGTTGCTGGCCAAACTGCTCGATGCCTACCACGCGGAGCCCGGCGCAGCGACCGTCGATCTGCTGCTCTGCGAGGCGCATCAGCACCAGAAATTGCTGCGGAACGGGCAAGCCGATGTGGCTCTGCTGCATTTGCCATTCGATTCGGCGGTCGGACTCGACACCGAAATTCTGTACACCGAGGGACAGGTGGCGATCCTGCCCGCCTGTCACCCACTTGCCGGCCGCTCTCGGATTCGGGTGGCCGAGGTGAGCGCGTTGCCGGAGCTCCCGATGGCTCGCTGGCCCGGTCCCGATGGCAACTACCCGGAGGGACCAGGGGCAGAGGTACGGAACCTGACACAGCTCTTCCAGCTGATCGCGCTCGGCCGTACCACCGTGGTCCTGCCCGAGTCCGCCGGCACCGACCTGCGCCGGGATCTCGCCGCCGTGCCGGTCCTGGATGCTCCGCCCGTGACTACGGTCATCGCTTGGCCTCCGCAGAGCCGGCTTCGCGCGGTCGCCGATCTGGTCCGCGTGGCAACACGGCTTTGACGGGCTGTGCTGCGCCCGCCCGCGTGGAATGCGGCCGGACTGTCATCCGCGCCTGCGGAGGTAAGCCTCCAGCTCGGCGGCCCCGGTCAGCATCGCCCGCCCGCGTGCGGACAGCCGACCGTGCCAGTCGGACAGTGCGGCTTCCAGCGGCTCCAGCCCGCCGGCCGCCCGCACCTGGGTGATCAGCGGGGCGATCTGCTCCAACAGGTAGCCGCCCCGCCTGAGTTGGTGGGCCAGCCGGGCGTCCCGTACGTCGGCCTCGTCGTAGACGCGGTACCCGGTCCGCGGGTCGCGGCGCGGGCGCACCAGCCCGGCGCGCTCCCATTTGCGCAGTGTCGCGGGCCGGATTCCGAGCTTCCCTGCCAGCGGCCCGATGAAGGTCCCGCCGGGCCCGGACACCGCGGCCGGCTCGGCGCCCACACCGGGCTCGGACGCCTTGGTGGGCTCCAGATCGCGCAGGGCGCTCTCCACGGCCTGGAGGGTCCGGCGGTCGTCGAGGAGTTGGGCGTGGCTCTCGTCGATGAGGCGGAACGCCTCCTCGGCCGCGCCCTCGTTCACCGCCCGCATGATCGATGTCGCCGTCTGGTGGCCGTGGCCGGGCACCAGGGCGAGGAACGCGCGCAGGGCACCCGCGTGCAACGAGGTGTAGGTGCGGTAGCCGTGGGGTGTGCGACCGGCGGCCGGAAGGATGCCGGCCTCCTCGTAGTTCCTGATCGCCTGCGTGGACAGACCGTGCTCGCGCGCCAGATCGACCGGCCTGAGCCGATCACCGCTTTTAAGGTTTCGTCCCATGATCCTGCCGATATCGCGGGAAAGTTTCCACCGAAGGTTCAACGATACCGTTGAAGCCATGGTTAGTGACATCAAGGACACCGCGCATGCCGTCGAGGCGGCCGCCGTCATGAGGCTGCTGCGAACCCGGCCGCGGCTGCTCGCTCTGGGCGAGCCCACCCACGGCGAGGACACTCTGCTCGAACTGCGCAACGAACTCTTCGGGCAGCTCGTCGAGCAGGAGGGCTACCGGACGATCGCGATCGAGAGCGACTGCATGATGGGCCGGGTCGTGGACGACTATGTCACCTCGGGCACGGGCACCCTCGACGAGGTCATGGAGCACGGATTCAGCCACGGCTTCGGCGCGTCCGCGGCCAACCGCGAACTCGTGCGCTGGATGCGCGCCTACAACGACGGCCGGCCGGCGTCCGAGCGGCTCCGCTTCGCAGGTTTCGACGGCCCGCTGGAAATCACCGGCGCCGCGAGCCCCCGACAGGCCCTCACCGCACTCCACCGCTACCTCTCGGCTCAGGTGGACGCGGACCTCGTGCCCTGCACCGCGGACACGCTCGACCGTCTGCTCGGCGCCGATGCCCGGTGGACCGATCCCGCCGCGATGATGGACGCGGCCCAGTCCGTGGGGCAGTCGGCCGAGGCCAGGGAACTGCGGCTGCTCGCCGACGATCTGGTGGCGCTGCTCGACGAGCAGACTCCACACCTGATCACGGCGACATCGCGGGACGACTGGAACCAGGCACGTCTGTACGGGCGCACCGCGACCGGTCTGCTGCGCTACCACTACTGGATGGCCGACACGTCACCGAGCCGCATGGCGCGGCTGCTGGGGCTGCGGGCTTCGATGATGGCCGTCAACCTGCTCGCCATCGCCGAGCAGGGCCCGGCGCTCGTGCACGCCCACAACGGGCATCTCCAGCGGGGCAGGAGCACGATGCGGATGGGCGGCCTGCCGCTGGAGTGGTGGAGTGCCGGCGCGCTCGTGAGCGCCCACCTGGGCGACGGGTATGCCTTCCTGGCCACGGTCCTCGGCACGATCCGGCACCAGGGTGTGGACACCCCGCCGCCCGACACCCTCGAAGGACTCCTCTGCGCGCTCCCGGAGGACCGCTACGTCGTCGACGCCCCCCGATTGTCCGCCGCCCTCGGGAACACGCGGCTCGCCCCCCGCGTGTCCCCCTACTTCGGTTACGCCCCCCTTGACCCGGCCCACCTGGCCGGCTGCGACGGGCTCCTGTACATCAGGGAAGTCCCGGAAAACCAGAGCATGTTGTGAAGGTGTGCTTGGCCCAAGTGCCTTGTATACGCAGGATGGTGACTGCCACGCCGGAAACGCGGTGCCGGTGGCCGGTCAGCGATTCTCGGTGCTTGATTCCGAAAGGCTGCCGGCCGCCACGATCGAGCTCGTCGCCGAACGCTTCCGAGTGCTCGCTCCCGACGCCGCCCCAGCTTGCTAGAGGGTGTTGATCTGCCAGGCGAGGACACCCGTGGCGCCCTTGGTTCCGGCGACATCGATCCGGACCTGCCCGTCGCCCTTGATGCGTTGCCGGACCACGGACCGGTCGCAGGGGACCGTCGCGTCGGAGCCCGACGCGTCGGGGGCGATGGTCAGGCGCGGCCCTGCCCGACGCACGTCAGGACCAGCCGGTATGTCTTGCCCCTGCGGAGCACCGGACGTGTGTGGATGCCGTCCGCGGTACGCTCCGAGCCGCCCTCCAGGAGCGCACCGCCGGCAACGCCGGCCACGACGGCTGCCGCCTGTTTCACCAACACCTTCTCGGGCGGCGAACTCGGCGCTTGAGAACGGGCGGTGGACTGCGGAGTGGGCGTGGCCCGGCCGGCACCGCGACTGCCGGCATCCTGGCTGCACGAGGCGAGGAGCAGGGCAGCCGCGGCTGCCGCGGCGCAGGCCGCAGCCGTGCGCCGGATGATCGGACGGCTCACGACGACATCTCCCAGTGCTCCCACCCCGGCTCGGACGTCGGCAGCGTAGCCTTCCCGCTGCCGCGTTCCTCGACCTCGCGGGAACCAATCCGTGACAGGGTCCCCAAGTTACGACACAGCGCCCCTGGACGGCACACCGAGGTCGCGCTCCGGTTGAACGCCGACGGGCTCGCCCGGCCCGGGGACGTTGCGGAACCGGAACGGCTCCGATTCGCGGCCGGGTTGGACGAACCAGCACTCCCCCGTGCCGCCGCCGACGACGATCCGCAGTACGGTGTCCGCGACTGCCTGAGCCGGGATGACCGGCAGTCCCTGCTCGGAGAGCATGTCGCGCAGCGGGTCGATGATCCGCGACTCGGCGAACCCCGGGCAGACCGCGTTGAAGCGCACGTTGTCCGGCGCGAGAGCCGGCCCCAGGGAGCGTGCGAGTCCCACGACCGCGTGCTTGTTGGCCGCGTACAGGGGGTCGAGCGGTACGGGCGCCAGGCCCGCCAGGGACGCGGTCGCCACGATCGACCCTCCGCCGCGGGCCCGCAGCGCCGGCAGTACCGCGTGGGTACCGAAGACCACACCGTCGAGGTTGGCGCCCATCGCCCGGCGGTAACGCGCCGGGACGAAGTCCTCGCCGACGCCGCATCCCGTCGCCACGCCCGCGTTGAGCAACGCGATGTCGACACCGCCGTACCGGTCCTGCGTGAACTCCACCAGCGCGCGGTTGGCGTCGAGTTCGGAGACGTCACAGACGCGGAAGTCGCCGTCGACCATGTCGGCCACCTCCCGGCCGCCCTGCGCGTCGAGGTCCGCGACGACCACGCGCGCCCCCGCCGTCGCCAGCGTCAGCGCCATGGCCTTGCCCAGTCCACTGGCACCGCCGGTGACGATCGCCACCTTGCCCTCGAGTGCGCCGGCGGTCACGTCAGCTCCAGCACGAGCTTGCCGACGTTCTCGCCGCGGAAGAGCATCTGGAACGTCTCGGGGAAGTCGTCGACGGTCCCCCGCACCACGTGTTCCTTGACCTTGATACGGCCGGCGCCGATCCACCCGGAGATCTCCTGCGCGGCCTCCGCGTAGCGCTTGGCGTAGTCGAAGACGACGAAACCCTCCATGCGGGCGCGGCGCACCAGCAGCGAGAGGTAGTTGGAAGGGCCCTTGACCGGCGTGGCGTTGTTGTACTGACTGATCGCACCGCAGACCACGACGCGCGCGTGCATCGCCAGCCGGGTCAGGGCGGTGTCGAGGATGTCCCCGCCGACGTTGTCGAAGTAGACGTCGATGCCGTCCGGGGCGTACTCGCGCAGCGCCTTCTTGACGTCGTCGGCCCGGTAGTCGATCGCCGCGTCAAATCCCAGTTCGTCGGTGAGCAAGGCGCACTTCTCCGGCCCGCCGGCGATGCCCACGACCCGGCAGCCCTTGGCCTTCGCGATCTGACCCGCGATGGTGCCGACCGCCCCCGCCGCTCCCGACACCACGACGGTCTCGCCGTCCTTGAGCGCACCGACGTCCAGCAGACCGAAGTAGGCGGTCATGCCCGGCATGCCCAGGGCTCCCAGGTAGGTCGAGGCCGGGGCGAGCGAGGTGTCGACCTTCATGGCGCCCCGGCCGTCGGACACCACGTACTCCTGGACGCCGAACGTGCCGACCACGTGATCACCGGGCTGGAAGTCGGGGTGGTCGGACGCGATGACCTCGATGACCGATCCGGCGCGCATCACCTCACCGATGCCCACCGGCGGCAGGTAGGAGGGGCGGTCGTCGAGCCAGCCCCGCATGGCCGGGTCCAGGGAGATGACGCGCGTCCGGCCGACGAACCGGCCGGGGCCCGGTTCCTGGAGGGGTTCGGAGCTGTGCTGCCAGTCATCTGGTTTCACTTCGCCCACCGGTCGGGCTCCCAGACGGATCTGGCGATTGGTCGCGGACATCGCGCCTCCTGTCGTTCACGGCTGACGCTGACCATACCGACCAGTAGGTACGTCATGGAGCGTGATCTTCACCACACGTCCGCCCCGCCCGGGGCGACTTCGAACCCTAAACGTGATGGTCAGCAGGCTTAACAGGCATTCCGACCAGTCGGTAACGTGCGCCGCCGCACCCGTTCTCCACCTCCCACCTCCCACGGAACCGCGCCACACCGGAAGGCCATGCGATGACACACCCCGACGACCACCGGTACCCACCACCAGCACCGCCGGGATGGCCACAGCAACGACCCGAGCCCAACGCCCCGCGGTACCACTCGTACGGATACGACACATACCCGTACGACTCGTACGGGTATGACGCCAGGTACGCGCCGTACGCGGACGAGCCCGACCCGCACAGCGCCGACCTGGCCGCCCTGCGCTCGGCCTACCGAATGCTCCGCCGGGTCTCCTCGCTCACCGCGCTCGGCTCCTTCGTGGTGTACGTGGTGCTGTCCTGCTGTGCACCGGGCCTGATGGAGGCGAAGGTCGCCGGTGAGGTGAGCCTGGGCATGGCTCTGGGAGTCCTCCAACTCGTCGTCACCTTCGCGGCGGTCGTCTGGTACGGCCGCAGCGCCGAACGCTTCGTGGACCCGTTGGCGCGGGTCGTCAGGGAGCGAACGGTGCGGCCGGGCCGGGATGCCGGGGTGGCCCGATGAACGACTTCGGTTCCGGGACACAGGCCGTCGTCCTGGTCCTGTTCAGCACTCTGGTCACCATCACACTGCTGATGTGTGTGATGGCGGGACCCGACCGCGACGACCTGACGAACTTCTACACGGGCTACCTCTCGCTCACCCCGCTCAAGAACGGCCTGGCGATCGCGGGCGACTACATCTCCGCGGCGACGGTGCTGAGCACCACCGGCATCGTCGCGCTCGCCGGATACGACGGTTACGTCCTGGCGGTCAGCACCGCCATGTCCCTGGTGCTGCTGATGTTCCTGCTGGCCGAACCGCTGCGCAACGCCGGCAGCTACACCATGGGCGACGTCCTGGCCCGCAACATGCCCGGACGGGCCGTCCGCATCGCCTCCTGCCTGGTGACACTCACGGCGACCCTGCCCTTCCTGGTCGTCCAGCTGTCCGGAGCCGGGTCGCTGCTCACCTTCATCCTGGGTATCCCGCACGAGTCCGGCGCCAGGACGACATGCATCGTCCTGGTCGGCAGCCTGATGATCATTTACGCCGCCATCGGGGGCATCCGGGGCACCGCGCTCATCCAGATGATCAAGATCGTGATCCTGCTGGGCACCAGCATCACCGTCGCGGCCCTGGTCCTGAGCCACTTCGACTGGAGCCTCGGCGAGGTGCTCCGGGCCGCCCAGCGCGGCAGCGGAGCGGGCCCCGCCTTCCTCCAGCAGGGCCTCCAACTGGGCACCTCGGCCGGTGACCGGCTGGACTTCGCCTCTCTCCAGATCACCGTCATCCTCGGCGCGGCCTGCCTGCCGCACATCACGATGCGCCTGTACTCCGCGCGGGACGTGCCCGCCGTACGCCGCTCCATGTCGTGGGCGGTGGGCACGGTCACCACGTTCTGCCTGCTCGTGATCGTCATGGGTACGGGCGCGGCGGCACTGGTGGGGTCGCGGTACATCACCGCGGTCGACCCGCACGGCAGGACGGCGGTGCTGATGCTGTCCCGGGCGCTCGGCGGCGGCACCGGCTCCGTCGGCACGACGATTCTCTACGCGGCCATGGCGGGCACGGTCTTCATCACCCTGCTGTCCTCGGTCGCGGGGATGACCCTGGCCGCGGCCTCGTCACTCGCCCATGACCTGTTCGCCCATGCGGTGCGCCGCGGACAGGCGACGCCACGTACCGAGATGACGGTCGCGGCGTGGACGAGCGTGGCGGTGGGAATCATCGCCATCATGCTCTCCACCCTGGTCCAGAACTGGGACGTCGCCGTGCTGACCACGCTGGCGATCTGCGTCGGGGCATCGGCCGTGGCCCCCGCTCTGACCTACTCCCTGTTCTGGCGCGGATTCACGCGCACCGGCCTGCTCGCCGCCCTGTACGGCGGCGCGACCTGCGCGCTGGTGCTGATGGCCTTCTCCAAGGCCGTTTCGGGCACGCCGTCCGCGGTCTTCCCGCACGCGGACTTCGCCTGGTTCCCCATGCAGTCCACCGGCCTGGTCTCCATCCCGTTCGGGTATCTGGCGGGCTGGCTGGGGAGCCGCCTCGACCACCGGCGCAGCGCCGCCGAGAGCCACGAGAACCGGCGACTGTACGAGGAGAGCGAGGCACAGCTGCTGGCCGCGGCCGAATGATCCACGGGCGACAGGGGCCCGACGCCTACCTGCCGCCTACAATTTGAGACCGAACGACCGTGCGGCGGTCAGCCGCCGTACGGTCGTCGGCGAAAGACCCGAAGGACCCGAAGGAGCCGCCCGTGCCCGGCCAGCGATCCATCACCGAAGCCGAGAACCTCGCCTCGGCCAAGCTCGGCGGCATCCCGATCCGCCGGGACCAGATGGCGGCCGTGGCGAACATCTACCGGGCCGCCTCCGCGGTACGCCAGCACCTGGAGAACTCCGTGCTGCGCGACTCGGACCTCACCTGGACGGCGTTCGTCGTGCTGTGGGTCGTCTGGGTGTGGGGCGAGTCGGAGACCCGGCACGTGGCCGAGGAGGCCGGGATCTCCAAGGGCACCCTCACCGGGGTGGCCCGCACCCTGGAGTCACGCGGGCTGCTCAGCCGTGCCGGGCATCCGAGCGACGGCCGGCTCGTGCTGCTCAGCCTCACGGACAAGGGCGAGGAGCTGATGCAGCGGGTGTTCCCGGCGTTCAACGAGGAGGAGGCCTTCGTGACCTCCCGGCTCAGCGACGCCGAGTGCCGCGGTCTCGCGGAGGGACTGCGAAGCGTCGTGCTCCAGGTGGAGGAGCGCGGCGAGGAGCGCCGCCGCGAACTGCTCGACGGCTCCGAGCCCGCGCCGCGCCGCAGCGGGCGGCGCCCCAAGGCCTGATCAGCTCGCGGCCGCCCGCACCAGCGCGTCGAACAGGCGCTGCTGGACCGGGTCCTCGTGCGCGGTGTCCTCGGGATGCCACTGCACGGCGGTGAACCAACCCCGGGCGTCGGCCGGTTCCAGCCCCTCGACCGTGCCGTCCCCGGCGGTCGCGGTGACGGTGAGCCCGTCCCCGAGGCGGTCCACGCGCTGGTGGTGGTGGCAGGAGGCGTCCGCCTTCTCCTCTCCCACGGCCTGTTCGAGGCGGGAGCCGGGGCGGACGGTCACCGGGTGGCGGAGGTGACGGTGGGCGCGCTCCGGGCCGCCCATGTCCTGCTCCAGGGTGCCGCCCGACGCCACGTTGACGACCTGGAGTCCACGGCAGATCGCCAGCAGGGGCAGGCCCGACTCCAGCGCGTGCCGGGCCACTTGGAGGTCGAAGGTGTCCTGGAGCGCGTCGACGTCGTAGACGCTGTCATGGGTGTCGGTGGCGCCGTAGCGGTAGGGGGCGAGGTCGCCGCCGCCGGGCAGCAGCACGCCGTCGAAGCGGGCGAGCCGGCCGGCCACATCGGTGTCGGCGGGGTGGATGCTCGCGGGTTCGCCGCCGGCCCGCCAGACGGCCTCGATCAGGGCCCGGGCATTGACCTCGGCGGCGAAGCGCAGGGCCGAGGTGGTGGCGGAGAAGCGGGCGGGCACGGCGATGAGCGGACGGGTCACAGCTGGATCCAGGTCGTCTTGAGTTCGGTGTACTTGTCGATCGCGTGCGCGGACTTGTCCCGCCCGTTCCCGGACTGCTTCATGCCGCCGAAGGGCACGGTGAGATCGCCCTCCTCGTAGCAGTTCACCCAGACCGTGCCGGCTTTCAGAGCGCGGGAGACCTTGTGTGCGGTGGACAGGTCGGAGGTCCACAAGCCGGCCGCGAGGCCGTACTCGGTGGCGTTGGCGAGCCGGACCGCCTCGTCCAGGTCGTCGAAGGCGAGGACGGACAGCACCGGGCCGAAGATCTCCTCCCGGGCCAGGCGCATGCCGGGGTCGACACGGTCGAAGACGGTTGGCCGCAGATAGCTGCCACCGGCCTCCGTCAGGGTGCGTTCGCCTCCCGTGCGCAGCCGGGCGCCTTGCTCACGGCCGGTGGCGATGTGGTCCTGTACGCGCTCCAGGTGGGCCTCCCCGGCCAGCGCGCCCATCTCGGTCGCCGGGTCCAGGGGGTCGCCGAGCCGGAGTTCCTCGGCGCGGCGCACGATCGCCTCCGTCACGCGCTCGGCGATCGAGGAGTGGACCAGGAGCCGCGAAGGGGCGGTGCACATCTCGCCCTGGTTGAAGAAGATGCCCCAGGCGGCGGTGGCCGCGGCCCGGTCCAGGTCGGGGGCGTCGGGAAGGATGATGTTGGGCGACTTGCCGCCCAGCTCCAGCCAGACCCGCTTGAGGTTGGAGTCGGCCGAGTAGCGCAGGTAGTGGCGGCCGACGGCGGTGGAGCCGGTGAAGGCGAGGACATCGACGTCCGGGTGGAGGCCGATGGCCCGCCCGGCCGTGGGGCCGTCGCCGGTGACCACGTTCAGGACGCCGGGCGGGAGTCCGGCCTCGGTGCCGATGCGGCCGAGGAGCAGGGCGGAGAGCGGGGAGGACTCGGAGGGCTTGAGGACGACCGTGCAGCCGGCGGCGAGCGCCGGGGCCACCTTCCAACTCGCCAGTGTGAGGGGGAAGTTCCAGGGGACCACCGCGCCGACGACGCCCGTCGGCTCGCGGGTGACCAGAGCGAGGGCGTCGGGCGCGGTGTGCGGGGATTCGTCGGAGAGCTTGTCGGCCAGCTGGCCGTACCAGCGGAAGGTGTTGATCGCGGCGCGGAGTTCGATGGCGTACGCCTCGGTGATCGGCTTGCCCATTTCCAGCGTGATCGTGAGGGCGAGCCGCTCCCTTCGTTCTTCGAGGAGTTCGGCCATCCGCAGCAGGACCCGGCCGCGTTCCGCGGGGGCCAGTCGCGGCCACGGGCCGGAGTCGAAGGCCCGGCGGGCGACGGCCACGGCGTGGTCGACCTCGGCCTGCCCGGCGTCGGCGACCTGGGTGAGGAGCTGCCCGTCACGGGGTGAGACGACGGCGAAGGCCGCCCCTCCCCCGGGTTCGTCGGTCCCGTCAATGTGGTGCTGTGCGGGCAGGTCGAGTGCCTTGGCCCGGCTGAGCAGTTCGTCGTGGGTGACGTCCAGCATGGTGTTCCTGTCGAGAGGTCGGGGGCCCGGCCGCGCGGGGGCCGGGCCCGGCGAAAGGTGTGTCAGCGACCGTGGACGATCCGCGCGGTCCCGGCTCCGAGCAGCAGCACCGCGGGAACGGCCAGGACGAGCCAGGTGGCCGTGGTCGCGTCGCCGCCGATGAGGGTCGTGAAGTTGGCGAGGACGACCCAGATCACGGCGGCGATGCCGAGGGCGCCGAGGGCCGGGGCGATCAGCGTCTGCCAGGGCCGGGTGTCGAGACGTTCGCGGCGGAAGAAGACGATCACGGAGACGGAGGTGAGGAGGTACAGGAGCATGCAGGCCAGGACGCCGACACCGCTGAACCAGGAGAACAGGGTGAGGACCGGGTCCTTGCCCGCGAGCGCGAAGGGCATCACCAGGAGCACCGCGATCGCCGTCTGCACCACGCCCGCGGTCCAGGGCGCGTGCCGCTGGTTGAGGGTGCGCAGCCGGGCCGGCAGCAGACCCTCGCGGCTGAGGGAGAACAGATAGCGGTTGGCGGAGTTGTGGAAGGCGAGGATGCCGGCGAACAGGGAGGTGCCCAGCAGGATCGGCAGCACGTCGTTGACCCAGCCGCCGAACTGGTCGGCGATCGGCGTGAAGACGAACACCGTGGAGTCACCGCCCGCCAGTGCCTTGCCCGCGGCCGCGGTGACCTTCGAGGGGCCGTACGAGGAGACCAGCATCCAGGAGACGAAGGCGAAGAAGCCGGTGACGACCGCGACCGACAGGTAGGTGGCCCGGGGGACGGTCTTGTGTGGCTCGCGGGCCTCCTCGCCGTAGATGGCGGTGGCCTCGAAGCCGAACATCGAGGCGACGGCGAACATGAGCGCCACGCCCGGCGCGCCCTGGAGCGCGGCGCCCGGCGAGAAGGTGCCGCCGAAGTCGAGGCCCTCGGGGCCGCCGCCCTTGAAGAAGGTGACCAGGGCGAACGCGAGCAGGATGCTGAACTCGGCCAGCACGAACACGGCGAGCACCTTGGCGCCGAGCTCGATCCCGGCGGCACCCAGCACCTGGACGACGGCCATGGTCAGCAGGGCCCACACCCACCAGGCGATGTGCGTGCCGGAGTAGTGCTCGACCAGCCCGCTGACGGTGAACCCGTACAGGCCGTACATCGCGGCCTGGACCGTACAGTAGGCGAACAGGGCGACCGCGGCGCTGCCGCTGCCCGTCGTCCGGCCGAGGCCCTTGCCGATGTACGTGTAGAAGGCGCCGGCGTTCACGACGTGCCGGCCCATGGCCACGAAGCCCACCGAGAACAGCAGGATCACCGCTCCGGCGACGGCGTAGGCGGCCGGGGCCCCGGGGCCGTTGCCGACCGCCACGGCGATCGGGACGGCGCCCGCGATACCGGTGAGCGGCGCCTGGGCGGACAGGACGAAGAAGAGGATGCCCAGGACACCCAGGGCGTTGCGTTTGAGGGTTGCCGCGGGGCGGGTGCCCTCTCCGGTCCGCGGAGAGGCGTCGACCGTCTGACTGTCCACTCGGATCACCTGCTGAGGGGAAGGGAGGAGTTTTCGTTTTGAGCCAAACGAGTTGCCTCATGGTGGGCCGGAACTATCCATCTGACAAGGGGGTGGGATGGGAATTTACGCCAGGGAAACCGCCGCTCCCAGGGCATGGCGAACCCCCCGGCGCGACCGCGACGGGGGGGTCCGGGTCGGGCACGCTCAGTCGCGGTTGTCCTGTGCCCGCTCACCCAGGGTGCGCAGCAGGGAGCGCAGCTCGGCGAGGGCGGCCTCGGTGTCCGCGCGGTCGCCGATCCCGGTCAGCTGGTGCAGCACCAGGCCGTCCAGCGCGGCGAAGACCAGGCGGTTGAAGGCCGGGCTCGCGTCGCCGGGCAGTATGCGGGCCAGCTCGCGCTGTGAGGCGCCGAAGTACTCGTCGTACAGTGCGCGGACCTGCGCCAGCAGCTCAGGGCGGCGGCGGGCCTCCAGCAGCAGCTCGTACTGGTACGCCTGGCCGTCCGCGTCGTCCTCCACCATGTCCGCCAGCCCGCTGACGAAGTCCTCGGGCCGTCCGGTGCCGGGCTCCAGCAGGCTGCTGCTCAGGCTGACGCGCACGGCGTAGGCGAGGGACTCCTCGATCAGTGCGTCCCGGGAACCGAAGTGGTGGACGACCAGACCATGGGTGACCCCGGCCTCCTCGGCCACGGCACGGTAGGTGAGGTGCCGCAGTCCTTGCCGGCCGACGACCCGGACCGCGGCCTTGAGCAGCGCCTCGCGCCCCTCGCCGTACCCCAGCCGTTTGCGCGACCGGGTGCCGGACTGGTGCGTGGGCTCGGCGGATTCGGTCATGGTCGCGACCCTACCCGCCGGGCCGGGCCGCGGGTCGAGGCGGCTACCGGCGGGGCGCGCGGATGCCACGGAACTCCCAGTCGCCGCCGAGCGCGGTGGACAGCACCTCCTCGGATTCGGTGGGCTGCGCGCCGACGTCGGTACGGACCGGGGTGGGCCCGGTGACGATGTGGTTGGTCAGCCGCCCGAGGCCTTCCACCTCCACCTCGACGACGTCGCCGGGCTGGACGGGCCGTGAGTTGGCGGGGGTCCCGGACAGCAGCACATCACCGGGGTACAGGGTGATCGTCCGGGCGATGTCGGCGACGAGGTAGTGCATGTCCCACTTCATCTCGTCGGTCGAGCCGTCCTGGACGACCTCGCCGTTGACGTACGTCCGCAGCCGCTTGCCGTGGAAGTCCCAGTCGGTGACCAGGCCCGGGCCGAGCGGGCACAGGGTGTCCGAACCCTTCACCCGCAGCATGGAACCGGCGTCGGTGTCCCGGAAGTCGTGCAGCCCGTAGTCGTTGGCGACGGTGTAGCCGGCGATGTACTCCCCCGCCCCGGCCGGGGAGATGTTCCGCGCGCTCTTCCCGATGACGATGGCGACCTCGCCCTCGTAGTTGAGCCACTTGCAGCCCTCGGGCCGGACGATGGCGCCCTGGTGGGAGTTGAGGGCGGAGGTGGGCTTGTGGAAGTAGGTCGGGGTGCCGGGCAGTTCGATCCGGAACTCGTCCACCCGGCTGCGGTGGTTGAGGTGGACGGCGATCACCTTGGACGGCACGACCGGCGGCAGGTGCCGCGCGTCCTCGATCTTGACGCGGCGGCCGTCCCCGGCGACGAGTTCGTCCCCGTCGACGGTGACCTGGACGGCGGCGCCGTCGAGGAGGATGCGGCGGTGTTCGGGCATGGCGGGGCTCCTCAGATACGGCTGTGGGGGGTGCGCGGGGAGTTCGGGAGACCGATGCCGGTCCAGCCGTCGGCGGGCCGGTCGAACCAGAGGTGGACCTGGCCGGTGCCGACGGAGTTCTCGTACTCGCCGTACTGCCGGGCGCGGGCGGCACAGGCCTGCTCGCCGAGGGCGCCGGCCAGCATCAGGTAGTGGAAGAACTTCGCCTCGGGCTTGAACTTCCAGAAGGCGTCCATGGTGTCGAGAACCTTGTCGTGACGACCCTCCTTGAACCAGGCGATGCGCTCGTGGTCGGCCTCGCGGGCCTGCGGGGTGAAGATGTGCACCGGATCGCTGGCCTCGTGGTCACGCAGCTCGCGCAGCGGCCAGAAGGTGTGCGAGAGGGCACCCGAGGCGATGAGCAGCACCCGGCGGCCCGGGGTGGCGGCGATACCGTCGGCGAGTGCCCGCCCGAGCCGGAGATGGTCCTCCATGTCACCGGTCTGGCAGACGCCGATGGTGACCCATTTCTTGTCGGGCAGTCCCTCGCCGAGGAACTTCCAGAGGTTGAGGGTGGCGTAGTAGATCGGCAGGTACTCGTCGTCGATCGCGGTGATCCAGGTGCCGTGCTTGTCGGCGAACGAGGCGATACTGTGCGCGAGTTCGGGGTCGCCGGGAAAGTCGTACGGCATCCTGCACATGCCGCGCGGCAGTTCCTCGGAGGTGAACAGCCCGGCCCGCCGCTGCTGGGCGGTGACGACGAACTCGACGGTGGTCGCCCAGTGGGAGTCGAGGACGACGACGGTGTCGTAGTCGTCCCGTTCGAAGACGGCCCTGCGCAGCTCCCGCAGTCCGGTGACGAGGGTGATCTCCTTGCCCTCGTTGAGTTCCAGCCGGTCGGCCTCCGGCAGCACGATGGTGGGGACGTGGGCCAGGAGCCCCGCCCCGACGATCTCACCCATGGTCCTTCCAGCCCTTCGGTGCGGTGACGGTGTTCTTCAGGTCGCAGTAGAAGTCGAAGCTCCAGGTGCCGCCTTCGCGCCCGACACCGGAGAGGCGGGAGCCGCCGAAGGGCGCCTGGAGGTCACGGACGAAGAAGCAGTTGACCCAGACGGTGCCCGCGACGAGCCGCGAGGTGACACGCTCGGCGCGCTCGGGGTCGCCGGTGGCGAGGGTGGCGGCGAGCCCGAACCGGGTGTCGTTGGCGAGCCGGACGGCTTCCTCCTCGTCGGCGAAGGTCTGGAGGGTCAGGACCGGCCCGAAGACCTCCTCCTGGACGATCTCGCTGTCCTGCTCGACCCCGCTGAGCAGGGTCGGTGCGTAGAACTGGCCGTCCTTACGGTGGCCACCGATCACGGCACGTGCGCCGGCCCCGACGGCCCGCCGCACGAATCCGTCGATCTTCTCCAGCTGACGGGGGTGGATGTTGGGCCCGATGTCGGTTCCCTCGTCGCGAGGGTCGCCCTGCACGAGCGAGTTCGCCTTCGCCACGAATCGGCGGGTGAACTCCTCGGCGACCGACTCCTCGACGAGCAGACGGGTCCCGGCGAGGCAGACCTGCCCGGCGTTGTCGTACTGCTCCACCGCGAGGTTCACGGCGAGGTCCAGGTCGGCGTCGGCGAACACCAACAACGGGGATTTCCCGCCGAGTTCAAGACTCAGGGGCGTCAGGTTGGCGGCGGCCGAGGCGGCGATCCGCTTGGCGGTGGGCACGGACCCCGTGAAGCTGATCCGGCGCACGTCCGGGTGGGAGGTGAGGGCGTCGCCGATCTCGGCGCCGTAGCCCTGTACGACGTTCAGGACGCCGGCGGGCAGCTCGGCCTCGGCGGCGATGTCGGCGAGCAGGGAGGCGGTGAGCGGGGACCACTCGGCGGGCTTCAGGATCACGGTGTTCCCGGCGGCGAGGGCCGGGGCGACCTTCCAGGTGGCCAGCATGAGCGGGGCGTTCCACGGGGTGATCAGCACGCAGGGACCGGCGGGGTCCCAGCTGACGCGGTTGGTGTGGCCGCGCGTCTCGAAGTCGTCGTGCTCCAGCGTCAGCAGCCAGTCGGCGAAGAAGCGGAAGTTGTGGGCGACGCGTGGCATGACGCCACGGCGGTGGGACCGGAGCAGCGCGCCGTTGTCGGTGGTCTCGACGATCGCGAGCTCTTCGAGCCGCTTCTCGACACCGTCGGCGACGGCATGGAGGAGGCGGGCGCGTTCGGCACGGGGGGTGGCGGCCCAGGCGGGGAAGGCGGCACGGGCGGCGGCGACGGCGGCTCGGGCTTCGGCGGGGCCGCCGCGGGCGATGTCGCCCAGCGGCTGACCGTCGATGGGCGAGTGGTCGGTGAAGGTCTCGGCGGAGGCGAGGCGTTCACCGCCGATCCAGTGCCGGGTGTCGACGGATACACCGGCGACGATGATGTGGTGGGACATGAACAGGGCTCCTTTTGCACGAAGGGGAGGTGACCTACCTAGGGGCGCGGGGGCAGCGGCCCACCGGCCTCACCCGGCAGAGGCTTCCGAGGTCCCGCTCTCCAGCAGCCGCCCCCCGTCCCAAACCACCCCGACCTGCCGGTAGTACGCGGCGATCGGCTCCCGGACCTCCAACCGCGCCAGCTCCTCCGTGGGTGCCTCGAACAGCTCCAACTCGGCTTCCCCCACCCATGGTTGGCCTCCCTCGAAGGACGCGGCCCCGGACTCGATCAACTCATCCAGAGCCAGCCCCTTGCCCTTCTCGATCGAAGGCAGCCACCGGTGATGAGCCATTGGATGCCCATTCACGAACCCGTTCGTCCCGGACGGCTCCCGCAGCGTCACCACCGCCTGCGCCAACCGCCGGTCCGCCGCGGCCAGCGTCGCCCCGAACCGCGCCCCGGCCTCGATCCGAGGCGCTGGCCCATAGGGGTGCGGCCGCGTCTGGTGGATCGACCCGAACTTCTTCGGATATCCCTGGTGCAGCCCGCGAGCGATCGCGAAGTCCTTGTCGACCCAGATGTAGACGCACCGCGAGTAGGTCTGTCCCCGGTACGCGCAGCGCACGACCGCGAACGCCTCCTTGTACTGCGCGCGCACGGGATCCAGCAGCTCCTCCCCCGACGCCGAGCAGGACTGCCAGTCGGCCCAGATCAGGGCGACCGCACCGGGATCCTCGTCGGCCAACTCCAGCGGCTCGGGCAGGAGTTCACGCACGCGCGAGGGATCCGTGCGGTACTCGACGGTGAGCAGGTCACCGGAGTACCGCCACGGAGGCGAGGGGATGAGCGACGAGCCACCGCTCGCCGTCTTGGGATGGAAGTAACCACGGACACCGCTCACTTGGGGCTCCTTAGACAGTCGGTGCGGGCTGCTTCAGCAGCTCGGCGCGGTAGCGGGCGGCGGATGCGGCGACGGCCTGGCCGCCGAGTGCCACGACGCCGACGAGCCGGCCGTCGCGGTGGTAGCCGACGAGGACGTCCCCGTCCGGGTCGCCGTCGAGGACCCGGACGTCGGCCTTGCCGAGCGCGGGTGCGCCGAAGGCCTGGAGCCGGAAGTCGTGCTGGTCGCTCCAGAACGTGGGCAGCGGTGCGAAGGACGCCGACTCGGCCTGGTCTCCGGTGAGATGACCCACGAGCGTCCTCGCCGCGTGCTTGGCGGTGTCGGCCGGGACCGACCAGTGCTCGACCCGGCGCGGTACGCCGTCGTAGCGGGCGTTGGGGAAGCGGGCCACGTCGCCGACCGCCACGACCTCCGGACGCCCGCCGACCCGCAGCAGCTCGTCCGTCAGTACGCCGTCGGCGAGGTCGAGCCCGTTGCCGTCGAGCCATTCGGTGTTGGCGACCGATCCGACCGACTCGACGACCACGTCGGCGGGCAGCGCGGAACCGTCGCTCAGCACCACACCGGTGACCCGATCCTCACCGGTGAACCCGGCCACACCGGTGCCCAACGCGAAGCGCACCCCGCGCTCCTCGTGCCGCCGGAGCAGCGCCCGGCCCAGCAGTTCCCCGAGCGGCCCGGCCATCGGCAGGGGCAGCGGATCGACGACCGTCACCTCGGCGACGCCGAGTCCCACCGCGGTCGCGGCGACCTCGCACCCGATGAATCCCGCGCCCACCACGACGACCCGGACACCTGGCCGGGTCAGCTCATCGCGCAGGCCCCGGGCGTCGTCGAGGGTGCGGACCGTGTGCCGGCCGACGGGCGGTCCCGGGCAGTTCAGGCGCCGGGGTCGCATACCGGTGGCGACGACCAGTCCGTCGTACGACAGCGCACCGCCGTCGTCGAGCCGGACCGTCCGCTCGCCCAGCCGGGCGGTGACGACCCTTGTGCCCAGCCGCCATTCGACGTCCGACACGCTCGCGCGCGGCCGGAAGGCGAGGGTCTCGAAGGGGGCCTTGCCGGCCAGGACCTCCTTGGACAGGGGTGGCCGGTTGTACGGCATGTGCGGTTCGTCGCCGACGAGGGTGATCGCGCCGCTCCAGCCCGCCGCACGCAGTTGCTCGGCGGCGCGCAGGCCGGCCATGGAGGCGCCGGCGACGACGATGCGCGCGTTCACGGTCAGGCCTCGATCCGGATGGCCTGGAGCGGGCAGACGTCGGCCGCTTCCTCGACCTCGTCGCGCAGCGCGTCGTCCGGTTCGGAGACGTACGCCAGGTGGCCCGCGTCGTCCAGCGAGAAGACGTCGGGGGCCGCGAAGACGCACTGTCCGTGGTCCTGGCACTTGTTCATGTCGACGACGACCTTCATGGCCGGTCCTCCTGAGGGAGCGGAAGCGAAGGGGGAGGGAGAAGTGGGCCCGGCCGGTCACATCGGCCGGGCCCTGCCAACGGGGTGCGATGAGCCGCACCCCGGACTCGTTTGGCTTCAAACAAGGTAGGCAGGCGCCACCCCCTGGTCAATAGCTATCCGTATGGATAAATTCTTGCCGTCGCCCCCTTGCGGCAAGGCACACCCCTCCTTACCGTTTGGTTTCAAACAACAGGCCGGACGACTCCCGCGTCATCGCGCCCCGGCCCTCATCTCCCCCACCACCCGCCTCCCGGATCCCCGGTCCGCGAGGCGGTGCCCCGACGTCCGTCCGAGGAGACAACGGTGAGCGATCAAGACCTGTCAGAAGTCCGCCGGCACATGGACCGGCTCGCCGCCGACGGCATCGACGTCGTCCGGGTGACGTACCCCGACCTCATCGGCACGGACCGGGCCCGTGACGTGCTCCTGGAGGAGCTGCCCCGGGCCATGGAGCACGGGCTGGCCTTCTGCCGGGCCGTCTACCACACCAGTCCGCAGGGGGATGTGGTCCCGGTCAGCGGCGGTCTGGACGCCGGTCTTCCGGACATCTGCGTACGGCCGGACCTCGAGACCCTGGTCGCGCTGCCCTGGGAGCCCGGGGTGGCCGCCTGTCTCGCCGATGTCGTCGACCCCGCCACCGGGGCACCTGCCCCCGAGTCGCCACGCGACCTGCTTCGCTCGGTCCTCGACCGCTGCCGGGAGCACGGGCTGAGCCCGGTCGTCGGACCCGAGCTGGAGTACTTCCTGTGCGATCCGGAACCGGACGGTGGCTGGCGCCGCTACGCCGGCACCCCCGGCGTCGTCTACACCGCCGGCCTGCGCGCCGACCCCGACAACCACCTGCTGCGCACCCTGCGGCACGTCCGCGACCTCGGCCTCGGGGTGCTCAGCGGGAACCACGAGTTCGACGGCGGGCAGTTCGAGATCAACCTGCTGCACTCCGAGGCCCTCTCCGCCGCCGACCGGGCGTTCCGCTTCAAGGCCGCGATCAAGGAGCTGGCCCGGCGCGAGGGCAGGCTCGCCACCTTCATGGCGAAGCCGTTCAACGACGCGGGCGGCTCCGGCTTCCACCTGCATCTCTCCTGCACCGGCCCCGAGGGCCGCAACGCCTTCGACGACCCCTCCGGCGCCTACGGTCTGTCGGCCACCGCCCGGCACGCGATCGCCGGTGTCCTCGCCCACGCGCCCGCCCTGGCCGCACTGCTCAACCCGACCGTCAACTCGTACAAGCGCTTCGGCCCCGACACCCTGGCCCCCTGGCTGATCGACTGGGGCATGGACAACCGCAGCGCGATGGTCCGCGTCCCGCCCGAGCGGGGCTCCGGCGCCCGGCTCGAACTGCGGCTCGGCGACGCGAGCGCCAATCCCCATCTGGCCATCGCCGCGACCGCCGCCGCCGCGCTCCTGGGTGTCCTGGCGGGCGAGGAGCCCCCCGCCCCGCTGGAGGGCTACGGCTACGACACCGCGAAGGCGGCCGTGCTGCCCATGGACCTGTCCGCCGCGCTGGACGCGCTGGAGGCGGACACCGCCCTTGCCGAGCTGCTCGGCAAGGGCTTCACCGACTCCTACCTCTCCTACAAGCGCAACGAGGTCGAACGCTTCCAACGGCACGTCACCGACTGGGAGTTCACCGAGTACGCCTACCACCTGTGATCCCTGGGAGCCTGACGATGACGACCGAGACCCGGACCACCGACGTGCCCGAGCCGCTGCCGCTCGCGGACGTCGATCTCGCCGACCTGGACAACTTCACCGACGGGGTGACTCCTTGGCGCATGTTCCACACCCTGCGCCATGAGGACCCGGTCCACTGGCAGCCCGAGGACGCCCCCAACTCCGGCTTCTGGGCCGTGACCCGGCACGCCGACATCGCGCGCGTCGACCGGGACGCCGAGACCTTCACCTCCACCAGGTTCGTCAACCTGGAGGAGGTCGACGAGGACCAGATCAGGAAGCGCGCCTCGATCCTGGAGCTGGACGGCGTCCGCCACCGTGCCCTGCGCAGCGTCATCCAGCGCCAGTTCGGCGCCGGCGTCATCAGCAGCTACACCGACTTCCTCCGCGGCCTGACCGCCCGGACCCTGGACGCGGCCCTGGCCAAGGGCACGTTCGACTTCGTCAAGGAGGTCTCCGCCGACTTCCCCATCAACGTCCTGGCCCGCCTCCTCGACGTCCCCCCGGAGGACAACCAGCGGCTCATCGACTGGGGCAACCGCATCATCGGCAACACCGACCCCGACTACGCGGACGTCCTGCTGCACAGCGAGGAGAGCGAGAAGTACCGCGATCTGCCCTTCCGCTCCCCCGCCTCCCTGGAGGTCTTCGAGTACGGGCGCGAACTGGCCCGGCGGCGGCGCGGCGGCGCCGGCGGCGACCTGGTGTCCAAGCTGGTCAACACCACCCCGCGGGACGGCGTCCCGCTCTCCCCGCAGGACTTCGACAACTACTTCCTGCTCCTGGTGGTGGCGGGCAACGAAACCACCCGCCACACCATCACCCACTCCATGCTGGCCCTCCTCCAGCACCCCGAGCAGCTGGCCCGCCTCAGGGACGAGCCGTCCCTGATCCCGGCGGCGGTCGAGGAGTTCCTGCGCTGGGCCTCCCCCGTCTACCACTTCCGGCGCACCGCGACCCGGGACGTGGACCTCGGCGGCAAGCGCGTCAAGGAGGGCGACAAGGTCGTCATGTGGTACGCCTCCGGCAACCGCGACGAGGAGGTGTTCGGCAACCCGTACGACTTCGACGTGGCCCGGCAGGACAACGACCACGTGACCTTCGGCAAGGGCAGCCCGCACCTGTGCCTGGGCAACCTGCTCGCCCGTACCGAGATCCGGATCATGTTCGAGGAGCTGATCCCCCGCCTCGCCGACATCCGCCTGGCCGGTGAGGTGCCCCGGGTGCGCTCCAACTTCGTCAACGGCATCAAGAAACTGCCGGTGGAAGTGACGCTCGCCTGACCGGAGCAGGAGCCGCGCAGGATGATCATCGGGCCCGTGCGATCTCCTCGACTCGGGCGTGCAGGTGCTTGACGTGGTGCTCGGACTCCGGCTTCATGAGGACGCTGCGGAGGACCCGGGCGCCTTGGGCGTCGGCGGTGATCTCGGCGTGGCGTGCGGTGAACGCCTCCCGGTCGGCCTTGAGGGTGCTCAGGAACACCGGGTCGGGGCCGGTCATACCGTCGGCCAGGATGCGGGCGGAGGCGGCGTCGATGCCGGTCAGAGCGGCGGGTTCGACGACCGGGAAGTAGCTGACGATGTCCAGCTCGGGACGCTGGTAGAGCTTCAGGACGTCCGATGCGGTGATCAGTTCCGCCCAGTTCAGCGCGGCGCGCCGGCCGGCTGCCAGCACCTGGCCGAGCCCCTGCGGGGTGGGGGGCAGCAGCCGGAAGGTGAGCCACAGGGCGGCAGCGGAGGCTCCCGCCCGTGAGCATTCGAGGCTGATCTCTCCGAGGTGGAGCTCGGTGGAGGTGAAGTAGGTGTAGGGCGAGTCGTGGAGGTAGAAGCGGCCCACCTCGGGGTCGCGGAAGAGAACGGCGCCGCAGCCGTAGGGCTGGAGCCCGTGCTTGTGCGGGTCGACGACGATCGAGTCGCACTGCGCGATGGCCCGCCAGGGCTCGGGCGGGAGGCCCTCCGGACCGTCGGCGCCGGCCAGCAGGGTGAAGAAGCCTCCGTAGGCGCCGTCGATGTGGATGCGGACGCCGTGGCGCTCTTTCAGTGCCAGGGCCTCGTGGACCGGGTCGACCGCTCCGAGTCCGGTGGTGCCGGTGGTGAGGACGACGGTGCCCACGTCGCCGGTGCGCAGCAGCTCCTCCAGGGCGTCGAGGTCCATGCGGCCCCGGTCGTCGGTGCGGACCGGGTGCCCCTTCATGCCCAGGACATGGCACATGCGGCCGTGCGTGTAGTGGGCGTCGGCGCTGTAGGCGACGCCCTGTCCGGGGTGGAGTTCGCGGGCGACGAAGAGTGCTTCGAGGTTGGCGATCGTGCCGCTGGTGGTGAGGTGGCCGAGGTGGGCGTCGTAGCCGAACATCGTGGCCAGCTGTGCGACGGCCTCGCGTTCCATCCGGGCGGTGGCGGGGCCGCCGTCCAGGGCGTGGTTGTTCGGGTTGATCAGCATGGCGGTGAGGTAGCCGACCACGGCGGCGGGGTGTGGGGGCTTGAGCATCTGCCCCGCGTAGCGCGGGTGGAAGAAGGGGTAGTTGTCGCCGAGCCGCCCGGTGAACTCCTCGAACGCCTCCGCGAACCTGTCGTCTTCGACCAGGACGGAGGCGTGTGCCGGGTAGGGGCCGAAGGTGTCGGCCCACTGCTGTATCGCATCGGTGGCTCGGCCCAGCCAGTACTGCAGGTCCACTGGTCTCTCCCTCTTCCCTGGCTTCTCCGGTGAGGTGGCGCGCGCCCACCATAGAGTTTCATTGAGCAGTCAGCAATTGACTAGTCAGCAATTGAGACATCAGTAGGTGATGAGACAGTAAACTCGCGGCACTGGCCCTCCCCGGGTCGGCACGGACTGGAGGGCTCAGCCAGGTGAACGACACGATCCGGACGGACGACGAGGCCGCCGCCCGTGCCGCCAACAGCGAGCTCGTCCGCGGCTTCGGGCTGCTGATCAAGTCCGCCACCCGTCTTGAGCAGCGGATCGACACAGCACTGCGGCAGGAGTGCGGTATCAGCCACACGATGATGGAGGTGCTGATCAGACTCTGCCGACAGCCCGGCGAAGACGTCTCGCAGCGACAGCTGGCCGACGACCTCACGCTCACGAGCAGCGGCACCACCCGTCTGATCGACCGTATGGAGGAGGCCGGGCTGGTCCGCCGCCTGCCGTCTCCCGAGGACCGCAGAGTGGCTCTGGTCGAACCGACCACGCAGGGCCGTACGGCCTTCCTCCAGGCCGCTGATGTCCACGCCCGCGTCGTCCAGCGGTACTTCGTCGACCCGCTGGACACCGGGGACTACGCCCGGCTGACCCATGCGCTGGGCGAGATCGACAACGCGCTGCGCGAGGACGCCGGGTGAGTGACCGTCGGCACCCGGGGCGCACCGGGCGAGCGCTTCAGCGCCTACCGGTTGCGGCCGACAGGTTCCAGCGGATTGAGACAACCCTGGACGGGCTGCGTATCCCGTAGAAGGAAACGGGTGTCCCACGGACGTGGGTCGAGGAGGACTGCCGATGGACCGCGACGGCCCCGAACCACAGCCCTCCCTCGCTTCGGAGCGTGACGCCGCGCAGAATATCCAGGACTCCTTCCGGGCGATCCTGGACGCCCTTGACGCCGCGCGCGCCGAGCTTCACGTGGCGGACGGAAGCCAGGGAACGGCGAGTCCGCCGAGATCCTTCGATTACTTCGCCGAAGCGCTGGTGGGCGGCCACCGCGCAGATCCGGGCAGTCTCCCCTCGCCTCCCCCGGTGCCCTCGTATCCCCCGGCGCCACCGGTCCCCCCGCCGCCCCCGGTCCCCCCGGTGCCCACCGCGCCCCCCGCGTACCCGCCGCGGACGGAGTGGCGCGCCGGCCACCTGCGCCGGGCTCCGCAGGACGCAGAGGTGCAGCCGCTGTGGTCGCGCGGCGTACACCGGGCGGCGGGAGAGCAGCCCGCCGCGAGCGACGCAGGCCCGAATCGGCCCGAGCCGTCGGCACAGCGCCCCGCCCCTGGGCCTCCGCCGGTGAGCGTGCGTCTCGGGGCCGGCCCGCCTCCGGACACTCCCCCGACGGACGGCCCTCGGCGCTCCGCTCCCCACACGGCGCCTCCCGTCGCCCCACCCCATGAGCCGCCACCACGCCCGGGGCCCGACCGGCCACCCCTACCGGAGGGAAGCCGAGGACATCGGCGGTTCACCGACCGGCGGCACAACCGGATCGCCGGAATTTTCGGGCTGGGGGCCGTGAGTGGCCTGTTCCTCGCCTCTTCGCTGCTCACGAACGAGCATTCCGCGCGGACGGCGCCGCCCGCGTCCCTTGGGCAACCGGAACGGCCCCTGCCCGGCGACACCTGGCTCCCCGAGATCCCGGGCACCGGGGTACTGCGCGAGGGCGACAGCGGCCATGGGGTGTACGAGTTGCAGGTACGCCTGCTCCAGATCCCGCAGATCTACGACGGCGGTGCGATCGACGGCCGCTTCGGCACGGAGGTCCGACAGGCGGTGACCCGATTCCAGGAACGGTTCGGCGTCCGCGGGGACGAGAGCGGTGTGTACGGGGACAACACCCGCTACGCCCTCATGCTGCGCACGAAGTAGTCGCGACCGGCCCGCCGCGGGTGCGCGCGTGGATGTGGTGCCGCGGATCAGGTGGTGCCCGAAGCCCGGCGCGCGTCCGGACTCGTGCCGGCCGCCGACTCGGGCAGGTAGCTCGCCAGGCCGCGCAGGATGATCTCCAGACCGATGTCGAACCTCTCCTCGGAGGAACCCGTCACCATCAGCCCGGACAGGGCTCGCAGATGGGGAAAGTCCTCCGCGGGCAGCGACGCGAAGTAGTTCTGCATCTTGCCGGCCATCTCGCGCCAGTCGGGCCGGGCCAGAGAGGAACCGTCACCGTCGTGCCCCGTGGCGCGGTCCTGCCACATGCCCTCCTCCAGGACGAACCCGTCGATGTAGGTGGAGATGAGGTCCCCGGCCTCCGCCGCGATGCGGTCGGGCAGTCCGGCGGTACGGAAGACGGCGAGCAACGCCTCGACATGTGGGAGCAGTTCGGCGGTGAAGGGGACGTGGGCCATGGAGATCCTGGCCATGTCCCGGTGGGACAGCAGGCGGTGCCGTGCGGAGCGGGCGTAGTCCCGCACCTGCTCCCGCCACCGCTCCGGCGCGGGCTCGGGCATCTCGAAGCCGGTGAAGAGCCGGGTGTACATCAGCTCCAGGAGATCGTCCTTGGAACTGACGTGGGCGTAGAGGGCGGAGACCGCGACTCCCAGTTCGGCCGCCACCTGGCGCATCGACAGTCCGTCGAGGCCCTGGCGGTCCAGCACGGTGAAGGCGGCCTCGACGACCCGCTCGCGTGACAGCGGCGTGCGCGCCGGGGCGACGCGGGCACGAGCGGGGCGCTCACGGTCCCAGGGGGACGGCGGAGGAGATGCGGGGGTGTCGGCGGCCGCGTCGGTCATGAGGACAGTCTAGGCGCCGGGAGAACAGTGTTCTCCTTCCGTGCGCAGCACAGGGCGAAGACGCGATATATCTTGTCAGGGGAACGGCATTGCGCTATATCTTAATGAACACCGTTCTCCCGGTGAGCACTGTTCTGGTACGGTGAACGGTGTTCTCCCGCGTGTCCGGTCGTCCGCCTTTCCTGGCCGTGCCGGCGAGGCGGCCAGTACGTCCATCCGTCCCACCGCGCCCGCGGCGCCACCGCGGCGCGTCCTTCAGCGAGGAGTTCCGATGTCCACCACCGGTGTCGCGTCCGTCGAGACGTCCACCGATTCGCCAGCGCCCTACCGGTGGCGCTGGGCTGCGCTCTTCGTGATCCTCGCCGCCGAGGTGATGGATCTCCTCGACGCCGTCGTCACGAACATCGCCGGCCCCTCCATGCGGGCCGACCTCGGCGGCGGCGCCTCCACTCTGCAGTGGCTCGCCGCCGCGTACACCCTCTCGATGGCCGTCGGGCTCGTCACCGGAGGGCGGCTCGGGGACATTCACGGGCGCCGCCGCATGTTCCTGGTGGGGGCCGCCGGCTTCACTGTGGGTTCGCTGCTCTGCGCGGTCTCCGTGTCACCCGAGATGCTGATCGCCGCCCGTGTCGTACAGGGCCTGTTCGGCGCGGTCATGCTCCCGCAGGGCCTCGGCATGATCAAGGAGATGTTCCCGCCGAAGGAGTCGCAGAAGGCCTTCGGCATGTTCGGCCCGGTCATGGGACTGTCCGCGGTGTGCGGGCCGATCCTGGCGGGCTGGCTCGTGGACGCCGACTACTTCGGCACCGGCTGGCGGATGATCTTCCTGATCAACCTGCCGCTGGGTGCCGCCGCCTTCCTCGGTGCCCTGCGCTATCTGCCGAGGGGCCTGTCCGGCAGCAAGCCGCGCCTGGACATCCCCGGCATGGTCCTGGTCTCGCTGGCCGCGCTGCTCATCATCTTCCCGCTGGTCCAGGGCCGTGAGTACGACTGGCCCGTGTGGGCGTTCGTGATGATGGCCGCCTCGGTGGCCGTCTTCATCGCCTTCGGCACGTACGAGTCGCGCCGCAGCAAGGCCGGCCAGGATCCGCTGGTCGTCCCGAGCCTCTTCCGCAAGCGTGGATTCAGCGGCGGCATGATTCTGGGCCTGGTCTTCTTCTCGACCATGCAGGGCTTCATGCTGGTCTTCAACCTCTACACCCAGATCGGCCTCGACTACTCGCCGCTCAAGGCCGGACTGGTGATGGTGCCCTGGTCGGGCGGCATGATCGTCGGCTTCGGGATCGCTCAAGGTGTCGCCCGGTTCGGACGTGCCGTACTACAGGCGGGCGCGCTGGTCATGGCGGTCGGCGTGTTCGGTGTGTGGCTGACCCTCGACATGGTGGGGGGCGGCGTCGGACCCTGGCAGCTCCTGCCGGCCCTGCTCGTCACCGGCATCGGGATGGGGCTGCTCATGGCACCGTTCTTCGACATCGTGCTCGCCAGTGTCGAACAGCACGAGACGGGCTCGGCGTCCGGCACGATGACCGCGATACAGCAGCTCGGCGGCGCCTTCGGCGTGGCCCTCCTGGGCACCGTGTTCTTCGGTCTGCTGGGCGGCGGCATCGCCACCGCCGTCGACCACCACTCGGCCGGCCTGCGAGGGCGACTGGCCGCCGCGCACGTGGCGCCCACCGTTCAGGAGCGCGTAGTGGCGGACCTGCGCAAGTGCGCCTCGGACCGCGCCGTCGCCAAGGATCCAGCCGCGACCCCGGCGTCCTGCGTGCGCCTGGAGAAGGACTCCCGGTCCGCCGTGACCTCACCGCAGGCCGGTGCCCGGATCCCCGACGCGCTGAAGGCCACCGCGTCGTCGGCCTTCCGCAGCGGATTCGGCTCCGTCATGAAGATGGTGCTGTGGATCGTCGACGGCATGCTCGCCCTGACCTTCCTGCTCTCGTTCCTCCTGCCGCGCCACGCGCGTCCCGAGGAGTCCGCCGGGCACTGAGGGCGCGGGCTCAGCGCGGCCTGAGGCGGTCAGGTGAGTGTGCCGGTCAGTGGTTGTCCGGTCCGCATGGCCCTGCCGTCGCGGGTGTAGCGGATGCCCCAGCGTTCGGCCGTCTGAGCCAGGTCGCAGGGCCGCCGGCGTACCGATGGACGTTGGTGACCACGCCAGGACGCGACATCGTCGCTGGGGCGCCTCGAACGGCAGTCCGCCCAGGTCGAGTGGTGGGTCGGCGGGCAGATCGAGCGGAGCCGCCTGGCCGTCGGGAGCGGTCGCCACCGGCGGCGGGTGACCGGCGCGTGCCACGGAGCACCGGCGGGAGATCGGGTCGTACACGGCGTACAGCCAGGTGGCACCGACCACCTGCTCGCCCACGGGCGGTTCGCTGACTGCTTCCTGTTCGGCCGACAGCAGGGTGACCAGGTCGTCCAGGCGGGAGAGGACCTCGTCCTTTGCCGCCGGCAGATCGCGCGGATCGACGAGGACCACAGGCGCGGTCAGCGCATGATCGACGGCGAGTCCGGACCCGAGAGCTCGCGTGGGGATGTCCTGAGCTCGCGTGCCGCCAGCGCCCAGCTGAGCTCCACCGCGGTGTCCGGAGCGTCCAGGCTGGTGCCGGTCAGCTCCTCGAAACGACGCAGCCGGTAGCGGACGGTGTTGACGTGGACGTGTGCGCCGCGGGCGACTTCGCGGATGCGCCGTCCCTTCTCCAGGTATCCCCGCACCGACTCCTCGATGAGCGCACCGAACTCCCCCTCCGCCTCCAGTGGGCGCAGATAGCGTTCGAGCAGCAGCTCGGCGAGTTCCGGTTCGGCGACGACGGCCACCCGCCAGGACAGGTCGCTCAGGTCGTACACACCGCGCAGAGCGTACGCACGGGCGGCTTCCAGCAGCCTGCCGGCGGCGCGGAAAGAGCGGTGCGCCGCGGCCAGGTCCGTCGGCGGACCGAGCCCCGCCGTCACCTCCAGGTCACCGAGCTCCGGCTTTGCCTCGACGACTCCGGCGACCGCCTCGTCCAGCACGATGAACAGCGCTCCTCGTCCGTGCCTGCGGCCGTGGAACTCCAGGGAGCGTTCCAGCGCGTCCGGAGCGACGTCGCCGTTCGAAACAGCCCTGATGGCCCGGTACGGCCGCGACGGGTCCAGTCCGTAGATCGCCGCACCGCTGTGGATCTCCGCCGTGCTCAGCGTCCCGTGGAGCAACCCGCGAAGGAAGTCGGCGCGGCGGCGGGCGTCGAGCAGGGCGGAGGCGACCTCCGCCTGCCGGTGGACGGCGGTGATCCGCAGGCTCGCGACGTCCGCGAGCTCCCACAGGCACTTGGTGCGGTCGACGATGAGGCCGGGGTCCAGCTCGCGTCGGGTCGCCTCCGCGATGAACAGATCCCGTATCGCGCTCAGCGCCCGGCGAAAAGCGCGGAGCCCGTCGCTGAGCGGCACACCCCGGGCGGCCCGGTCCCGGGCCACATCGGCTTCGTCGAAGTCCTCCGGCGCGGGCACCGTCCCCGCTCGCAGCACCGTGAGAGCCCGCTGGAAGTGCCGATGCCAGATCTCGTCCAGGAGTTCCCGCGGGACCGCGCGGTAGGAGGGGATGTGGCCCGCCAGATCCGCGTGCAGGCGCCCGCCCAGGTGCCACTGCTGCGCGGCCATGGCGGCGATGACCCGTTCGAGAGGCGCCGTCGCACGCGACTGTACGGGCATGGACCTCACCTGCGCCCCTCCGGTACCGACCGTTGTACACCTCAACAATATGCCGACCTCCGGCCTTGGCCGGGAAGCCGTCGACAACCCCCCGCCGCCGAAAGCACAGTGGCACGACGGCGGAAGGAGCGCACCGGCGCACACACGGCAAGACGCCGAGCGGCCGCGCCCGGACCCGCCCTCGTACCACCGCCCCACCCTGACGACCGAAGCGGAGACCGTCATGACCGACGAGCACCATCACCGAGCCCCCTCGGCCGCGGCCGACACCGGGCCGCGGCTCGCGCCCCTGCCCGAGGACCGCTGGGACCCGTCCACCCGGGAGCTGCTCTCCCCGATCCCCCGGGACGCCGACGGCCAGGTCGCCCACGTCTTCACCACCTTGGTGCGGCACCCCGACCTCTTCCGGTACTTCCTGCCGTTCGGCAGCCATCTGCTGCGCGACGGCCGTCTTCCGGCCCGGACCCGGGAACTGCTGATCCTGCGCACCGCGTGCAACACCCGGGCCGGTTACGAATGGGGGCGCCATGTGCCGCTGGCCCGGACCGCCGGGGTCACCGACGAGGAGATCCGGCGGGTCGGCGCGGGTCCGGACGCCCCGGGGTGGACACCGGCCGACGCCACCCTGCTGCGTGCCGCCGACGAACTGCACCGGGACGCACGCCTGTCCGCGGCCACCTGGTCCGCGCTCGCCACCGACCACGACGAGGCGCAGCTGATCGAGGTCACCATGCTCGTCGGTCAATACCACATGGTCGCGTTCTTCCTGAACTCTGCCGGGACCCGGCTCGAACCCGGCTTTGAGACGGAGACTCTGCCGACGCCCACCACAACCGGCTCGGACGCGACGGAAGGGGCACAGGGGGATGCCTGAGTCCCGGAACGAAGCGGCCCACCCCGTCGGCCTCCTGGCCGGCCGGAGCGTCCTGGTCATCGGCGCGGGCACCCGCCCCACCGACGATCCGAAGGCCCCGGTGGGCAACGGGCGGGCGGTGGCCGTGCTCGCCGCCCGCGAGGGAGCCTCCGTGGCCTGCGCCGACGTCTCCCCCTCCGCCGCGGCGGCCACCGCCGCGCTGGTCGGTGAGGAGGGCGTCCGTGGCCTCCCCGTGGTCGGTGACGCCACGGATCCCGGCCAGTCCTCGGCCATGGTCGCCGAGGCCCTCCGCGAACTCGGCGCGCTCGACGCGCTCGTGGTCAACGTCGGCATGGGCCTCGGCGTGGGCCTGGCGGAGACCTCACCGCAGCAGTGGGAACGCGTGCTCTCGCTCAATCTGAGCGCTCCCTTCCTCGCCGCCAAGTACGGACTGCCCGTGATCGCCGACGGGGGCTCGATCGTCTTCGTCGGCTCCGTGGCCGGGCTGCGCGCGGCCACCGGCTCACCCGCCTACGACAGTTCCAAGGCAGGCCTGTTCGGTCTCACCCGCCATGTCGCCAAGGAGGGTGGGGCGCGCGGGATCCGCGCCAACCTGGTCGTCCCGGGGCTGATCGACACTCCGATGGGACGCGAGGCCTCGGCCCGGCGGGCGTCGCGTGCCACCTCGTTCAGCCGCATACCGCTCGGACGCCAGGGCACCGCCTGGGAGGTGGCGGAGGCGGTCACGTTCCTGCTCTCCGAACGCGCCTCCTACATCACCGGGCAGAGCCTGGTGGTGGACGGGGGGCTGAGCGCCGTCTGAGCACGTGGCGCCTGTCCGCCGTGCCGCCGGTCGACGGGGCGGGGGCGGTCCTCAGGGTTGAGGGCATCGACCGGGACCGCCCCCGCCGGTTCAGTTCGTCAGCGGGCCGAACTCCTCGCGGGTGTCCACCGGCTTGCCGAACAGCTGCCACCGCTCGCCCTTGAACCGCATCAGCTGCATCGTCTCGAGCGGGAAGGCGTCGCCGTGGCCCGTGGACATGGTGACCCCGGGCAGCAGCAGGCCCACCTTCACGTCCTTCAGGTTGCGCACCGCGTCCCTCAGCCCTTCCCTGGTCGGGCACTTCATCGCGTCCAGGGCCTTGTGCAGGCTGGAGGCGACGGCCCAGCCATAGGCGTTGAACTGGTTGGCCGGGTCGGCGTCCGGGGCGTACTTGTGCAGGGCGTTCGTGTAGGTCTTCATCTCGGGGTCGTTCGCCCACTGCGGGTCGGCGGGGTCCTTGAAGTAGGTCGCCGAGACCACGCCCTGCACGTTCTTGAACCCGACGGGCTGGAGCACGGCGGCGGACGAGGCCACGTTGTTCACGATGTGCAGCGGGTTCCACCTGGTGTTCCTGGCGTCGGCGGCGAGGGCCTGGCTGCCGAACTTGGGGGTGGTGACGTCCAGCAGCACGTCCGCCTTGGAGCGGGCGAGGTTCGCCATCTGTGCCGACACGGACGGGTCGGTGACCTCGTAGCTCTCCTCGGCGACCACCTTGACGCCGCTGCCTGCGACGGCCTTCTTGAACCCGCCGAGCAGGTCCTTGCCGAAGTCGTCGTTCTGATAGAGGACCGCCACCCTGGCCTTGTGCCGGTCGTCCTTGAGGTACTTCGCGTACACCCGTGCCTCGGCCACGTAGTTGGGCTGCCACCCGATGGTCCAGGGGTGCTTGTCGTCCGTGCCCCAGACGGAGGCACCCGTGGCGACGAAGGGCTGGGGCACCTTCTGCTGGTTGAGGTAGTCCCAGACGGCAGCCGTGGACGGGGTGCCCAGGGTCTGGAACACGGCGAAGACCTTCTCCTGCTCGACGAGTCTGCGGGCCTCCTCGACCGCCTTGGGCGGCTGGTAGCCGTCGTCGCGGACGATGAACTGCACCTTGCGGCCGTCTATGCCGCCCTTGTCGTTGACGTACTTGAAGTAGGCGGCGACGCCCTTGCTGATCGTGCCGTACGCGGAGGCGGGGCCTGACAGCGGGTAGATCCCGCCGAGCTTGATGGTGCTGTCGGTGATGCCGGTGGTCTGCTGGCCCTTGCACGCGCCACCGGCGGCGGTGTCCTGGGCGTCCTGTCCTCGTCGGCTGTTGCAGGCGGTCGCGGTGAGCAGGGCGGCGGTCACGGCCGCGGCGGCCCGCAGAGCGGTCGTCTTGCGCATGTGATTCATTCCTTTTCCGTACGGGGCGGTGCGCCCACTGGTTCGGCGTCGGCAACTGCGGGGTCGGCAGGGGCGGGGGTCGTGGCGGGTCCCGATCCGGCCCGGGACTCCGGTTCCGCATCGGGTGCGGTCTCGGGCGTCCGCTCGGGGGTGGCGGTGGTGCGGGGCAGGCGACGGGCGACAGCGCCCAGGACACGGCCCGGCAGACCGGCCAGTCCCGTCGGGGCCACGAACATCACCGTGATGATCAGCAGGCCGAACACCACTCCCGGTGCCGCCTCGCTGACGTCCTGGGAGACGCTCGGCACGTACATCACGAACGCCGCCCCCAGCAGGGGGCCGTACAGCGAGCCGAGCCCCCCGACCACCAGGCCGGCCAGCAGGGTGATGGACAGCACGAAGCTGAAGGAGTCCGGCGAGACGAAACCGATCACCCAGGTGTACAGACACCCGGCGACACCCGCGAACATCGCGCTCCACGCGAAGGCGAGGGTCTTGTGCAGCGACAGCCGCACGCCCAAGACCTCGGCGGCGCTCTCGTCGTCCCGCACGGCGAGCAGTGCCCGGCCGACGCGGGACCGCAGCAGGTTGCGGGCGAGCAGCAGGGCCACCGCGGTGACGGCGAGGACCACGAAGTACATCCACTGGTCCTCGGCCAGACCGCTCCACGCGGGCGGCCGCAACTTGTCCACGGTCAGGCCCATCGACCCGCCTGTCACCGGTTCGAGCCGCTTGAGCAGGGGCGGCAGGAACACCGCGAACGAGAGGGTGACCAGGGCCAGGTACAGCCCGCGCAGCCGCAGCGCGGGCACTCCGAACCCCAGGCCCAGCAGGAAGCATCCGGCGGCCGCGACCGGCAGCGTGGCCAGGTGGCCGGTGTCGTACCGGTCGAGCATGACCGCCGCCGTGTAGGACCCCGCCGCGAAGAACGCGCCGTGCCCGAGCGAGATCTGCCCGCCGAAACCGACCAGCAGGTTCAGACCGGCCAGCGCGACGGCGTACAGGAGCACCATGGTCAGCTGGAAGACCTGGAAGGGGGCGAAGTAGAACGGCGCGCCGACGGTGAGCGCTGCCGCGAGCAGTACGGTGAGCGCGGCTCCCAGGTGGCGTGCGCGGTCCGTGCCGAGTGTTGCGGTGACCGTGCTCATGCGCGCTCCACCGCCGCCCGTCCGAAGAGGCCCTGGGGCCGCACCAGCAGCACCGCCAGAATGATCACCAGGGGGACGCCCACCTTCAGGTCGGCACCGATCACGTCCACGTACGCCCCGGTCAGCGTTTCGGCGACCCCCACGAACAGGCCGCCGACGACCGCGCCGACCGGGCTGTCGAAGCCCCCGAGGGTGGCCGCGGCGAAGGCGTAGATCAGTACCCCGCCCATCATGTTGGGCTCCAGGAACAGCACCGGGGCGACGAGCACGCCCGACACCGCGCCGACCGTGGCGGCCAGCCCCCAGCCGAGCATCAGCACCCGGCCCACCCGAATGCCCGACAGCCGGGCGGAGGCCGGGTTGCAGGCGACCGCCCGCATCACCAGGCCGATGGAGGTGTGCTGGAACAGCAGATACAGCAGCCCCATCACGACGGCCACCACGCCGATGATCCCGAGCGTCGACCAGTCCACGCGCACCCCGGCCAGGTCGAGCCCGCCGTCGGGGAACGGCTGCGGGAAGTCCTTCACGGTGAACGACCAGATCAGGCCGGCCAGCGCGTTGACGAAGATGAACAGGCCGACCGTGACGATGACGACCGTCAGCTCGGGCGCGCCCCGCACTGGGCGGATGACGATCCGTTCGACCAGCATGCCGCCGGCGAAGGACACCGCGAGGGTGACCGGCAGCGCCAGCCAGAACGGCATCCCGGACGCCACCAGCTGCCAGGCGACGTACGTGGAGAGCATGGCCAGCTCGCCCTGCGCGAAGTTGACGATCCCGGTGAACCGGTGGATCAGTACCAGGGCCAGCGCCAGACTGGCGTACACCGCGCCGGAGCCCAGTCCTTCCACCACTTGCTGGAGGAGATCGGTCACGGCGCTCACCCGGCCTTCCCGGAGCGGACGGAGACACCGAGGTACACCTCGGCGACCTGCCCGTCCTCGCGGATCCGCGCGGCCGGTCCGGACAGCACCAGGCGGCCGGCCTCCAGTACATGGGCCCGGTGCGCGATGTCCAGCGCGAGCCGGGCGTTCTGCTCGACGACGACCACGGTGGTGTGTTCCTCCTCGTTGACGGCACGGACGATCTCGAACAGCTCACGGGTGACCAGTGGCGCGAGCCCCAGGGACGGCTCGTCCAGGAGCAGCAGCGAGGGCCGCGGCATCAGCGCCCTGCCGATGGCGAGCATCTGCTGCTCCCCGCCGCTGAGGCTGCCGGCGGCCTGACGCGACCGCTGGCGCAGCCGGGGGAAGTAGTCGTAGATCCGTTCCAGGTCGGCCGCCACGGCCGCGCGCTCGGCACGGCCGCGCCGCCGAAGACCGGTACGCAGGTGGGCGCCGACGCGCAGGTTCTCCTCGACGGTCAGGTCGTTGAAGGTGCCCCGGCCCTCGGGTACGTGTGCCACACCGAGCCGGGCGGCCTGCTCGGGCGAGCGGTCCAGCAGTTCCGTGCCGTTCAGGGTCACCGAGCCGCGGCCGCGGACCATGCCGCACAGCGCCCGCAGCGTCGTGGTCTTGCCGGCGCCGTTGGGTCCGAGGATCGCGCACACCTCACCGCGGGCGACGGAGAAGTCGAGGCCCTGGAGCACGCGGGCCTGGCCGTATCCGGCGTGCAGGCCCGCCACCTTCAGGAAGTCCGGCTCCGCGTTCACCGCTGTCTCGGTGCGGCTGGTGGTGGGCTCGGTCATGCGGCCGCCCCCAGGTACGCCTCGACGACCGCCGGGTCGCGCTGGATCTCCTCCGGCGTCCCCTCCGCGATCTTGCGGCCGAAGTCGAGGCACACGACCTTGTCGCACAGCCCCATCACGAACCCCATGTGGTGTTCGACCACCACGAGCGTGAGGTCGAAATCCCGGCGCACCGACCGGACCAGATCCGCGAATTGGCCGACCTCGCCGTGGCTGAGCCCGTTGACGGGTTCGTCGAGCAGCAGCAGCCGGGGCCGTACCGCGAGCGCCCGGGCGAGTTCGACGCGTTTGAGCGTGCCGAACGGCAGCCCGGAGGCGGGGTGGTCGGCGACGTCCGCCAGACCGAGCCGTCGTAGCAAGTCGTCCGCCTGGTCACGCAGTTCCCTCTCCTCCCGCCGGACGCGGGGCAGCCGGAGCGCCGCGGCGAGGTGTCCGGTGTGCCCCCGGCTGTGGGCGCCGACCATGACGTTCTCCCGGACCGTGAGCCGCGGGAACAGGCCCAGGTTCTGGAAGGTGCGGGCGATGCCGCGCCCGGCGACGGTGTGCGGGGGGAGGGCCAGCAGGTCCTCGTCCTCGAACCGCACTTCTCCCCCGTCGGGAGTGCAGCGCCTGGTGAGGCAGTTGAACAAGGTGGTCTTACCGGCTCCGTTCGGACCGATGAGCCCCACGGCGGTGCCCGGCTCGACGGTGAACGCGACACCGTCCAGTGCCGTGATCCCGCCGAAGCGCACGGTGATACCGTCGACCGCGAGCATGAGTGACGCCCCTTCCGACGTGCTGGGGGGGGTGGGCGAGCGTCACAGTAGGTGGGGGCGTTCGGGCCGCACATTGGGTGTGAACACCCAAGTTCTCGGTCGCCGGACTGTGCGCCGCGCACAGGTGCCGGGGGATGTCTCACACCGAGCCTGTTGACGGAGCACGAGGTGGACGGCGACGATCGGCGCCATGCCTCGCGGTCCCGCCCTGGGCGCTTCCCAGCTCTCCGAACCGCTCCGCCGGGAGCGGTGGCGGATCCTGCACGCCGTCCACGACCGGGTCGAGGAGGTGGCGGAGACCGCCGTCGAGGTGATGCGCGCGGAGATCCCGTCGTACGCACTCCAGGACGACCGGTTCTTCGACGAGGTGCGGGCACAGGTGCTGGAGCACTACCGGATGCAGTTGGCGGCGCTGGTCGGCGACCGCGACATCGCTGCCGAGGACCTGGTCTTCAGCCGGGCGGCAGCCATGCGCCGAGCACGCGCCGGGTTCGCGCTGGAGGACTGGATCAGTGCCTTCCGGGTCGGCCGGCAAGTGATGTGGGACGCGCTGCTGGACTGCGCGGGTACGTCCGCCGAGGCCCAGCAGGCCGCGCTGTCCCTCGTCACCCCGCTGATGCGGTACGTCGACTACGCCAGCACCCATGCCGCGCAGGCGTACGTCGAGTACCAGCAGCATGTGGTGGCGGACGCGGACCGGGAGCGCCGGGATCTCCTCGATCAGCTGCTGGCAGGCGTGGCACCGTCGCGCGGTCCGCTGTTCGCCGCGGCACAGGCGTACGGCATCGGACCGCGCTCGCCGATGATGGCGGTCGTGGCGGTCTGCGTCGGTGACACGCGCACGGGGGACCACACCTCGGCCGAGAACGGGTATGCCACCAGCGCGTCGATCAGTGTCGCCGGGCCCTGGGCCGGCCGGACCCTGGTCGTCGTGCGCCACGGCGAGGTGGTGGCCGTACCCGTGCTCCGGGCCGGCATGGACGCTGACGACGTATGCGCCCACTTCGAGGCTCTTCAGGAGCGACTCGCGCGGAAGGGCACCCTGCTCTGCATGGGCATCAGCACGGTCGCCCGCGGCGCGTCCGAACTGCCGCGCGCGTACGAGGAGGCGCGGGCCGCTCTCGACCTGGTGCCGAGCGGCGGCGGGGTGGCGGCGCTGCCGCGGCTGTCCCCGTTCGACTACCTGGCGCTGCGCGCCGACGACCTCGCCCGCCAACTGGTCGATCCCCGGGTGCGTGTGCTGCTGGAGGAGGACCGCAGACGGGGCGACACGCTGGCGACCACCATACGGGCCTTCGCGGAGGCGGACCTCAATCTGCGGCTGGCCGCCGACCGGCTGCGGGTGCACCACAACACGGCGCACTACCGGTTGCGCCGCATCGAGGAACGCACCGGCCGAAATCCGCGCCGGATCGCCGACCTCCTGGAACTACTGGTCGCCCTCGCCATCCGCGACGGCGCCGGCGAAGGTGAGGACTGCCAGTGAGCGGCATCGTGTCGGAGGAGCACGCCGGGCAGCGGGGAACGGTCCGGCGTGCGCTGCTGGACGCCGCCCTGGAGGTGTTCACCGAGCGCGGTTACACCGACGCCGGTCTCACCGAGATCGCGGCGCGCTCCGGCATCCCGGTGGGCAGTCTCTTCCAGCACTACGGCGGAAAGCGAGGGCTCTACCTCGCGTTGTGGGAGGAGTTCCGGGAGGAACAGGAGCACCGGACCGCGGCAACGCTGACCGTCGAGCGCAGCCGTGGCGTGGACGACCCCATCGCCCTCTTCGTGGCCGGAGCCAGGGCGTATCTGGGGGGCGCCTGGGACAACCGGAGGCTCGCCAGGCTCCTCACGGAGGACGACGGCCCGGCCGGCTTCGACGCGCTGCGCCGCCAGTGGGACCGCGCGTGGGTACGACGCAACGCCCGGCTGCTGGAGGTGGACGAGCGGCGACGCGCCGGCCGGGTCCGGGTGAGCGTACTGACCACCGTCATCGGCGGGGCCGCGCGCGAGCTGGGCGACTGCGAGGACGAGACGGAGGCCCGGGAGATCGTGGACGAGGTGTGCGGCA
Source organism: Streptomyces sp. NPDC046915 (assembly GCF_040644935.1). Taxonomy (NCBI): domain Bacteria; kingdom Bacillati; phylum Actinomycetota; class Actinomycetes; order Kitasatosporales; family Streptomycetaceae; genus Streptomyces; species Streptomyces sp. NPDC046915. The sequence continues at coordinate 35,928 of NZ_JBEYXB010000029.1, read as the reverse complement.
TCCTGATCCATCTGTCGGCACCGCCCGACTGACCCTGCCGCCGTGGTGTCCGTATGGCACCGCGGGCCATCGGTGAGATGTGGATCACATTTCGTGAGTGGATGTCACACTCCGGGTGCCTGGCTGCCTCTGAGTTCGGAATGCGACCGCGACGGGAGGCCCTGCGATGTCCGACACCCCGCCAGACCCAGTGGCGAACACTGCGACACAGGTGTTCAACGACCACCGAGAGCTGCTGTTCTCCATCGTCTACAACATGCTCGGCAGCGTTGCCGACACGGAGGACGTGTTGCAGGAGACATGGCTGTCGTGGACGTCCAGAAGCCAGGCACCCGACACGGAGCGGATCGACCACCCGCGCGCCTACCTGGTGCGGATCGCGGTGAACGGGGCCCTCTCCCACCAGGCCCTCCTCAGCCGCCGCCGTGAGGCCTACGTCGGGCCATGGCTGCCCGAGCCGCTCGTCGGCCCCCTCACGGACACGCCCGCCCCCGACGACGCCGCTGATGCGGCGGTGCGCGCCGAGTCGGTGTCGATGGCACTGCTGGTGGTCCTGGAAACCCTCACTCCGCTGGAACGCGCGGTGTTCGTCCTGCACGAGGTGTTCGGCTATGCCCACACCGAGATCGCGAGAATCCTCGGCCGCAGTCCCTCGGCGATACGCCAGCTCGCCCATCGCGCCCGCGAGCACGTCCACGCCCGGCGCCCCCGCTACGAACCCGACCCGCAGGTCCGGCAACAGGTCACCGAACGATTCCTGGCCGCCGCGCTCGGCGGCGACCTGGAGGCCCTCCTCCAGATCCTGGCGCCGGAGGTGACCCTGTGGGGCGACGGCGGAGGCAAGGCGGCGGGGGGTCTGCGGCCGCTCCACGGCCGGGACAAGGTCGCCCGGCTGCTCGCCGCCCTCGCGCCCCACTCCGGCGCGGGGCTGGAGATCGCCTACCGACGTGTCAACGGCGCCCCGTCAGCGCTGCTGTTCGCCGGCGACACCCCGTTCGCCGTCCTCGTTCTCGACCTCACTCCGGACGGCGACCAGGTGTGCGGGATCTACGCCATCGCCAACCCCGACAAGCTCTCTCACGTCGGCTGAACACGGGGGAATCCAATGCTGCGAAAGATGGCGTCCTTGCCCAGTGGCAGGGTGGCGAAGTGGGTCGTCCTGCTCCTCTGGACGGCGCTGCTGGTTCCGGCCCTGATGCTGGCCGGCAAGCTCGGCGACGTCGAGAACAACGACAACTCGGCCTGGCTGCCCGGCAACGCGGAGTCGACCAGCGTCGTCGACCGGGCCGAGAAGTTCCAGCCCGCAGACACATTGCCCGCGATTGTGATCTACGACCGGCCCGAGGGCATCACCTCTGCCGACATGGCCAAGGCCCGCGCCGATGCCGAAGCCTTCAAAGGCATCGAAAACGTCGTGGGGCAGCCGCAGGGTCCCGTGAAGGCCCAGGACGGCAAGGCCATCCAGACCGTGGTCCAGATCCACAAGGACAAGACGGGATGGGAAGGGATCGGGAAGGTCGTCGACGCGATGAGCGACGTCGGCGAACGGAACACGGGCGGCCTCGGGTTCCACGTCACCGGACCGGCCGGCCAGGCATCCGACTCGATCAAGGCCTTCAGCTCAGGAGGCGGCCTGACCACGATCACCGCGTCGGTGGTGGTCGTGATCCTGCTGCTCACCTACCGCAGCCCGGTGCTCCCGCTGCTGCCGCTGCTGACCGTGGGCGGCGCCCTCGTGACGTCGGAAGCGGTGATCTACCTGCTGGCGAAGAACGCCGGACTCACCGTCAACAAGCAGACCGGCTTCATTCTGACCGTGCTGGTGTTCGGCGCCGCCACCGACTACGCGCTCCTGCTCATCTCGCGGTACCGAGACGAGCTGGGGCGGCACGAGGACCGGCACGAGGCGATGGCCCAGGCTCTGCACCGCTCGGGTCCCGCGATCATCGCCAGCGCCGCGACCGTCGCCGTCAGCCTCATGCTGTTGACCCTGGCCACCCTGAACTCCACCCAGGGACTCGGGCCCGCCTGTGCCGTCGGCGTCCTCGTCGGGCTGCTGGCCATGGTCACCCTGATGCCGGCCCTGCTGGTCATCTGCGGCCGCTGGATCTTCTGGCCGGTGAAGCCGTCGTACGGATCGGCCGGGGCAGCCGGGGAAGGCATCTGGACCCGGGTCGGCACCGCCGTCTCCGGCCGACCGCGGATCGTGTGGATCGGCACCGCGCTCGTCCTCGGCGCCATGGCGATCGGGGCGTTGGGGCTGAAGGCCGACGGGCTTTCCAACAAGGACCAGTTCACCGACAAGCCACAGACGGCCGTCGGCGAGGAGATCCAGTCCAGACACTTCCCGGCCGGGTCGGGTGACCCGGTCTACGTGGTGGCCAAGAGCGCCTCGGTGCAGCAGGTGAGGTCCGCGCTGTCCGGCGTCCCGGGAGTCGCCGCCGTCTCGACGCCGATGATCAAGGATGGCGAGGCCTTCATGCTCGGGGAGCTCGAGGACGACCCCAGCAGCACGGCCGCGATGCGCACCGTCGAGCGGGCCAGAAGCGCGGTCCACGGGATCGAGGGTGCGGATGCCCGAGTCGGTGGCAACACGGCGGTCATTCTCGACACACAAGAGGCGGCCGCCCGCGACTCCGAGGTGATCATCCCCGTCGTGCTGGTCCTGGTGTTCCTCATCCTCGCGCTGCTGCTGCGAGCGATCGTCGCACCGCTGCTGCTCATGGCGACGGTGGTGCTGTCGTTCGGCGCGGCCCTCGGCGTGAGCGGTCTGGCGTTCGACCACGTGTTCCACTTCGCCGGGGCGGAAGCCTCCTTCCCGCTCCTCACGTTCGTGTTCCTGGTCGCCCTGGGCATCGACTACAACATCTTCCTCGTCACCCGGGTGCGCGAAGAGGCACTGCTGTACGGCACCCGGCGCGGGGCGCTGACGGGCCTGTCCGCCACCGGGGGTGTGATCACCTCAGCGGGCCTGGTACTGGCCGGCACCTTCGCGGCGATGGCCTCGCTGCCGCTGGTCTTCGCGGCCGAGCTCGGGTTCGCGGTGGCCTTCGGTGTGCTGCTGGACACCATGATCGTCCGCTCGGTGCTGGTCACCGCGCTCACCCTGGACGTGGGTCGATGGATGTGGTGGCCCAGCAAACTGTTCAGGCATCACGACGACCCCCGGCCGCCGGCGGACAAGCCCGGCCTGGAACCCGCTGTCAGAGCCGTCTGACAACGTTCCGCCCCGGGCCTTCTGGCGGCGGCCAGGAGGCCCGGGGCATCAAGGAGAACGAGTCGAGAGCGGGAATCCTCCGGCCGCGCGACGGCGGAGAGACCGGGTAGCGGGGCCGGATCCCAGCCGGATGTCCGGATCCGTTCGGGAGAACAGGCAGCGAACGGGCACGAATCGGTCGGCTGGCGGGCAGCGGCCTCCCACGTCCTGGAGCCCTCCACGGTGTCGTCCAGGGGCTCCCCGTCCTGGAAAACGGGCACATTCGGTCATGAAGCGCTCTACGGCGAACCTGGCCACCAGGGGCGATCGCCTTGTAGAAATTTGGCCACCGGGACCCCGACGGGTAGGGCTCCGGGAATGAGCCGGCGCAGTCACGACGCGCGGAGCGTGAACGGAGGTGTCACCGTGGACGCCGAGGAACGAAGACGCGGAATCCTGGAAACAGCACGCCGCTTTGGATCCGTGGACGTCGGAAAGCTCGCCGCCGATCTCGGGGTCTCGAAGGAGACCGTGAGGCGCGATCTGAACCTGCTGGAGGACCACGGGCTGGTCCGGCGTACCCACGGCGGCGCCCATCCCGTGGAGAGCGCGGGCTTCGAGACCACGCTCGCCTTCCGCACCACCATGCACGTCCCCGAGAAGTCCCGGATCGCGGCCGCCGCGGCCGCGCTGCTGGGGGACGCCGAGACCGTCTTCGTCGACGAGGGCTACACCCCGCAGCTCATCGCCGCCGCCCTGCCCCGCGACCGGCCACTGACCGTGGTCACCTCCTCCCTGGCCACCGCGGGTGACCTGGCTTCCGCCCAGAACATCACCGTGCTGCTGCTCGGCGGCCGGGTGCGGGGCGGGACGCTGGCCACGGTCGACCACTGGGCGACCCGCATGCTGTCCGGCTTCGTCATCGACCTGGCGTACGTCGGCGCGAACGGCATCTCCCGCGAGTACGGACTCACCACGCCGGATCCCGCCGTCAGTGAGGTCAAGGCCCAGGTGCTCAGGGCCGCCAGGCGCCGGGTGTTCTCCGGGGTCCACACGAAGTTCGGTGCCGTGAGTTTCTGCCGCTTCGCGGACGTCACCGAGTTCGAGGCGATCGTCACCGACGCCGGCCTGCCCGCCTCCGAGGCTCACCGCTACTCACTGCTGGGCCCCGAAGTCATCCGCGTCTGAGCCGCGGTTCATCTCCGTATCCCACCGCCCCGCACGTCCGGGGCCTGGTTCCCCACGCCCTCGAAACACCCACTGGAGTCAGTCATGCGCACCAGAAGAATGACCCATGTCCTCGTCACGGCCACGGCCGCGAGCTCACTGCTGGCCGGCTGTAGCGGGGCCGGCGGCTCCTCCGGCTCCGGCGGCGGCAAGAGCATCAACGTGCTGATGGTCGGCAACCCGCAGATGGAGGACATCGCCAAGCTCACGAAGGACACCTTCACCAAGGACACCGGCATCAAGGTGAACTTCACGATCCTTCCCGAGAACGAACTGCGCGACAAGGTCACCCAGGACATCGCCACCCAGGCCGGCCAGTACGACGTCGCCACCATCGGCGCCTACGAGGTGCCCATCTGGCAGAAGAACGGCTGGCTGCACGAACTCGGCTCCTACGCCGACAAGGACGCGAGCTTCGACAAGGCCGACCTGCTCAAGCCGATGGTCACCTCCCTGTCCGGCTCCGACGGCAACCTCTACGCCCTGCCGTTCTACGGCGAGTCGTCCTTCCTCATGTACAACAAGGACGTCATGAAGGCGAAGGGCATCACGGTGCCCGAGCACCCGACCTGGCAGCAGATCGCCGGCATCGCCGCCAAGGTCGACGGCGCCGAGCCCGGCATGCGAGGCATCTGCCTGCGCGGTCTGGCCGGCTGGGGCGAGCTCGGCGCGCCGCTGACCTCCGTGGTCAACACCTTCGGCGGCACCTGGTTCACCAAGGACTGGAAGGCCCAGGTCAACAGCCCGGCGTTCAAGAAGGCGACCAACTTCTACGTCGACCTGGTCAAGAAGCACGGAGAGGCTGGAGCGGCGCAGTCCGGCTTCACCGAGTGCCTCAACGCCATGAGCCAGAAGAAGGTCGCGATGTGGTACGACGCGACCAGCGCGGCCGGTTCCCTGGAGGACCCCAGCGCCAGCAAGATCGCCGGCCATGTCGGCTACGCCTACGCACCGACCGTCGAGACCAAGAGCAGCGGTTGGCTGTGGAGTTGGGCGTGGGCCATGCCCAAGACCACGAAGAAGGCCGACGCCGCCTCGAAGTTCATGCTGTGGGCCTCCAGCAAGAAGTACGAGAACCTGGTCGGCGCGAAGCTCGGCTGGGCGCGCGTCCCGGCCGGCAAGCGGGCCAGCACGTACGAGATTCCGCAGTACCAGAAGGCCGCGGCGTCGTTCGGTGACATCACCCTGAAGTCCATCGAGGGAGCCGACCCGGCCAACCCGGGCGTCCAGCCCAGGCCGACGGTGGGCATCCAGTACGTGGCCGTCCCCGAGTTCCAGGACCTGGGGACCAAGGTCACCCAGGAGATCTCCGCAGCCATCGCCCGCAAGACCAGCGTGGACAAGGCGCTGAACGACGGCCAGAAGCTCGCCGAGGACGTCGCCAAGAACTACAAGTGACCCGCTCGAACCGCCCGGCCGGTCCTCCCCCCGGCCGGGCCCCCTCCCCCACCCCGGCCGTCACCGGCAGAGGAATCACCCATGACCGCGCTCACCGCTCCTCCCAAGACAGCACCACCGCCCAGCCGCCCGCGCACGTCCGCCGGCGCCGGCAAGTGGCGGCGCCGCATCCCGCTGCTCCCGGCGCTGATCTTCACGATCATCGTCACGCAACTGCCCTTCGTGGCCACGCTCGTCATCTCCACCTTCCAGTGGAACATCCTCAAGCCGGGCGACCGGCACTTCATCGGCCTGTCCAACTTCAAGTTCGTCTTCACCGACGAGCGGCTGCGCACAGCGGTACTCAACACCATCGTGCTCACCGCGTCGGTGGTGCTGATCAGCGTGGTCCTCGGCCTCGGCCTCGCGATGCTGCTCGACCGCCGGTTCCTCGGCCGCGGTCTGGCACGGACGATGCTCATAGCGCCGTTCCTCGTCATGCCGGTCGCCGCGGCGCTGCTGTGGAAGCACGCCATCTACAACCCTGACTACGGCCTGCTCAACGGCACCCTCAACGCCGTGTACCGGCTTTTCGGAGCCGCCAACGGCCCCACGATCGACTGGGTGTCCTCCTACCCCATGCCCGCCGTCGTGGTCTCACTGGTCTGGCAGTGGACCCCCTTCATGATGCTGATCCTCCTCGCCGGCCTTCAGGCGCAGCCCGGTGACGTCCTGGAGGCGGCCCGCGTCGACGGGGCGTCCGCCATGGCGACCTTCCGCCACATCACCCTGCCCCACCTGCGCCAGTACATCGAACTGGGCGTCCTGCTCGGCACGATCTACGTCGTGCAGACCTTCGACGCGGTCTACACCATCACCCAGGGCGGCCCCGGCTCGCAGACGACCAACCTGCCCTACGAGATCTACCTGACCATGTTCCGCAAGTACGAGTACGGCCAGGCGGCCGCCGCCGGGGTGGTCGTCGTGCTCGGCTCGATCGTGATCGCGACCTTCGCGCTGCGCACCATCGCGTCGCTGTTCCGCGAGGAGGTGTCCCGATGACTCACGCAGCCGTCGCCACGCCCGGCGCAAGGCTCAGGAAGCTCATCCGCCGCCGCGACGACCACGGCGGTGCGCCGAAGCTGTCGCCGATGTGGACCTTCGTCGCCTGGCTCGCCACGCTGGCGTTCTTCGCCCCGGTGGCATGGATGGTGCTCACCTCCTTCCACCAGGAGGCGGACGCGGCGACCAACCCGCCGACCCCCTTCGCCGCCCTCACCCTCGACCAGTACAAACTGCTGTTCAGCCGGGACATCACCCCCTTCCTCCTCAACTCGGCCATGGCCAGCGTGATTTCGACGCTGCTGGTGCTCGCCCTGGCGGTGCCGACGGCCTACGCGCTGTCCATCAAGCCGGTCCAGAAGTGGACCGACGTGATGTTCTTCTTCCTGTCCACCAAGTTCCTGCCGGCCATCGCGGCCCTGCTGCCCGTGTACCTGATCGTCAAGGACGCCGGGATGCTGGACAACGTGTGGACGCTGATCGTCCTCTACACCGCCATGAACCTCCCGATCGCGGTGTGGATGATGCGCTCGTTCCTCGCCGAGGTGCCCAAGGAGATCCTGGAGGCCGCCGAGGTCGACGGCGCCAACCTGCTCACCGTGCTGTGGCGGATCGTCGCGCCGGTCGCCATGCCGGGACTCGCCGCCACCGCGCTGATCTGCTTCATCTTCAGCTGGAACGAGTTCATGTTCGCCGTCAACCTGACCGCGACCAACGCCTCGACCGCGCCCGTCTTCCTCGTCGGCTTCATCACCAGCGAGGGCCTGTTCCTCGCCCGGCTCTGCGCCGCCGCCACATTGGTCTCCCTGCCGGTCCTCATCGCCGGTTTCGCCGCCCAGGACAAACTGGTCCGCGGCCTGTCCCTAGGAGCAGTCAAGTGAAAGCCGCTGTCATCGAAGCCCCCGGCAAGGTCACCGTCACCACGGTGCCCGACCCCACTCCCGGGCCGCGCCAGGTCGTGGTCCAGGTGGCGGCCTGCGGGCTGTGCGGAACCGATCTGCACATCCTCCAGGGCGAGTTCGCACCGACCCTGCCGGTCGTGCCGGGCCACGAGTTCGCCGGGGAGGTCGTGGGCCTCGGCAGTGAGGTCACCGAACTCGCGATCGGCGACCGGGTCGCCGTGGACCCGTCGCTGTACTGCAACGAGTGCCGCTACTGCCGGGCCGGCCGCAACAACCTCTGCGACCGGTGGCAGGCGATCGGAGTGACCGTTGCGGGTGGCGCCGCCGAGTACGCCGTGGCGCCCGTCGCCAACTGTGTACGGCTGCCGGACCATGTGGACGTCCAGGACGCGGCGCTGATCGAACCGCTGTCCTGTGCCGTGCGCGGCTACGACGTGCTCAACACCAGGCTCGGCTCCCATGTGCTGATCTACGGCAGCGGGACGATGGGCCTGATGATGCTGGAGCTGGCCAAGCGCACCGGTGCCGCTTCGGTGGATGTCGTCGACGTCAACCCGGAACGGCTGGCGACGGCCGAGAAGCTGGGCTGTTCCCAAGCCGCGCTCTCGGCCGACGAGTTGGGGCGGCCGGCCGGCTGGGACGTGGTCGTCGACGCGACCGGCAACGCCGCGGCCATCCAGGACGGCCTGGAGCGGGTCGCCAAGGCCGGCACGTTTCTCCAGTTCGGTGTCTCCGACTACGCGACGACGGCCACCATTTCGCCGTACCGCATCTACAACCAGGAGATCACGATCACCGGCTCCATGGCGGTACTGCACAGCTACGAGCGCGCGGCGGAACTGTTCGCGGCCGGGGTGCTCGATCCGCAGGTGTTCATCAGCCACCGGCTGCCGCTGGCGGAGTACCCCCAGGCGCTGGACCGGTTCGCCGCCGGCCAGGGACGCAAGATCGTCGTGCTGCCCTGACCTTCGGTCTACTCGGCCTCGAGCTGGTGGTCGGCCCAGACGTAGCTTTCGGGCAGCAAGTCGGTGATGCGGACGGTTCGGATGCGCTCGTTCTCACCGACGATGACCTTGAGGGCGGGAAAGTAGTCGAGAAGGACTTGGCGGCATCGACCGCACGGGGGAACGACCCCTCGGTCGCGGTCGCCCACGGCGACGATCGTGTCGAGCTCGTAGGCGCCCTGGGCGGCCGCCGTGCCGATGAGGACAAGTTCGGCGCAGGGGCCTCCGGTGAAGTGGTACGCGTTCACCGCGGTGACGATCCGGCCGTCCCGGGCGCGGGCCGCGGCTGCCATGGTGTGGTTGTCGCCCCGGCATCGAGTGCGCGCGACGTCTGCCGCGGCCTGGATGAGTTCGTGGTCGACGGAGTGGGTCTGCATGGTCATCATTCTCTGCCATCGTCAGGTGTCGGACGACGTTGACCCGCAGTGATGTTGCTGTGCAAGCGGATATCGGGTTCAGCCAGGAGTTGCCGGTCGACGTGTCGGCAGCCAGCCCTCGCGCGGGACGGCTGCCAACAGGTCGCGGGTGTAGGGGTGTTCGGGCGCGGTGAGCACCTGGTCGGTGGTGCCGTGCTCGACGACCCGGCCCTGGTGCATCACGATCAGCTCGTCGGTGACCTGCTGGGCGACGGCCAGGTCGTGGGTGACGAAGAGATAGCCGATGCCGAGTTCGTCGCGCAGGTCGGCGAGCAGGTTGAGCACCTGCGCCTGGATGGACACGTCGAGCGCGGAGACGGCCTCGTCCAGGACGAGGATCTTCGGCCGGGAGACCAGGGCGCGGGCGATGGCCACCCGCTGACGCTGGCCACCGGACAGGGCGCTGGGCGTCGAACGTGCCATACGTGCGTCCAGGCCGACCTGGTCGAGGAGATCGGTGGCGCGGGTGCGGCGCCGGTCGCGGTCGGGTTCATGCAGGCGCAACAGCTCGTCGATGCCCTGGCCTATGGTCTGGCGCGGGTCGAGGGAGGTGTAGGGGTCCTGGAAGACGAGCTGGATCCGGCAGGCGCGACGGCGGCGCTCGGCGCGGCCGAGGCGCGTGGGCCCTCCCGTGATCAGCGGCTCGCCGTCGATTTGGATGGTGCCCGCTGTCGGGGTCTCGAGACCGACCAGCATCCGGGCGACGGTCGTCTTGCCGGAACCGGACTCGCCGACGACGCCCATCGATCCACCGGGCGGGAGGGTCAGGGACACGTCGTCGACCGCGATCCGGCCGCCGGGGAACTCTTTGCGCAGGCCGGTGGCTTCGAGTGCGGGAAGGACCGTCTCGATCATGACGTCGTCTCCAGGAGGCTTCCGGCGGCGGTGAGTTCGGCCGCGCGGTGGCAGGCGACCAGGTGCGTTCCGTGCGCTTCGAGCCGTGGCCGCTGCGTGCGGCAGTCTTCTTCGGCGAAGGCGCAGCGGTCGGCGAAGACGCATCCCGGCCCGGCCTCGAAGGCCGACAGGGGCCGGCCGGGGAGGCTGACCGGGCGAGCTCGGGTGCCGATGGCCGGGCGGGAACGCAACAGGCCTGCGGTGTAGGGGTGTCGGGCGTGGTGGTGCAGGCCCTTGGAGGGGGCGAGTTCGACGATGGTGCCGGCGTACATCACCGCGATGCGGTCGGTGACCGCCGCCGCGAGGTCGAGGTCGTGGGTGACCAGCACCATGGCCAGGTGATGCCGGCGGCGCTGCTCGTCGAGGATGGCCATCACCTCCTGCTGCGTGGTGACGTCGAGGGCGGTGGTGGGCTCGTCGGCGAGCAGCAGCCGGGGTTCGGCGGCCAGGGCCGCGGCGATCATCACCCGTTGGAGCAGACCTCCCGACAGCTGGTGCGGATACTGGTGGAGCCGATGCTCCCCGTCGGCGATGCCGACGTCGGCGAGATGCCGGATCGCCTGTTCGGTGGCCTGCCCGCGCGCAACACCACGGGCCCGCACCAGGACTTCGGTGAGGAAGTCGCCGACCGTGCGCACGGGGTTGGCGGCGGCGCGCGGATCCTGCGGGATCATCGCCACCTCGCCGGCCCGGAAGGCACGCAGCTCGCGCGGGTTCATGGTGGTCACGGAGCGTCCGTCGAAGGTGACGCCGCCTTCTGTACGGGCCCCTGCGGGCAGCATGCGCAGCACGGCCTTGAGGCTCATGGACTTGCCCGACCCGGACTCGCCGACCAGGCCGAGGGATTCACCGGGCCGCACGGCGTAGGAGACATCGTGCAGGACGGTCCTTCCGTCGGCCAGGCCGACTCGAAGGCCCGTGATGTCGAGCAGTTCCTCTTCCTTGACCGACGCTCTCATGCGCGTACTCCTGCCGGGTCCGAGTCGCTCGCCCGTTCGCCGATGGTGTTGACGGCGAGCACGACGACGATGATCAGCAGTCCCGCGGACAGCGACTGCCAGGGTGCGCCGCCGAGCAGCGCCGACTGGCCCTGGGCGACCATCAGGCCCCATTCCGCGGAGGGTGGATGGACGCCCAGGCCCAGGTAGGAGACCGCAGCCAGGTCCACGAGCGCCGAGCCGAAGGCGATCGCGGCCTGGGCGCGGATCACCGGCCACACGGCCGGGGCCAGGTGGCGCAGGCAGATGGCCCAGCCGCCGAGGCCGTGGGTGCACAAGGCCTCGATGTAGGGGAGGTTGCGTTCGCGTACGGCGATGGTGCGGGTGACGCGTGCGATGTACGGCGTGTACGCGAGGGCGAGCGCGGTGACCGGGGCGAGGAAGCCGGTGCCGATCATCGCGACGGCCAGGACGGACAGCAGCAGGCCGGGGAAGGCGAAGAAGAAGTCGAGGACCCGGGTGGTGATCGCGTCGAACCAGCCGCCCAGCCATGCGGATGCGACACCGAGAGCGGTGCCGAGGACGGTGGCCGCCGCGATGATCAGCGTGGGGCCGAGCAGGCTGAGGCGGGCGCCGTACAGCAGCCGGGACAGGACGTCGCGGCCGAGGTCGTCGGCTCCCAGCCAATGGGCTGGGGAGGGACCGGAGTTGGCGGCCAGGATGTCGGTCGCCGCCGGATCGTACGGGGCGATCAGCGGGGCGAGCGCGGCGGCGAGGGCGAGGAGGACCAGAGCGGTGCCGAGCACGGCCGACACGGCGTCGACGCGGCCGCGCCGTCCGGGCCATCCGGGACTTTCCGCGGGGAGTGGGAGTGCTGTCGCGGTCATCGGGCCTGCCTTTCGCGGGTCTTGGCCGCGCCACGGATCCGCGGATCGAGCGCGCGGTGCAGAAGGTCGGTGGCGGTGGTGGTGACGATGAAGGCGGCCACCATCAGCAGGCTGATCGCCAGGACGACGTTGCTGTCCTTGCCGGCCACGGACTGGACCAGGAACGAGCCGATGCCGCCGATACCGAAGGCCTGCTCCACCACGACCGTGCCCGCGATCAGGCCGGCGACCGCGAGTCCGGACACCGTGGTGATCTCGGGCGCCGCGTTGCGCAGCACGTGCCGGCGGAAGACTCCGCCCGGGCTCAGTCCCCGGGAGCGGGCGATGGCCACGTGCTCCTGGCCGAGTTGTTCCCGCAGGGCGGCGCGCACGACCTGGGCCAGGTAGGCCGCCCAGGACAGGGCGAGCGCGAGGGCGGGCAGGACCAGCCCGCGCAGTCCGCCGACGCCGGTGGAGATCGCGGGCAGCCAGCCCAGCCAGAGCGCGAAGACCTGGACGAGCAGGGCCGCCGCGACGAAGGACGGGACGGCGACTCCGACCCCGGACAGGACGGGGAGCACGACGGAGCCGGGTCGGCTCACCGCTCCCAGGATCCCGGCGCCGACCCCGCCGATCAGGATGAACAGCGCGGTCAGGCCGACCAGGGCCAGGGTCTGGCCGACGCGGGGTGCGAGGAGCGAGGAGACGCTCTGCTGGTACTGGAGCGAGGTTCCGAAGTCGCCGTGCAGACAGCCTGCCAGCCAGTGGAGGTAGCGCAGGGGCAGGGGCTGGTCCAGGCCGTGGGTGTGGCGGATCGCCGCGATCTGCGCGGCGGTGGCCCTGGAGCCGGCGAGCCGGGAGGCCGCGTCGCCCGGAGAGGCCGCCAGGGCGACGAAGATGACCAGGCTGGACACGAACAGGGTCAGCAGGGCGCCCGTGATGGTGCGGAGTGCCGCGCGCATGGTGCAAGCCCCTTCAGTTGGCCGAGCCGATGACGGCGAGGGAAGGCTGGAAGATCTCGGCGGTGGTGAGCGGGGCGCCGGTGACGCGCTTGTTGAGGTAGGTGACCTCGTTGATGCTCAGCAGCGGGACGGACCAGGCGACTGCCTCGTACCGGGCCTGTGCCTGGACGATGTACTCGGCGCGCTCGGTGGCGTCCGTCGTCTTCCGGGCCGTGCCGATCAGATCGGCGGTTCTGGCGTCGTTCCAGCCGATCCAGTTGAACTGGCCGTCCGGCACCGGGCCGAGGGCGAGGTAGTCCAGCGGGTCGGCGACGCTGAGGAAACCCTTGGTGAGCAGGAAGTCGATCCCGGCCCGTGCCTTCGGGTCGTAGAAGGCCGTGCTGAACTGGAGCGGCTGCATCTGCTTGATCTGCACCTTGAGCCCGATCTTGCGCGCCTGCTCCTGGATCAGGGTCACGGTGGTCACCTCCGTGGCGTCCCCGGCCTGGACGCCGATGGTCACGGTGGAGTTCTTGAGGGGGCTTTTCGCGAGTTCCTTCCTGGCCGCGTCCGGATCACCGCCGGGACCGGGCTTGGCGAGCTCGTCGTACGCGCTCCGGAAGGTCTGTCTGGCCTTCGCGTCCCATCCCGACGGCGGGATGAAGGTGTAGAGCGGTGTGGCGCTGTTGTGGAAGACGGCGGTGGCGAGGGCTTCGCGGTCGATGACCTTGAGCAGGGCCAGGCGTATGTGTTCGTCCTTGCCCGCGGGCGTGCCGTTGGGGGCCAGTTGGTACGAGCCGAGTCCGGAGCCCCGGTGGATGGCGCCGGTCGGTGTGTTCGTCAGGGCGGGGATGGCGGCGGCCGGCACACCGAAGGCGCCGTCGAGCTGGCCGGACTTCAGGCCGAGGGTCAGGTTGGTGGTGTCGGCGACGAAGGAGACGGTGACCGTGGCCGCGCGGGCACGGAAGGCCTTGTCCCAGTAGGCGTCGTTGCGCACGAGCCGGATGCTGGTGTTGGCCTTCCAGTCGGCGAGCTTGAACGGGCCGGTGCACATGACGCCGTTCGCGCCCTTGCCGTAGGAGGCGCCCTTCTCCTTGATGAAGTCGGCCTTGGCGATGACGCCGGAGGTGGCCGCCATCTCCTTGTTGAACAGCTCGTCCGGCTGTTTGAACCTGACCGTCACCTCGAGCGGGCCCGTGGCCTTGATGGAAGTGACGTTCACGAAGTTGGGGAAGTTGTTGGAGGCGACCTTCTGGTCGAGGTTGCGGTTCAGGCTGTAGGCCACGTCGGTGGCGGTGAGGGGCGAACCGTCCCAGAACTTCACCCCCTTGCGGATCGTGTAGACCAGGGTGGTGGGGTTCGGGTTGCTCCAGGAGGTCGCCAGGCCGGGGGCGTAGGAGAGGTCGGCCTTCATCCGCACGAGCGTGTCGCAGAGGTTGGCGACCATCAGGTTGGAGCTGTAGTCCCCGGCGTGCGCGTAGTCCAGGCTTGCGGGCTCCCCGGTGGGCAGGTCCCAGTGGAGGGTGCCGATGTCGCCCTTGGCGGCCGCCGTGGTCACGTCCACGATGGGTGAGGCGCCGGAAGAGGCGCTCCCCTGGGAGCCGGCCGACTGTGCGCCGGTGCATGCCGTGAGCCCCAGCAGGGGGACGGCGGCCAGGAGGGGCAAGCGGGATGCGCGGTGCTTCGGGGACACAAAAGCCTCCCAGGGAAGGGTGCGGTGCGGCATGAGGCCGGGGAAGGCCGACACAGGGCCCGTCCCGCTCTTCGCGGTTCCCTGACAGTGACAGGGCTCGAATACCTTGTCAATGAAGACAAAGTAACGACGAGGTTTCCTCGCCCCACTCCCCCGCGTCAGCCCCGGGACGCCCCACCCGACGTGACGGCACCCAGTTGCGCCACCAGCGCCTCGCCCGCCACGCGGATCAGCCCGCCCGACCCGAGCGGTCGATCCAGGTCGGAGATCACGGCGTTGCCGAGCGCCAGACACAGCAGGCCGTACGCCGTGCCGCGCCGCGCGCTGGGCACACTGTCCGGGAACTCGGCAGCCAGCCCGGAATCGATCGCACCCAGCATCAACCGGTAGCCGGACATCATGGCCTCACGAAGTTTCTCATCGCTCTGACCTGCCCTGATGAGCTCCAGGATCACCGCGCTCTCGTCGCCCGCACCCAAGAACCAGGGCCCGAACAGATGGTCCATCGCAACCCCGAGGCGGTGCTCGGGCGGCGCCTGCTCCACGGCGGCGGCGAAGGCCCGGTCATCGCGTTCCTGCACCCATTCCACGAGCGCGAGCAGCAGGTCGTCCCGGTTGCCGACGTAGTGCCGGACATGACTGCGGCTCAGCCCGGACTCCTCGGCGATCTTCTCCAGCGTCGCGCCGGCCAGCCCGTTCCTGGCCAGGCATCGGCTCGCCGCCTCCAGCACCTGCTGCCGCCGCTCGGCGGCCAGACTCGGGCGCCCCATGACTGATGTGCCTCCCTGGTGATCCGTGATCCGAGCATCAGACGGGCTGAAGCATCGCACACCACGACGATCGGACTCCTGATGCCCGGCTTTTGTTTGTCGGTATTGAAAATCTAATACAGCGGTGCCACTGTGTGCGAATCCGTCGGGCTGCCCGCCCGCGACTCCACCCCACGACAGCATGTGAGGCTGCCCCGTGAACGTGCCTTTCGAGACCGTCACGCCCGCACCCGTCGACCCCTCCGCCCTGCCGTTCCGGGTCCGGATGCGGGACGGCGTCCGCCTGGCCACCGACGTCTACCTCCCCGACGGCGACGCGGTCGACGAGCCCGGCCCGACCATCCTGGTCCGGCTGCCGTACGACAAGTCGGGGACGTACGCCTCGATGCCGCTCATCGCCCGGTACCTGACCCGGCGCGGCTACCGCGTCGCCGTCCAGGACGTGCGGGGCAAGTTCCGCTCCGAGGGCGAGACCCTGCTGTTCGTCAACGAGGTCCACGACGGCTACGACACCATCGAGTGGATCACCCATCAGTCCTGGTCCGACGGGATCATCGGCATGTGGGGTGACTCGTACTACGGCTACACCCAGTGGGCCGCCGTGGCGGGCGGGCACCGCGCGCTGCGCGCCATCGCGCCCCGCGTGACCGGCACCGAACTCGGCCAGGTCGTCGACAACGCCGACGGCACGCGGGACGTCGAAATGGGCATCCACCTGGGCTACATGGCCACGCACTACGTGGGCCCCGACACCTACGAATGGGAGCCGGACCCCGGCCGCCGCCCGCTGATAGCCCCGTTCGAGGAGTTCTTCCGGACCCTCGGGCGCCGCTCACCCTCCTTCGACGTGGCCTTCCCCCAGGAGGTCCGGCTGCGCCGCTGGCCGGAGGGGCACCCCTTCGACCACCGCGCCGTCCCCGTCCTGCACACCGTCGGCTGGTACGACAACTGCGCCCCCTGGCACTGGCGGGACATCGAGGAACTCGCTCGCCGCTCCGACTGGGCGAACCAGCAGTACCTGCTGATCGACGCGATCGACCACGAGAACTACCACCTGTCGGGCGCACCGTACGACGACGGGTCGCGCGACCACGCGTTCCACCAGGAGGCGTTCCGCGCTCTCCTGCCCGGCTACCTCGACCCCGCCCTGGACTTCTTCGACGTCTTCCTGCGGCACCGAGGCAGTGCCGCCGACCTGCCGCGCGTGCGCTGGTACCTCGTCCACGGGGAGGAGGGCGACTTCCGTACGGGGACGGTCTGGCCGCCGGCCGGCAGCCGGGCGCTCACCCTGCATCTGGCCGCCGGGACAGAAGCCCCCGACGGGAACACCCCCGGTCTGCTCAGCCCGGCCCCGCCCGAGGGCACCGGCACGGCGAGCTGGATCCACGACCCCGGGGACCCGGTGCCCTCGGCCGCCCCCAACGCCTTCGCCTACCTGCATACCAACCCGCGTCTGCACGACTGGTCCAAGCGCGACGACGTCCTGGTCTTCGACGCCGAACCGACCGAGGCTCCGCTCGACCTGGCAGGCCCGGTCTCCCTTCAGCTGACACTCTCCACGACCGGGCCCTCCACCGATCTCTTCGCCAAGCTGCTGGACGTCCACCCGGACGGCGAGGCCGAACTCGTCGCCCACGGCCGCGTGCACATCGACACGCCGGGCCGGCGCCTGACGCTGTCCCTCGGACACGTCGGATACCGGCTCCGCCCCGGCCATCGGCTGCGCCTGCACCTCCACAGCAGCGACTTCCCCGAGTTCGTGCTCCACCCGGGCACCGACGAGAACCCCTGGCTCGCGATCGGTGGCGCACGCACGACCCAGCGGATCCCGCTCGGCGGTGCCGAAGGCGCACTGCTCACACTCACGGCCATGTCTCCGGAACGTCAGGAGCACTCGGGCGAGGCGTAGTGCGACGGCACGACCGGACCGTCAGCGCACGGCGTGCCTGCCGGGCGCATGTCCGACCGCCGCCGTGACGCGTGCCGCCGCCGCGGTGCCGGGGGCCGTGCACGACTTGCCGTTGAGGGTGAAGCCCTTGGGTACGGCGTTCGTGCCCGTGTAGGCGCCGTTGAAGCCGACGCCGACGGAGGCACCCGTGCCCAGGGCGGCGTTCCAGCCGGCGTCCTTGACGGTCACCGCGGTGCCGCTCTGGCTCCAGGTGCCGTTCCAGCCCTGGGTGACCTTCTGGTTGCCGGTGAAGGTGAAGCCGAGCTGCCAGCCGTCGAGAGCGGTGCCCTTGTTGGTGATCGTGACGGCGGCGGTGAAGCCGGTGCCCCAGTCGTTGATCACCTTGTAGTCGACCGTGCAGGCGGAGGCCGGGGCGGCCGCCGTCGTCACCCGCAGCGGGGACGACGGCGGGGAACTGCGGCCGGCGGTGTCCTTGGCCACGACCCGGAAGGTGTAGGTGGTGGACGGCGACAGGCCGGTGACGGTGGCCGAGGTGGCCGGTGCGTCGACCGTGGCGACCGGTGCGGTCGTGGCCGGGTCGCCGGAGTACACCTGGTAGCTCGCCACCGGGGAGGAACCGGCGGTGGAGGCCGTCCAGCTCAGCGTCGCCCGGTCCGAGCCTGCGGACGTGGCGGTCGGGGTGCCGGGGGCGGAGGGCGGTGTGGCCGTGGAGGACCCGGCGGGCAGCACGTACTCGGTGATGGAGTACGCGGGGAAGGTGGCGGTGAAGGCGCCGCCGGACACCGGCTGGTCGGCCAGGTGCTTGATCGCGGTGGTGTCGTCCTGCCCGTAGCGGTAGACCTGTGCGGCCGAGGCCGGTGCGGTACGGCCGGTCACCGACACGGGCGCGGTGAGGTCGCCGGTGGTCTTGTTCACGACGATCATCGTCAGCGCGTGGTCGGAGCCGCGTTCCGCCGCGTAGACGGCGAGCTTGTCCTGGTCGGCGCTGGCCGCGTGCACCGAGGTGTCGCCGAAGGAGCCGCCGTTGCCGTCGTAGTTCCGGTACATCCGGAAGGCGAAGGCCCCGGGGTCGGTGGACTTGGGCGGGTCCCACAGGGTGGCCAGGTCCAGGCCCTCCCGCCCGAAGATACCGAGGACGTCGGCCTGGGCGAGCCCACCGTCGATCTTGTCCAGGGCACCCCAGTTGTACTCGGTGATGGCGAGCTTGGTGCCGGGGTAATCGGCGTCGACGAGGGAGCGCATCCGCGGGATGAACTGGACGGCCTGGTTGATCCAGCTCTCGTCCACGTACGTCGGGTCCCACAGCTGCCGGGTGGAGCGCAGCCGCAGCGCCTGGGTCGCGGCGTCGTCGCTGCCGCCGAACACCCCGGACTGCTGCGGGTAGATGTGCTCGTCGAAGTAGTCGAGGATGCGGCGGCCGCGGGTCTGCTCGTACGCCTTCATCTGCTGGAGGTACCAGGGGGCGAACTGGACTCCGCCGTGGGCGGCCCGGTCCGGCGGGTTGGACCAGCAGTCGCCGCCCTGCTCGTTGCAGGTCTTCTGGTCGAGGCCCGAGTAGATCAGGGAGTTGAAGCCCCAGCCGACCGGGCCGAGGGTCTGCGCGGCCGGGTCGGCGTCCTTGACGGCGGCCGCGGTGGCGTACGTCGTGTCGCGGATCTCGTCGTAGCCGGGTCCGGTCGGGTGCACGTCCCGATGGGTGCTCCACCACAGGTCGGGCTCGTTGTCGAGGTTGTAGAACCGCACCCCGCCGTCGTTCGCGGCGCCGTAGGTCTTGTCCAGGTACTGCACCCAGCCCTTGGTGAAGTCGGCGCCTATGGCGGTGCTGGTGTCGGCCGGGTCGTTGCCGCTCACCTTCGTGCCGTCGGTCTTCACGCCGTTGCCGCAGTCGGGCCGCCACTGGGCGTCGCTGCCCTGCTGGGCTCCGTACTTGGCGATGCCGAAGCCGCAGGCGCTGTTGCGGGCCGCGGTCGTCCAGCCGGCCATCGGCACGGTCATGACGGTGTCGGTGCCGGTGCGGCGGTTCTGCTCGACGAACTTGTCGGCTTCCGAGCCGTCCGGCAGCTTCGAGGTGTCGTTGTTGTAGTACAGGTTCTCGAAGTACCAGTCGGCGCCCGCGTTGTAGGCGTCGAGCTTGTAGTTGTAGCGGGTCGTGGCGTTGCCGCCCCACCGGCGGACCGGCAGCCGCAGCTCGGCGGCCAGGGGCTCGTCGGCGAAGTTCATGCCGTAGATGTGCGGATCGATGGCGCGGCGGCCGGTGGTGGCGTCGACGCTGAGCGCGGGGCCGTCACCGGCCGCGGCGGCCCGCGGCGCCGCGACCGGTGAGGCGGTCGCCACGGCGGGCACGGCCGTCGGGCCGGCTCCGGCCATCAGCAGGACCACGGCCGCGAGCACGGCTCTCGAAGTCATGCGCATGATCACCTTCCCTGCGGCCACGCGGCAAGGGGCCTGGCCGCCCGGGCGGGCGGTGCCGCACGACCTGGACGTGGGGGACGACGGGGGTGCGCGGAGCAGGCGTGCGTGTGCGGTGGGGGGAGCCGGTACGCGGGGAGCGCACCCGACATGGGAGCGCTCCCACAGTCTTCACATGGTCAGCGACCTTCGAGGCGGTGTCAACCTTCCGGACACGGACCGTCGGGACATGGCCGTTGCGGACGGCGGCTCAGGCCGCGACGGCGACGCGCGAGGCGAGGTCCCGGCCTGCGGCCTTGTAGGCGGGCGGGAAGGTGAGCTTCAGGCCCTGCTCCTGCCCCTCGACGGTGAGTACCGTCTGCACTCCCAGGCCGAGCAACGCCTTGCTCACCGGGGCGGCGGACATCAACTCGCGCGGCAGGGCGATGAGCAGCTTGCCCGGTCGGCCCGTCGTGGTCTTCGCGTCGAAGAACAGCAGACGCCGGTCGGTGAGCGCCCAGTACATGGGACGCGGCTGCACCGTGGCGATGACCGTGCCCGCGGTGAGGACGCCGACCAGCGCGGTGGTCATCACCCGGCGCTTCACGGAGACGGAGCCGACCTTGGCCAGAGAGGTGAGTTCGACCTGCTCGCCCTCGGCGAGCAGGGGCGCGACGGACTGAAGCAATTGCTGCCTGCGCCTGTTGTTCATGATTGTCCTTGCGGTCTTCCATTGGCACGTATGTGCGCCGTGCCGGTGCGCGTGGGAGGCGCAAGTGAGTGTATGTGTAATGTTTCTGTTCCGAACAAAATCCTGGCCATGGGCTGGCAAGATCGTCGCCCACAACCATGACACTTGTCATGCGCAGCACTGGACGGCGGACACTGCGGGACCAAGTGCCTCCGCCTGTACGGTCCCTCCCATGACGAAGAGCGACGGGGACAACCCGCAGAAGACCGATGTCAAGGTCAGCCTCCTCGGGGGGCACCGCCTGGACGGAGCCACGCTCCATGAGCGGACCCTCACCGCGTCCCTCATCGGCGGCGCCGACGTCGACCTCACGGACATCGACATCCCCGACGGCGCCGAACTGCGCATCACCAAGCTGAGCCTGATCGGCGGCGTCAGCCTCAAGGTCCGCCCCGAGGTCCGGGTGGAGGTCCACGGGCTGCGCCTGGGCGGCGTGAAGGACGACGGTCCGAGCGAGCCGGGCGGCCCGACGGTCCGCATCGACGCCTGGGGCCTCCTCGGCGGCGTCACCGTGCACCGCGCATAGTCACAGCGGCGGCGGCGACCACCGCGGCGGTCCATGACTGGCTCATGACGGACAAAGCGCGCCCGGAGAAGCCCCGCGCGTAATCCTCATCCGACGCCACAGCCCGGGTGACCACCAAGTCACGACGTCTTCCTGTCGAGGGAAGTCGGGGTGCCGCAGCGCTCGTTGCCGTCGGTCAGGTCGTCTCGCACCAGGACGAGGAGCTGTGTCAGCCGCGAGCGCTGGGAGTCGTTCAGCGAGCGGAAGAGCTCGTCCTCGACTTCCTGCTGGGCGGCTGCCGCGGTGCGCAGCCGCTGCCGGCCCGTTTCGGTCAGCACCACCAGGTGACGGCGCCGATCACGGGGATCAAGCGTGCGCGTCACCAGCCCGTCGGCCTCCAGGGGGTTGAGCTGCGTGACGAGCACGCTGGCCGCGGTGTCCGTCTCGGCGGCCAGGTCGGTCTGGGCCAGCGGGCCACGATCGTGGAGCAGCCCGAGGATGTGGAACTGCCGTGGCGTGAGGCCGTTGGCGGTGTGGGCGTCCCTCAGGCGACGCATGGCCTCGTGCCCGAGGAGGGCGAGCATGAGGCCGGGGCTGTCGCGGTGCTCGCACCGTCTCGGCCGACGGCGGCCTTCTCCCCACCCTCTGACGAAGCATGACCCCTCACTCGGCACGTGGGGCCCAGCGGAACCGTCGGACGGCCACCGCGGCGCCGGCCGCCCCCCACAGCAGCAGGACGCCGTAGTCCTGCCAGGGCAGACCGGCGTGGTGTGTCGTGAAGGCGCGGAGCAGGGCGTCGTTGAACGGTTTCACGGGCAGCGCGCCGGCGATGTCGTTCAGCGCGGCGGAGTGGATCGGCATGTAGGTGCCGGAGATGAACACGAGCGGGAACAGCACGAGTTGCACGACCGAAGGCGCCGCCTCCGCGTTGCGGATCAGTGAGGCCACCGCGACGGCGAGGGTGCAGAAGGCGGCCGCGCCGAGCACCACGGAGACCGCGAGCGCGGGCCACTGCGAGGCGGCGGGCAGCGGGACGCCGTAGAGCCTGCCGACCGCCGCGATGAGCAGGACGTCGGCGACGCTCACGAGGATGCAGTGCGCCAGCAGACCCACGAAGTACGCGGAGGCGGACAGGGGGGTGGCCCGGACCCGCTTCAGTATTCCGCTCTGCCGTCGCGTCGCGAGCACGATCGCCAACTGGCTGTAGCAGGAGCCCAGCACGGACACCGCGGCGATCGTGGACACGTAGTACTGGAGAGCGGATCGCCCGTAGTAGAACTCGCTCTTGCCGATGTCGCCGAACAGCCCGCCGAAGATCGTCATGACCACGACCGGGAACACGAACGTGAAGAACGCGCTCTGCGGATTGCGCCAGAACGACAGCTGCTCGTAGCGGATCTGATGGCACAGCAGGCGCAGGCCACGGTTCGACGGCCGCCCGGCCGCGGTGCGGGGAGCGGTGAGGCTCACGGTGTGCTCCTGTCCGGCGTGTGCTTCGGCGCGTCGTGGTGGTGGTCGGTCAGGCGCAGGTAGACGTCCTCCAGGCTCGGCCGGTCGATCCTCAGCCCGGCGAGCACGGTGTTGCGGCGCAGCGCCCAGTCGGTGAGCCGGTGCAGCGTCACCGTCGGTTCCGCGGACTCGACGGTGACCAGGCCGTCCTGGTCCTGGCAGGGCGTGGCGGCAACGGGCAGATCGGCTACGGTCGTTGCGGGCGGCAGCGCGAAGCGGATCAGGGCCCGTGCGCTGTCGCGTCCGCCCAGGGTCGCGGGGGTCCCCTCGGCCACGATCCGTCCGTCGGCGATCACCGCCAGCCGGTCGGCCAGTTCCTGCGCCTCCTCCATGGAGTGGGTGGTGAGCAGGATGGTGGTTCCCGCGTCGCGCAGGTCCCGTATCACCTGCCAGGCGCCCCGGCGGGCGTTCGGGTCGAATCCGGTCGTCGGCTCGTCGAGGAAGAGCAGACTGGGGTTGCCGATCAGGCCGAGGGCGAGATCCAGGCGGCGCTTCTGGCCGCCGGAGAGCGTCCGGACCTTCTTCTTCTCCAGCCCGGCGAGATCGACCAGGCCGATCACCTCGTCGATGTCGCGGGGCGCGGGGTAGTAGCCCGCGTTGCGGGCGATCGTCTCGCGGACGGTGAGATAGGGCTCGACCGCGATGTCCTGGAGCACCAGCCCGATCCGCTCGCGCAGGGTGCGCTCGGTGGCCTTCTCTCCCGGGTCCAGACCGAGCACGTCGACCCGGCCGGAGTCGCGGCCCCGGAACCCCTCCAGGATCTCCATGGTGGTGGTCTTGCCCGCCCCGTTGCGGCCGAGCAGCGCGAAGATCTCCCCGTGCTCGACGGTGAAGCTCACCCCGCGCACCGCCGGTACGGTGCCGTACCGCTTGTGCAGGCCTTCCACCACCACCGCGTCAGTCATGGCCGCCTCCCGACGCTCGGTACGCGCCCCTCGGTGTCAGGTGCGGACGCAACGGATCTCCAATGTCAGATCGAGATGGCGACCGGCCATGCCACGAGCGGCGGTCACACCGAACTCGGTGCGGTCGACCTGTGTGGTGGCGTGGACGGTGAAGGCATCCGCGAGCACCTCGCAGCGCGCGATCGAAAGGCGTGCCGGCCGGAAGGCTCCGCAGACGGTCAGCGTGCCCGAGACCGTGGTCCTGGTGGCGTCCACCCGGTCGGAGGCGAAGGTGATCAGCGGGTACCGGTCGGTGTCGAGGAACTTCACCGACCGTACGGCGGTGTCCCGTTGGGCGTGGCCGGTGCGGAAACTCGCCGCGTCGACCTCCGCGAGCACACGCGAGGCCGAAAGCGGCTCGGCCACCTCGATGGTGCCACCGTGGACCGAGAAGGAGCCGCGCACCGGCAGAAGGCCGAAAACGTGTCTGCTCTTGAACGAGATGGACGAGTTGTCCGCGTCGATCGTGTAGCGACCGAGCCGGGGAGTCGTCATGGCGGTGTTGCCTGTCGCATCCATGCCCCCATTCCAGGCGGCGCCCGCGCCGCGCGGCAGGGCGAGCGGTTGGTTCCTCACCCGACGAAGGCTTGCTCACGAGGCTCGGCATACGACTTTCGTAGGGGCCGCGCGAGGCGGAGGTATGCGGTCCTGCCGGCCGGGGCGGGGCCGTGAGACGGATGCCCTACGGTAAGCGTCATGAGCGACGACCGGGGGGCGTGTGACGGACCGTGGCACCGCCGGCACCGGCTCGCCGTGGACGTGACGGTCGCGGCCGCCTTCGTGCTGCTCGACACCGGCACGACACTGACCGGCGCCACCTGGTGGCCCGGCCACCCGGGCACGCTCGCCTGGGTCATGCTGGGCGTGCAGGCGCTCGCCTGCGCCTCGCTCGCCCTCCGCCGCATCGCCCCGCTGACCGTCGTCGGCGTGCTCGGCGCGTTCACGCTGGCGGTGACCCTGCTCATCTCACCGGCGGGTGTACTGAAGCCGGCCCACCCGGGCAACGTATGGGCGCCACTGTCCACCATGCTGGCCGCCTACGGCCCGCTGTTCTACCGGCGAAGCCGCCGGACGGCGTACCTCGCGCTCGCCGCGTTCACCCTCGTCGTCATGCGGCCCTGGGATCCGTCCGTCACGAACGTGATGGTCGGGCTGCTGCGTACCGGGGTCGGGCCGTTGCTGGCGCTGTACTTCGATGCCCGCCGCAGGCTGGTGCATGCCCTGGTCGAGCGCGCCGAGCGCGCGGAACGGGAGCGTCATCTGCTGGCCGAGCAGGCCCGCGCCGAAGAACGCGCCCGGCTCGCCGGTGAGATGCACGACGTGGTCACCCACCGGGTGAGCCTGATGGTGCTCCAGGCCGGTGCCCTGAAGGTGACGGCACCGGATGCGGCGACCCGGCAGGCGGCCGAGGAACTCCGCAGCGCGGGCTGCCAGGCGCTGGAGGAACTGCGGGACCTAGTCGGCATTCTGCGCACTGCGCCGCAGGGCGACCAGACCCCCTCGGTGGCGGGCTTCGCCGACCTGGTCGCCGAGTCCGTGGCCGTGGGCATACCGACCGAGCTGATCGAGGAAGGCGACCCGGCGCTGGCCTCACCGGTGGTCGGGCGCACCGCCTACCGCGTGCTGCGCGAGGCGCTGACCAACGTACGCAAGCACGCTCCCGGCGCCCGCGTGCGGGTGCGGGTGGAGTACGACACCGCACACGTGCGGCTGACCGTCCGCAACACTCCCCCGGCCGGCCGGCACCGCAGCGCCCTCGCCGCCACCGGATCCGGTCTGGGCATCGCGCACCTGCGGCAGCGCATCGAGGTGGTGCACGGCACGCTGCGTGCCGGACCCTGTTCGGACGGCGGGTTCAGCCTCGAGGCGACGCTGCCCGCGTTCGTCCCGACCGCACAGACGGAGGTATGAGCGTGGCTCGGGTAGTGGTGGTGGACGACGAGCCCATGGTGTGCGGGTTCCTGCGCACCATTCTCGGCTCCGCCCCGGACATCGAGGTCGTCGGCGAGGCGCACGACGGCGCGGCCGGTATCGAGGCGGTCCGGCGCAGCCGCCCGGACGTCATCCTGATGGATCTGCGCATGCCCGGCATGGACGGGCTGACCGCCATCGAGCGCATCAACGAGCTCGCCGACCCCCCGCACATCGTGGTGCTGACCACCTTCGACGCCGACCAGTACGTGCTGCGGGCGCTGCGCGCCGGGGCGACCGGCTTCCTGGTGAAGTCCACCCCGCCGGAGGAGCTCATCCATCTCGTACGGACCGCCTCCCACGGGCACACCGTCCTGTCGCCCTCCGCCGCCCGCCGGCTCATCGCCGCCTCCACGGACAGCCTCTCGGCCCGTGACCGCGCCCGCGAACTGACCGGCTCACTGACCGAGCGGGAGCTCCAGGTGCTGGCCGGTCTCGGCGAGGGCCTGTCCAACGCCCAGATCGCGGCACGGCTGTACCTCTCCGAGGCCACGATCAAGGGCTACGTCTCACGGATGCTGGACAAACTGGGCTGCGTCAACCGCACCCAGGCCGGGCTTCTCGCTCACGACGCGGGCATCGTCGACGCCTAGGGGTTTTCTTGCATCGCCGGGGTGCGGACGTGCTGGGTGAGGAAGAGGGCCGCGCGGTCCAGTGCGTCGTCGGCCTCGTCGAGGACGCCGGCGAACGACTGGAACACGTGGGGTACGTCGGCGGTGATGTCGAGGACGACGTCGACTCCGGCGGCTCTCGCGCGTGCGGCCATGCGCGTGGAGTCGTCAAGGAGCAACTCGTTGGTGCCCGCCTGAAGGAGCATCGGCGGGAGGCCGGTCGGGTCGGCGAGGACGGCCGGGCTGAGCATGGGTTGGGGCGGGTCCTGCCCCGCGAGGTACATGGCCCCCGTGTACCCCAGGGTCTCGCGCGTGAAGAACGGGTCGAGGCCGGCCTTGGAGTCCATGCTTTCTCCGGTCCGGGTGGCGTCGAGTCCGGGCGAGAACGCCACGATCGCCGCAGGCATCGGGAGGCCCGCGTCGCGGACGGCAAGGCACGTGGTGACGGTGAGGCCACCGTCGGCGGAGTCCCCCGCGAACGCGATGGCCGAAGGGTCTTCGCCGCTGTCGAGCAGTGCCCGGTAGGCGCTCAGCGTGTCTTCGATGGCGGACGGGAACGGGTGCTCGGGAGCGAGCGGAAATTCCAGGGACAAGGCCCTGAACCCGGTCCTGGCCACGAGATTGCCCGTCAGCGACAGCGCGGTGCGGGGTGAACCGCACACGTAGGCGCCGCCATGGAAGTACAGGATCGTCCCTGCGCATGGCCCGTCGGTCGGCTCGACGAGCAGCGCGGGGCGGGGACCGAGCGTCGTGTCCGTGGTGCGGATGCCGTCCGGGACGATCATTTCGGCCATCATCGCCCTGAACCCGGCCCGGATCTCCTCGACCGACCGAGGCCCCTCGGGCCCTGGGCTGCCGCACCATCGCGTCGATCATGGCCCGCTGTTCCCTGCTCATGCACGCGCTGCCGGCCTTCCGGGCCTCTTCGACGACCTCGTCCGCTGCGAGACACGTCCGTACAACGCCCTCAACGAGGCCCTCCGGGAGCGGCACGGCATCGCCACCTCACCGTTCGAGTTCCTGCGCCACCTCCGTGACCACCCCGCGTCCCGCGTGGCGGACCTGGCCGCCGAGTTCGCCATCGGTATCGGAGCGACCAGCGAAGGCATCGGCCGTCTGGAAAACAGGGATGGCTCGTCCGGCAACCGAACCCGTCGGACCGCCGGTCGTCGCTGCTGGCCTTGACCGGCGACGGCCTGCAACTGGTCAACGCGGCGGAGGACACCTTCACCGAACGGCCGGCCGGGCTCGTCGGTGGAACGGGAGCAGATCGGCATGCCCACAGGCTGACACCCGCGGGACTGCCCGAATCCCCGCTGCGACAACCTATTGACATGTCATTTTCCTGGCGGCATCGTACTCGATTTGGAACACTCTTTTAAAGCGCTCTAAGTGCGCACTAAGTGTCCGGGGACGCTTCTTCGAGGAACAGGAACACTCATGACGGTGCGCGTAGGAGTGATCGGGGCCGGCTGGATCGGTCAGGAACACATCCGCCGGCTCACGGAGACCGTGACCGGCGCCCGGGTGACCGCGGTCACCGACATCGACGCCGCCCGCGCGGAGGAGGCGGCCGCCCGGGTGGGCGCCCGAGCACTCTCGACCGGGGCCGAGCTGATCTCGGCGGACGACGTGGACGCCGTGCTCGTCACCTCCTGGGGCCCCACCCACGCCGAGCACGTCCTCGACGCCGTCACGGCCGGGAAGCCGGTGTTCTGCGAGAAGCCCCTCGCGACGACCGCGGAGGACTGCCTGCGCATCGTCGACGCCGAACGCGCCCACGGCCAGCGCCTCGTCCAGGTCGGCTTCATGCGCCGCTACGACCCGGGCTACCGCCAGATGAAGCAGGTCATCGACTCCGGCCGGATCGGCGAGCCGCTGGTGGTGCACTGCGCCCACCGCAACCCGACCGTGCCCGAGTCGTACCACACCGACATGGCCGCGCTCGACTCGGCGGTGCACGAGATCGACGTCCTGCGCTGGCTCCTCGACGACGAGATCGTATCCGCCCAGGTGGTCCTGCCGCGCTCCACGAGCCGCCGGCATCCGCACCTGAAGGACCCGCAGATCATGCTCTTCGAGACCGCGAAGGGCATCCGCATCGATCTTGAGGTCTTCGTCAACTGCCAGTACGGCTACGACATCCAGTGCGAGACCGTCGGCGAGGAGGGGCTCGTCCGACTGCCCGACCCCGCGGCGGTCGGCGTGCGCACCGCCGGGCAACACAGTACGGCGGTCCTCATGGACTGGGTGGGCCGCTTCGTGGACGCCTTCGACACCGAGTTCCGCGAATGGATCGCCGGTATCGCGGCGGGCGAGGAGCCCACGGGCCCGTCCGCCTGGGACGGTTACGCGGCGACCGTCATCTCCAACGCCACGGTCGAGGCACGGCAGTCGGGCCGCATCGTGGCGACGGACATGAAGCCCCGGCCCGCCTTCTACGGCGGCACCGCGTGAAGGCCGGCTGACAAAGAACGACACCGCTCGGCCGTCCGCTCCTGGAAGCAGACGGCCGACGCCGTTTCACCGTGAGGGTGATCGGGCCAGGTGCCCGTCGCGCACGCCGAGAGCCGCCCAGGGCTGGTGCCCTGGGCGGCTCTCGGCGTGGGAGGCCGTGGGACGATCAGGCGGTGGCGTCCGTCTGGAGTTGGGTGAGTTCGGCTTCGAGGTCGGCCATGGCCTCGCCGCCGGCCATCAGGTCGGTGATCTCTTCCCGGGTGCGTTCGCCGTTGCGGAAGTCATCGGCCTTCTGACCGCGGATGAGGACCGCGAAGTGGTCGCCGACCATCATGGCGTGCCGGACGTTGTGGGTGACGAGGATGACCGCGACGCCCTTGGCACGCGCCTGCATGATGATGCGCAGCACGTGGGAGGCCTCCTTCACGCCGAGGGCGGCGGTGGGCTCGTCCAGGATGAGGACGTTGGCGCCGAAGTACACGGCCCGCGCGATCGCCAGGGCCTGGCGCTCACCACCGGACAGGCTGCCGACCAGACGGTTGCCGTCGGTGACCCGCGTGATGCCCAGCGACTGCATCTCGCGTACGGCGATCTCGCCGGCCAGCTTCTTGTCGAACAGCCTGAACGGGCCGAAGCCCTTGGTCGGTTCGGCGCCGACGAAGAAGCAGCGGCCGACCCCCATCAGCGGAAAGGTCCCGCCGAACTGATGCACGGTGGCGATGCCCTCGGCACTGGCGTCGCGGGGACTGTCGAAGGTGACCGGCTTCCCGTTGACCTCGATGGTGCCGGTGGTGGGCTTGTGGAACCCGGAGAGAATCTTGATCAGGGTGGACTTGCCGGCGCCGTTGTCGCCGAGCAGGCACAACACCTTTCCGGCCTCCACCTCGAGCGAGATGTCCTGCAACGCGTGGGTGCCGAGGAAGGACTTGCTGACGTCGGTCAGACGGAGCAGAGGGGTGGTCATGGTCAGGCCTTCTTCGCGGTGCGGGGCTTGTAGGACAGGGCCAGGCGGCGGAAGGTGTTGTTCATCAGCACCGCGGTCAGGATCAGGATGCCGAGGATCAGACTGGCCCAGTCGGAGTTCCAGCCGGTGTAGTAGATGCCCTGGTTGACGATCGCGAACGTCAGCGTCCCCAGCACCACCCCGAACACCGAGCCGTAGCCTCCGGTGAGCAGCACACCGCCGATGACCACGGCGATGATGGAGTTGAAGACGAACGACTGGCCGTTGGCGACCTGCGCGCCGTTGTAGAGGATGGTCTGGATCACCCCGACCAGGGCGGCACCGAACCCGCTCGCCATGTAGAGAGCGATCTTGACACGGTTGACCGGGATGCCGGTGGCGCGGGCGCTTTCCTTGTCACCGCCGATCGCGAAGATCCAGTTGCCGTACTTCATCGCCTGGAGCATCACCGCGACCAGCACCGCCAGCCCGATCCACCAGAAGATCGCGACCTCGAACTGGCCGCCGATCAGCTGCCCGAACAGCGACTTGGACAGCGGGTCGGGACTGATGGGGACGCTGGTGGTGCCGGTCGTGACGCGGGAGAGGCCCAGGGTGAGACCGGCCATGCCGGACAGCGTGGCGAGCGTGACGATCAGGGAATGGACGTTGGTCCGGGTGACGATGATCCCGTTGAGCAGCCCGGTCAGCAGACCCAGGCCGAGCGCGCACACGATGCCGACGATCATCGGGGCGCCCCAGTGCCCGGAGACGATGGCCAGGGTCATCGAACTGCCGGCCAGTACCGAGCCGACGGACACGTCGAGTTCACCGGCGATCATCAACAGGCCGACCGGGATGGCGATGATGCCGAGCTCGGCGGCGATGTTCAGCCAGCTCGCCGCGCCCGAGGGAGCGAGGAACTTCTCCCCGCCGAAGATCGCGAAGAAGACGAAGACACTGATGGTTCCGATGAGCGCGCCGGCCTCGGGACGGTGCCACAGCTGACTCAGCCGGCTCTCGGACTGCTTCGGCTGGACGACGGCTGTCTTCGTCCCGGCCGTCGTGTCGGGAAGTGAGGTTGTCATCGGGATGGTGTCACCTTCGTGGATCCGGATGTGCCGCGAGGCAGGACTCAGGGAGGGGGTGCCGGGTCCGGGCCGGACCCGGCACCGTCGGGTGGGTCAGCGGACGCCGGCCTTGGCGCCGGTGAGCGCCGCGTCGACGTTGTCCTTGGTGACCAGGAGAGGCCCGGTCAGCAGCGGGTTCTGCGGCGGGAGCACGCCGTAGGACAGGTACTGGTTGGCGACCGAGACGACGTAGAAACCTTGCAGGTAGGGCTGCTGGTCGATGGCGAACAGCTGGTTGCCGGCCTTGATCCGGTCGAGCTGGCTCTGCGAGAGGTCGAAGGTTCCCAGCTTGACCTTGCTTCCGACGCCGGCCTGCTTGATCGCGGCGGCGGCGCTGTCGGCGTCCCCGACACCGATCGTCACCACGGCGTCGATGCTGCTGTCCTTCAGCAGCGCGCCCTTGATCGCCTGTGTGACGGCGGACGGGTTGCCGAAGTTGGAGGACGGCAGCGGGAGTTGCTTGGACGAGGAGCCCTTGCTCGTGGCACCGTCCTTGATGCCCTTGCAGCGGGCCTCCTGGTTGGCGGAGCCGGGCACGGTGTTGACGCACAGGATGTGCTTGGCGCCCTCTTCGGCGAACTTGGCCCCGCCCGCCTTGCCCGCCTCGTAGTCGTCCGAGCCGATGTACTTCACCGCGCCGACCTTCTTGGCCGCCTCGACGCCACCGGAGTTGTAGATGAACACCGTGATGCCCTTGGCGATGGCCTGCTTGATCGCGGAGTCCTGGTTCCCGGGCACCCAGTCCGGCACCAGGATCGCCGACGGGTTCTGCGATATGGCCGTCTGCGTCAGCTTCGCGACGTCGGGGCCGAGGTTGTCGTAGTTCGCCGGGCCCAGGTAGGTGACCTTGCCGCCGCCCGCCTTCACCAGCTTCGTCGCGTCCTCGACACCACGCTTGACCGCGGAGAAGAACGGGTCGTCCGACTTGCCACCGATGACGATGATGGAGTTCTTGCCGTTGCTCTTGGCGGCGGCCGCTCCGCCCCCGGCCGGCGCCGTGGACTGCCCCCCGTCGCCGCCCGAGGACTTGCCGCTGGCACACCCGGTCAGCGCGGTGGCCGCCATGGCGAGCAGGCTCACCACGGTCAGGCCTCTTCTGGAGAGACGACGACCGGAAGGCCGCCGGGTTTGCGTGCGTTCCATGTGCTGGGGTGCTCCTTCGTGTGATGCCAGGCGGGGCGTGATCGGAGCCTGGCCTGTCTCGGGGTGTGGTGGTGGATGCGAACCGGCTCGCACGCATGCGCGGGGAGGACCGGCACGCTCGCGGCACCGGGTGTTCCGCTCGATCGGGCACAGCGGTGTCGGCGATGAGTGGAACGGCTCGTCGCGGGGGTATTGCGGCGCCCGTCAGCGCGACGCCGGACTGAGTGGCGGTTAAGGGTTCCGCGATCCTTTAAATCGCTTTAAGTGATGGCCAGAGCATGCTTCTGTTTCGGAAAGGTGTCAAGGTTCTGGTCAGAAATGGACGCCACGCCGTTATTCACTCGCGAAAAGCTGTATCGGCCATGCGTTTGCCGCCCCGCGCGGCCGCACCCCGCGAGCGGCGGGGCACCACGACCAGCTCACGCAAGGCGGTTCGAAACGGGATCAGCGCGGCCGCGCCGTGGTTCCACGAACGACGAGGGAGGGGGCGAGGACGATCTCACGGGGCTCGGTGCGGCCCCGATCAAGGCGTTCGACAGCGGCCAGGACGGCCTGACGGGCCTGCTCCTCGGCGTTCTGGCTGACCGTGGTCAGATCGAAGCAGGTCAGCCGGGACAGGGTGTCGTCGTCATAACCCACGACGGAGACATCGCCGGGGACGTCGACCCCGGCTCGCTGGAAGGCGGTGAGCAGGCCGACGGCGCTGCGGTCGTTGAACGTCACGACGGCGGTCGGCAGTTCGCCGTCGCCGAGGAGATGCCGGCCGGCCTTGTCCCCGGCCTCCTCGGTGACGTCCCCGTGGAGGATCCTGATCTGCGCGTCGAGACCATGGCGGCGCATGGCGCGCCGGTATCCGCGGCGACGGTCGGTGGCGATGACACCCTTCCCGCCGTCGACGTACGCGATCGCGCGGTGACCGAGACCCACCAGGTGGTCGACGATCCGGCCGACTCCGGCGTCGTCAGCGCTGCGTACGACGTCGAGACCGGCCCCGGTGATCCGGCGACCCAGCGAGATGACCGGAGCCTTGCGGTCGAGTTCGGCGAGGACGGAGGCGGGAGCCACCGGACCGATGAGGATCAGCGCCTCACAACGGAAGGCCAGGAGCGTCTCGACTGCCGTGTTCTCGTCACGGGTCCGGGTCTGGGTGCTCAGGACGAGGTCGTAGCCGACCTCCTCGGCGGCCGTGTGCAGGTGCTCGACCAACTCGGCCTGGAAGGCACTGTGGACGTCGATCATGACGCCGAGCAGCCGGCTGCGCCTGCTGGCCAGGGCGCTGGCGGTGCGGTCGGGACGGTAGCCGAGGTCGGCGGCCGCCTTCAGGACTCGCTGCCGGGTGCGTTCACTGGGACCGGGCGCGTTACGCAGTACCAGCGACACCGACGCCGTGGACAGGCCGACGCGCGCGGCGACGTCCTCCAGCCGGGGACGCGGAATCGCACCATTGGCGCCCATGGGGGCAACGGAGCCGAGCTCGTCCACACGACCTCCCGCGTATTTGCGGCAACACCCTTGACATCTGTCTGCGACGCCGCCGATAGTACCAGCACTTAAAGCGTTTTAAACGAGGTAATGGCCGACTGTGCCGGGACGGTACCGGAACCGGGACCCATGACGCTCGGTCCCACGTCCCCCTAGTCACGGTGCGGCGGCGCGCCGGAGAGGAATCACCATGAGCACAAGGCCGATCGGGGTAGCGGTCATCGGAGCCGGAATGGCCGGCCGGGCCCACCTCAACGGCTACCGGCAGGCCGCGACTCTGTACGGCGCCGGACTGCCCGAGGTGCGCCTGGTCGCCGTCGCCGACGCCCACGAGCCCTTCGCCCGCGAGGCCGCCCGCCGCTACGGCTACGAGCGGGCCGAAACGGACTGGCAGGCCATCGTCGAGGCCGACGACATCGACGCCGTCAGCGTCGTGGTCGCCAACCACCTGCACCGCGAGATCGTCGAGGCCCTGCTGGGAGCGGGCAAGCACGTGCTGTGCGAGAAGCCGCTCGCGCCGAGCGTGGCCGACGCCCAGGCCATGGTGGCGGCGGCCGAAGGGACCGGCCTGGTGGCGGCCACCGGCTTCACCTTCCGCCGCTCCCCCGCCGTCAACGCCATTCGGCAGCAGGTGCTCGAAGGCTCGCTCGGGCCGGCCCAGCACTTCAACGGGCACTACTGGTGCGACTACGGCCACAACCCGGACGCGCCCATGAGCTGGCGCTACCGGGGCGGCCCCGGCTCCGGAGCGCTGTCGGACATCGGCAGCCATCTCATCGATCTCGGCGAGTACTTCTGCGGACCGGTGCAGAGCGTGCAGGGGGCCGTGCTGTCCATCCAGGTGCACGAGCGGCCCGTGCCCTTGGGCACCGCGGTCGGGCACTCGGCCGATGTACAGGTGAGCGAGCAGCGTGAGCCCGTCGAGAACGAGGACATCGCCACCTTCACCGCGATATTCGCTTCCGGCGCCGTCGGCACCTTCTCCGTCTCACGCATCGCCCGTGGGCTGGCCAACTCCCTGGGCTTCGAGGTCTTCACCAAGGGAGGCGCGGCGACCTTCGAACTGTCGCGTCCGGCGGAGTTCACCATCGCGGACTCGACGGCCTCCGACCCCGTGGACGGCTACCGACGGGTGGTGGTCGGCCCCGGCCACCCCTACATCGCCGGCGGCCTGCCGATGGACTTCCCCAGCGTCGGCCACGGCCAGCACGAGTTCTTCGTCTGGCAGGCCCGGGCCTTCCTGGAGCAGATCGCGGGCCTGGACCGGCTGCCACCCTGCCCCACCCTCGCCGACGGGCTGCACAACCTGCGCGTCCTCGACGCGGTCGTCGCCTCCGCCGACGCCGGCGGCAAGGCCGTCACCATCCAGTGACCCGACCCGGCTCTCCCCACCTCGACGCCGAAGAGAAGGACTGAGGAAACACACGATGAAGCTGGGCCTCTACAACGCGATCCTGCACGACCGGCCGCTGCCGGAGGCGATCAAGGTCATCGCCGATCTGGGCCTGACGGGCATCGAGATCAACACCGGCGGCTTCCTGCCGGCCATGCACGTGCCGACGCTCGACGACATCCTCGTCAGCGACACCGCACGGGACGACTTCCTCGGCCTCTTCGAGGGCACAGGCGTCTCCATCGCCGGCCTCAACGCCAACGGCAACCCGTTGCACCCGAACCCCGCCATCGGCGAGAAGCACGCCGAAGACGTCCGCCGCTCCATCCGCCTGGCCGAGCGGCTCGGACAGCACCGCGTCGTCACGATGTCGGGCCTGCCCGGCGGCGAGCCCGGCGCCACCCGCCCGAACTGGATCGTCAACGCCTGGAACTCCGCGGCACTGGACGTGCTGGATCACCAATGGAAGATCGTCGCGGACTTCTGGCGCGAGACCGACCGGCTCGCCCGTGACCACGACGTCAAGGTCGCCCTCGAACTGCACCCGCAGAACGTCGTGTTCAACTCCGCCGACGTGCACAAGCTCATCGACCTCACCGGGGCGACCCACGTGGGCGTCGAGCTGGATGCCTCGCACCTGTTCTGGCAGCAGATGGACCCGGTCGCGGTCGTCCGTCACCTCGGCGAGCTCGTCTTCCACGCCGCCGCCAAGGACGTCCGCGTCAACCCCGAGCACGCCGTCCTCAACGGGGTGCTCGACAACAGCTTCCGGCGCCTGTCCCCCGACGAGCCGCGCACCAACCTCGGCGGCGACGAATGGGCCAACGAGTGGCCCAAGAACTCCGCCTGGGACTTCGTCGCCCTCGGCAAGGGGCACGATGTCGCCTACTGGACCGAGTTCCTGCGCGCCCTCCACGAAGTCGACCCGGACATGATGGTCAACATCGAGCACGAGGACACCGAACTCGGTCCGGTCGAGGGCGTCGCCGCGGCCGCCGAAGTACTCAAGGCGGCCGACGCGGCCCTGCGGGAGTCGCTGCCGTCGTGATCACCTGGGCCGCCTGTCCCTACCAGGGGCGGATCGTCCTCGTCACGGGAGCCGGTAACGGCATCGGCCGGGCGACCGCACGTGCGTTCCTCGAGTGGGGAGCGCGCGTGGCGGTCCCCGGCCGCCGTCCGGAGCCACTGCAAGAGGCCGTGGCGGGCTTCGGCTCCGAGCGCGTGCACGTGGTCGACGCCGACGTGACGGACTCCGACCCGCTCGCGGGCGCGGTGGCCGCGACATCGACACCATCGTCGGCTCACCGCGAAGCCCCCGACGACCCAACTCCGGGAACAGGGACGACTACGGCGGCCCCTCGCATCCCACAGCCGATGACACCACCAAGGAGCACTCGACGTGAAGATCGCCCTCGACCCGTACATGATCCGCGACATCCCCCTGCTCGAACTCCCCGCCGTGGTGGCCGAGCTGGGCTACGAATGGATCGAGCTCTCCCCCCGCGA
>NZ_JBEYXB010000028.1:0-92312 GCF_040644935.1 Streptomyces sp. NPDC046915 | reverse complement strand
CCCTCGTACTGGATGTACTTGGGCTTGTGCCCGGTGCGGCGAGAGTGCGTGCCGGGCGTCGCGACGGGGCGAACGTTGCCTGTCGCGGCACTAGCTCGTCACCACTGGACCGTCACCAGGAAGGCCGCCGGGATGACCACGACCGGGACCCGCGAGGCCGAGGACCGCGTCTTCGCCGCGCTCGCCAACGCCGTCCGCCGCGAGGTGCTGCGGCTGCTGCGCGAGCGCGGGCCGCAGCCCGTCCAGGCCCTGGCCGACCACTTCGACATGCGGCGCCCCAGCCTCTCGGAACACCTCAAGGTGCTCCGGGAGGCCGGTCTGGTCTCCGAGCAGCGCTCCGGCCGGCAGCGCATCTACCGTCTGGAGGCGGCCCCGCTCGCCGAGGTGCAGGACTGGCTCCATCCGTACGAGCGGTTCTGGCGCGACCGCCTGAAGGGCCTCGGCGAACTGCTCGACCACATGCCCGACGATGACCACCCATGAACGCCGACGACCGCACCACCATCCGCGTCGACCAGTACTTCCCCCACCCGCCCGCCAAGGTCTGGCGCGCCCTCACCGACCCCGGACTGCTCGCACGATGGCAGATGCCCGGCGCGGAGGGCTTCCGGCTGGAGGCCGGACACCGGTACCGGATGACCTCGGTCCCCCGGCCCAATGCCCGCTTCTCCGGCGTCGTCGACGTGCAGGTTCTCGCCTACGAAAGCGAGCGGATGCTGTCCGTCCGCTGGACGGATGCCGATCCGGCCAATCCCGCGGACTGGACCATCACATGGACGCTGGAACAGGAAGGGCGCGGTACGCGTCTCTTCCTAGTGCACGAAGGATTCGATCCGGACGATCCGGCGCAGCTGACGGCAAGGAAGATCATGGACGGGGGCTGGCGTTCGCATGTCCTACAAGCCCTGGGGCAGACGCTGCAACAGCTTCGGTGAAACGGTCGGTAAAGCACTCGTCAAAGCTGTAACCGGAGGAACACCCCCCGTGCACGTGCATCTGCCCATGCATCTGCACGTGAACGGGGTTATGATCCGGGTCAGTTGACCACCGCATCTATGGCCTCAACAGCCAAGTGCACCACCGGGGAGCGACCTGTGGACCGCGACGTTGACGGCGTGTACGGGGGGTACGACGTGTACAACGGCATGGCTGCCACGCAGCTGGACGGAGTGGCCTGGCAGAAGAGCAGGCACAGCAATTCGCAGGGCTCCTGCGTGGAGTTCGCCCGGCTGCCCGGGGGAGACGTCGCGGTGCGCAACTCGCGCTTCCCGGACGGCCCCGCGCTCGTCTACACGCGCGCGGAGATCGAGGCGATGCTGCTGGGCGTCAAGGACGGCGAGTTCGACCACCTGATAGCCGGCTGATCCGCCCGCACCGGCCGGCCGACCTGCTCGCATCCGCGGAAAGCGCTTGCACGGACGCGCGTAGAAACGCGGCGTCAGGTGACGCCGCGTTTCGTCATTCGGCCGGCTGGAGCCGGAACAACGCCCAGACGACCTTGCCGTTGAGGGTGCCGGCAAGCGGATGCCAGCCCCAGCTGTCGCTGAAGGAGTCGACGAGGAACAGGCCGCGGCCCGACTCCGCCGAGAAGTCCTCCGAGTCGCGCGCGACCGGGGTGTCATGGCTGGGATCGCGCACCGCGCACACCAGCCGCTCGGTCCACCGCATCAGGTGCAGCCGCACCGGCGACGTCTGGTCCTGGCACCGCCCGGCGTCGCCGGGAAGCGCGTGCCGCAGGGCGTTGGTCACCAGTTCGGAGACCACCAGGCATATGTCGTCGAAGCGGTCGCCCACGTCCCACTGGTCGAGCGTCCGGCGGGTGAACACACGGGCTTCGCGCACGGCTTCGTAGCGGGCGGGCAAGGCGCAGGAGGCGGCGCTGGACACGGCCGCGGGATCCAGCGGCGGAAGGCCCTGCCGTAACGGCTCGAGCATGGTCGATCCATTCGTCCCCATGCGAGGCACTCCCGGGAATTCGCGGTCGTTGCGATGCAGCGGTGGCGCTGCACCATGGTTTCGGATGCGCACAGCAGATGCAAGGGCAGATGCACGTGCACGAGACCGAATTGAGCCGCCCCGTACCGCTTGTAGGCCATTTTTTCCGCCAACCTCATCCACGTCCCACACCTCTCTCTTGCAACTTCCTGTGCCAAATCAATGGCGTCTTTCCGTTTCCGTAACCGGACGAGTACTGCTCGAAGTGATTTAGTGGCAGACTGCGGCCCCTGAAGACGGTTGGGGAGGCTGGCGAACGTGAGCGCGGGAGAGCCGGGATCGGTGGTGCGGCGCATGCTGCTCGGATCACAACTCAGGCGACTGCGTGAAGCGCGGGGGATCACGCGCGAGGCGGCGGGCTACTCCATCCGTGCCTCCGAGTCGAAGATCAGCCGGATGGAGCTGGGCCGGGTGAGCTTCAAGACGAGGGACGTGGAAGACCTGCTGACGCTGTACGGCATCACGGACGAGGCCGAGCGCGAGTCCCTGCTCTCCCTCGCCAGGGAGGCCAACGTGGCCGGGTGGTGGCACAGCTACTCCGACGTGCTGCCGAGCTGGTTCCCCACCTATGTGGGCCTGGAGGGCGCGGCCTCCCTGATCCGGGCCTACGAGGTGCAGTTCGTGCACGGCCTGCTCCAGACCGAGGAGTACGCCCGCGCGGTGGTGCGCCGCGGTATGAAGGGCGCGAGCACCGCCGACGTCGAGCGGCGCGTGGCGCTGCGCCTGGAGCGGCAGAAGTACCTCGTCGCCGAGAACGCCCCCGACTTCCACATCGTGCTCGACGAGGCCGCCCTGCGCCGGCCGTACGGCGACCGCGAGGTGATGCGCGGGCAGCTCCAGCACCTGATCGAGATCTCGGAGCGGTCCAACGTGCGGCTCCAGATCATGCCGTTCAGCTTCGGCGGCCACTCGGGCGAGAGCGGGGCCTTCACCATCCTCAGCTTCCCCGAGTCCGACCTGTCGGACGTGGTCTATCTGGAGCAGCTGACCAGCGCCCTCTACCTGGACAAACGCGAGGACGTCGCCCAGTACGAGCAGGTCCTGAAGGAGCTCCAGCAGGACAGCCCCGGACCGGGCGAGAGCCGGGACCTGCTGCGGGGACTGCTCCAGCTGTCCTGACCCGAGGCCCCCTTGACATCTCATGACGTCGTATCCCCAGGTGGCACCCCAACTCACCGGAATCACAAGTACGATGACGTGTGATCAGTCTCATCGGACCGTGAAGTTGATCGGGTGTCTGTCTCGACTGCTTCGGCAGCAAGGGATCGAGGGATCACATGTCGTCCTGCTTCACCGACCTGGCTCAGCAGTACATCGACGGTGAGTGGCGCCCGGGCACCGGCTCCTGGGACATCATCGACTTCAACCCGTACAACGGCGAGAAGCTGGCCTCGATCACCATAGCCACCACCGACGAGGTCGACGAGGCCTACCGGGCGGCCGCCCGCGCCCAGCGGGAATGGGCCGAAACCAACCCCTACACCCGCCGTGTCTTCTTCGAGAAGGTCCTGCGCCTCCTGGAGGAGCGGGAGGCCGAGATCACCGAGATGATCATCGCGGAGCTCGGCGGCACCCGTATGAAGGCGCAGCTGGAGCTGCACCTGGCCAAGGAGTTCCTGCGCGAGTCGGCCCAGTTGGCGCTGCGTTGCGAGGGCCGGTTCCTGCCGTCGCCGGTCGACGGCAAGGAGAACCGTCTCTACCGCGTCCCGATCGGCGTGGTGGGTGTCATCAGCCCCTTCAACTTCCCGTTCCTGCTGTCGGTCAAGCCGGTCGCCGCGGCCCTCGCCCTCGGTAACGCCGTGGTCCTCAAGCCGCACCAGGACACCCCGATCTGCGGCGGCACCCTGCTCGCCAAGCTCTTCGAGGACGCGGGCCTGCCGCCCGGCCTGCTGAACGTGGTGCTCACCGACATAGCCGAGATAGGCGACGCCTTCATCGAGCACCCGGTGCCCAAGCTGATCTCCTTCACCGGCTCAGACAAGGTCGGCCGGCACATCGCCACCGTGTGCGCCGCACAGCTCAAGCGCACGGTCCTGGAACTCGGTGGCAACAGCGCGCTGGTGGTGCTGGACGACGCCGACATCGACTACGCGGTCGACGCGGCCGTCTTCAGCCGGTACGCCGACCAGGGCCAGGTCTGCATGGCCGCCAACCGCGTCCTGGTGGACCGCTCGGTCGCGGACGAGTTCACCGAGAAGTTCGTCGCCAAGGTCAGAACGCTCAAGACCGGCGACCCGAGCGACCCGCAGACGCTCATCGGCCCGGTCATCAACTCCCTCCAGGCGAACACCATCTCCGCCGCGATCGACCAGGCCGTCGCCGAGGGCGCCACGCTCCTGGTGCGCGGCTCGACCACCGACAACCTGGTGGAGCCCTCCGTCCTGACGGACGTGCCGTCCGGCTCCTCCCTCCTGCACAAGGAGATCTTCGGCCCCGTAGCCCTGCTCGTCCCCTTCGACGGCGAGGAGGAGGCGGTCCGCATCGTCAACGACACGCCGTACGGCCTGAGCGGCGCGGTCCACACCGCGGACGTCGAACGAGGGGTGTCCTTCGCCAAGCGCATCGACACCGGCATGTTCCACGTGAACGACGGCACGATCCACGACGAGCCGCTGGTCCCCTTCGGAGGCGAGAAGCACTCCGGGATCGGCCGGCTGAACGGCGAGACGACGCTCGACGCCTTCACCACGCTGAAGTGGATCTCGGTGCAGTACGGGCGGAGCGTGTTCCCCTTCTAGGAACCCTTGAGGACAGAACCTGACCGCAAGGGTCCCTAACGTCGTCGGTGTCAGGCAGCAGGAGCCAACCCGATGAAAGGCGGCCGGTCATGGTCACTCACGTGAGCGCAGAGGTGCGGGGCGACGAGCGGGGAGCGCTGCTCTCCTTCATCGCCGAACAGCGCGGCGGCATCCGGCGGGCGGTGCTCGGGCTGACGGACGAGCAGGCCGCGAGCCGGCCGAGCGCGAGTGAGCTGTCCCTGGCGGGGCTGGTCAAGCACGTCGCCGAGATGGAGCAGGGCTGGGTGGCCCGGGCCAAGGGCGAGGCGCCGGCGGTCAAGCGGGACGAGTCGAACTGGCACGAGTGCTTCCAGCTGGTCGACGGCGAGACCCTCGCCTCCCAGCTGGCGGACTGGGAGAAGATCGCCGCCGAGACGGAGGCCTTCATCCGCTCCGTCCCCAGCCTCGACGACACCTTCCCGCTGCCCAACGACCCCTGGTTCCCGCCGGACGCGGCCGTCTCGCTGCGCTGGCTCTGCCTGCACCTGATCCGGGAGACCGCCCGGCACGCGGGCCACGCCGACATCATCCGCGAGTCCCTCGACGGCAAGACGGCGTTCGAGCTGGTAGCCCTCGCCGGAGACTGAGCTCCGGCCGGAGATCCGGCTAGTGGTGGAACCCGGTGGCCGCCTCCTTGTCCCGTGTCAGCGGATGCGGCTGCCGGCGCAGTTCCGGCAGGAGGCGGCCCAGGTCCTCGACGAACATCTCGGCGAGGTCGGTGGAGAAGCCGTTGCGGCACACCACCCGCAGGACGGCCAGGTCCTCCCGGTTCGGCGGGAAGGTGTACGCCGGCACCAGCCAGCCGCTCTCCCTGAGGCGCCGGGAGACGTCGAACACGTCGTACGCCGTGACGTCCTCGCCGGTGGTGAAGGCGAAGACGGGCAGCTCGTCGCCCCGGGTCAGCAGCCGGAAGTCGCCCAGCGCCTCGATCCGGTCGGCCATCTGGCGCGCGACGTCACGCGTGGCCTGCTGCACCGCCCGGAAGCCCTCCCGGCCCAGCCGCAGGAACGTGTAGTACTGGGCCACGACCTGGGCGCCCGGCCGGGAGAAGTTGAGGGCGAACGTCGGCATGTCCCCGCCCAGGTAGTTGACGCGGAAGACCAGCTCCTCCGGGAGGGCCTCCTTGTCGCGCCACAGCGCCCAGCCGACGCCCGGGTAGACCAGCCCGTACTTGTGCCCCGAGGTGT
Organism: Streptomyces sp. NPDC046915; assembly: GCF_040644935.1. NCBI lineage: Bacteria > Bacillati > Actinomycetota > Actinomycetes > Kitasatosporales > Streptomycetaceae > Streptomyces > Streptomyces sp. NPDC046915. The sequence continues at coordinate 86,353 of NZ_JBEYXB010000028.1, read as the reverse complement.
TGATGGAGGCCACGCGCGGCAGGCGGAAGTCCCACACCAGGTCCTCGTCCAGGAAGGGCGCCACCATCGCGCCGGACGCGCCGTCCACGTGCACCGGGACGTCCAGCCCGGTCCGCGCCTGGAGGTCGTCCAGGGCCGCGCACAGGTCGGCGATCGGCTCGTACGACCCGTCGAAGGTGGAGCCGAGGATGCCGACGACCCCGATGGTGTTCTCGTCGCACAGTTCGGCCGCCGCCTGCGGGTCGAGGTGGTACCGGTCGCCCTCCATGGGCACCAGGCGGGCCTCCACCTCCCAGAAGTTGCAGAACTTCTCCCAGCAGACCTGGACGTTCACGCCCATGACCAGGTTCGGGCGGGCGTCCGCGGACGGGTAGCGGTCGGCGTTGCGCCGCATCCAGCGCCGCTTGAGCGCCATCCCGGCGAGCATGCACGCCTCGCTGGAGCCGGTCGTCGAACACCCCACGGCCGCCGCCGGGTCCGGCGCGTGCCACAGATCGGCGAGCATCGCCACACAGCGCCGCTCCAGCTCGGCGGTGCGCGGGTACTCGTCCTTGTCGATCATGTTCTTGTCCCGGCACTCCGCCATCAGCACCCCGGCCTGCGGCTCCATCCAGGTGGTGACGAAGGTGGCCAGGTTCAGCCGGGCGTTGCCGTCCAGCATCAGCTCGTCGTGCACGAGTTGGGCCGCCGTGGTCGGCGGCAGGGGCCCGTCGGGGAGCCGGTGCTTGGGCGGGGCCTCGGTCATCTCGACGACCGGGTTCGCCTCCCCGAAGAAGGGGTTGACGGACATGGGGCGCTCGTCGGGCTTCCCGGTGCCTTTGTGCAGTGCCATGGAGTGCCTTTCTGCCTTTCTGGAGGAACGGGGATCAGCGGATCGGAGTTCCGTCGTCGTGCAGCTGCATCTGGGGCCGACCCGTCACCAGCAGCCAGGCCGGCAGCGAGGCGATGACCAGCAGGGCGACGATCGTCGGTGAGGCCACGAGGACCGCGGCCGTGAACAGGCTCACCCACCCCTGACGGGTGACGGCGAGGAGCATGCCCAGCACACCCGCCGCCACGCCGACCGCCGGCTGCACCCCGGGCACGAGGGCGTGGGCGGTGAGCCCGAAGGCGGAGCCGATGAAGACGGACGGGAAGACCCGCCCGCCGCGGAACCCGCAGGCGGCGGAGACGACCAGCGCGGCCAGCTTCACCACCGTCATCGTCGCGAACTGCCCCGCCGTCCAGCCGTCGGGACTCTTGGCCAGCTCCTCCACCTCCCCCAGCCCCTTGAAGAGCGTCAGATGGCCGCCCAGGGCCCCCAGGAGCCCCAGGACGAACCCGCCGGCGGGAAGGATCAGCATCGGGTGCCGCAGTCGCCAGAAGACGCTGTGGACGAACGGGAAGGCGTACACCGCGCACATGCCGAACAGCGCGGCCAGCGGGGCGACCACCAGCACGGCCGACAGGTCGCCCCAGCCGGGGTGGCCGCTGACCGCAGGCAGCCCGAGGTCGAAGGTGGGGTGGGCCACCAGGTTGGTGGTCATGGCGCCCACGGCGCCCGCGGCCAGCGGTGCGAAGAGGTTGTCCCACAGAGCGCCCTTGAGCTGCCGGCCGGCCAGCGCCTCGGAGAAGACCAGCGCCGCCGCCACCGGCGTGCCGAACAGCGCGCCGATCGTCGCCGCCTCCGCCAGACTCGGCCACACCGCCCCCGGCATCCGCGGCACCAGCCTGCGGCCGAGCAGGAAGGCGAGCCCCACGTTCACCGCGATGATCGGGTTCTCGGGACCGAGGCTCGGGCCGCCCGCCAGCATCAACGCGGTCGCCAGCAGCAGGCTGGGCAGCACCACGGGAGGCAGCACCCGGGCGCTCATCCCCAGGGTGGCCGGATCGGGCCCCGCATGGCCGGGGACCAGCCACACGACGAGCCCCACGGCGATCCCGGTCGCGGTGAGCATGACGAGCATCCACAGCACGGAGTACCGGCCGATGCCCAGCGCGTCGGGCAGCGGCCCCCAAAGGACACCCTGCAACCGCTCGGCCAGTCCGCTCACCAGCTCGTACAGCAGGCTCGCACCGGCGCCGACGACGACCGCGGGCAGGATCAGCGGCAGCAGGGCACGCGCGGGCGTCGCCGGCGGGGTCGGGGGCGCTTGCGGCGCGGTGTCCTGGGCCACCAGCTCACCATAAGTGGGCAAAGCGGGCGGAACATCCCGAAGAAGCGTGGGCTTGCACCTCACGTGGCGTGAGGGCCCAGCCTGGTGGCCTACCGAGAAGGGAGCGGACGAAGTGAGCTATTCAGTGGGACAGGTCGCCGGTTTCGCCGGAGTCACGGTGCGCACCCTGCACCACTACGACGACATCGGCCTGCTCACCCCGAGCGAGCGCAGCCACGCGGGCCACCGGCGCTACGGCGACGCCGACCTCGACCGGTTGCAGCAGATCCTGTTCTACCGGGAGCTCGGCTTCCCGCTCGACGAGGTCGCGGTCCTGCTCGACGACCCGGATGTGGACCCGCGCGCGCACCTGCGCCGCCAGCACGAACTGCTGACCGCCCGGATCGAGAGGCTGAGCAAGATGGCCGAGGCCGTGGAACACGCCATGGAGGCACGCAAGATGGGCATCAACCTCACGCCCGAGGAACGGTTCGAGGTCTTCGGGGACAAGGACCCCACGCAGTACGCCGACGAGGCGGAGGAGCGCTGGGGCGGAACCCGGGAGTGGGCCGAGTCACAGCGCCGCGCCGCCCGCTACACCAAGGACGACTGGAAGCGCATACAGGCCGAGGTCGACGCCTGGAGCGAGCGGTACGCCGCCCTGGTGGGGGCCGGGGAGCCGCCGGCCGGCGAGGCGGCCATGGAGCTGGCCGAGGAACACCGGCAGCACATCGTCAGGTGGTTCTACGAGTGCCCGTACGAGATGCACCGGTGCCTCGCCGAGATGTACGTCTCCGACGAGCGCTTCAAGGCGTTCTACGACTCCATGCGGCCGGGTCTGGCCGAGCACCTCAAGGAGGCCATCCTGGCGAACGCCGCCCGCCACACCGCGTGACCGTCCTGGCCCGGGTTCACTTCCGGGCCAGGACCACCGCCGTCCCGTAGGCGCACACCTCCGTGCCGACGTCCGCCGCCTCCGTCACGTCGAAGCGGAACATCAGCACCCCGTTGGCCCCACGCGCGCGTGCGTGCTCGACGAGCCGCTCCATCGCCTGGTTGCGGGTCTGCACCAGCGTCTTGGTGAGCCCCTTCAGCTCGCCGCCGATCATCGACTTCAGGCCCGCGCCGATCTGGCTGCCCATGTGCCGGGAGCGCACGGTCAGCCCGAAGACCTCGCCCAGTACCTCCTGCACCACGTATCCGGGCACGTCGTTCGTGGTCACCACGAGCACGTCCGGCTCGGGCCCCTGGCCGCCGCCGTAGTCTTCGATTCCCATGGCTCACAGCTTTGTGCCAGTCGCCGCACAGTGCATCCTGGAGGCACCGGTGGAACCTGGGGCGGACACATCGCGTTGATAGCTTTGTGCGGGCGCACAAGGACGCCGCGATCGACTTCACCCCCTCAGGAGCCCGGACCCGTGATGACACTCGCCCTCGGCCCGAGCTGGCTGGACCCCAACTATCTGCTCGACACGTACAGCATCTGGGGCCTGCTCCTCATCGTCTTCGCCGAGTCGGGCCTGCTCATCGGCTTCTTCCTGCCGGGTGACTCGCTGCTGTTCACCTGCGGCCTGCTGATCACGACGAACGACCTGGACTTCCCGCTGTGGGGGGCCATCGCCCTGATCTGCCTCGCCGCGATCCTCGGCGACCAGGCGGGCTACATGTTCGGCAGGAAGGTCGGTCCGTCCCTCTTCAACCGGCCGGACTCCCGCCTGTTCAAGCAGGAGAACGTCACCAAGGCGCACGAGTTCTTCGAGAAGTACGGCCCCAAGTCCCTGGTGCTGGCCCGCTTCGTGCCCATCGTGCGCACGTTCACGCCGATCATCGCCGGCGTCAGCGGCATGCGGTACCGCTCGTTCCTGACCTTCAACGTCATCGGCGGCGTCCTGTGGGGCGCGGGCGTCACCCTGCTCGGCTCCTGGCTCGGCAAGCACGCGCTCGTCCGGGACCACATCGAGACGTTCCTCATCCTGATCGTCCTGATCTCGGTGATCCCGATCGTCATCGAGTTCCTGCGCGCCCGCTCCAAGGGCAAGAACACCCCGCCCGCCGAACAGCACCAGCCGCTCCAGCAGCCCCCCGCCATGGACGACGCGACGACCCGGCTGCGCCGCGTCGAGCCGGCGTACGAGGAGCAGTCCCACGGTCAGCAGCAGCCGTACGGTCAGCAGCAGTCGTACGGTGCCGACGACCAGTACCACGGTCAGCAGCAGTACCCGCAGGACTACGGCCGGCAGCACCCGCAGGGCTACGGTCAGCAGCAGCAGTACCCGCAGGAGTACGGCCGGCAGCACCCGCAGGACTACGACCAGCAGCAGTACCCGTACGACTACAACCAGGGCAATTACCGCCAGTAGCCCTCAGAAGCCTCGCGTCCTCTTGGCCGCCCGCCGTCCCTCCGCGGAGCCGAACCGCAGGAACAGCCGCGAGATCTCCGAGCCGAGGTTCACCCCGATCGCGATGGCCATGGCGAGCGACGCCGCCTTGGCCAGCGACACCAGGCCCTCGTCCACCTTGTTCTGCGCCATCGACAGCAGCCCGAAGTAGGTGGCCGAGCCCGGCAGCAGGGGCCCGATCGCCGCGGTCGTGTACGGCAGGGCGGAAGCGAACCGGTAGCGGGAGAGCAGCTGCCCGAACAGGCCCACCAGGCCCGCCGCCACGGCCGTGGAGGCCACCGGGGAGATACCGCCGACGGAGTGCATCGCCCCGTACACCGACCACGCGACACCGCCGTTGAGGGTCACCGCCAGCACGGTGGACCGTTCCTGCTGGAGCAGCACCGCGAAGGTCAGCGACAGCAGCATCGACGCGATGATCTGGACCACCGGGCGCTTGGCGATGTTCACCGCCGCGTCCGGATCGAGCTGGGCCCCCACCTTCACGCCGAAGTACAGCACCACCAGTACGCCGGTGACGATGCCGACGAAGAAGTACATGACCTCCAGCAGGCGCGCCGAGGCGGTGATGTAGAAGCCGGTCAGCCCGTCCTGCACGCCCGCCACCAGCGCCCGCCCCGGCAGCAGCGCGAACAGCCCACCGGTGATGACCGCGGAGGCCACCACGTGGACATGGGTCACCGTGAGCGCCACGCCGATCGCCGCGGGCGGCATCGCGGCCACCGTGAACTGGTAGAACTCCGGCAGCCCGCGCCCCGCGCACAGCCAGGCCAGCCGGTCGCCGAGCATCGCGCCCAGCGCGGCGGCCACGAACACGATCGCGTCACCGCCGACGAGCAGGGAGGCCGCCCCCGCCAGCAGTCCCGCGGCCCCGGTGAGCGCCCAGCCCGGGTAAGGGTGCCGGTTCCGGCGGATCTCGGCGAGGCGCCGGTAGGCCTCCTCCAGCGAGATGTGGGTCTCCGGGTCCGACAGCTCGTCCACCAGCCGGAAGACGGCCGACAGACGCGTGTAGTCGGTGCCCCGGCGCCGCACCGTCCGGGACGCCGTCACCGGGTCCTCCACCAGGGAGGGCTGGTACGAGATGGACAGCAGCGTGAAGGTCACGTTCGGCTCGCACCGGTCAAGACCGTAGGAGCGGCACACCGCGAACATCGCGGCCTCCACGTCCTCGGCGTTCTCACCGCCCGCGAGCAGCAGCTCGCCGATACGCAGGGTCAGGTCGAGCACGCGCGGGACGGCCGGACCCTCCTCCTCCGCCTTGTGCACCAGCTCCGGCGCGGGCCGCTCCGCCACCGGCATCCGCAGCATCGCCCGCATCCGGTCCTGCCAGGGCGCGTCCTTCACCAGGCTGACCATCGGTATCCCGGTCGCCGGGGTGAAGGCGGGCGGGGCCTGCGCGGCGCTGTAGGTGCGGGGCGTGCTGAACGCCGAGCCCTCCGGCTCGGCGCTCGGCGGCTGCGGCGTGCCCAGCCCCTGGGGCACGGCGAACTCGGACGTCGTCTCGGACTCACCACCCGTCCTGGGCACGGCGAGCCCGGCCGGAATGGCGAACTCGGACGTGGTCTCCGGGTCGTACGAACTTCTCGCCTCGTCCGACCGAGGCTTGCGGTCCTCCGCCTCCGTCACTCCTCAACGCTCCCTGAACGACACCTTCCGTAAAGCTTCAGTATGCCGATGGGCACGCGAACGGGCCGCGCCACCCCAGGAGGGTGCCGCGGCCCGCGATCATCAAACCAGCAGGTCGGTCAGTGACCGCCCTGCTCCTTGAAGCGCTTGTACGACCGCTCGATCTCCACCTCGGCGTCCGTGCGGCCCACCCAGTTGGCACCCTCGACCGACTTGCCGGGCTCCAGGTCCTTGTACACCTCGAAGAAGTGCTGGATCTCCAGGCGGTCGAACTCCGACACGTGGTGGATGTCCCGCAGGTGCTCCACCCGCGGGTCGGTGGCCGGCACGCACAGCAGCTTGTCGTCGCCACCCGCCTCGTCCGTCATCCGGAACATGCCGATCGCGCGGCACTTGATCAGGCAGCCCGGGAAGGTCGGCTCGTCCAGGATGACCAGCGCGTCCAGCGGGTCGCCGTCCTCGCCGAGGGTGTTCTCGACGAAGCCGTAGTCGGTCGGGTAGGCGGTCGAGGTGAAGAGGCGACGGTCCAGGCGGATCCGACCGGTCTCGTGGTCCACCTCGTACTTGTTGCGCGAACCCTTCGGGATCTCGATCGTGACGTCGAACTCCACCGGTGGCTCCTCCATGATCAGCACATAGTTCTGGTGGTTAAGTGTCCCTCACGCAGGTGTGTGATCGCGAAAGGGGCTGGTGGTCGTGCCAGAACTGAGGCCTTGGCGTGCCGCGAGACCGCACGTGGTGCGGATCGCGGAGGCCGTACGACCCCGACTGGCACGGGCCGTGACGGCCGCGAAACCGCGGGTCGCGCGGGTGACGCGGGCCGTGGGACCACGGCTGGCGCGGATCACGCCGCCCGCGTCCCTCACGCGCATCCCGGCGATCTCCCGGCCGACGGCCCTGAAGCCCTGGCAGTACACCGCGGGTGCCGCCACCGCCGGACTGGCGCTGGCGGTCGGTGTGGTGACCGCCGCGGGTCCCTGGGACGCCGACGGTCAGCGTACGGCCGAGCGGGAGCGGGCGGCCGCCCAGGAGCGGGCAGGTGGCACAGATCACGACGACGGCTCCGGCACGCGGGCCGAAGGCCCCCGCCCCGCCCCGAGCGCCGCGTCCGTCCTGACCGGCCTCGGCGGCGCCGCGACGACCGTGAAGTCCGCGCCCGCCGAGAAGGCCGTCAGGGACCTCCTGGGCCCCCTCCTGGACTCCTCCGCGCTCGGCAAGGTCCACACGGCGTCGGTCGTCGACGTGGCCACCGGCAGACGCCTGTACGACGCCGACGCGGACAGGGCCATGACCCCCGCCTCCACCACCAAGATCGCCACCGCCGTCGCCGCGCTGTCCGCCCTGGGCCCCGACCACCGCCTGACCACCCGCGCCGCGCTCCTGCCGGACACCGGGGAGCTCGTCCTGGTCGGCGGCGGCGACCCGACCCTCACCGCCCGCAAGGATCCGGGCGGCTGGGCGAGCCTGCGCACGCTGGCGCACGACACCGCCGCCGCGCTGAAGAAGCGCGGTGTCCACAAGGTCACCCTGTCGTACGACGCCACCCTGTACGCGGGCTCAGAGCTGCATCCCATCGGGGTGAACGACAACCTCGCCCCCGTCAGCGCCCTGATGGCCGACGAGGGCCGCACCGACGACTCCACCAGCGGTCCGGTGACCCGGGTGACCGACCCGGCGGCGGCCGCGGCGGCCACGTTCGCGGGGTTCCTGGCGGACGACGGGATCAGGACGACGTCCCCCGGCCCCTCCAAGGCCACCAGCCGCGCGACGACCCTGGCCGGCGTCTCCTCGCCGCCGCTGTCCGCCCTGGTCGAACGCATGCTGACCAACAGCGACAACGACATCGCCGAGGCCCTGGCCCGTCAGACCGCCCTCGCGACCGGCAAGAGCCCGAGCTTCGGCGGCGGCGCCGCGGCGATCGGCGCCCGGCTGAGCAGACTCGGCCTGCCGGTCACCGGAGCGGACTTCCACGACGGCAGCGGCCTGAACCGCGACGACAGGATGACGGCGGACCTGCTGACCGCGCTGCTCGTCAAGGCCGGATCCTCCTCCCACCCCGAACTCCGCCCCGTCCTCACCGGCCTCCCGGTCGCGGGCTTCACCGGCACCCTGGCCGACCGCTACACCGACGGCGCGGCCGGCGTCGTCCGCGCCAAGACCGGCACCCTGACCGGCGTCAACACCCTCGCCGGCACGGTCGTCGACCGCGACGGCCGCCTGCTCGCCTTCGCCTTCCTGACCTCCGACACCACGGCCCCGACCGAGGCCCAGTCGGCCCTGGACCACACAGCCACGGCACTGGCGGGCTGCGGCTGCGCCCAGTAGCCACCGCGGCGGCCGCGCCTGCCTGCCCGGCCGCGCCCGCCCTGCCTCCTCCGCCGGCAGCAGTTTCCACTCACCCCGGCACGCCGTCCCCGTTGCCGCGGGCAGTCGTTCCGCCGGCACGGACGGCGGCGCCGGGTGCCTTGCGGACGTGCTCCGGCCCCGCCCACGGAAGCACGCCGTACCACCACCCCAGCCCCGCACCCACACCGTCCCCGACAGCCCCCCCGGCCCCGCCGGGCCCGTACGCCCTGCCCCAAGCGGCAGCGCTCACGTACGGTTGACACATGACGAGCATCGGTGCCTCTTCAGGGATGGTCGACTGGAATCTCGCGGTGGCGACCGCGACCCGGCTCGTGCGGCCGGGACCGGAGGTCAGCCGCGACGAGGCCCGGGCCGTCGTCGCGGAGCTGCGCCGCCACGCCAAAGCCTCGGAAGGACACGTCCGGGGCTTCACTCGTATGGAGACCGAGGAGGCCCACGACACCCCCGTCCTGGTCGTCGACCGGCCCGGCTGGGTCCGGGCGAACGTCGCCGGGTTCCGGGAGATCCTCAAGCCGCTGCTGGACAAGATGCAGGAGCGGCGCGGCGACACCCCCGGCGGCGCGGTCCTCGGCGCGGTCGGCGGCAAGGTGACCGGCGTCGAACTCGGCATGCTGCTGTCCTTCCTGGCCTCCCGCGTCCTCGGCCAGTACGAGACCTTCGCCCCGGCCGGCCGGGAGCTGCCGGCCGGCGCGGACGGCGGCGGCCGGCTGCTGCTGGTCGCGCCGAACATCGTCCACGTGGAGCGCGAACTCGACGTGGAACCGCACGACTTCCGCCTGTGGGTCTGCCTGCACGAGGAGACGCACCGCACCCAGTTCACCGCCGTGCCCTGGCTGCGCGACCACCTCGAGGGCGAAATCCAGTCTTTCTTGGCCGAGACGGACGTCGACCCGATGACCGTCCTGGAACGCGTCAGGGAGGCCGCTCAGTCGCTCGCCGGGGGCCGCCCCGAAGCCGAGGAGGACGACGGCGGCCGGTCCTTCGTGGAACTGGTGCAGACCCCGGCCCAGCGCGAGATCCTCGGCCGCCTCACCGCCGTGATGTCGCTCCTGGAGGGCCACGCCGACTTCGTGATGGACGGCGTCGGCCCACAGGTCGTACCGACCGTCGCGGAGATCCGCGAGAAGTTCCAGCAGCGCCGCGCCAAGGGCGCCTCCCGCCTCGACATGGCCCTGCGCAAGCTGCTCGGCCTGGACGCCAAACTCAAGCAGTACCGGGACGGCGAACGCTTCGTACGGGCCGTCGTCGACCAGGTCGGCATGGACGGCTTCAACCGGGTGTGGACCTCCCCCAACACCCTGCCCACCAAGACGGAGATCGCCAAACCGGCGGACTGGGTCGCGCGGGTGCACCGCAAAGCAGAGTCGTGAACCGCCGCGCCGGAGTCGTGAAACGAATCCGGCCGACGGCAGGCGAACGCCCCTCCAATCACCCGTCCGAGGGACCGTGAGCCGTGGGTAGGCGTGCAATGCTCGGGGAACGGCCCGTCTCTGTCACCATTTACACACTCTGAGTGACCGATCTCGGGCTCACCCCCCGAAAACTTCATGAAGGGAACCGGACATGGGTCCCCATCCTGCGGTCGCGGCGATACGCCTGGCGGTCCGCCGCGCCCTGCACGACATCCTCAACGACGTCCACAGCGACGTCCTCGACGACCACCAGAACTCCGGCCCGGCCCCGGACCACACAGCCGCGCGCCCCCCCTCCCCCCTCGTGCTCGTCGCCTGCTCCGGCGGCGCCGACTCGATGGCCCTCGCCTCCGCCCTGGCCTTCGAGGCCCGCAAGCTCGGCATCCGCGCCGGCGGCGTCACCGTCGACCACGGCCTTCAGCCCGGCTCCGACCTGCGCGCCCAGGAGGTCACCCTCAGGCTGCGCGAGCTCGGCCTCGACCCGGTGGAGTCCGCCGCCGTGACCGTCGGCCGCGAAGGCGGGCCCGAGGCCGCCGCCCGGGACGCCCGCTACGCCGCCCTCGACGCCGCCGCCGAACGCCACGGCGCCACCGCGATCCTGCTCGGACACACCCGCGACGACCAGGCCGAAACCGTCCTGCTCGGCCTCGCCCGCGGCTCCGGCATCCGCTCCCTGTCCGGAATGGCCGCGGTCTCGGGGGCCGGCGGCCGTTACCGGCGCCCCTTCCTCCAGCTCGACCGGCAGACCGCCCGCAAGGCCTGCATGGTCCAGTCCCTCCCCGTTTGGGACGATCCTCACAACGCGGATCCCGCCTACACCCGCTCCCGGCTCCGCCACGAGGGCCTGCCCGCCCTGGAGAAGGCGCTCGGCAAGGGCGTCGTCGAGGCCCTCGCCCGCACCGCCCGGCTCTCCCGGGACGACGCCGACGCCCTCGACGCCTGGGCCCGCCAGGCCGAGGCCTCCGTCCGCGACGCCGCAGGCCTGCTGGAGTGCGCCAAGCTGTACGCCCTCCCGCCCGCCGTGCGCCGCCGGATCCTGCGCCGCGCCGCCATCGAGGCCGGCGCCCCGGCCGGTTCGCTGTTCGCCCGCCACATCGAGGAAGTCGACCGGCTGATCACCGGCTGGCGAGGTCAGGGAGCCATCAATCTCCCGGGCAAAGTCGTCGCCCAGCGGCAGGGTGGCAGACTGGTGATCCGGCAAGGCTGAATCCCGTACCCCCCGGAGAAACCGTCCGGCGGTCTCGGGCAGTCGGCGGCCGTAATTGCGGGACGACCGAAAGTGATGCGGGTGGACGCGAAAGACATGGGTGCCGACCTCAAGCAGGTGCTCATCACCAAGGAAGAGATCGACGCGAAGCTGGGCGAGCTGGCCGCGAAGATCGATGCTGAGTACGAGGGCAAGGACCTGCTGATCGTCGGCGTGCTCAAGGGCGCCGTGATGGTCATGGCGGACCTCGCCCGGGCCCTGTCCACCCCCGTCACGATGGACTGGATGGCCGTGTCGTCGTACGGCGCGGGCACCCAGTCCTCCGGAGTCGTGCGGATCCTCAAGGACCTCGACACCGACATCAAGGGCAAGCACGTCCTGATCGTCGAGGACATCATCGACTCCGGCCTGACGCTGTCCTGGCTGCTGTCCAACCTGGGCTCGCGCGAGCCGGAGTCGCTCAAGGTGTGCACGCTGCTGCGCAAGCCGGACGCCGCCAAGGTCGCCATCGAGGTGGAGTGGGTCGGCTTCGACATCCCCAACGAGTTCGTCGTGGGCTACGGCCTCGACTACGCCGAGAAGTACCGCAATCTCCCGTTCGTCGGTACGCTCGCTCCTCACGTCTACGGCGGCTGAGCCATAAAGGGCCCAAGCACGTAAGACGATCGGGAACCCCAGCGGGTTTCTTACCGTTGGAGCATGCAGAGACGGGACAGCGAGCCGTCCGAGCACCTTCAGGCGGCTTCGGGCAACCAGGCTGGGGTACCGTCAGAAGAACTGTCTTATCAAACTCACTATGGCAGGAGGGACGGGGCGACACCGCTCCGTATGGATGGACGTGAAGCGATACTTCCGTGGGCCGGTCATGTGGATCGTGCTGGCCGTCCTTGCCGTGGTCGTGTTGATGCAGGTCGTCGGCTCGTCCGGCGGCTACAAGACGGTGGACACCGGCCAGGTCGTGGCGGCGATCAATGAGAACAAGGTCGAGTCGGCCAAGCTCACCACCGGCGACGAGCAGACCGTCAAGGTCACGCTCAAGGACGGTGTGAAGGTCGACGGCAGCTCGAAGATCCAGGCGAGCTACATCGGCGACCAGGGCGTGGCCATCGCCAGCACGCTGCAGACCAAGTACCAGGACAAGCAGATTCCGGACGGCTACACGGTGTCGCCGTCCAAGCAGAACCCGTTCCTCGGCGTCCTGCTCTCCCTGCTCCCCTTCGTCCTCATCGTGGTCGTCTTCCTGTTCCTGATGAATCAGATGCAGGGCGGCGGCTCCCGGGTCATGAACTTCGGCAAGTCCAAGGCGAAGCTCATCACCAAGGACACCCCGAAGACGACGTTCACGGACGTCGCGGGCGCGGACGAGGCCGTCGAGGAGCTCCAGGAGATCAAGGAGTTCCTCCAGGAGCCGGCCAAGTTCCAGGCCGTCGGCGCCAAGATCCCCAAGGGTGTGCTGCTGTACGGCCCGCCCGGCACCGGCAAGACCCTGCTCGCGCGCGCCGTCGCGGGCGAGGCGGGCGTGCCCTTCTACTCGATCTCCGGTTCCGACTTCGTCGAGATGTTCGTCGGTGTCGGTGCCTCCCGAGTCCGTGACCTGTTCGAGCAGGCCAAGGCGAACGCCCCGGCGATCGTCTTCGTCGACGAGATCGACGCGGTCGGCCGCCACCGCGGCGCCGGCCTGGGCGGCGGTCACGACGAGCGCGAGCAGACGCTGAACCAGCTGCTCGTCGAGATGGACGGCTTCGACGTCAAGGGCGGTGTGATCCTCATCGCCGCCACGAACCGGCCCGACATCCTCGACCCGGCCCTCCTGCGCCCCGGCCGCTTCGACCGCCAGATCGCGGTCGACCGCCCGGACATGCAGGGCCGTCTGGAGATCCTCAAGGTCCACCAGAAGGGCAAGCCGGTCGCTCCGGACGTCGACCTGTCCGCGGTCGCCCGCCGCACGCCGGGCTTCACCGGCGCCGACCTGTCGAACGTGCTGAACGAGGCGGCCCTGCTCACGGCCCGCAGCGACCAGAAGCTCATCGACAACAAGATGCTGGACGAGGCGATCGACCGCGTGGTCGCGGGCCCGCAGAAGCGGACCCGGATCATGTCGGACAAGGAGAAGAAGATCACCGCGTATCACGAGGGCGGTCACGCCCTGGTCGCGGCGGCATCCCCGAACTCCGATCCGGTCCACAAGATCACGATCCTGTCCAGAGGCCGGGCCCTCGGCTACACGATGGTGCTCCCGGACGAGGACAAGTACTCGACCACGCGCAACGAGATGCTGGACCAGCTGGCGTACATGCTGGGCGGCCGCGCGGCCGAGGAGCTCGTCTTCCACGACCCGACCACGGGCGCGGCGAACGACATCGAGAAGGCCACCGCCACCGCCCGCGCGATGGTCACCCAGTACGGCATGACCGAGCGTCTGGGTGCCATCAAGTTCGGCGGCGACAACACCGAGCCGTTCCTCGGCCGTGAGATGGCTCACCAGCGCGACTACTCGGAAGAGGTCGCCGCGCTGGTGGACGAGGAAGTCAAGAAGCTCATCGAGAACGCGCACAACGAGGCCTGGGAGATCCTGGTCGAGAACCGCGACGTCCTCGACAACCTGGTGCTCCAGCTGCTGGAGAAGGAGACCCTGGGCAAGGAGGAGATCGCCGAGATCTTCGCGGCGATCCACAAGCGGCCCGCGCGGCCCGCGTGGACCGGCTCCTCCCGCCGTACGCCGTCCACCCGCCCGCCGGTGCTCTCCCCCAAGGAGCTCGCACTGACCAACGGTGCGAACGGTGCGACGCCGTCGATCAGCACGGTGAAGTCCACGGCGCCGGAGCCCGCCCCGGCGACCGAGTCGTCCCCGGAGGACCGTCCGGAGAGCTGAGGCACTCCCCGGAGCTCGACCGGCCCGGAATGTAGGCCGCGCCCCCCAGGTTTTAGCCTGGGGGGCGCGGCGTTTCACATGCCCGCCGCTGAGTGACGAAGGAACGAGGCTTCACCATGACCGACCCCGTGACGCTGGACGGCGAGGGCTCGATCGGCGAGTTCGACGAGAAGCGCGCCGAGAACGCCGTCCGCGAGCTCCTGATCGCGGTCGGCGAGGACCCGGACCGCGAGGGCCTGAAGGAGACCCCGGCGCGGGTGGCGCGGGCCTACCGGGAGATCTTCGCGGGGCTGTGGCAGAAGCCCGAAGACGTGCTGACCACGACGTTCGACCTCGGGCACGACGAGATGGTGCTCGTGAAGGACATCGAGGTCCTGAGCAGCTGTGAACACCACCTCGTGCCGTTCGTCGGAGTTGCCCACGTCGGGTACATCCCGTCCATCGACGGCAAGATCACGGGTCTCTCCAAGCTGGCCCGGCTCGTGGACGTCTACGCCCGCCGCCCGCAGGTGCAGGAACGACTCACCACGCAGATCGCCGACTCCCTCATGGAGATCCTGGAGCCCCGGGGCGTGATCGTCGTCGTCGAGTGCGAGCACATGTGCATGTCGATGAGAGGTGTCCGCAAGCCCGGAGCGAAGACCATAACCTCCGCGGTGCGCGGTCAGCTCCGTGACTCGGCCACGCGCAATGAGGCGATGAGCCTGATCATGGCGCGATAGCCCGTTCGGTCACGCCACCGGTTCCGCGCCCGGGTGGTTCTCGTCGTCGTCTTCGGGGAGCTTGCAGACCCGCTCCAGGAACAGGGCAGCCGCTATGACGGCGATGCCGGCCAGGACCGAGAAGGCGGCGTAGATGGCCTGGTCGCGGCGGGCGGGGATGTCGAGGAGTTCCAGCAGAAAGACGCCCGTGCCGCCGTACATGCCGGCGACGAGGGCCGCGACCAGCGCGCTGGACTGGCCGAAGACGACCGCGCGGGCGGCCATCAGGGGGTCGACGCCCTTGGCCTCGGGGTCGCGCTCGCGCTGGGCCTTGAAGCGGGCGCGCAATGAGAACGCCGTGGACAGCAGCACCACGGCGATCAGGGCGAGGACGATGGGCGCGGCCAACGGGACGCTGGGCAGGGTCCCGATCGAATTCCACAGGCGGGCGCCCGCCCAGGACAGGACGCCGGCCACGACGAAAACGCCGGCCAGCAACCTGATGCGCAGCTCTCTCACGGTGTCCCTTCAGCTCCAGCGTGCCGGTGTCCAGGTCGTCTTGACCTTAACGACTACTCGGGCAGTCGGAGTTCCAGGTCCCCCCGGGCCGCGACGCCGTCACGGGTGACGGTGCCGAGGAGGTCGACGACCGTTCCGCGGCCGGGCAGCTGGGCGTCGGGGTCCACGTCGTACCAGGGCGCCAGGACGAAGGCGCGCTCGTGGGCGCGCGGGTGGGGCAGGGTGAGGTACGGGTCGTCGGAGGTGACGCCGTCGTACGCGACGATGTCGACGTCGAGGGTGCGCGGCCCCCAGCGCTCGTCCCGTACCCGGTTGAAGGCCTCCTCGACGGCGTGCGCGCGCTCCAGCAGGGAGGACGGGGGAAGCGTGGTCTTCAGGACCACGACCGCGTTGTAGTACGACGGCTGGCTGCCGGGCTCCACGCCCCACGGCTCCGTCTCGTACACGGGGGAGACCGCCTTGATGCGGAGGCCGGGGGTGTCCTCGAGGGCGTCGATGGCGCCCTGAAGGATCTCCAGGCGGTTGCCGAGGTTGGAGCCGAGGGAGAGCACGGCCCGTTTCGGGTTCTGGAGCGTGGTGTCGGCGGCATCGACCTGCGCCACGACGGAGGCGGGCACCGGCTGTACGGTCGGGTCGGTGGGACCCTGCGTGAAGAAAGCGGTCATACTCGGCTCCGGGTGATGGTGACGGTCACGTCGTCGAAGGGGACAGTGATCGGCGCGTCCGGCTTGTGGACGCGGACCTCGACCTCCTGGACGCCTTGGTGCTTCAGGCAGGCCTGGGCGATGCGCTCGGCGAGCGTTTCGATGAGGTTCACCGGCTCGCCCTCGACGACGGCCACGACCTCCTCGGCCACGATTCCGTAGTGCACGGTCTTCGCGAGATCGTCGGTGGCGGCGGCCGACCGGGTGTCCAGCCCCAGCACGAGGTCCACGACGAAGGTCTGGCCCTTCTCGCGTTCCTCGGGGAACACACCGTGGTGCCCGCGGGCCTTCAGGCCGCGCAGCGCGACACGATCCACGCGAATCACTCCTGCAGTCGTCGGACTGTACATGTCCGGGAACACCCCAGACCCCAGCCGTTCCGTACCGTGTGCGGGCGGCACACCGGCCTCGGACGAATCTACCCGCGGACGCGGACAGAGCCAGGCTGCGGGGGCGTGGACCGACGATGGGACCGGGAGGGTTCATCGCGCGTTTCCCCTGCGGAACCCGGTGGCTCACGGGCTGGTAGCCGCACCTACCCGTCAGTTCGTGATTCCAACCACTTCTTGGCCCCTGCGGCCCGCCTACCCACTCAGGCGGGTGTCTCGTCGTCCTCGTCCTCGTCGTTTTCGGCCAGAACGGGGGAGGCGTGGTGGGACCAGAGTTTCCAGCCGGCGGACGTGCGGCGGAAGACGTTGGTGGCGACGACGAGCTGGCCGACGAGAGGCCCCAGCTCCTCCCCGCCCTCCGGCGCGGGGCCTCCGCTGAGGATGTTCTCCGTGCAGGTCACGAGGGCGGTGTCGCCGGTGACGGAGACATGCACGTCGGTGAGGAAGAACTGGATGTAGTCGGTGTTCGCCATGATCAGCGCGTACGACCTGAGGACCTCGCCGCGGCCGGTGAGCACCGGCCAGCCGGGGTGCACGCAGGAGATCACGCCGGAGTCCGCCGGATCGTGGTACGTCTCGTCGACGCCCAGGTCGGACGGGGTGAGCCAGAGCGAGGACAGCTCTTCGAAGTCGCCGCGTTCCATGGCCTCGTAGAAGGCCGTGTTGGCGAGCTCGACCTGCTCTACGTCGGTGTGGGGAGCGCTCACCGCGCCCCCTCCACCGCCCGCGCCACCCGGACCGCGTCCGCCGTGGCGCGTACCTCGTGGACCCGGACGGCCCAGGCCCCGGCCTGGGCGGCGAGGGCGGAGACGGCGGCGGTGGCGGCGTCGCGTTCCCGGGCGGGGGGAGGGGCGCCCTCGGGCCCGGCGAGGACGCGGCCGAGGAAACGCTTGCGGGAGGCGGCGACCAGCAGGGGGTGGCCCAGGGGGCGCAGCCGGTCGAGGTGGGCGAGGAGGCTGAGGTCGTGTCCGGCCCCCTTGGAGAAGCCGAGGCCGGGGTCGACGACGATCCGGTCGGGGGCGATGCCGCCCGCCAGGACGGCCTCCACGCGCGCGTGCAGCTCGTCGACGACCTCGGTGACGACGTCCTCGTACACGCCCTTGACGTTGCCGCCCTGGAGGAAGCCCCGCCAGTGCATGACGACGAAGGGGGCGCCCGCCTCGGCCACCACGGGGATCATCGAGGGGTCGGCGAGGCCGCCGCTGACGTCGTTGACGAGTGCGGCGCCCGCGGCGAGGGCCTGTGCGGCGACCGAGGCGCGCATGGTGTCGACGGAGACGACGACGCCCTCGGAGGCGAGGCCGCGGACGACGGGAATGACGCGCCGCAGCTCCTCGTCCTCGTCGACGCGGGTGGCGCCGGGGCGCGTGGACTCACCGCCGACGTCCACCAGGTCGGCGCCCTCGGCGACCAGGTCGAGCCCGTGCTTGACGGCGGCCGTGGTGTCGAAGAAGCGGCCGCCGTCGGAGAAGGAGTCGGGGGTCACGTTCACGACGCCCATGACCGCGCAGCGGTCCCATGCCGGAAGGCCCGCCACTGTGCCGCGCCCGCTCTGGTTGCTCATACGTTCAGCCTAGGGCCTGCTGGGAAGGTGGCCTCTGCCCCAGCGGGCCCCGGCCCCAGGTCCGGGGCGGGGCCGTCGGGTCCGGTCGTCGTGCGGCCCGGGCGGAAGCCCCTGCTTCGGGGGGGCGGGGCTTCCACCCGGGCCTGTCGGGGTCATGCCGCCCGGACGTCGCGAACGTCGTGTTCCGCGGTGCTGTGGGAGCACGGACGGGCGGCGGCGGTGCGGCGGCGCAGGAAGCGCGGCAGCGGCAGGGCGAGGTTGACGAAGCCCTCCGCCTGCATGGCGGCGAAGCCGATGCGGGGCAGGTCGCCGGAGGCCCGGTAGACCACGAAGCGCGGCTCCCAGCGTGGCTGGAACTTGGCGTTGAACTTGTACAGGGACTCGATCTGGAACCAGCGGGAGAGGAACACCAGCAGTCCGCGCCAGGCGCGCAGCACCGGGCCCGCGCCGATCTTCTCCCCGCGCGCGAGGGCCGAGCGGAACATCGCGAAGTTCAGGGACACGCGGGTGATGCCGAGCTTCGGGGCCGCCTGGAGCGCGGCGACGATCAGCAGTTCGTTCATGCCGGGGTCGGCCGAGCGGTCGCGCCGCATCAGGTCCAGGGAGACGCCGTCGGTGCCCCAGGGCACGAAGTGGAGGATCGCTTTCAGGTCGCCGTACTCGCCGGGCTCGTCGTCCGCCTTGTGTGCGGTGGCGATCAGGCAGTCGCCGTCCGAGGGGTCGCCGATGCGGCCGAGCGCCATGGAGAAGCCGCGCTCGGTGTCGGTGCCGCGCCACTCCTCCGCCGCGAGCCGGATACGGTCCAGTTCGGCCTCGCCGAGGTCACGGATACGCCGTACCCGGGTTTCGTAGCCGGCCCGCTCGATGCGCTTGACCATCTGTCGCACGTTGCGCATCGCGCGTCCGGCGAGCGAGAAATCCGCGACGTCCACCACCGCCTCGTCGCCCAGTTCGAGGGCGTCCAGGCCGGTCTCACGGGTCCAGACCTCACCGCCGGTCTCCGAGCAGCCCATGACCGCGGGGGTCCAGGAGTGGGCCTTGGCCTCGTCCATGAACCGCTCGATGGCGCCGGGCCAGGCCTCGACGTCGCCGATGGGGTCACCGCTGGCGAGCATGACGCCGGACACGACCCGGTAGGTCACCGCCGCCTTGCCGCTGGGGGAGAAGACGACGGCCTTGTCCCGGCGCAGCGCGAAGTGGCCGAGGGAGTCGCGGCCGCCGTGCTTGTCCAGCAGCGTCCGCAGCCGGGCCTCGTCGTCCTCGGTGAGGCGTGCGGCCGGGTGTTCGGGGCGGAAGGCCAGGTAGATGGTGGTGGCGGCGGTGATCCAGCCGAGGGCGCCGAGGGAGAAGGCGACCGTCCAGGAGGTGTTGCCCTGGTAGTCCACTGGGCCCTCGAAGCCGAACAGGCCGTAGATGACGTGGGTCAGCCGATCGGCCAGGCTCGGGTCGCCGACCATCCGGTCCGGGTGGACGCTGACGATGACCAGTCCGAGTGCGAGGGAACCGGCGCCCATGAGGACGAAGTTGGCGAGCGCGCGCCACCGGCTGCGTGGATCGGGCAGGGCCTCGAACTCGTGGCGGTGGCGCAGCAGCGGTACGAGCAGGGCCAGTGAGATCAGCGCTCCGACGATGGAGTGCCGGTACACGAACTGCGCCACCGCGCCGGCCGGCAGCAGCGCCACCGCGGCCCGCCAGGCCCTGCGCTTACGCCGTTTGAGCCCGTGCGCGAGGAGCAGCAGCAGCACGCCCGCGCTGAGCGAGAGGGCCGCGGCGAAGGGACCGAAGGATCCCGGCAGCACCTCCGCGATGGCGTGCATACGGCTGTGACGGAAGCGCGGGAACACGCCCGCGGCAATGTCCAGGAGCCCCACGACCGCGCCGGCCCTGCCGACCAGTGCGGGAAC
This sequence comes from Streptomyces sp. NPDC046915, assembly GCF_040644935.1. NCBI lineage: Bacteria > Bacillati > Actinomycetota > Actinomycetes > Kitasatosporales > Streptomycetaceae > Streptomyces > Streptomyces sp. NPDC046915. The sequence continues at coordinate 66,554 of NZ_JBEYXB010000028.1, read as the reverse complement.
GGCCTCGGGACGCGGACCGCGGACTATACGCCGCGCCCGGCTTGATCGGCTCGGAACCTCGCCCGACATTTCCCCATCTATCCTGACAGACATCGCATCCCGTAGTTCTGCGAGAGACCTTGAGTCCGGTGCCCCTTTCGGGCATCCGGCGACATTGCGCCCTCTAGGACGGTGTCTCGGGGAAGAAGGTTCCTTCCTCGCCGGAAAGCCGGTTCAAAGCCCAAGGAAAGCCCGGGGCAAGCCAGTGCGACGATCGCGTGGGCGAGCTGGGGCGGAAAGCGCAGGCAGGAACAGCTCATGGGACTCACGAGCAACAAAGTGCTGGTGATGGCGATCGTGCTGGCCGTGCTGCTGTTCGTCGGCACGGTCTGGCAGTGGCCGCGGCTGGCGCGGCGCGACTGGCGGACCGTCAGCGGACGGGTCGGGCTGCTCCTCGCCACCCAGGTGGCGGTCTTCGCCTCCGTGGGTGTCGCCGCCAACCAGGCTTTCGGCTTCTACGCCAGCTGGGCGGACCTGTTCGGCCGGGAGACCGCCCAGGGCGTCGTCGTCGACCACGTGGTGGGCGGCGGCAGCGGCGGCCCGCTACAGGTGCGCAGCACGGCGCTGGTGCAGGGGGTGGACGGGAGACGGCCGCAGACCGCCGGGCAGATCCAGAAGGTGGACATCGTCGGCCGTACGACCCATATCCCCACACCGGCGTACGTGTATCTGCCGCCGGAGTACTTCCAGCCCCAGTACCGCACGCGTACGTTCCCCGCGGCCGTCGTCCTCACCGGATATCCGGGCACCGCGCAGGCGCTGGTGGACAAACTGCGTTACCCGCGTACGGCGCAGGAGCTGGCCAAGGACGGGCGGATGCAGCCGATGATCCTGATCATGCTGCGGCCGACGGTGGCACCGCCGCGCGATACGGAGTGCGTGGACGTTCCGGGCGGGCCGCAGACGGAGACGTTTTTCGCCAAGGATCTCCCCGATGCCGTACTGGCCCACTACAGGGTGGGCAAAAAGCCCGGGAGCTGGGGAATCATCGGGGACTCGACGGGGGGTTACTGCGCGCTGAAGCTCGCCATGCACCACCCTGGTGTGTACGCGGCCGGGGCGGGCCTGTCCCCCTACTACAAGGCGCCGACCGACCCCACGACCGGTGACCTCTTCCATGGCGACAAGAAGCTGCGGAATCGTTCCGATCTGTGGTGGTGCCTCAAGAACCAGGCCGCGCCGGACACCTCACTGCTCGTCAGCAGCAGCAAGATCGGCGAATCCAACTACAAGGCCACGCTGAAATTCATAGATCAAGTACGGGACACGAACCTGACCCGGATCTCCTCGATCATCCTGGACAGCGGCGGCCACAACTTCAACACCTGGCGGCGGGAGATCCCGGCGACACTCCAGTGGATGAGCGGGCGGCTCAGTGACCGCTGAAATGTGAAGACTTCGTCATGGCTGTGTTTTTACGGGGTGGGGCGCCAAGGTTCGCCTACTCGCGGTAAGTTTCTGGCCATGCCACGTGGACGTCATCGCCATTCCCCGCCTCTGCACAGGCTGTTGCCTCCGTCGGCGATCGCAGGCGTCTCCGTCGTCTGCGCGCTGGGCCCCTGGGTGTTCTCGGAGCAGACGATGCTCCGCACCCTGGCCGCCGCCGCCGCGGCGACGGCGGTCGTCGGTGCGGTCGTCATGCGCCGCTGGGACATCTATGCGGGCAAGGAGGTGGCCGACCTCACGCGCGCGCGGGCGGGTGACGAGTGGCGGTTCGAGGAGCGGGTCGCCGAACTGGAGACCGACCTCGAGGAGTCCCGTGAGGTGCGCGGGAAACTGGAGAAGCGGCTGCGGGCCAAGCGGGCGGAGCTGGCGGGCCTGCGCAACGAGCACGCCGCGCTGCTGCGGCGGTACGCCACCGCGGAGACCGAGCGGGCCAGTGCGCTGGAGGGTCGGCGGCTGCTGGAGATAGAGGCCGCGCCGTCGTCGCTGGCGCTTCCGCCGGCGGGTGCGGCGGAGGAGGCCGAGGCCGATACCGAGGCCGACGAGTCGGTAGAGCTCGCCGAGGACGCGCCGGTGGCTTCCGGGGCTTCCGGGGTGTTCTCCCCCGAGGGCTCCCAGCTGTTCCTGCGGGCCAGGGTGGCGCTGGCCCGGTTCGGCACCGGTGACGAGGCGCCCGAGGACGAGGCCGTCGCCAAAGGAGCCGCCAAAGGAGCCGCCAAACGGGCCGAAGGCGGTGAAGTCGCCGCCAAAGGAGAGAGCGTCGGCGAGGGCGTGACGGCATCCGCCCCGGAGCCCGCCTCGGAGTCCGCCTCGGAGGACGAGGAACAGGGGCAGCCCGAGGCGGTCGACGGGCACGAGCACGCGGCCGCCGCCACCACCACGACTGCTCCGGCCGAGCCCGCCCCGGCCGCATCCCAGCCCACGGGTCACTTCACGGTGCCGACCGCGGTGGCCGTCGTGCCCGCCGCCGCGCCCGTTCGGCGCCCGGCGGTCGAGGGTGGCTTCGACTTCTTCGGTACGCAGAAGGAGGCGCCGTCCGGCGCGCTGGACGCGGTGCAGAACGAGGACCTCGCCGATGTGGTCGGCCAGGAGGCCCTCGCGCTCCACAAGGCCGAGTCGGAGGCGCACTTCAAGCCCGCCGACGAGGGGTCCCGTGGCGTCGGCCAGGTCATCGACCTGACGGCCCACGACGAGACGGAACAGATCGACATGCAGGGGCTGCGCAGCGCGGCTTCCTGAGCCTTGCCGAGGGCCTGGACCCCCCTTCGGCCTGAACGGCCTCGTCCTCAAACTCCCCCAGAGGGGGCACCCCCAGACGGACTGATAAGAGCGGGCCGCGCCTTCCAGTCGCCCGCGAGGGGGGAGGGGAGCCGTACCTTCCAGCCCACTCGCACGGGTGGTGGGTGGGCATAGGCCCGGGGGTCTGGGGGCGAAGCCCCCAGTGGCGCCCGCCGGCCGGCACGGGCTAGCTCATCCAGCGTTCCGGGCCCGCGTCGCGGCGGCCCGTGCGGGAGCGCTCGGCCTGGGCGTGGAGGAGGGCCGCGGCCTCGCGGGCGTCGCGCAGGCGGGCCGTGACCGTCTTCCCGGCCCCGGTGTCCACGTGGACGTCGGCGAGGCGCCACAGCCGCGCCCAGGGCCCCTGGGTGAGCCGTACGCTCTGGACCTTGGCGTGCGGAACCAGGGAGAGGCTGCGGCGCAGCAGCCCGTGCCGGGCGGCGAAGACGGCGTCCGTGACCGCGATGCCGTGGCCCCGCCACCACACCGGCAGGCACCATCCGGCCCGGCGCGGCGGCCGTACCGGAGCCGAGGGGACCGTCACCCCGGGCAGTGTCCGCGAGATGACCGACTCGGCGACCGCGCGCGGAGCGACCGGCACCAGCACGGAGTTGGACGACCCGGCCACGTACAGCTCCACCCGCACCCACCCCCGCCGCCGCCACAGCAGCGGCTCCACGATCCGTACGCTCTGCACCCGCCCCGGCGGCACCGTCTCGTGCGTGCGGTCGAGCAGCCCGTGGTCGATCCGCAGCCCGTCCGGGGACTCGGCCACCGTCCAGTCGTACTCACCGACGAACCGCCCCACGGTGTGCGCGCCCGCCGCGCCGAGGAACGGCAGCCCGGTGACGAGCACCGTCCACATGTTGTGGGTGGCGAGCCACAGCACGGGCGGGACGACGAGGGCGGCCGCCAAGGAGCCCCACGTGGCGGCCGTCAGCAGCAGCGAGACCGCGAGCTTGTGCGGGGGGACGCGCACCAGCTCCCGCGCCGGCGCCTCGCCCACCTCGCGTGCCGTCTCCGGTGCGAAACCGGCCGCGCGCGCGAGCAGTTCGGCGCGCAGCGCCCGTGCCTCCCCCTCGCCCAGGAAGGCAAGTTCATCCTTTTTGTCGGCTCCCACGACATCGATCCGGAGCTTGGCGACACCGGCCACGCGCGCGAGCAGCGGCTGGGTGATGTCGACGGCCTGGATCCGCTCCAGCCGGATGTGGGCGGTGCGCCGGAACAGCAGACCCGTGCGTATGCGCAGTTCGGCGTCGGTCACCGCGAAGTGCGTGAACCACCAGGACAGGAACCCGTAGAGGGAGGCCGCCGGGACCAGTACGGCGAGCCCGGCCAGCAGCATGGTCGTGGTCAGCCTCGTCAGCTGCGCCTGCGCCTGGTCCGGGTCGTGCGCGGCCCATCCGGCGAGCACGGCGACCGGCGCCCAGGCCCGCCGGAACGGCGTCACGGGGTGCAGCCGCCGCTCGCCGTGCCCGGCGGGTGGGACCTGTCGTATGCCGTCGGCCGCTTCCGGTGCCGTCACAGTCCCGCCGATCGGGCCTCGCCCAGCTCGCTGAGCCGGTCGCGCAGCCGCTCCGCCTCGGCCGGGTCGAGGCCGGGGATGGCCGCGTCGGTCGCGGCGGCCGCCGTGTGCAGCTGCACGCTCGCCAGCCCGAAGTGACGTTCCACCGGCCCGGAGGTCACCTCGACCAGCTGCATCCGCCCGTACGGTACGACGGTCTCCTCGCGCCACAGCACACCGCGGCTGATCAGCAGGTCGTCGGCGCGCTCGGCATAGCGCCAGGACCGCCAGTTGCGGCCGAGCAGCACCCAGCCCCACGCCATCAGGGCCAGCGGCAGCAGCGCGAACGCGGCCCACCCCGGCCCGGCGAGCAGCCCGAGCAGCAGTCCCACGGCGAGCGCCGCCGCTCCCAGCCACAGCACCAGCAGCAGCCGCCGCATCCGCAGCAGGCCCGGGGGCAGCCCCCGCCACACCGGCTCGGCCGCCGTCGCCGCGCCGATTTCCCCGCTCCCCGTCTCCATACGGTCAGCCTACGTAGGGGAGACTGTGTCCATGACGTCCATGACCCCCGCGACCCCCGAGACGGAGACCACGGTCGGGATCGGCGGCGCCGCGGAGAGCACCGACATGGTGCTGAACATCGGCCCCCAGCACCCGTCCACGCACGGCGTGCTGCGGCTGAAGCTGGTGCTGGACGGCGAGCGCATCGTGCACGCGGAACCGGTGATCGGCTATATGCACCGCGGCGCGGAGAAGCTCTTCGAGGCGCGCGACTACCGCCAGATCATCATGCTCGCCAACCGCCACGACTGGCTGTCGGCCTTCTCCAACGAGCTGGGCGTGGTGCTCGCCGTGGAGCGGATGCTCGGCATGGAGGTCCCCGAGCGCGCGGTGTGGACGCGGACCCTGCTGGCCGAGCTGAACCGGGTGCTGAACCACCTGATGTTCCTCGGCTCCTATCCGCTGGAGCTGGGCGGCATCACCCCGGTCTTCTACGCGTTCCGGGAGCGCGAGGTGCTCCAGAACGTCATGGAGGAGGTCTCCGGCGGGCGCATGCACTACATGTTCAACCGCGTCGGCGGCCTGAAGGAGGACCTGCCGGCCGGCTGGGCCGCACGCGCGCGTGCCGCCGTCGCCGCCGTCCGCTCGCGCATGGACGTCTTCGACGACCTGGTGCTCGGCAACGAGATCTTCCGGGGGCGCACCCGGGACGTGGGGACGCTCTCGCCGGAGGCCGTGCACGCCTACGGCGTGAGCGGGCCCATCGCGCGCGCCTCGGGCGTCGACTTCGATCTGCGCCGCGACGAGCCGTACCTGGCGTACGGCGAGCTCCAGGACGTCCTGGAGGTCGTCACCCGGCGGGAAGGCGACTGCCTGGCCCGCTTCGAGTGCCTCCTGGCGCAGACCCACAACGCGCTGGACCTGGCCGACGCCTGCCTGGACCGGCTCGCCGAGCTGCCGCCCGGCCCGATCAACCAGCGGCTGCCGAAGGTCCTGAAGGCGCCCGAGGGCCACACGTACGCGTGGACCGAGAACCCGCTCGGCATCAACGGCTACTACCTGGTCAGCAAGGGCGAGAAGACCCCGTACCGGCTGAAGCTGCGCTCGGCCTCGTACAACAACATCCAGGTGCTGAACGAGCTGCTGCCGGGGACGCTGGTGGCGGACATGGTGGCGATCCTGGGCTCAATGTTCTTCGTGGTCGGGGACATCGACAAATAGGTCCGGTACGTCCGTGACCCCGATCGGCTGGAGCAGCCACCCGAAGTCCCCGAGACCGCCCGGCGCCGTCAGCTCGGCGGCCTCACCGGCGCTCGCCAGGGCGCGTACGTACTCCGCCGGGTCGGTGGACGCCAGCGCGAGCGGGGGGCGCGCGCCCGTGAGGCCCAGGGCGCGCAGGGCCTCGCGCTGGACGAGCAGGCGTGCGCCGGGGAGTGCGCGCGCCGTGGGGTGCGCCGCGCACGCGTCCAGGGCCACATGCGCGGTGATGTCGCACGACCCGTCCGGCACGGGCGCCGTCTCGCGCCCCTCCCGGAAACCGGTCAGCGTCCCGAAGAGCGGACGCGTGTCCGCGGTGTGCGCGTAGTCCACGGCGACCGCCAGCCCCCGCTCCACGCGCGCGACGGCCGACGCCCACGCGGTGTCCCTGGGCAGCCCGATCTCCGCCCGCAGCCCCTCCTCGGGCGGCAGCGGCCACCACCGCGCCAGCCACTCGGCCTCCGCCCCCGCCACCGGCTCCCCGAGCCGCTCGCGCCCGTCCTCCCGCACGAGCACCCGTCGGGGTACGCCCGCCGGGTCCACCTCCGCGACCTCCACGGGTACGTTGTCCAGCCACTCGTTGGCGAACAGCAGCCCGTGGATCCCCCCGGGCGGTTCGCTCAGCCAGGCGATCCGCTCGTCGAGCCCCGCCGGGCGGTCGGCCAGCTCGACGGCGTACCCCCGCGCGCGTGCGGCCACCTCGGCCGGCAGCGCGGCCAGCACACCCGTGACCAGCTCGCCCCGCCCGGCCCCGAGGTCGACGAAGTCCAGCGTCCCCGGCCGCCCCAGCGCCTCGTCCACCCGGCACAGCAGCCGCGCCACGGCCCGCGCGAACAGCGGCGAAGCGTGGACGGAGGTCCGGAAGTGCCCGGCCGGTCCCTCGGGCCGCCGGTAGAAGCCGCCGGGCCCGTACAGGGCCGTCTCGGTGGCCGTCCGCCAGCCCCGCCACTCACCGGAGTTCTCATCCCTCACCGGGACAGACTAGGCGCACAGGTGATCACGTCCTCCACCTTGCGGAGTATGCCGGACGGGAACGGATCGGCCCTCCGGTTGACCCCTGCACACTTCCCGTTTCCCTACTCTGGGTTACGTGCAGCGCCTCTATGACTTCCTCCGCAGGCACCCGACCGGGGTCGACACCTTCTGGGCCGTCGTCCTGTTCGGGATCTCCGGCGTGAGCGTGACGAGCCTCAACGGGGCGCCGGACCACCACGGATCCATCGCCGCCGGGCTGGCCGTCTCCGCCGTCCTGTGCCTGGTCGTCGCGTTGCGCCGCCTCTTTCCGGAGCCGATGCTGCTGCTGGCCGCCGCGGCCGGCCTCGCCCAGCTGATCCTGGACGTCGAGACGACCGTCGCCGACTTCGCCATGCTGGTGATCACCTACACGGTCGCCACGGTCGGCGCCCGCTGGGCCTCGCGGCTCGCCCTCGGCATCAGCCTGTGCGCGGCGACCCTGGCGCAGATCCGCTGGCCGGTCGACGAACCCGCCGGCGTGGCCCGCATCGCGGTCGTGGTGTTCCAGACGGTGCCGTTCGCCCTCGCCTGGGTGCTCGGCGACTCCATGCGCACCCGCCGCGCCTACTTCGCGCAGCTGGAGGAGCGCGCCTCCCGCCTGGAGAAGGAGCGCGAGGCGCAGGCGAAGGTCGCGGTCGCCGCCGAACGCGCCCGCATCGCGCGCGAGCTGCACGACGTCGTCGCGCACAACGTGTCGGTGATGGTGGTGCAGGCCGACGGCGCCGCCTACGTCCTCGACTCCGCGCCCGACCAGGCGAAGAAGGCCCTGGAGACGATCTCCTCGACCGGCCGTCAGGCCCTCGCCGAGATGCGCCGCCTGCTGGGCGTGCTGCGCACCGGCGAGCACCAGGAGAGCGGCGAGTACGTCCCGCAGCCCGACGTCGAGCAGATCGACGACCTGGTCGACCAGTGCCGCAGCTCCGGCCTGCCCGTCGACTTCAAGGTGGAGGGCACCCCGCGCCCGCTGCCCAGCGGCGTCGAGCTCACCGCGTACCGGATCGTGCAGGAGGCGCTGACCAACACCCGCAAGCACGGCGGGCCCAACGCGGGCGCCAGCGTGCGGCTGGTCTACTTCGACGACGGGCTCGGCCTGCTCGTGGAGGACGACGGCAAGGGCGCCCCGCACGAGCTGTACGAGGAGGGCGGCGCCGACGGCCAGGGCCACGGCCTGATCGGCATGCGGGAGCGGGTCGGTATGGTCGGCGGCACCCTGGACGCGGGCCCGCGCCCCGGTGGAGGCTTCCGTATCAGCGTCCTGCTGCCGCTGAAACCGGCGCACTGACGCCGACGCACGCCCCGCGTTGACACCTGTCACGCCCGCGCACGACCCACTCGCCCCACGACCCCGCCGAAGAACGGAAGAGGCCCCCGATGACGATCCGCGTGATGCTCGTCGACGACCAGGTGCTGCTGCGCACCGGGTTCCGGATGGTGCTCGCCGCCCAGCCGGACATGGAGGTCGTCGCGGAGGCGGGCGACGGCGTCGAGGCCCTTCAGGTGCTGCGCTCCGCCTCGGTCGACGTGATCCTGATGGACGTACGCATGCCGAAGCTGGACGGCGTGGAGACCACCCGACGCATCTGCCTGGAGCCCGACCCGCCGAAGGTGCTGATCCTGACCACCTTCGACCTCGACGAGTACGCGTTCTCCGGGCTCAAGGCGGGCGCCTCCGGCTTCATGCTCAAGGACGTGCCGCCCGGCGACCTGCTGACCGCCATCCGCTCCGTGCACAGCGGCGACGCCGTCGTGGCGCCGTCCACCACCCGCCGACTGCTGGACCGCTTCGCGCCCATGCTGCCGTCCGCCGGCAAGGAGCCGCAGCACCGGGAGCTGGAGCGGCTCACCGACCGCGAGCGCGAGGTCATGGTGCTGGTCGCCCAGGGCCTGTCGAACGGCGAGATCGCCGCCCGGCTGGTGCTGTCCGAGGCGACCGTGAAGACCCATGTGGGCCGCATCCTGACCAAACTGGGCCTCAGGGACCGGGTACAGGTGGTGGTCCTGGCCTACGAGACGGGGCTCGTACGGGCGGGCGGGCACGGCTGAGCCATCGCCCTCACCGGGCACGACGGCGTGGTCATCGCCCCGATGACGGTCACCGACTCCGGCCACTTCGCCGAGACCGTCGGCCGCCTGCGCGAACTCGGCCATGACGTACGGCACTTCATGTTGCTCGCCGAACGCGGGACCGTGCTGAAGCGGCTGCGCCAACCGGAGTTCGCCGAGCACCTCTGGACGGACCACCCCGGCGTCCCGGAGACGGCGGGCCGCGTCGCCGGCCTGGTCGGCCTCGCCCTGCGCCCCAACCACGACGGCCCGCTGCGTGCCCGGATGAGGCAGGTGGGCGTGGGGCTGCGGCACATCCGGTTCGACCGAGACCGCCGCCCCCCGCCCCCGTGCCTCGGGGTTACGTCCCTTCCGGCAGCCGGGCCACGAAGTCCGCGACCGCCGTCTTCACGTCGGCCGCCGTCCACTCCAGGCCGGCGGCGCGGACGTTGACCTCGGTCATGGCCAGGCCCGGCGGCCCGCCGCGGTGCCAGGGGCGTGCGAAGAGCAGCGACCCGGTCTCCTCGGCCTGCCGCACCGCCGTCTCGGCGAGTACGTCGGCGTCGTACGGCAGCCACACCTGGAACTCCTGCGTGTGCGGCTCCTCGGGGTGCACACGTGCCCAGGGCACCCCGGCCGCGGCGAACCCCTCGCGCAGCGCCGCGGCCACCACGCGCGCGTGCCGCACGTACTCCGGCAGCCGGGGCAGCTCCCGCTCCAGCCCGACCAGCGCCGACAGGGCGGTGGGGAACTGCTGGAACACCATGCCGCCGTACCGGTGCCGCCAGGTCTTCGCCTCCTCCACCAGCGTCCTCGGACCGGCCAGCGCGGCGCCGCCGAAGCCGTCGAGGGACTTGTAGAACGACACGTAGACGCTGTCGGCGAGCCCGGCGATCTCGTCCAGGGAGCGGCCGAAGTGGACGGTGGCCTCCCACAGGCGCGCACCGTCGAAGTGCACCACCGCGTCACGCTCGCGTGCCGCCGCCACGACCTCCGTGAGCTCCTCCCAGGTGGGCAGCACGAAACCGGCCTCCCTGAGGGGCAGCTCCAGCATCAGCGCCCCGAAGGGCTCCTCGAAGTCGCGTATCTCCGCGGCCGTGGGGAGCCGGGGTTCGTCGGTCACCCGGACCGGGCGCAGTCCGCTCACCCCGGTGAACGCGTTCCGCTCGTGCACCTCGGGATGCGCCAGCGCGTGCAGGGCGACGGTGGGGTCACCGGTGCGGCCCGCCCAGCAGCGCAGGGCCACCTGCTGGGCCATCGTGCCGGTCGGGAAGAACGCGGCGGCCTCGGTGCCCAGCAGCGCGGCGACGCGCTCCTCCAGGGCCGCCACGACGCCGTTGCCGTAGAAGTCCACCCGCTCGTCCAGGTCGTACACCCCGGGCGCCGCTTCCTGAAGCAGCGCGAGCCGATCGCGGATCGTGTGGTGGACACCGTCGTGGGCCAGGACGCGCCGGGCCTGACGGACGGCGGCCGCGCGTCGCTGTCGTATGTCACTCATGGCATCGGATGATGCCGTGCCCCACCATGGCGGGACACCGGATTTACCGGCCCCGGGCCCGTGTGCGGAAACCCACAGCCTGTGGACAACCGACCGGCCCTCGACCCGATAGCGTTAACATGACGAGAAATCGTCCGGTACCCAGAGCGGACTGGAACGGGAAGGCCGTCGTCGCGTGACCACAGTCCACCAGCAAGACTCCAAGGACCGCCCCGCGCGGCTCACCGTCGGCGTCATCGGCGCCGGCCGGGTGGGTCCCGCGCTCGCCGCGTGCCTCCAGCTCGCCGGTCACCGTCCGGTCGCCGTCTCCGCCGTCTCCGACGCCTCCCGGCGGCGGGCCGCGCTGCTCCTGCCGGACGTGCCGGTCGTGCCGCCCGCCGAGGTCCTCCAGCGCGCCGACCTGGTCCTGCTGACCGTCCCGGACGACACCCTGCCCGGCCTCGTCACCGGCCTCGCCGAGACGGGCGCCGTACGCCCGGGACAGCTGCTCGTGCACACCTCCGGGCGGTACGGCGCCAAGTTGCTCGAACCCGCCCTGCGCGCGGGCGCGCTGCCGCTGGCCCTGCACCCCGCGATGACCTTCACCGGCACCCCCGTCGACGTCCAGCGGCTCGCCGGCTGCTCCTTCGGCGTCACCGCGCCCGAGGAGCTGCGGCTGGCCGCCGAGGCCCTCGTGATCGAGATGGGCGGCGAGCCCGAGTGGATCGCCGAGGAGAACCGCGCGCTCTACCACACCGCCCTCGCGCTGGGCGCCAACCACCTGGTCACGCTGGTCGCCCAGTCCATGGAGCTGCTGCGCACGGCCGGCGTCGGGGCCCCCGACCGGATGCTCGGCCCGCTGCTCGGCGCCGCCCTGGACAACGCCCTGCGCTCCGGCGACGCGGCGCTGACCGGGCCCGTCGCACGCGGGGACGCGGGCACCGTCGCCGCCCACGTCGCCGAGCTGCGGGCGCACGCCCCGCAGGCCGTCGCCGGCTATCTGGCGATGGCCCGCGCGACCGCCGACCGCGCGCTCGCCCACGGACTGCTGAAGCCGGAACTCGCTCAGGACCTCCTCGGGGTACTCGCCGACGGGGCGGCCGGCGCCGAGGGGCCCGGCGGCACCGGGGGATCCGGCGGAGCCGACGGCGCCGAGGGGGACGGCCGATGACCGGGACCGGGTCCAAGACCGCGACGGAGGGCCGCCCGGCGACGTGCGCGCCCGGGAACGGAGACCTGCGATGACCGCCGCCCTGCTGAGCACCGCCGCCGAACTGCACGCGCGCGTGCGCCGGGGCCGCCGCGCCGTCGTGATGACCATGGGCGCCCTGCACGAGGGCCACGCCACGCTGATCCGCACCGCCCGCGAGATCGCCGGGCCGGACGGCGAGGTCGTCGTCACCGTCTTCGTCAACCCGCTTCAGTTCGGCGCCGGCGAGGACCTCGACCGCTACCCGCGCACCCTCGACGCCGACCTCAAACTCGCCGAGCAGTCCGGCGCGGACGCCGTGTTCGCCCCCGCCGTGGACGAGGTCTACCCGGGCGGCGAACCCCAGGTGCGCGTCTCCGCGGGCCCGATGGGCGAGCGCCTGGAGGGCGGCTCCCGCCCCGGGCACTTCGACGGCATGCTGACGGTCGTCGCCAAGCTGCTGCACCTCACCCGCCCCGACGTGGCCCTGTTCGGGCAGAAGGACGCCCAGCAACTGGCCCTGATCCGGCGCATGGTGCGGGACCTGAACTTCGGCATGGAGATCGTCGGCGTACCGACCGTGCGGGAGGACGACGGCCTGGCACTGTCCAGCCGCAACCGCTACCTCTCGCCCCGGGAACGGCGCACGGCCCTCTCCCTGTCCCTGGCCCTGTTCGCGGGCCGCGACCGGCACGTCGCCCAGGAGGCGCTGCTCGCGCGGGCCCGCGAGGTGCCCGCCACGCGCGCGCGTGCGGAGGCGCTCAGCGCCATAGGGGAGTCCCGCGCGGCGGCCGACGCGCACGCCGTCGCCAAGGCGGCCCCGGGCGGCCCGGCGGCCGTCCGCGCGGCGGCCCGCCAGGTCCTCGACGAGGCCGCCCGCCTCGACCCGCCGCTCCAACTGGACTACCTCGCACTGGTCGACCCCTCCGACTTCACCGAGATCGGCGACGACTTCACCGGCGAAGCCGTCCTCGCCGTCGCCGCCCGGGTCGGCACGACCCGGCTGATCGACAACCTCCCCCTCACCTTCGGAACCCTCGGAGCCGCCTCGTGACCAGCACAGGCATACGACTGCACGCGCCCGCCCCCGGGTGGTCCATCGCAGCGGACGTGATCGTCGTCGGCTCCGGAGTGGCCGGCCTCACCGCGGCCCTGCGCTGCGAGGCGGCGGGCCTGACCACGGTCGTCGTCACCAAGGCCCGCCTCGACGACGGCTCCACCCGCTGGGCACAGGGCGGCATCGCCGCGGCCCTCGGCGAGGGCGACACCCCCGAACAGCACCTCGACGACACCCTGGTCGCGGGCGCGGGCCTGTGCGACGAGGAGGCCGTACGGATCCTCGTCACCGAGGGCCCCGACGCCGTACGGCGGCTGATCTCCACCGGCGCCCACTTCGACACCGACGACGAGGGCGACATCCACCTCACCCGCGAGGGCGGCCACCACCGGCGCCGGATCGCCCACGCGGGCGGCGACGCCACCGGCGCGGAGGTCTCCCGGGCGCTCGTGGAGGCCGTGCACGCGCGCGGGGTGCGCACGATCGAGAACGCGCTCGTGCTGGACCTGCTGACCGACGCCGAGGGCCGTACGGCCGGTGTCACCCTGCACGTGATGGGCGAGGGCCAGCACGACGGCGTGGGCGCCGTGCACGCCCCCGCGGTGGTTCTCGCGACCGGCGGCATGGGCCAGGTGTTCTCCGCGACCACCAACCCGTCGGTGTCCACCGGCGACGGTGTGGCGCTGGCGCTGCGCGCGGGCGCGGAGGTCTCCGACCTGGAGTTCCTCCAGTTCCACCCGACCGTGCTGTTCCTCGGCCCGGAGGCGGAGGGGCAGCAGCCGCTCGTCTCCGAGGCGGTGCGCGGCGAGGGCGCCCACCTGGTCGACGGCGACGGCGTGCGCTTCATGGTCGGCCAGCACGAACTGGCCGAGCTGGCGCCCCGGGACATCGTCGCCAAGGGCATCCTGCGACGGATGCTGGAGCAGGGCGCCGAGCACATGTACCTCGACGCCCGGCACTTCGGGGCCGACATGTGGGAGCAGCGCTTCCCGACGATCACGGCCGCCTGCCGCGCGAACGGCATCGACCCGGTCACCGACCCCATCCCGATCGCCCCGGCCGCCCACTACGCCTCCGGGGGCGTACGCACCGACTCCCGCGGCCGGACCACCGTCCCGGGCCTGTACGCGTGCGGCGAGGTCGCCTGCACCGGCGTGCACGGCGCCAACCGGCTCGCCTCCAACTCCCTCCTGGAGGGCCTGGTCTACGCCGAGCGCATCGCCGCCGACATCGCCGACGGTCACGCGGCCGAGGGCGACGCGGCCGACGGCCTTCACGCGCGCGTGCCCGAGCCCGTCCCGGACCCCGGGAGGCCGGCGCACCCCCTGCTCGCCCCCGAGGCCCGTTTCGCGATCCAGCGGATCATGACCGAGGGCGCGGGCGTCCTGCGCTCGGCGGAATCCCTCGACAAGGCCGCCGAGCAGCTCCAGCGGCTGCACTCCGAGGCCCGCGACGCCCTCGACGAGAACGGCAAGACCGCCGAGCCCGGCGTCGACACCTGGGAGGCCACCAACCTCCTGTGCGTGGCCCGCGTCCTGGTCGCCGCCGCGCGGCTGCGCGAGGAGACCCGCGGCTGCCACTGGCGCGAGGACCGGGCCGGCCGCGACGACGCGAACTGGCGCCGCCACATCGTCGTACGGCTGAATCCCGACCGATCGCTGGCCGTGCGCACCACCGACACCGCAGACTTCCCCCCGACCCGGCAGCATCAGCGTCCCCAGGAGCAGTGAGTCACGTGAGCACCCCCGACCTTCCCCTCGCCTCGTCCGGCGGTTGCGGCGACGGCTGCGCCTGCGGCGCGGGCGGAGACGAGGGATACGACGAATACACGGAGTGCGGGCTCGACCCCGCGCTCGCGCAGCTCCTGGCCGACGCCGGACTCGACCCGGTGGAGGTCGAGGACATCGCCAACGTGGCCATCCAGGAGGACCTCGCCCACGGCGTGGACGTGACGACGGTCGCGACCATCCCCGAGGACGCGGTGGCCACCGCCGACTTCACCGCGCGCGAAGCGGGCGTGGTCGCGGGCCTCAGGGTCGCCGAGGCCGTGGTCTCCGTGGTCTGCACGGACGAGTTCGAGGTCGAGCGGCACGTCGAGGACGGCGACCGGGTGGCGGCCGGGCAGAAACTGCTGTCGGTCACCACGCGCACCCGTGACCTCCTGACCGCCGAGCGCAGCGCGCTGAACATCCTGTGCCGCCTCTCCGGCATCGCGACCGCCACGCGCGCGTGGGCGGACGGGCTGGAGGGCACCGACGCCAAGGTGCGGGACACCCGCAAGACCACGCCGGGGCTCCGGGCGCTGGAGAAGTTCGCGGTGCGCTGCGGCGGGGGCGTCAACCACCGTATGTCGCTCTCCGACGCGGCCCTGGTCAAGGACAACCACGTCGTCGCCGCGGGCGGGGTCGCGCAGGCCTTCAAGGCCGTACGGGAGGCCTTCCCGGACGTGCCGATCGAGGTCGAGGTCGACACCCTGCACCAGCTGCGCGAGGTCCTGGACGCGGGCGCCGACCTGATCCTGCTGGACAACTTCACGCCGATGGAGTGCGAGGAGGCCGTGGCGCTCGTCGACGGACGGGCACTGCTGGAGGCTTCCGGCCGGCTGACCCTGGACAACGCCCGCGCGTACGCCGAGACCGGCGTCGACTTCCTCGCCGTGGGGGCCCTGACCCACTCCTCGCCGATCCTGGACATCGGCCTGGACCTGCGCGAGGCGGAGTAACGGCCATGCTCCTCACGATCGACGTGGGCAACACGCACACGGTGCTCGGCCTGTTCGACGGCGAGGACATCGTCGAGCACTGGCGGATCTCCACGGACGCGCGCCGGACGGCGGACGAGCTGGCGGTACTGCTCCAGGGCCTGATGGGCATGCACCCGCTGCTCGGCGACGAACTGGGCGACGGGATCGACGGGATCGCGATCTGCGCGACCGTGCCGTCGGTGCTGCACGAGCTGCGTGAGGTGACGCGGCGGTACTACGGGGACGTGCCGGCGGTGCTGGTGGAGCCCGGGGTGAAGACCGGCGTGCCGATCCTCACCGACAACCCCAAGGAGGTCGGCGCCGACCGGATCATCAACGCGGTGGCCGCCGTCGAGCTGTACGGCGGCCCGGCGATCGTCGTGGACTTCGGTACGGCGACGACCTTCGACGCGGTGTCCGCGCGCGGGGAGTACGTCGGCGGGGTCATCGCCCCCGGTATCGAGATCTCGGTCGAGGCGCTCGGCGTCAAGGGTGCCCAGCTCCGCAAGATCGAGGTGGCCCGGCCGCGCAGTGTCATCGGCAAGAACACGGTCGAGGCGATGCAGGCCGGGATCGTGTACGGGTTCGCCGGGCAGGTCGACGGCGTGGTGAGCCGGATGGCGCGGGAGCTCGCCGACGATCCGGAGGAGGTGACCGTGATCGCGACGGGCGGGCTGGCGCCGATGGTGCTGGGCGAGTCCTCCGTGATCGACGAGCACGAGCCGTGGCTGACCTTGGTGGGGCTGCGCCTGGTGTACGAACGGAACGTCTCCCGCATGTGAGAGCACCGACGCCGCCGCTCGGGTGGGTCACTCGCGCCACACCAGGCTCTTATGCCGAGTTTGTCTGATTAGCGCGTATCTTCGGCGCATGCCCACGCCATACGGAACCCGCGGTGGCATGGCGTTCGGTGTGGAGGAGCTGCGTGTGCTCCGCCGCGCTCTCGCCCTTGCCCTTCATCCCGGCCCGGCTTCGGCCGAGGACGTGCAGGAGTGTTTCCGGCTCGCCGAGTCGCTCGACGAGGCGATGCGTGAGGGGGCGAGGTGGCGTGCCTTCGTGAGGGCGGACCTGGCCAGGTTCCGGGCCGCGCTGCCCGGGACCGCCGCCGGTTATCTGGCGCTCCTGGAGGAGGCGCTGCGCGCGGGGTACCGGCCGACGCCCGACGATCTGGCCGCGCTGGGGGCCCTGCGCGGGAATCCGGCCGCGGCGGCCCTGCTCGAGCGGTGCGCCGTGACCGTACCGGCCTGCCGTACGCCGCTGCCGGTCCTCCCGAGGGGCCGGTCCGCGGAATCGGCGGAATCAGGGGAATCGGCGGAATCGGGCGAGGGGGGCACTGACAAGCCCGCCGAGGAGCCCGCCCGGAAACCCGCCCGGAAGCCCGCCGAGCCCGTCACGCCCGCCGCGCCCCGCCCGTCCCGGCCCATTCCGACCCCGGGTGAGGTCTTCCCGCGCCGCAAGCCCGCCCCGCCGTCCGAAGAGCCCTCCCGGCGGCTCGCCGTCGTCTGAGCGCACCCCTGCCGGTCCGGGTGAATCCCCGTGGCTACCCTGGAGGCATGGACTACGTCTCCGCGCTCGTGCCTCCGGTCGTCATGGCCATCTTCTTCATCGGTGTGGTCAGGGTGATCGTGAAGACCCAGGGCGGCGCCGCCAAGGCCAAGGAGGACGCGGCCGTCGACGCCGCCCTCTCGGAGGCCCCCCGCCAGGCCCCCGCCGGCACCGACGCCTGAGAAGGATCGCGCGGCCGGTCGCGACGTGCGCCCCTTTTGTTCGCGTTCACACCGAAACCGCACGTCCCGCACGCCATTGCCGGGATCTCCCACTATTGTTCTGAGGTGTGCCCCGGCCATTGGGAGAACTCGAAGACGCGGTCATGACGCGGGTGTGGAAGTGGAACCGCCCGGTGACCGTTCGAGAAGTCCTGGAAGACCTTCAGCGAGAACGGTCCATCGCGTACACCACGGTCATGACCGTTTTGGACAATCTCCATCAGAAGGGCTGGGTGCGCCGCGAGGCGGAAGGCCGGGCCTATCGATATGAGGCCGTCTCCACCCGGGCCGCCTACGCCGCC
The DNA here is from genome assembly GCF_040644935.1 of Streptomyces sp. NPDC046915. Lineage (NCBI taxonomy): Bacteria > Bacillati > Actinomycetota > Actinomycetes > Kitasatosporales > Streptomycetaceae > Streptomyces > Streptomyces sp. NPDC046915. The sequence continues at coordinate 48,944 of NZ_JBEYXB010000028.1, read as the reverse complement.
GCACTGATGAACGACGCCTGGTCGCAGAGCGACAACCCGGCCGCCGCTCTCGTCGCGTTCTTCGGGATGATGAGCGAGGAACAGCGCCAGGCCCTCAGGGACGCCGTACGCATCGTCCAGGGCCCCACGGATAGCGCCCCGGCGGATACCCGCCCCGATACCGCCGCCCATACCAGCCCCGATACCGGCCCCGATACCGGCGACGAGAACCCCGGCTCGGTGCGGGAGCGCGGCGGGCGATAGCGTCCGCTCATGTCAGCAGAGCGTCCCGAAGTCACCGCAAAAGCCATCACCGTCCGGCGGGCGAGGACCAGCGATGTCCCGGCCGTGCGCCGGCTCCTCGACGTGTACGTCCGTGACCGCATCCTGCTCGACAAAGCGACTGTGACGCTTTACGAGGACATCCAGGAGTTCTGGGTCGCCGAACGCGACGACAACGCCGAGGTGCTCGGCTGCGGCGCACTGCACGTGATGTGGGAAGACCTCGCGGAAGTCCGCACTCTCGCGGTGAAGCCCGGTCTGAAGGGCGCGGGCGTCGGCCACCAGTTGCTGGAGAAGTTGGTTCAGACCGCCCGCTGGCTCGGCGTTCGCCGGGTTTTCTGTCTGACCTTCGAAGTGGACTTCTTCGGGAAGCACGGCTTCGTGGAGATCGGGGAGACACCCGTGGACACCGATGTCTACGCGGAGCTGTTGCGTTCCTATGACGAGGGCGTCGCGGAGTTCCTCGGTCTCGAACGAGTGAAACCGAACACCTTGGGCAACAGCCGGATGCTTCTGCATCTGTGATCATCGGGCATTGCCCACGCGCCCTATGTCCGAAACGCGCATGTTTCCGGTCTTGAGCGGTCCCTGAGTCTCTCCCAGGGGTTTGTGTTTTTCCGGCAAAAGCGGTTTGCTTTCCGACGTACTGCAGTACTGCATATAACAGGGGGGCGGCGAAACGGCGGGCGCCGCACACCCCCGGCCCTATCGTTATCGATGAAAGGAAATCCGGTGGCACAGAAGGTTCAGGTCCTTCTTGTCGACGACCTCGACGGCGGCGAGGCGGACGAGACGGTGACGTTCGCGCTGGACGGCAAGACGTACGAGATCGATCTCACGACCGCCAATGCGGACAAGCTGCGCGGACTTCTCGAGGCCTATGTGAAGGGCGGGCGTCGTACCGGAGGCCGTTCCGCGGGCGGGCGCGGAAAGGCCCGTGCCGCTTCCGGCGGCAGCCAGGACACCGCGCAGATCCGCGCCTGGGCGAAGGAGAACGGCTACGAGGTCAATGACCGCGGCCGTGTTCCCGCGACCATCCGCGAGGCCTACGAGAAGGCCAACGGCTGAGCGCACAGGCGCCGCAGCCGGACCCGGTGACAATGCGTTGCCACCGTGTCCACCAGTCGTACGAGATCGGGGGCGCCCACGCCGCCCCCCAAGGCCGACAGCGTCGGCACCGAGGCCTCGACCTCGCACCCCGGTTCGGGGGGCCGCAGCCATACGGCGGCCCCCTGAAGGACGGCCGGGACGGCAGGAACACCGGAGCCGCCCGGGGAAAACGGTCGGACTCCGGTGGAAGTCCGCTCGGGAGGAATGGGCGCCTCCATGTGCCCGTCCGCGCCCAGCGCCACCAGATCCAGCGCCAGCGCGCCCCACTCCAGCCAGTCCAGCAGCCCCGGTAGTTCCTCGGCGCTGCCCGCGGCCACCAGTAGCCGCATCCGGTCGCCCCGCACGGCCACCGGAGAGCCCGGCCCCAGGCGTCCGAGCGCGGCCACGCCCGCCTCGGCCGGCACGTCCAGGACGTCGAAGCGCAGGCCCGTGACGAGCCGTACCGGCGATCCCGGCACCGTGGCCCACCCCAGATCGTTCTCGTACCAGTGCCGGATTCCGGCGCTCGAGTCGAACGGTCGACGAGGGAGGGGGACCATGGAGACCACGGGGGCAGTGCCAACCATGACAAGAGCAACCGCCGAAACAGGCTCCGAGTTACGCTGGGTGTACGGACGATTGCGCCTGGTGCCCGAAGTGGGGGCACCTGGGGGGCGCGCAGGGGCGCAAGGTTGTTCGCCCATAGCGGAGCGAACCGGTGCGCGCGGCATGGACTGTCAGTGCGTACGGGTAAGACATCCCTAGTGGGAGGGGGCGACGCGCAGGACGGGCCTGTCTCACGTTCGCCATCGGCGTACTGGCGACAGGGGTAAGTGCCTGGCCTGCGGGAACATCGTCTCGCACCATCGGGTTGGAGCAGATGTCGGCGTCACGGGTCAGGAGGCCATCGACGGTGTCGGCAGTTGGAATGAGCGGTCCCCGCTTGCGGGACTAAGCTGCGGAAGGACAGGGAGGGGAAGTTCCCCCCACTGCCTGACCGCTCTGAGGAGCGATTAACGATGTTCGAGAGGTTCACCGACCGCGCGCGGCGGGTTGTCGTCCTGGCTCAGGAAGAAGCCCGGATGCTCAACCACAACTACATCGGCACCGAGCACATCCTCCTGGGCCTGATCCATGAGGGTGAGGGTGTCGCCGCCAAGGCCCTTGAGAGCCTCGGGATTTCGCTCGAGGCGGTCCGCCAGCAGGTGGAGGAGATCATCGGCCAGGGCCAGCAGGCCCCGTCCGGGCACATCCCCTTCACCCCCCGTGCCAAGAAGGTCCTGGAGCTGTCGCTCCGCGAGGCCCTTCAGCTGGGCCACAACTACATCGGCACGGAGCACATCCTGCTCGGCCTGATCCGTGAGGGCGAGGGCGTCGCCGCCCAGGTCCTGGTCAAGCTGGGCGCCGATCTCAACCGGGTGCGGCAGCAGGTCATCCAGCTGCTCTCCGGCTACCAGGGCAAGGAGACCGCCACCGCCGGCGGCCCTGCCGAGGGCACCCCCTCGACGTCCCTGGTCCTCGACCAGTTCGGCCGGAACCTCACCCAGGCCGCTCGTGAGTCCAAGCTCGACCCGGTCATCGGGCGCGAGAAGGAGATCGAGCGGGTCATGCAGGTGCTGTCCCGCCGTACCAAGAACAACCCGGTGCTGATCGGTGAGCCCGGCGTCGGCAAGACCGCCGTCGTCGAGGGCCTGGCCCAGGCCATCGTCAAGGGCGAGGTGCCCGAGACCCTCAAGGACAAGCACCTCTACACCCTGGACCTCGGCGCGCTGGTCGCCGGCTCCCGCTACCGCGGTGACTTCGAGGAGCGCCTGAAGAAGGTGCTCAAGGAGATCCGCACCCGCGGCGACATCATCCTGTTCATCGACGAGCTGCACACGCTGGTCGGTGCGGGTGCCGCCGAGGGCGCCATCGACGCCGCTTCGATCCTGAAGCCGATGCTGGCCCGCGGTGAGCTCCAGACGATCGGCGCCACGACGCTGGACGAGTACCGCAAGCACCTGGAGAAGGACGCGGCCCTGGAGCGCCGCTTCCAGCCCATCCAGGTCGCCGAGCCCTCGCTGCCGCACACCATCGAGATCCTCAAGGGTCTGCGCGACCGTTACGAGGCGCACCACCGCGTCTCCATCACGGACGAGGCGCTGGTCCAGGCCGCCACCCTGGCCGACCGCTACATCTCGGACCGCTTCCTGCCGGACAAGGCGATCGACCTGATCGACGAGGCCGGTTCCCGGATGCGTATCCGCCGGATGACCGCTCCGCCGGACCTGCGCGAGTTCGACGAGAAGATCGCCGCCGTCCGCCGGGACAAGGAGTCCGCGATCGACTCGCAGGACTTCGAGAAGGCCGCCTCCCTCCGCGACAAGGAGAAGCAGCTCCTGGCCGCGAAGGCCAAGCGGGAGAAGGAGTGGAAGGCCGGCGACATGGACGTCGTCGCCGAGGTCGACGGCGAGCTGATCGCCGAGGTCCTCGCCACGGCCACGGGCATCCCGGTCTTCAAGCTGACCGAGGAGGAGTCGTCCCGCCTGCTGCGCATGGAGGACGAGCTCCACAAGCGGGTCATCGGCCAGGTCGACGCCGTCAAGGCGCTGTCGAAGGCGATCCGCCGTACGCGCGCCGGTCTGAAGGACCCGAAGCGTCCCGGTGGCTCGTTCATCTTCGCCGGCCCGTCCGGTGTCGGTAAGACCGAGCTGTCCAAGGCGCTCGCCGAGTTCCTCTTCGGCGACGAGGACGCGCTGATCTCCCTCGACATGTCGGAGTTCAGCGAGAAGCACACGGTGTCGCGGCTCTTCGGTTCGCCCCCCGGCTACGTGGGCTACGAAGAGGGCGGCCAGCTGACCGAGAAGGTCCGCCGGAAGCCGTTCTCGGTGGTCCTCTTCGACGAGGTCGAAAAGGCCCACCCGGACATCTTCAACAGCCTTCTGCAGATCCTGGAGGACGGTCGCCTGACCGACTCCCAGGGCCGGGTCGTGGACTTCAAGAACACGGTCATCATCATGACGACCAACCTCGGCACCCGGGACATCTCCAAGGGCTTCAACCTGGGCTTCGCGGCCTCGGGCGACTCGAAGACCAACTACGAGCGCATGAAGAACAAGGTCCAGGACGAGCTCAAGCAGCACTTCCGCCCCGAGTTCCTCAACCGCGTCGACGACGTGGTCGTCTTCCCGCAGCTGACGCAGGAGGACATCCTGCGGATCGTCGACCTGATGATCGGCAAGGTGGACGAGCGCCTGAAGGACCGGGACATGGGCATCGAGCTCTCCCAGTCCGCCAAGGAGCTGCTGTCCAAGAAGGGCTACGACCCCGTGCTGGGCGCCCGGCCGCTGCGCCGCACGATCCAGCGCGAGATCGAGGACTCCCTGTCGGAGAAGATCCTCTTCGGCGAGCTGCGCCCCGGTCACATCGTGGTCGTGGACACGGAGGGCGAGGGCGAGACCAAGACCTTCACCTTCCGCGGCGAGGAGAAGTCCGCCCTCCCGGACGCCCCGCCGATCGAGCAGGCCGCGGGTGGGGCTGGGCCCAACCTGAGCAAGGACGCGTAAGCGCTGCGCTCGGCTTCAACCCGAAGGGGGCTGCCCCGGGACCTTCCGTCCCGGGGCAGCCCCTTTTTTACGACGCCTGATCTCAGGACAACTGCCCGTTGTAGTCCGGCAGTTTGAACGTCTTCTCGGCGTGGCCGCCCGAGAGGTCGGTGGTGCTGTTGCCGATGTTCGCGATGATCGTGTAGCCGTCGTTCTCGATGTCGACGCGCTGGGCGGTCTTGTAGGCGGCGACGTCCTTGAAGAGGTCGAACAGGCCCCGGACGTAGAGACCGGAGACGTCGTAGCCGTCGTGCTCGAGGTTCCACTCGGTGGGGGCGGCGATGATGCCCGGGCGGGCGGTGACGAAGAACAGGGAGACGCCGTGTTCCTGGGCGTACTCGGCCACGTTCAGCACGGGCTTGTTGGCCGGCTGCGGGTAGCTGAAGCCGAAGTCGGTCTCCAGCGTGGTGTTGTCGACGTCGAAGACGATGGCCTGCTTCTCGCCCGGCTTGGCGGCCGCGATGCGCTGCTCCAGGTATGGCAGGGCCTGGTCCATGGCCGTCTGGCAGTCCTTCTGCCAGGTGGCGTAGTCGACCTTGGCGGCGGTGGTGCTCGTGCTGCTGGCCGTCGCGGCGTCGGCCGGGGCGGCCATGGCGACGAAGGCGGCCGCGGATACGGCGGTCGCGGATACGCGCAGCGCCCAGGGGCGTCGTCTGTTCATCGGTGGGGGGTTCCTCTCACTCCATACGCTGCCGGTGTCGTGGGCATGATCGTGCGTGAGGGTGGCGCGAGGGGAACCGTAAGGTTACTGGAGGGTAGGCGTACAGAGATGTGCGTCACACTAAGGGAGTTGACCGATGTCGTCGATCGCCTGCTGGACCACCCGCGTCAAGTCCGCTTCCGTTGGCACGAGTTCGCGGTCGGCAGACGAGAGGGTCGAGTAGTTGGCCACGGCGAGCGGGTTGTTGCTCGCGTCGAGGGCGAGTTGGACCGCGGCCCTATTGTGGTGGGCGCCGATCAGGAATCCGATGGTGCTGTCGTCGCGCTGGGGGTCGCGGACCATCCGGTCGACCACGCTTACGTAGAAGTTGAGTTTGCCGACGTGCTCAGGGCGCACATCCTTCGTCTTGAGCTCGAAGACGAAGTAGCGGTGCAGCTTGAGGTGGTAGAAGAGCAGGTCGATGCGGTATTCCTCGCCGCCGATGAGCACCGGGTACTGACGGCCGACGAATGCGAAGCCCACGCCGAGTTCCGTGAGGAAGCGGACCATGTTGGCGACGATCGCCTCTTCGAGTTCGTGCTCCGCGTGGTGCTTGTCGAGGCCGAGGAAGTCGAGGCGGTACGGGTCCCGGGCCAGTTCCTTGAGTACCGCTGAGCCGTCGGGGACCGTCACCTCGAAATTGGTTGCCGCGGAGCCCTGGGTGAGGTGCAGCTCCTGGCGGATGAAGCGGTCCAGCAACGCGCGCGACCAGCCGTTGCGGATGGCTTCGGTGGCGTAGAAGTCCAGCTCGGAGCGGGTGTCGAGCTTGTCCATGAGGACTGTGACGTGGCCCCACGGCAATTGTGCAACACGCTGTTGCACAATTGGCTCCGGCCAGGTGCGGGCCATCTTCTGCATGTACATCAGGTTGCGGCGGGAGAATCCGCGCTGCCCCGGAAAGGCCGCTTTCAGATCCGCCGCGAGCCTGGCCACGACCTTCGTGCCCCAGCCCTCGTCTTCCTGTCGGGCCAGGATCAGCTTGCCGATCTGCCAGTACATCCGGACGAGTTCGGTGTTCACGGCCCGCTGGGCGCGGTGGCGCGCGCCGAGACCGTCTCCTTGACCTCGCCCAGGAGATCGCCGTACCAGGACGGGAGCGAGCCGAGCTGAGTGGGGACGGTGGCGTCGGACGCCTCGGTGTTGCTGTGCATGGCGTGAGCGTCGCGCACGGTGATCTTCGTGCGCGGGTGAATTCGGTCAGGTCATCCGAACGTGTGAGTTTGGGTCGACGGCGCGTATGAGCGCGGCCAGGGCGGCGGGAGTGGTCCTGAGGATCGTCTCGGGGTGGTCGCTCTCGCGGAGGTGGATGGGCCCGGCGGGCGTGGGGCGGCCAGGTTCAGGCAGTTGGCTCCGCCGGCTTCGCTGCCGCTCACCTGCACGCTCTTCACTCCCGCCGTCGCGACCTCTCCCAAGGTCTGCCGGGACTTCGTGCGGTCCACGCTGAACACGCTGGGGCTGGGCGATCTCGCCGACACGGCTGCCCTCTGCACCTCCGAGCTGGTGACCAACGTGCACCAGCACGTTCGGGGCGAAGTGCACCTCAGAGCCACCGTCGAGGCGGCAGGCGTTCGCGTCGCCGTGTATGACGGGAGCCACCGACCGCCCCGCCCGCAAGGGCGGGTCGGCGGCGACGCCGAGTCCGGGCGGGGGCTGCTGCTCGTGGCCTCGCTCGCCGACGGGTTCGGGGTGACCGGAGCCGAGCGGGGCAAAGGAGTGTGGTTCCGGCTCGACAGCGGCCGGGCGCTGCCCCGTTGGCTCGTGCCTGGCGCGTAGCGCAGGTCACATTCGGGGGGTCGTGGATCTCGGGGGCCGGTGACATGCCGCACAGGCGAAATGTCCGATACTAGTGGAGATAGTGGGACTTTGCGGGTGGGAGAGGGGTGGCTTTCGGCGTGGTCTCGGGTGTCAAGAAGTGGGTGAAATAAGGGCCGAATACTACTGATGGCCGTAGTTGGTCCGTTTTGGGATGAATGGGGCTGGGCGGTACCAAGGGATGGCGCCACCCGCTGACGCAGTCGCGTCGCGTCGGGTGGTCTCTCCGTTCCCGAGTTCGCGAGGTTTTGATGTTCCAGCGCGTCACGTCCCGCTCCGTCCGTACGTCCCTGCTGCGCACCCGCGTCGCCGCCCTGGTCGCCGGTGTGGGCGCGTCGGCCGTGCTGGGCGTCGGGGTCGCGAGCGCCGTCGGTCCGCACACCGCCGCAGCCGCCACGACCGCCGCCAAGCCTGTCGCCGCCAAGCCGGCCGCCGCCAAGCCTGCCGTGAAGCCGGCTGCCAAGCCCGCCGCCAACTCCGCCGCCACCTGGGTCGACCCGGTGAAGAAGTACACGCTGTCCGCGGGCTTCGACCAGGCCGGCAGCCACTGGATGCACAAGCACAGCGGGCAGGACTTCGCCGTGCCGAGCGGTACGAACGTCGTCGCCGCGCACAACGGCACCGTGGTCAAGGCCGGCGGCAACGGCGCCGGTGACGGGCCCGCCTACGGCAACGCGATCGTCGTCAAGCACGCCGACGGGCAGTACTCGCAGTACGCCCACCTGTCGCGGATCGACGTCAGGGTCGGCCAGACCGTCGCCACGGGCCAGCACATAGCCGAGTCCGGCAACACCGGTAACTCCACCGGCCCGCACCTGCACTTCGAGATCCGCTCGACCCCGAACTACGGCTCCGCGATCGACCCGGTCCCCTTCCTGCGGGCCAAGGGCGTGATCGTCTAACTCCCCGTCCCGCGGGCGCCCTCGTGCGCCTGCGTGACCAGGTCCACGGCGACCTCCAGAACGGCCTCGCGCCGCTTCTCGGGGTCGCCTTCGACGTCCTGCATGATGAACATGCCCGCGTGCAGCGTGAACAGGGCGCTGACGCAGCGGACCTGGTCGACGAGGGTCGAGTCGGGGTCGATGATGATGTCGCGCAGGCCGCGCATGCGGTCCTTGAAGGTGTCGCCGATGCGCAGTTCCCGTACCGTCGCCTGGTTCTCCTGCATGAAGCGGAAGAGCGGCTCGGCGCCGGTCAGTGCCTGGCTGTAACGCCGTACGATCTCCTGCTTCGTCTCCAGCGTGTGCGGCTGGCGCGCGCCCCACTCGATCAGTTCCTGGATCGGCTGCGTCAGGTCCTCGAAGAGGCTGACGATGATCTCTTCCTTGGTCTTGAAGTGGTAGTAGAGCGCCGCCTTCGTGACGTCCAGGCGCTCGGCGATCTCGCGCAGGGACGTCTTCTCGTAGCCCTGCTCGGCGAAGAGTTCGAGGGCCACGTCCTGGATGCGCTGGCGGGTGTTGCCGCGGCGCTGCTGCTTGGTGCCGTCCATGGTGACGCCCATCCTCGTACTCCTTGCGCTCCCGCGGAAACTTACTTGACGCCCGGCTAGTGACATCGCTACCTTCACCAGTGTAGTGAACTAGCCGGGCGGCAAGTAAGTAGCGGTCCGGGGGGAGTGGGAAAGATGGCGGACACAGAGGGCGCACAAGGCGTGGCAAGCATGGAAACAGAGGGCAAGAAGCCCAGGAGCGTGCGGGTCGTCCTGCTCGCGCTGATGATCGCGATGATGCTCGCGATGCTGGACAACATGATCGTGGGCACCGCGATGCCGACGATCGTGGGCGAGCTGGGCGGCCTGGAGCACCTGTCGTGGGTGGTGACCGGGTACACACTGGCGACCGCCGCGGCGACCCCGATCTGGGGCAAGCTCGGCGACATGTTCGGCCGCAAGGCCACCTTCCTCACCTCGATCGTGATCTTCCTGATCGGGTCCGCGCTCAGCGGCATGGCCCAGAACATGGGTGAGCTCATCGGGTTCCGGGCCGTTCAGGGGCTCGGCGCGGGCGGCCTGATGGTCGGCGTCATGGCGATCATCGGTGATCTGATCCCGCCCCGGGAGCGCGGCAAGTACCAGGGCATGATGGCCGGCGTCATGGCGCTGGCGATGATCGGCGGTCCGCTGGTCGGCGGCACCATCACCGACAACTGGGGCTGGCGCTGGTCCTTCTACATCAACCTGCCGCTCGGCGCGGTCGCGCTGGCGCTGGTCAGTGCCGTGCTGCACCTGCCGAAGAAGCGCTCCAAGGCCCGCATCGACTACCTGGGCGCCGCGCTGCTGACCATCGGCATCACCTCGATCGTGCTGGTCACCACCTGGGGTGGCTCGGAGTACGCGTGGACCTCCGCGCGGATCATGGAGCTGATCGGCATCGGTGTCGCCGCGCTGGTCGGGTTCGTGTTCTGGCAGACCCGGGCCGCCGAGCCGGTCGTACCGCTGCACATCTTCCGCAGCCGCAACTTCACGCTGATGTCCGTCATCGGCTTCATCACCGGCTTCGTGATGTTCGGCGCCACGCTCTTCCTGCCGCTGTACCAGCAGTCCGTGCAGGGCGCGTCCGCGACCAACTCCGGGCTGCTGCTCCTGCCGATGCTGGGCGCGATGCTGGTGACCTCGATGGTCGCCGGGCGGATCACCACCAACAGCGGGCGCTACAAGGTCTTCCCGATCGCCGGCGGTGTGCTGATGATCACCGGCCTGTACCTGCTGTCGACGATGGACACGGGGACCTCCCGGTTCACCTCCGGGGTGTTCATGGCCGTCCTCGGCCTCGGCATGGGCTGCCTGATGCAGATCACCATGCTGGTCGCGCAGAACAGCGTGGAGATGAAGGACATGGGCGTGGCCTCCTCGTCCACCACCCTCTTCCGTACGCTCGGCTCCTCCTTCGGCGTCGCCATCATGGGCGCCCTGTTCAACAACCGGGTCAAGGACGTCATGGCCGAGCGGGTTGGCTCGGCGGCCTCCAAGATGCAGTCCGCGCAGCTCGACGCGGCCAGCCTGAAGAAGCTGCCGGCGGCGGCGCGGGAGGCGTACCAGCACGCGGTCTCCGCCGGTACGCACTCGGCGTTCCTGCTGGGCGCGGTCGTCGCGGTGGTCGTGCTGGTGGCGTCCTTCTTCGTCAAGGAGGTCCCGCTCAAGGGCGGACCGCAGAAGCCGGAGGGCGGCGCGGCGGACAACGCCGACGCGGTGCCGGCACCGGTCGTCGAGGCCGTCTGACCGCAGTGAGCCGAAGGCCCCCGGAGTGTGTCCGCCCCGGGGGCCTTCGCCATGGGCGGCCGAAGTCGCGGCGGCGTCGGCGCCGCCGGCGCCGTTGTCAGTGCCCCGTGCCACCATCCCCGTATGGACAAACTGCGCCAGTTGCGCCTGGCCAAGGACGCCATGGACCGCGACTGGGCCGACCCGGGGCTCGACCTGGACGCGGTGGCCGCGCACGCCGGATATTCGCGGTACCACTTCATACGGGCCTTCAAGGAGACGTACGGCGAGACGCCCGGCCAGTACCTGACGCACCGCCGCATCGAGCGGGCCGAGGAGATGCTGCGCACCGCCAACCTGTCGGTGACCGAGATCTGCCACCTGGTGGGCTTCAGCAGCCTGGGCACCTTCTCCGCCCGGTTCAAGGCGTGGACCGGGCTGACGCCCAGCGAGTACCGGACGAAGCACGTGGGGCGCGGAGCCGCGCTCATACCCGGGTGCTACGCCATGCTGTGGGCGGGAGGGTTCCGGAGGGGCCCGGGTGCCGCAGAGCGCAATTCCGGAGAAGCGGGCTGAGGCCGGCCCTGCCTACGGTTGCTGGGCAGAAGCCGATCGCCGTGGACAGGAGCGCGCCATGATCAAGGGGCTCAAGATCTCGACCGTCTGGGTACTCGACCAGGACCGGGCCAAGGAGTTCTACACCGAGAAGCTGGGACTCGAGGTCCGTACGGACCTCACGATGGGCGAGGGCGGCATGCGCTGGCTGACCGTGGGCGCCGAGAGCCAGCCCGACGTGGAGCTGACCCTGATGGTGCCGGGGCCGCCCGCGATGGACCCCGAGTCCGCCGAGATGGTGAAGAAGCTGGTGGCCAAGGGGGTGCTCGGTGCCGGGGTGCTGACCACCGACGACGTCCACGGTGACTACAAGGTGCTCAAGGAACGCGGTGTGGAGTTCCTCCAGGAGCCGCAGGAGCGTCCGTACGGTACGGAGGCGCTGTTCCGCGACGACTCCGGCAACTGGTTCTCCTTCACCCAGACCCGCGAGGGCGACCTCGACACCTCGAAGGGCTGGGCGAACTGAGCCCGGCCCGGGGCGGTTGCTGAGGTTCAGCGGCCCGTCGCCAGGTTCACCCCGCCCGTCGCCTCCAGGACGACTCCGGTCACGAAGGTGTTCGCGGCCAGCATGTGAACGGCACGGGCGATGTCCTCGGGACGGCCGACCCGGCCCACGGGGGTCGCGGCGGCGAGGGCGTCGAACGTGGCCTGGCGCTGCTCGGCCGGCATGGCGTCCCACCAGGGCGTGTCGACGACGCCCGGCGAGACGGCGTTGACCCGGAGCGGGGCCAGTTCCACGGCGAGCGGCGGGACCATCGCCTCCAGGGCGCCGTTGATCGCGGCGAGGCCGGCGGTGCCGGGCATCGCGGCGCGCGCGGAGGCGGCGGTGATCAGCGTCACCGAGCCGTCGGCGCGCAGCCGGGGCAGGGCCGCCTGGAGGACGCGCAGGTGCGGCCAGAACTTGCCGTCGAACCCCTCCGCGAGCTCCGCCAGGTCGAGGGCGGCGAAGGGGCCGCCGCCCTTGGCGCCGCTGAGGGCGAGGACCAGGTGGTCGACGGGGCCGGACTGGGCGAAGAAGGCATCCACGGCGGCCCGGTCGGCCGCGTCCAGGCGGTGTGCCGAGGTCTTGCCGCCGATACGGGTGGCGGCCGCGTCGAGCCGTTCCTGGTCGCGGCCGGTGATGACCACCTCCGCGCCGTCCGCCGCGAAGGCCGCGGCCGCCGCCTCGCCGATCCCCGAGCTGCCGCCCATGACGGCGACGCGCTGTCCGGCGAAAGCGGGGGAGTTGACGTGGTTCGGAGTGCTCATGAGTGGCTTCTCTCCTGTGACTCGCCGGGTCTCGACCCCTTGCCGAGAACGTCGGTCTCGTCAAAGTGTTGCCGAGACCGGTAGTCTCGTCAAGGGAGTTCCGGAGGGGCTCTCGGAGAGGATGGGCCCGTGGACACGAAAGAACCGCGCCCCGTGGAGTCACGCCCCCACACCGGCCGCCGCCGCAACGAGGCCGTCCGCCGGGCGATCCTCGACGCCGCGCTGGACCTGATCGCCGACGCGGACGGCGCCCCGGTGACCGTCGAGACCATCGCCCGCGCGGCCGGCGTCGGAAAGCAGACCCTCTACCGCTGGTGGCCCTCCAAGGGCGCCGTCCTGCTGGACGCGCTCACCGACTACGCCGCCCAGGAGGTGCCCACGCCGGACACCGGCAGCCTCCGCGACGACCTGCGGGCCCTGGCGACGGCCACCTTCGAGGCGTCCCAGCGCGCCCCCTCCGCACCGGCCCTGCGCACCCTCGTCACCGAGGCCGCCCGCGACCCCCACCTGGCCGAGCTGATGCGGAACTTCACCGAGTCCCGCCGGGCCGCCGTACGCGAGATCCTCCAGCGCGGCCGCGAGCGCGGCGAACTGCCCGCCGACCGGGATCTCGACCTCGTCGTCGACCAGTTCTACGGCTTCTTCTGGTACCGCTTCCTGCTTGGCCACGCCCCCCTGGACGCGGCCACCGCGGAACGGCTCACGGAGTCCCTGCTGCGGTGAGGGCCCATGGCGTCGGCCCTGGGCCGTGCCCGGTGTCGTGGCTCGGCCGGAGGCCTACGGCAGCATCGGATAGCTGCCCGTAGCGGTCGGCGCGTGCTCCGGCAGCCACAGGACCGCGACCGCCCCCTCCGCCGGGACGTGCTCGGGCGCGCCCGCGGGCCGGACGTTGCGGAAGGTCAGGCGGGCGCCCAGCACCCGGGCCTGGCCCGCGGCGATGGTCAGGCCGAGGCCGTGGCCCTGGCCGGCGCGGTCCTTGCTGCCGGTGCGGAAGCGGCTCGGCCCCTCCGCGAGCAGTTCCTCGGGGAAACCGCGGCCGTGGTCGCGGACCCGGATGACCCGGCCCTCGACGCTGACCTCGATGGGCGGCTTGCCGTGCCGGGCGGCGTTGGCCAGGAGGTTGAACAGCACCCGCTCCAGGCGCCGCGGGTCGGTCGTCACCCACGACTCGTGCACCACATGCACGACGACGGCCGGATCCTTGGCGGCCACCCGCCGGGCCACGAACTCGCCCAGCATGATGTCCTGCAACTCGGCCCGCTCGGAGGCGCTGTCGAGCCGGGCGACCTCCAGGACGTCCTCGACGAGCGTGCGCATGGCCTTGGCGCGGTCGAGGACCAGCTCGGTCGGCCGGCCGGGCGGCAACAGCTCGGCCGCCGTCAGCAGCCCGGTCACCGGGGTGCGCAGCTCGTGCGCGATGTCGGCGGTGACCCGGCGCTCGGCCTCCAGCCGCTGCTGGAGCGCGTCCGCCATCGCGTCCACCGCACGCGCGAGGTCGTCGGTCTCGTCCCGTACGACCCCCCCGATGGCGTCCCGCACCCGTACGTCCGGCTCGCCCTGGGCGACCTGGTTCGCGGCGGCGGCCGCCTTGCGCAGCCGGCCCGAGAGCTGGCCGCCGATGAGCACGCCGAGCGCGCTGCCGCCGAGCACGACCGCGATGGACCCGATGACCAGGGCCTGGTCGAGGTCCTTCATCACGTCGGTGCTGCGGTCGGTGAAGCGGGTGTGCAGGGACAGCACATGCCCGTCCTTCATCGGCACGGCCGCCCAGATGTCCGGCGCGTTGCCGCCGTGGTCCGTCACGAAGGTGGCCCGGCGGCCGTCCTCGACCTTCTCCCGCAGCGCCGGCGGCAGCTTCGGGTCGTCGATCTCGGAGCCCGGGAAGTTCGTGTGCCGGTTCAGCACATAGTTCCGCTCGGGAATCTGAAGCCGCTCCAGCGCGAGGTCGCGCGCGTTGTCCAGCATCGACACCCGGGCGGCGTTGTGCACGACCAGGCTGAGCGCGACCGCCACCAGCGCGCCGACCAGTGCGATGGCCGCGCTGAGCTTCCATCTGATCCCCGTGCGCAGACTCGCACGCTCCACGCGCCCCCTGACCCGGCGCCGAATGATCCCCCGCATGCCCCTGCCCCGCTCAGGCCTTCAGCTTGTAACCGAAGCCACGGACCGTCTCGATCCGGTCCTGGCCGATCTTCGTCCGCAGCCGCTGCACATGGACGTCGACGACCCGGGTGTCCCCGCCCCAGCCGTAGTCCCACACCCGCTCCAGCAGCTTGTCGCGCGAGAGCACCGTCCCCGGCGCCGAGGAGAACTCCAGCAGCAACCGCATCTCGGTCGGAGTGAGCGCCACCGGCTGTCCGGCCCGGCGCACCTCCATGCCCTCGGTGTCGACCTCCAGCTCGCCGAAGGTCAGCAGCCCGCCGTCCACCGGTGAATCGGAGTCGTCCCCCCGGTCCCCGCCGCTCGCGTGCCCGAAACGGCGCAGCACCGCGCGGATCCGGGCGACCAGCACGGCACCGTCGAACGGCTTGGTCACATAGTCGTCGGCGCCCGCCTCCAGGCCCAGCACCACGTCGATGGAGTCGGCGCGCGCCGACAGCATGATCACCGGCACCGTCGACTCGTCGCGGATGCGGCGGCACAGGCTGACCCCGTCCAGGCCCGGGACCATGACGTCCAGCAGCGCGATGTCGGGCCGGTTCGCCCGGAACGACTCCAGCCCCGACAACCCGTCGGGCTTCGCGGTGACCGCGAAGCCGTCCCGCTCCAGGGCGAGCTGTGTGGCCTCACGGATGACGTCGTCGTCCTCCACGAACAGGACGTGGGTCTGTTCTGCCATCCCGGTGCTCTCAGTCCTCGTATGAATGTCGTGCTCTCGAACAGGTGACGCAGGGCGCGGTGGAGCGGTTCACTCAGCTGCCCGGCACCGCAATCAGGCGCCCGGCACCGGAGTCAGGTGCTCGGCACCGGAGTCGCGTCGCCCCCGACCGCGTTGCCGTAGTCGGTGTGGTGGAAGTCCTGCTGGACGAAGCGTCCCGCGGTCCAGCTGTACGTGATCACGTTCTCGCCGGACGGGTTCGACACCGGGTCGCCCTTCTCGTACACCTGCTTGGTCACCATCAGGTCGCCCCGGTCGACCTCCGCGTACACCGGGGACTCCTCGGCCTTGAACACATTCTCGTACCTGCCGCTCTGCGCGCGGTACACATACGCTCCGAGCCCCACCGCGTCGCCGCAGGTCAGCACGTTGACGACGACGTCGTCGACGCTGCCGCCGGTGAGGTTGCCGTAGGTCACGTCGACCGGGTAGTCGTCGCCGGAGCACGGCTTGAGGTCCCGCTTGACCGTGTCGGAGACCTTCGGGTCGTCCTTGACGAGCGCGACCGCGTCCACCCGTCGGAAGGTGTCGGAGGGGCTGGGCGCGGGGGAGGCCCCGACGCCGGCCACCGAACCGGCGTGCGCCGGGCCCTCGTCCCGGGCTCCGGTGCCGCCAGTCGCACAGGCGGCGGCGAAAAGGCCGACGGCGGCGAGCACGGCCGTCGCCGTGATCGCCGCCTGCAAGCTCAGTCGGGCCCAGCTGGGCCCGGACCCGGTCAGGCCGCGCAACGCTCCCGCTCCTCACGCTCCAGCGCGCGTGCGTCCAGATCGCGGGCCTCCAGCTCCTCACGGAGCCGGGCGAGCGCCCGGTGCAGCGTGCTCTTGACCGTTCCGGCCGACATGCCGAGGGCCGCGGCGGTCTCTTCCGTGGACATCTGCTCCCAGTGTCGCAGCACGACGACGCTGCGCTGCTTGGGAGCGAGAACCTTCATGATGTCCATCAGCAGGGCCCGGTCCGCGTGCTGCTCGGTGGAGTCGTCCACGGAGGCGTCCGGCAGTTGCTCGGTGGGGACCTCCTCCAGCTTCCGTGCCCGCCACCACTCGGTCCGCGTGTTGATCATCACCCGGCGCAGATAGGCGTCCGCGAGCCGCTTGTCCGCGATGCCCTCCCAGCGGCCGTACGTCCGCACCAGCGCCGTCTGCAGCAGATCCTGGGCGTCGACCGGGTCGGGCACCAGCCGGCGGGCGCTGCGCAGCAGCGCGTCCTGCCGAGTGCGGACGTACTCCTCGAACTCGAGCACCTCGCCCTGCGCCATGATCAACCGCCTCCCGTTCCCCGTTTTCATCTCCGGATCGTGCCTGCCGTGCCGGTGGTCTGCCGGGCACAGGGAAGAAGCTACGGAGCTCGTGTCACGGCGCTGTCCGAGAGAGCCTTCGGGTAGCACTCGGCTGTCCGTCGGTTGTGTAACGGAAATGAGTTCGGGGTAAAGAGAGGGGCTGGAAAGCCCTGGTTCAGGGCGATTTGACGGCCGGGAGCATCCGTAACGGAGCCCCCGGCGCTGTGATGTGTCTGTGCGTCAGCCCAGCGGCAGCCGGTACAGACCGCCCGGCAGCGGCTCCACCAGACCGTCCGCGACGAGCCCGTCCAGGGCGCGCGCCCGCTGCACCGGCTCGTGCCACACCCGGTCCAGCACCGCCTGCGGCACCGGGACATGCGCGTCGCGCAGCACCGCCAGCAGCTTGCCGCGGACCTGGCGGTCGGTACCGGCGTACGTCTGGCCCCGGCGCGGCGGCCCCGCGTGCTCCGGCTTGCCCGCCAGCCGCCAGGCGCACTGCGCCGCGATCGGGCAGCGGTGGCAGCCTTCGTTCTTCGCCGTGCACACCAGCGCGCCCAGCTCCATGGAGGCGGCGGCCCAGCGGGCGGCGGTCC
The DNA here is from genome assembly GCF_040644935.1 of Streptomyces sp. NPDC046915. Classification (NCBI taxonomy): domain Bacteria; kingdom Bacillati; phylum Actinomycetota; class Actinomycetes; order Kitasatosporales; family Streptomycetaceae; genus Streptomyces; species Streptomyces sp. NPDC046915. The sequence goes on along the minus strand of NZ_JBEYXB010000028.1, from coordinate 31,692 downwards.
CCTCGTCCTGGGGCAGCAGGGAACGCGCGAGCTTGCGCTCGGCCGCCGTGGTGGCGTTCGGCGGGTACTGCACCCCCGTGACCGCTCGGGCGAACACCCGGCGGACGTTGGTGTCCAGCACCGCGTGCCGCTGCCCGTACGCGAAGGAGGCCACCGCCGCGGCCGTGTACTCGCCGATGCCGGGCAGCGCGAGCAGCTGCGCGTGATCCGTCGGTACGTCCCCGCCGTGCCGCTCCGTTATGGCGACCGCGGCGCCGTGCAGCCGCAGGGCGCGGCGCGGATAGCCGAGCCGGCCCCAGGCGCGGACCGCCTCGCCGGGGGCGTCCTTGGCGAGGTCCGCCGGGCGGGGCCAGCGGGACAGCCACTCCTCGTACACCGGCAGCACACGGCTGACCGGGGTCTGCTGGAGCATGAACTCGCTGACCATCACACCCCAGGAGCCCGCCTCCGGGCGGCGCCAGGGGAGGTCGCGGGCGTGGGCGTCGAACCAGGCGATCACGGGGGTGTGGAGCTTCTCAGTCATGGCACCTCCGATCCTGCCACGGGTTGGATGCGTCCGGTCCGCGGCTTGCCCCGGCCGGGGTGCGCCGGGTTGACGGCGACAGGGCGGGGCGGTGTGCGGGGGAGGTGGAACAGGTGGCCCTGCGTGTGCAGTTACCGGAATGATGATCCGGAAAAGTTGTGTTCCGGGCGGCGGGTGGGGAGAGCAAGCGGCGCGATCTCTCGTAAAGTTTGCGCCGTGGGATCTTTGCGCAATCCGGTCGGGCCGCTCCCCTCCTCCATCTACTGGCGACGGAGGGTCGTACTGGTGTCGGTGGTCGCCGTGTTGGCGCTGCTGGTCACCTGGATAGTCACCTCGGGCGGCTCCGGCGGCAAGAACCACGCCGGAGGGTCCGACGGCAAGAACCCCCCGCCCTCGATCACGCCGGGACCGTCCGACTCGGGACCCGCGATCAGCCAACACCCGGGCGGGCGCGACGAATCGGGGAGCGGGGGCACCGGGAGCGGCGGGTCGGGCGGCTCCGGTGGCTCGTCCGGCTCGGGGGACGGCACGGGGTCCGGGGGATCCGGCGCTTCGGGCGGGAGCGGTTCTTCGGGTTCCGGCTCAGGTTCCGGCGGCGTCGGCGTCGGTGCGGGGGACGCGCTTCCGGCGTCCTCCACGCTGCCCAACTGTTCCGCCGGGGCGGTCACGTTGGGCCTGCGCAGCGTCCACAACACCTACTCGCCCGGTCAGACGCCCGCCTTCGAACTCACCGCGAAGAACACCGCCGGGAGCGACTGCAAGATCGACCTCGGCCCCAAGAAGGCCGTGCTGACCATCACGCAGGCCGACGGCAGCGACGACTACTGGTCGTCCGCCGACTGCCCCGAGGGCGCGGGCGGACTGGTCTTCCGGGTGCCGGCGGGCAGCGCGATCACCTACACGGTGAAGTGGGACCGCAAGCCGAGCGCTCCGGAGTGCGCTACGCCTCCGGCGGGGGCGGCGAAGGCGGGGACGTATCTGGTGGAGGCCAAGGCCACGGGGTTTTCTACGGCGCAGACGTCGTTCGTGCTGTCGGCCGACTAGCTGATCACGGCTCGCCGCCAGGGGGATTCGCCCCCCGGACCCCCTATCGGCCTGAACGGCCTCGTCCTCGAACTCCCCCAGAGGGGGCACCCCCGGACGGGCTGGAAAATGCAGGCCGGCGTCAGACGTAGCGCTCCAGGATCGACGACTCCGCCAGCCGCGACAGACCCTCCCGTACGCTGCGGGCCCGTGCCTCGCCCACGCCGTCGACGGTCTGGAGATCGTCGACGCTCGCGGCGAGCAGCTTCTGGAGGCCGCCGAAGTGCTCCACGAGCCGGTCGATGATCGCGCCGGGCAGCCGCGGCACCTTGGCCAGCAGCCGGAAGCCACGCGGCGACACCGCGGAGTCGAGGGTCTCGGGCGAGCCGGTGTAGCCGAGCGCGCGGGCGACCGTGGGCATCTCGAGCAGCTCGGCGTGGGTGAGGGCGTCCAGCTCGTGGAGGGCCTCGTCGACCGTGCGGGAACGCTTGGCGGTGGGCTCCGGGACGTAGTCCCGCACGACCAGCTCGCGCTCCGGCTCCACGCCCGCGATCAACTCGTCGAGCTGGAGGGCGAGGAGTCGCCCGTCGGTGCCCAGTTCGACCACGTATTCGGCGATTTCGGTGGCGATGCGGCGCACCATCTCCAGGCGCTGCGCGACGGCGGAGACGTCCCGGACGGTCACCAGGTCCTCGATCTCCAGCGCCGACAGCGTGCCCGCGACCTCGTCCAGGCGGAGCTTGTACCGCTCCAGCGTGGCCAGGGCCTGGTTCGCGCGGGACAGGATCGCCGCGGAGTCCTCCAGGACCCGGCGCTGCCCGCCGACGTACAGGGCGATCAGCCGCATCGACTGGGAGACGGAGACCACCGGGAAGCCGACCTGCTTGCTGACCCGGTCCGCCGTGCGGTGCCGGGTGCCCGTCTCCTCCGTGGGGATCGTCGCGTCGGGCACGAACTGCACGCCCGCCCGCAGGATCTTCGACAGGTCGGAGGAGAGCACGATGCCGCCGTCGAGCTTGCACAGCTCACGCAGCCGCGTGGCCGTGAAGTCGACGTCCAGCACGAAACCGCCCGTGCACATGGCTTCGACCGTCTTGTCGGAGCCGAGCACGATGAGTCCGCCGGTGTTGCCGCGCAGCACCCGTTCGAGGCCGTCGCGCAGGGCCGTGCCGGGCGCCACGGCGCTCAGTGAGGCGCGCATCAGGCCATCGGCACGGGAACTCCCACCGGACTTTCCGGGAGCTGCCGCCCGGTCGTTGGCTGCCACTGCACTCCTCCGGTCGCAGGTTCTTGGGCGCTCCCGTTTCGCGCACTCGGTTCGTACGGACGGGCGAGACCAGGGCAAAGTCTACCGGCGCTCCTCCGCCTCCCGTGGGGCCTCTCGGCGACGGGACCGGGGAAGGACCCGCAGCGCGTCTCCTATGTCGGCCACTTCCAGCACCTTCATCCCGGGCGGGACCTTGCCCGGATCGCCCGGTACGAGCGCGTGCGTGAAGCCCAGCCGGTGCGCCTCGGCGAGCCTGCGCTGCACGCCCGTGACCCGTCTGACCTCGCCCGCGAGGCCGACCTCGCCGATGGCGACGAGGTTCTTCGGCAGCGGGGTGTCGCTGGCGGCCGAGGCCAGCGCGAGGGCGACGGCGAGGTCGGCGGCCGGCTCCGAGAGCTTCACGCCGCCGACCGTCGCGGAGTAGATGTCCCGCTTGCCGAGGGCGCTGATCCGGCCCCGCTGTTCCAGCACGGCGAGCATCATCGACACGCGTGAGGTCTCGAGGCCGGACGTCGTCCGCCGCGGGGAGGGGATCTGCGAGTCGACGGTGAGGGCCTGCACCTCCGCCACCAGCGGGCGGCGGCCCTCCAGGGTCACCGTCAGGCACGTACCGGGGACCGGTTCGTCACGGCGGGTCAGGAAAAGTCCACTTGGGTCGGCAAGTCCCGTAATGCCCTCATCGTGCAGTTCAAAGCAGCCGACCTCGTCCGTGGCCCCGTACCGGTTCTTCACGCCGCGCACCAGGCGGAGCCGGGCGTGCCGGTCGCCCTCGAAGTGCAGCACCACGTCCACGAGGTGCTCCAGCAGCCGGGGTCCGGCGATCGCCCCGTCCTTGGTGACATGGCCCACCAGCAGCGTGGACATGCCGCGGTCCTTGGAGGCGCGGATGAGGGCGCCGGCCACCTCCCGCACCTGGGCCATGCCGCCGGGCGCACCGTCGATCTCCGGGGAGGCGACCGTCTGCACGGAGTCGAGGATCAGCAGGGACGGCTTGACCGCGTCCAAGTGCCCGAGCACGGCCGCCAGATCGGTCTCGGCCGCGAGGTACAGATGGTCGTCGATGGCGTTGATCCGGTCGGCGCGCAGCCGCACCTGGCTCGCCGACTCCTCACCCGTCACGTACAAGGTGCGATGCTCGTCACTCGCCGCCTTCGCCGCGACGTCCAGCAGCAGCGTCGACTTGCCCACCCCCGGCTCGCCCGCGAGCAGCACCACCGCGCCCGGCACCAGCCCGCCCCCGAGCACCCGGTCCAGCTCGGGCACTCCGGTCGTGCGCGCGGTCGCCTGCCGCCCGTCGATCTGCCCGATGGGCAGCGCGGAACTGGTGACCCGCCCCGGCGCCGTCGTCCGCACCGCGGGCGCGCCGTACTCCTCGACCGTCCCCCACGCCTGGCACTCGGGGCAACGGCCGAGCCACTTGGCCGTCTGCCAGCCGCATTCGGTGCAGCGGTAGGACGGGCGGTCCTTGGTGGTCTTGGTACGGGCAGCCATGCGGAAACCGTAGCCGAGCCCACTGACAACGCCGACGGGGACAGTTGTGTGGAGTTGGGGCAAGTGGCCTCCCCGGTGGGTGGATCTCCGTACAATCAGCATTCGTCGAGACACGGCGCGTGACGTCGTGGAACGGCCGCACCACGGGGGGAGTGTGGGCCGATGTCAGGCATTGACGCGGTCGAACTGGCGCGGAACGTGTACGGCGGTCTCCTGGACCACGCGCTGACCGCTTACGAGGACGCCGTCCACGTCGATCCGCGACGTGACCGCGCACCGCAGGTCGCCCGCCGGATCACGGCGCTCTTCGACGAGCATCCCGAGTACCGGGGCGTGGCCATCCGCGTCCCCGGCGCCGCCGACGGGCGGGGAGTGGGAATCAGCAGCCGTGCCAGGGCGCGCGACGCCCTCGGCTCCGCGGGCGGCGAGACGCCCGGGGCCGCCGCGGACTGGGGCGCCGGCGACCGCGCCGCACTGCTCGGCACGTCGACGGGGTACCGGGTCCTGCTGTTCGCCTGCCCCACCTGCGGATCGGGCGCGGCGCGCGCGTACTACGACGCCGGAGACCTCCCCCGCTGCGCCGCCCACGGCACGATGGAGCTGGTCCGGTGAAGCTCGGCTCCTCCATGCAGCCGCCCGCCGGGCTCGGCGCCGGACGGCGGTTCTTCCTGGTGGGCTACCTGCCGACGTACGCGGCGGTCTTCTTCCTCGCCCTGCTGTTCTGGGCCGGCGCGCGCGGCTGGCACCCCCCGTCCGGCGGGCGGCTCCGCTTCTCTCAGGCCTGGGCCACGGCGGCCGCGCTGGGCGTGGGGGAGACGGTCCTCCTCGTGCTGGGCGTCACCCTCCTCGCCGTTCTCCTCGCCCCGCTCCAGACCTCCCTGGTCCGCCTGCTCGAAGGAGCCTGGCCGGACCGGCCGGGACGGGCCCACCGGGTACGCGCCCGGCAGCTGCGCCGCAAGCGGTCCTGGGAGCGGCGGGCGGCTCTGCCCGCCGTCGTCGTCCTGCCGCCCGGCCCACCGGCCTCCGGGCCGCCGCCCACGCCCGCCGTCGCCCCGGACGTCGTCCAGCGCGCGGGCGTCGCGGGCACCGAGCTGCGCCGCCGCTACCCGCTGCGCGACCACCTGGTCCGCCCCACCGCGCTGGGCAACGCGCTGGCCGCCGCCGAGGACACCGCGGGCCGGGCGTTCGGGTACGACGCCGTGGTGGCCTGGCCCCGGCTCTACCCCCTGCTGGGCGAGCGGACCCGCACGGTCGTCGACGACCGCCGGGACACCGTGGACACGGCGGCCAGGATGGCGGTGACCACCGCCGTCACGGCCCTGGCCGCCGCGGTCGTCCTGATGCGGACCGGCTGGTGGCTGGCCCTGGCCCTCGTCCCGCTGCTCGTGTCGTGGGTGGCGTACCGGGGGGCGGTGCAGGCGGCCCTCGCGTACGGCGAGTCCGTCCACGTCGCCTTCGACCTGCACCGGTTCGCCCTGCTGGAGGCTCTCGGGGGCCGCCTCCCCGACGCTCCCGAGGACGAACGGAAGACCGCCGAGGCCTGGTGCGACCTCTGGCGTCAGGGCGTGCCGCTGCCGGCCGCCTTCCGCTACACCGCGCACCAGGACCAAGGCACCACCGGGGGACAGGGACAACCATGACGGACGCGAACGACGTGCGGGACGAGTACGACTACGGCTACCGCCACCGCACCGGCGAGGGCGGTACCGAGCCCGGCGAGGACGCCATCGAGCACTCCGCGGAGCACACCGCCGAGCACTCCGCCGAGCACGACGCCGACGCCGCTCACGACGCGGAGCAGGAGGCCGCCGCCCTCGCCACCGTGCTGCCCTACTCGCTGATCGTCGGCCAGGAGGAGCTGCGCACCGCGCTGGAGATCGCCTACGTCTGCCCGGCCGTCGGCGGCGTACTCGCCACCGGGCAGCGCGGCACCGCCAAGACGACCACCGTGCGCGCCTTCACCAAGATGGCGGTGGGCGGGCTGCCCGTGACGATGCCGATCGGCGCCACGGACGACCGGGTGCTCGGCGGCTGGCGCATCAAGGAGCTGATGAAGGGCAAGCCCCGCAAGTCCGACGGCCTGCTCGTCCAGGCCTCCAAGTCCAAGGCCCACATGCTGTACGTCGACGAGATCAACCTGCTCGACGACTACCTGGTCAACATCATCCTGGACGCGGCCTCCACGGGCATCCTCGCGCTGGAGCGCGACCACCGCTCGGAACAGACGCAGCACGTGGAGTTCACCCTGGTGGGCACCATGAACCCGGACGAGGGCGGACTGCGGCCCCAACTCCTCGACCGTTTCGGGCTGGTGGCCGCCGTCGAGTCCGAACCGGAGGCCCTGAAGCGGCAGCTCATCGTGGAGCGGGTGCTCCGGTTCGAGGCCGAACGCGGCGATCCCGGCTCCCAGTTCATGGCGGACGCGGCACGCGCCGACGCCGAGAAACGCGCCGTCCTCGACGCGGCCCGCCGGCGCCTCGCCCACGTCGAGTGCGGTTCCGCCGTCTACGCCGGCTGCGCCGCCCTCGCCGAAGGCTTCCAACTCGCCGGTCACCGCGGCGAGATCGTCCTGGTGAGAGCCGCACAGGCGCTCGCCGCCATCGAAGGCGCCCCCAGCGTGACCCTGCGCCACCTCGCCGACGTGGCGAAACCGGCCCTCTTCCACCGCCGTGGACGGGGCGACACCGGCACCCTGCCGCTGTGGGGTGGCGAGGACGACGCACAGGTGCGGGACCTGCTCGCGGACATCCGGGGCTGATCCATGCAGGACCGCCCCCTGGACGCCCGGCCCGAGCCGGACGGAGAGAAGCCCTCGCCGCCGTACGCCGTACCGGCCCCGGCCGAACGCGGCGCCGCGGCCCCGCCCCCCGGCGCCCCCCGAGCGGGTTCCGCCCGCCCCGGCACCCCGAAGGCCACGGCGCCCGGTGCCGCAGAACCGCCGCCCGTCCCGCTCACCCGCGCCCTGAACCTGCTGGCCTGCCTGGCCACGGAACCGGGCGCGGGCGGCCTGCTCCTCCTGGACCTCGACCCGGAACTCCTGCCCGTCCTGGGCGTCTGGCTGGCCGCGCACCTGGGCGCCGGCGCGGACGTCCGCACCCTGGGCTCCTGGCTGGGCGAGGACGGACTGTGGCTGCGTCCCCGGCTGGACGCCGACGGGCTGCGCCTGGTGCCGGGCCTGCTGGTGGAGGAACCCGGCGACCCGCCCCCGGTGCTCCTCGTCCCCGACCTGGGGCAGGCCGGGCCCGCCGTCGTACGGGCCGCCGTGACGCTGATCGGCGCCGAGGCGGGGCACGTGGAGATGCACGGACACAGCCTCCGCTGGCACCCGCGGGCCCGCTGGCTGGCGGCCGTCGACCGCACCGAGGCCACCCGGCTCTCCCCGCACCTGCTGGACCGGTTCCCGCTGCGGATCGAGGCGGAGCCGCTGAACGACATCCTGTGGGGGCTGGGCACCGACCGGTTCTGGGACCTGCCCGCCGAGCGGGACGGCCTGGTCCGGGCGCTCCCGTCCCTGCCGCCGATACCGGCGGACGGACCCCGCCCCCTCCTGACGCCGGGCGCCGCCGAACGCGTGGCCGCCCTGGTCCCCGCGGTGACGGGCATGCGGCGCGGCCTGGCCCTCGCCCGCGTCGCCCGCGCCCTGGCGGCCCGGACGGGCGCTTCGCGCACCGATGTGCGGCACGTCATGGAGGCCGCCGCCCTGCTCGGCATCACGGCCCCGCACGTCCCGTTCGAACCGCGCCAGGAACCCCCGCCCCGCCCCCACCTCACCCCGGCCGAACCCCAGCCCTCCCAGGAGCCGCAGCCGCCCGTGGCCCCCGCGGTGCCCACCCCCGTGACCGAGCCCGAGCCGCCGCTCCCGCTGTCCCCGACCCCGGTCGCCCCGCGCGTGCCGCCGATGCCCGCCCCGTACCCCGAGGACTCCCCGGACGCCCTGCCCCAGCCGGGCTCGCTGCGCCCGCCGGGCCGCCGCCGCACCGCGGCCAAGCGGCTCACCGGCCGCCCGGTGGGGACGATGCGGGCCCGTGACGTGCACGACATCGCCCTGGTGCCGAGCATGGTCGAGGCCGCCAAGTCCCGGCTGATCGCAGCGGAACCCCTGAACGGCGCGGACCGCCCGGACGGTGTGGACGGCCCGCTCGCCCTGCGGGCGGAGGACCTGCGGCAGTACCGCCGCCGCCCCGAACCGGCGCACGCGCTGGTGCTCGTCCTCGACCACTCCTGCCGCGACTGGGATCCCGCGCCCGCGCTCGCCCCGCACCTGCGCTGGGCCTACGAGTCGAACGCGGCCGTGACGGTGGTGGAGTTCGGCCACCGCGGCGCCGAACTGGAGCTGTGCGCGGAACGGTTCCGGGCGCCCTCGCTGCTCCACCCCGGGCTGCTGGAGGCCTTCGAGCGGGCCCCGGGCGCCGCCAGCCCGCTCGCCCACGCCCTCGACCTCGGCGTCCACGAACTGCGCCGCTTCCTGCGCCGGGGACGCGCGGTGGTCGACGAGGTGCTGTTCGTCGTCGTCACGGACGGCCGGGGCAACGTGCCCCTGGAGGCCAGCCTGCGCGGGCGCCCGCCGAGCGGGGTGCGCCGGGAGGGCGTCGACGACGCCCTGCGCGTCGCGGCCACGGCGGCCACGCTGAACCGGATGCGCGCGGTGATCGTCGCGCCCGACCTCGACCAGTACGCGGAACTGCCCACCGAACTCGCCGCGGCCCTCGGCGCGACGCTCCTCGTCACACCCCGGCGCAGACCGGGGGCACTGTCATGACACCCGAACCGATGAACCTGCGCGGCTGGTTACAGGCGGACCTGGGCAGGCCCGCCCTCGAACGGCCCGAGGGACCCGCCGCCCCCGGCCACGACCTCGACGGCGTCCGGGGCACGTCCGAGCCCACGGGCCTCGACGTCCGGAGTGCCCCCCTGTCGGAGCAACTCCCGGCCGGAACGGCCCTGTTGTGCGTCAAGAGCAGGACGTACGCGGACGAGCCCAACTACCAGCTGGACTTCTACTACCGGGGAACGGCGTACAGCGCCAACCAGGAGACCGATCTCCAGCGGCGACGCCCGCCCGACCTGGGCCTGCACCGCCTCGCCGAACTGGCGAGGGAGATCGGCTGGCGCGCCACCTACCGCAGGGTCAAGGGCTGGTGGAAGACGGAGCCCACCCTGATCAAGTGGGTCGACTGGCTGGAGAGGGCCGAGGACCCCAGGCTGGTGGTCTGGGACCAGACGGCGTTCGAGATCCCGTGGGAGCTGCTCTACCGGCAGCGGATCGGAGGCGCGGCGGTCATGGACGCGGCGGGCGGCACGGGCGGCTGGATCGGCGCCGGCCTTCCCGTCATCCGCTGGACCACCGTCTGGGACGGCGATCGCGCCGAGCGGTACGACCCCCCGCGCAAGGACTGCCGCGGCGGCGTACTCGTGTACGAGGACAAGGAGTTCCGCTCCGAGCACGACGGCGTCGGCCGGCACGAGATCCTGCCCCGCTCCCGCCGCATGGAGGACCTGCGCGTCCGCCTGGAGCGCCCGCGGACCGACTTCGGGCTGCTCCTCCTGCGCTGCCACGGCATCTACTCCGAGGACCCCGACGAGTTCATGCTCGGTGACGTCTCACTCCCCGAACTGTCGGACGACTGGGCGATGCCCGCCCTGTACGACTCCGGGGCGGCCGTCCTCATCAGCTCCTGCGTGTCCGCCCGCACCGTCGAGGACCACCGGTACAACGCGGCCGTGCCCTGCACGTTCGCCGAGGTCTTCCTCAGATGGGGCGCCGGCGCGGTCATCGCCACCCTCGCGAAGGTGAGCAAGGGCCACGCCCACGACTTCGCGGCCCGGCTGCTCACCCAGGCCCAGGGCGGGCCGGTCGGTCTCGCCGAGGCCGTGACGGACAACCGGGCGTTCCACGCGCGCTGGGCCGAGGAGGCCATCAGATACGGCGACGCCACCGGCGCCGAGGAGGCGATCGAGGCCTTCTTCGCCGGCTTCACCTTCGCCTACTTCGGCCATCCGGGGACCACACTGGCCCTGGAGGTGCCGCAGACGCACCCACAGGCCTGCGCGGGGGGTGAGAGCGCGTGACCGTTCCGACGGACCGTCCGTCCGTCCCGCTCCGTCCCCTCGTGAGCTGGCCCGAGGAGGTGGAGGCCGGGCAGAAGTACCTGGTCACCGTCGACGTCGAATTCGACGCGGAGAACGACGCCTGGCCGTACGACACCGAGGAGTACGCCATCGGCTGCATGCTCGAGGGCGGCAACCGCCTCGCCGTCGAGTCGGTCGGCGACACCACCCTCGTGCTGCACCGCTTCGGCGGCACCTACGGCCCTGCCCGCTTCGTCACCTACCCGGTGGGTGACGCGGGCCACGACACGTCACTGCTGCTCACGCTGATCACCGCCGGCGGGGTGCCCTTCCGCAGTGAGCGGCTGCCGGTGCGGACCACCCCGGCCGAGCGGCCGCCGGGCCCGCAGACCGAGGTGCCGTTGCCCGGACCGGTCGATCCGGACGGGCCCGGGGCCGAGGCGGAGGAGGAGACCGAGGAGCAAGCCGGGACCGTGCTGGTCCTGGCCGGGTCCGACGGGCTGTACGCCGCGCTGTCCGGCCGGCTCACCGACCGGACCTGGAGCGCGGACCACACGAGCGGCACCCTGGCGGGCACCGGGCGACGGGTGATCCTCATGTCCGTCGACTGGCAGCTGCCGCACTACCGGCGCGAGGTCATGGCGGCCGGCCGCCGCCACGGCGCGTCGGTGGTGGTGTCCATGGTCCACGGGCGCGGTGTGCGGCGGAGGCTGGAGTACGGCGACGTCGTCGTGGCCACCGAGGTCGAACTGCGCAGCGACATCGTCGTACGGCCCTCCTCGCGCCTGGTGGAGACGGCGCGCGCGGTCATGCGGAGCAGCGCCTACTACGAACCGGTGCGCCCCGACAGCCGGCGGGACGAGGTCTGCCTCACCACCGCGTACGCCACGCCCGCAGCCGAGCACTTCACGATCTGCGCCGTCGGCCGGGCGGCGGTGGACCGCGCCACGGACGTGCTGAGTTCGGTGCTCGGCACCGACGTGCCGCGCACCGACCGGCTGGCCCTGCCGCACGTACCGGCCGCGTTCACCGGACGGGAGACGGAGACCGGCAACCTGCTGGGATTGCTGAACCCCTCCGAGCGGATCTCGGCCGAACGGTTCACCCTGGTGTCCGGCATGCCCGGGATCGGCAAGACCGTGCTCGCGGTGGCGGCGGCCCGCGAGGCCGTGGAACGCGGCTGGTTCCCCGGTGGCGCCTACTGGATCCCGCCCGGCCCGGAGACGGCCGGAGCCGTGGCCCGGGCGGTGTCCCGGCTGCGGAACGAGCGGCGGCCGGTGCTCATCGTGCACGACGGGACCACCTGGACCCAGGCGCAGAGCACCTGGAACGAGGTGCCGGCCCGCAGCCCCTTCCACGTCCTGGTCACCTCCCGCCCCGCGACGGCGGCTCCCGACGAGCGGCGCATGGTGCTGGGCCCGCTGACCCCCGAGGCCGCGACGGCCGTCCTCGACGCCGCCGGCTCCGAGAACGAGGCGGTGCAGCGGCTGGCCGCCCTGTGCGGAGGCGTGCCCCTGGCACTGCGGCTCGCCGTCCAGTACCCCGGCACCCTCGCCCAACTGCTCACCCGGACCGAGTCGGCGGGCGGGGTCTTCCACGTCTTCGACGAGCTCAGGAACGCCTTCGGCGCCGAGTACGAGAGGCTTTCCCCGGCCTCGCGGACGGCACTGCGACTGCTGTCGGCGGCCTCCGGAGACGACCTCGGGGCGGAGTCCGTGGCCGTTCTGTTCTCCGGACACCAGACGGATGTGCGGGATCCGTACGGCGCCGGCCTGATCACGCGGGAGGACCCCGAGGACCGCCTGCGGGTGGAGCGGCTGCCGAAGGCGTACGTCCGTCAGGTACTCGGCAAGGACCCCGCCGTCCGGGAGGAGGCGACGAGCGCGCGACGGCGCCTGCTGGACTTCTGCTCCGGCCGGACGGCCGACGCGGTCAAGGCACTGGGCCTGAGCGCCGACCCCCCGGACGACTACCGCCCCGAGCGGCGCGAGGACGCGCTGATCTGGCTGGACGGCGAGCGCGACAACCTGATCGCGGAGGTCCTGGAAGCGCCCGGGTACGCCGAGGTCGCCTCGCTCGCGAGCTTCGCGCTGAACCTGGGCGTCTACCTGAACTGGCGCCGGGACTTCGAGCGCTGTCTGGACTGCTGCACGACCGCGCTGGAGCAGCCCGTGACCGACCACCTGAGGGCACATCTGCTGAACCTGCGCGGCGCCGCGCTGCGCGGGGCGGGCCTGCTGGACGAGGCCGCCCGGGCGCACGAGGCGGCACTGACCCTGCACGAGGAACTCGGCGACTCCTGGGGGGCGGCGAAGGCCAACGAGGCCCTGGGCCTGGTGGCCGCCGAGCGGGCCGACTGGGCCACCGCTCTGGCGGCGCACACCGCGGCACTGGACGGGATGACCCGCGTCGGCGACCGGCGCGGCGAGGCCGAGGCGAACACGGACCTGGGCGTGGCCCTGCTCAAGACGGGCGCGTACCCGGCCGGGTTCGAGCGCCTGAGCCTGGCCACCGAGATCTGCCGCCAGCTCGGCGACCGGCCGGGCATGGCACGGGCCCTGCTCATCCGCGCCGAGGCCCTGTACGACACCGGCGGCATGCAGGACGCCCTCGCGCTGGCGGAGGAGGCGGCCCCCCTGTTCGAGGAACTGTCCGACGGCCACGGCCGGGCCCGGGTCCTGGAGGTGCGGGCGCGGGCGAGCGAGGAGCTGCGCCGCTACACCGAGGCGCGCAACCAGTGGAAAGCCGCCGCGGAGACCTACCGGCTGGTGGGGGACGAGGAGGGCGCGGAACGGGCCCGCCGGCACTCGTACCGCGTCGGCGCCGGCGTGTACAAGGGTGAGGCCAGGGTCCTGGTCGCGGTGGCGTCCGGGTTGTTCCGGACCTCCTCCTTCCGGTGGGCGGTCCTCATGCCCCGCGGTGACGGATGGGAGACCGGGCGCGAGGGCCGGTCCTGGGTCAAGCTCAGCGCGCTGCCCCGGGACGTGGCGGAGCCGCTGAGCAGGGCGCTGCGCGAGGCCGACTCGCCCCACCGCCCGGCCCCGGTCGAGTTCGCCCTGCCCCTGAACGCCTTCGACCTGGCACCGCACACCTGGCGGAACACCGACTCACCACAGCTCCTGGGCTCGCAGCGCCCGGTGACCATCCGCTACACGGACCGGCGCGGGGCGAGCGGGACGCCGCGGCACTCCGCCTGGCACAACCTGACGAGTACGCAGGACTTCCTGGCCTGGCACCTCCCGCTCCCCTCCGCCGCGGAGCCCTTGGGCACCCATCCGCGCGGGGGCGTCCCGTTCCTGTGCGGCCCCGCCGGCCACGGGCCCGGCCGGGAGATCATGTCCAGGCTGCTGGGGAACGGCCATCGCGTCGCCCTGTGGACGACGGCTCCGCACGCCAAGCAGTGCGGCCCGCGGTGCGAGCGACTGCGCGGCACGGTCGACATCCTGCTCCGCGGCATCGGATCCATCGCGGAGCTCCCCCGCGCCCTGTGGTGGCTGCGTGTGCAGGGCGGCGACGAGCAGCTCTCCCTGCTCTACGACGACCCCCGCTCGCTCCTGCCCACCTTCCATCCGCCCGGCTACTGACCCCGCGTCGGCACGAGCCCCGGAATCCGAGGTTCCTGTCCCCTTATGAGGGATCGTTTCACCCGTACGGATTAAATGTGCTCAAGCCGCCGGAATGGCTCATCCCCCGCCGCCTACGGTCGCACGGGTGATGAGCACCAGTCCGGAGACCTCGACCCGCACCACCGGCGCACACAGAGCGCACCGTGAGGCGCGCGATCGTGCTGCGGCGCACACGTTGGCGCAGCGGCCGCCCGCGCGCTACGAGCCCTACCTGGACGGCCTGTTCACCTACTGCCTGTCCGTGCTGTGCGACCACGAGGCCGCGACCGCCGCCCTGGGCGACGTCCTCGCGCTCGCCGAGCGGCGCGGGCAGCGGGTGCCACAGGCGGTGGACGACCGCAGGGCCTGGCTGTACGCGCTGGCCCGCTGGGCGTGTCTGCGCAAGCTCGCCGAGGCCAAGCAGAAACGTCAGGCCACGCACGCGGCGGGCCGCGCCGGGTCCGGGAAGGGGCACGCCACCGCCCCGCCCGTCTCGGCGGAGGCGCAGGAGCAGCGGCGCGGCGAACTCGCCCTGCTCGCCTGGCCGGAGGCCGCCGGCACCAGCCCGGAGCAGCGCGAGGCCCTCGAACTCGCCGTGCGCCACCACCTCACCGCCCAGGAGGTCGCCGCCGTCCTCGGCATGGACCTCGCCGCCGCCCGCGACCTGCTGGCCTCCGCCGCCTGCGAGGTCGAGCGCACCCGCGCCGCGCTCGCCGTCGTCGAGGCCGGCGGCTGTCCCGGTGTGGACCGGCTCACCGGCGAGCAGCAGCTGGTGCTCAGCAGCGCCCTGCGGCGCGAGCTGGTGCGGCACGTCGACGACTGCCCGCGCTGCCGCCGCACCGCCGAGCGCGCGGTCCCGGGACGCTGGCCCGGCGCCACGGTGACCCCGGCCGAGCTGCCCGTCCTGGAGGCACCCCGCGCGGCCCTGCACGTCGCCCTGGCCCATGGCCCGCGCGCGCGGGGCTCCGCCACGCCCCGCTTCGACCGCCGCGGCTTCCCCATGGACCCCAAGGACCGTGCCGCCCGCCGGGACCGCATCCGCGCGCGTGCCGTCACCACGACCGTCGTGGCCACCGTCGTCGCCGCCCCCGTGCTGGCCCTGTGGGCCGCGTACCGGGGCACCCCGACCGCGGAGGGCCAGGTCGGCAGCGCCGCCACCGCGCGCGAGGCGCACGACCCCGACGGCCTCGACGGCGACCCGGTCGGCGGCTACGAGAACGCCGGGAACGCCACCGTGCCCGGCAGAGGCCTCGCCAAGGACGGCTCCTCCGACGTCTCCGTGGAGGTGGTCAGCGTCCCCGGGGCCGGGCACAAAGGAGCGGGACATCTCACGGTCACGGCCGACACCAGCGGCGACACCACACTCGTCACGCTCACCGCGTCCGGCCCCGCCCCGGTCCGCTGGTCGGCGACCACCTCGGCCGACTGGCTCTACCTCAGCCGTTCCTCGGGAACCCTCCGGCCCGGCGAGTCGTTCACGATCAAGGTGTACGTCGACCAGCTGCGCGAGCCCGCCGGCCACTGGACCGCACAGGTGGCGATCGCCCCGGCAGGCGCCGTCGTCTCGATCGAGGGCTACGGCACCGCCCCCACGGGCCCCTCGCAACCGGCCGACCCGCCCCCGACCGCCCACCCGGACCCGACCCCCACGGCCTCGGCCCCCGCCGACCCCCCACCCTCCGGCCAGCCCCCGTCCACCGACCCGGCCCCCACACCGACCGCCCCGTCCACACCGCCCGGCGCCCCCGGGAACCCGACGCCCCCACCGTCCGACGGCGGCACCCCGCCCCCGCCGGACACCCCGGCCTAGGGCCGGACCCCGGACCGGATCCGCCGGATGCCGAGCCACCAGCGGCAGTCGCGCCGTCAGACACCACGAGCACAGCGAGGCCTGCGGCCCCACCCGCACCGCCCCCTCGCAACCGGCCGCCCCGCCCGGCCGTCAGGCCGTCAGGCCCTAGACCGGATCCGCCGGATGCGGAGCCACCAGCGGCAGCTGCGAGGCGAGGCGCTGCTCGCACAGTTCGGCCAGCCGGTCGTAGCCGGCCTTGCCCATCAGCTCGGTCAGCTCGGCCCGGTAGGAGACGTAGACCGGGTCGCCCGCGCCATGGGCGGAGGTCGCCGAGGTGCACCACCAGTGCAGGTCGTGGCCGCCCGGACCCCAGCCCCGGCGGTCGTACTCACCGATGGACACCTGGAGCACACGGGTGTCGTCGGGCCGGTCGATCCAGTCGTACGTCCGCCGGATCGGCAGCTGCCAGCACACGTCCGGCTTGGTCTCCAGCGGCTCGCGGCCCTCGCGCAGGGCCAGGATGTGCAGCGAGCAGCCCGCGCCGGCCGCGAAGCCGGGCCGGTTCTGGAAGATGCAGGAGCCCTGGAAGGGCCGGGTCTGCCGGGAACCGTCCTCGTCCTCGGAGACCCACCCCCGCGCCAGCCCCTCGTCGTGGTTCTGCCAGATGTCCGGCGTGAGCCTCGCCACGTGCTCGGCGACCCGCTTCTCGTCGTCCTCGTCGGAGAAGTGGGCCCCCAGCGTGCAGCACCCGTCGTCCGCGCGGCCCGCCTGGATGCCCTGGCAGCCGCTGCCGAAGATGCAGTTCCAGCGAGAGGTCAGCCATGTCAGATCACAGCGGAAGACCTGCTCGTCGTCCGCCGGATCAGGAAACTCCACCCATGCGCGGGCGAAGTCGAGCCCCTTCTCGTCGCTCGCCTTCGCACCCGTGGATGATTTGTCGCTCTTCGCCTTTTTCGTCTTTGGCACGCATCCAGGGTAAGTGGCCCGGGGCCGCTCCGGGGCCTGAGCACCGCGGCACTGGCAGTAGCGTTCCGTACATGAGACTCGGTGTCCTGGACGTGGGTTCGAACACGGTGCACTTGCTGGTCGTGGACGCACACCCCGGCGCGCGCCCCCTGCCCGCGCATTCGCACAAGGCCGAGCTGCGGCTCGCCCAGCTCCTCGACGGCAGCGGTGCCATCGGTGCCGAAGGCGTCGACAAACTGGTCGGTGTCGTCCGGGACGCCCTCCAGGCCGCCGAGGACAAGGGTGTGGAGGACCTGCTGCCGTTCGCCACGTCCGCGGTCCGCGAGGCGAGCAACGCCGACGAGGTGCTGACCCGGGTCCAGGACACCACCGGCGTCGAGCTCCAGGTCCTCAGCGGCGAGGAGGAGGCCCGTCTCACCTTCCTCGCCGTCCGCCGCTGGTTCGGCTGGTCGGCCGGGAAGCTGCTCGTCCTGGACATCGGCGGCGGCTCCCTGGAGATCGCCTACGGCATCGACGAGGAGCCCGACGCGGCCGTCTCCCTCCCGCTCGGCGCGGGCCGGCTCACCGCCGGCTGGCTGCCCGACGACCTGCCCGACCCGGAGGAGATAAGGGCACTGCGCCGCCATGTGCGCACCGAGATCGCCCGCACCGTCGGGGAGTTCACCCGCTTCGGCGCCCCGGACCACGTGGTCGCCACCTCCAAGACCTTCAAGCAGCTGGCCCGTATCGCCGGCGCCGCCCGCTCCGCCGACGGCCTGTACGTCCAGCGCGAGCTCAAGCGCGAGTCCCTCCAGGCCTGGGTCCCCCGCCTGGCCTCCATGACCGCGGACCAGCGCGCCGAACTCCCCGGCGTCTCCGACGGCCGGGCCGGCCAGCTCCTCGCCGGCGCCCTGGTCGCCGAGGCCGCGATGGACCTCTTCGGCGTGGAGAACCTCGAGATCTGCCCCTGGGCGCTCCGGGAGGGCGTGATCCTGCGGCGACTGGACCACATGGGGTCGGTGTAGGGCACCCGGGGAGCACCCGGAGACAGGCCACGAACGGCCGGTACTCGCCCGTGGCAAACCCCACAACGGCGAACAGGTACCCCGCGTTCCGCTCACCGCAGCCCGTAACCTGTCCCTCATGGCAGAGCCCGTCCGCGTCCCAGATGCGAAGGTCGCCCTCTCCACGGCCTCGGTGTACCCGGAGTCCACGGCGACGGCCTTCGAGATCGCCGCGCGCCTCGGTTACGACGGCGTAGAGGTCATGGTGTGGACCGACCCCGTCAGCCAGGACATCGAAGCGCTGCGCCGCCTCTCCGACTACCACGCGATACCGATCCTGGCGGTGCACGCACCCTGCCTGCTCATCACCCAGCGGGTGTGGTCCACCGACCCCTGGATCAAGCTCGAGCGCGCCCGTGCGGCCGCCGAGAAGCTGGACGCCGGCACCGTCGTCGTGCACCCGCCGTTCCGCTGGCAGCGGCAGTACGCCCGGGACTTCGTCACCGGGATCTGGCGCATGGCGAACGAGACGGACGTGCGGTTCGCGGTGGAGAACATGTACCCCTGGCGCTACCGCGACCGCGAGATGCTCGCCTACGCCCCCGACTGGGACGTCACCCAGGACGACTACCGGCACTTCACGATCGATCTCAGCCACGCGGCGACCGCCCGCACCGACGCCCTCGACATGCTCGACCGGATGGGCGACCGGCTCGGCCACGTCCACCTGGCCGACGGCAGGGGCTCGGCGAAGGACGAGCACCTGGTCCCCGGCCGCGGCACCCAGCCCTGCGCCGAGGTGCTGGAGCGGCTCGCGCTGACCGGGTTCGACGGCCATGTCGTCATCGAGGTCAACACCCGGCGGGCGATGTCCAGCGCCGAGCGCGAGGCCGACCTCGCGGAGGCCCTGGCCTTCACCCGGCTGCACATGGCCTCTCCGGTGAAGGTGCCCCGGCGGTGACCGGGACGACCGGCGCCCGCCGCCGCGGCCGGCCCCCGCGCACCGAGTCGGCCGGCACCCGCGACCGCATCCTCACCGCGGCCCGCGAGGAGTTCTCCGAGCGCGGCTACGAGAAGACGTCCGTCCGCGGCATCGCCAAGGCCGCCGGCGTGGACTCCGCGCTCGTCCACCACTACTTCGGCACCAAGGACCAGATCTTCGAGGCGGCCATCGCGGTCGCCTTCGCGCCCGCCCTGAACGCCCCCGACGCGGTGGCCGCGGGCCCCCTGGACGGCGTGGGGGAGCGGCTGACCCGCTTCATCTTCGGCGTCTGGGAGAACCCCACCACCCGGACACCCCTGCTGGCCATCGTGCGCTCCGCCGTCAACAACGAGACCGCGGCCGCCGTCTTCCGCCGCCTGGTCGCCGCCCAGCTGCTGCGCCGCATCGCCGCCCAGCTCGACCTGCCCGACGCCGAACTGCGCGCCGAACTGGCCGCCGCACAGCTGGTGGGGTGCGCGATGCTGCGCTACGTGATCAAGGTGGAGCCGCTGGCGTCGGCGGACCTGGAGCAGATCGTGGCGCGGGTGGCGCCGGTGGTGCAGGGGCACCTGACCGGGCCCTGAGCGCAGCCGTTCCCGAGACATCCGTCCCGTAATCCGGACAGCTTGTCCCGATCCCTGGATGACCGGCGTAGGCTCGTTGCAGCCCTACCTGTCTGAAGGAGCGAGCGACGATGCCCGAGCTGAGGTCCCGCACAGTCACCCACGGCCGCAACATGGCGGGTGCCCGCGCCCTTATGCGCGCCTCCGGTGTACCCGGTGCGGACATCGGCCGGAAGCCGATCATCGCGGTCGCCAACTCCTTCACCGAGTTCGTGCCCGGCCACACCCACCTCCAGCCGGTCGGCCGGATCGTCAGCGAGGCGATCACGGAGGCGGGCGGCATCCCGCGCGAGTTCAACACCATCGCCGTCGACGACGGCATCGCGATGGGCCACGGCGGCATGCTCTACTCCCTGCCCTCCCGCGACCTGATCGCGGACAGTGTGGAGTACATGGTCGAGGCCCACTGCGCCGACGCCCTGGTCTGCATCTCCAACTGCGACAAGATCACCCCGGGCATGCTGCTGGCCGCCCTGCGCCTGAACATCCCGACGGTCTTCGTCTCCGGCGGCCCCATGGAGTCCGGCCGCGCCACCCTGGTCGACGGCACGGTCCGCACGCTCGACCTGGTCGACGCGATCTCCGACGCCGTGAACGACAAGATCTCGGACGAGGACATCCTCCGTATCGAGGAGAACGCCTGCCCCACCTGCGGCAGCTGTTCCGGCATGTTCACCGCCAACTCGATGAACTGCCTGACCGAGGCCATCGGCCTCTCCCTCCCCGGCAACGGCTCGGTCCTGGCCACCCACACGGCCCGCAAGCAGCTCTACGTCGACGCGGCCCGCACGGTCATGGACATCACCCGCCGCTACTACGAGCAGGACGACGACACGGTCCTGCCGCTCAACGTCGCCACCTTCCAGGCCTTCGAGAACGCCATGGCCCTGGACATCGCGATGGGCGGCTCCACCAACACGATCCTGCACCTGCTGGCCGCCGCCCAGGAGGCGGGCGTCCCCTTCGGCCTGGACGAGATCAACGAGGTCTCCCGCCGCGTCCCGTGCCTGGCGAAGGTCGCCCCGAACGTCGCGAAGAACCGCACGTACTACATGGAGGACGTGCACCGCGCCGGCGGCATCCCCGCCCTGCTCGGCGAGCTGCACCGCGCGGGCCTGCTCAACGAGGACGTGCACTCCGTCCACAGCCCGTCCCTGGCGGACTGGCTGAAGACCTGGGACGTGCGCGGCGGCTCCCCGTCCGCCGACGCGGTGGAGATGTGGCACGCGGCACCCGGCTGTGTCCGCTCCGCCGAGGCCTTCTCCCAGTCCGAGCGCTGGGAGGCCCTGGACGAGGACGCGGCGGAAGGCTGCATCCGCTCGGTCGAGCACGCGTACTCCAAGGACGGCGGCCTGGCGGTCCTCAAGGGCAACCTGGCGGTCGACGGCTGCGTGGTGAAGACGGCGGGCGTCGACGAGTCCATCTGGACCTTCGAGGGCCCGGCGGTCGTCTGCGAGTCCCAGGAGGAGGCCGTCCAGCGGATCCTCACCCAGGAGGTCAAGGACGGCGACGTCGTCGTCATCCGCTACGAGGGCCCCAAGGGCGGCCCCGGCATGCAGGAGATGCTGTACCCGACCTCGTACCTGAAGGGCCGGGGCCTGGGCAAGACCTGCGCCCTGATCACCGACGGCCGCTTCTCCGGCGGCACCTCGGGCCTGTCCATCGGCCACGCCTCCCCGGAGGCGGCCTCCGGCGGCACGATCGCCCTCGTCGAGGACGGCGACCGCATCCGCATCGACATCCCGAACCGCACGATCGAGCTCCTCGTCGACGAGGCGGAACTCTCCCGCCGCGAGCAGGCCCTGAACGGCGCCTACGCCCCCAAGAACCGCGAGCGCAAGGTCTCGGCCGCCCTGCGGGCCTACGCCGCGATGGCCACCAGCGCCGACAAGGGCGCCGTGCGCGACGTGACCAAGCTGGGCTGAGCGTTCGTACACCGACAGGGGCCGCCTCCCATGGGGGCGGCCCCTTCGGGTGTCACCAGGCCGACGGGTCGTGGCCGGCGACGGCGAAGACGGTGCCGTCGGGCGCGGAGGCGTAGACGCGGCCCTTGACGACCACCGGCTCGGGCAGCGTGGCGACGACCCGGTCGGTGCGCGTGCCGAGCCGGGTCGCCGTCTGCCCGAGGAGCCTGCCGCGCCGGGCGTCGACGGCGAGCAGCCGCCCGTCGGGGATGGTGACGTACACATGGCCGCCGTCGACGACCGGTGCCGAGCCGCGGCTCACGGAGGTCTGCAACTGCCACGACTGCCGGCGCGCGCCCGTGTCCACGGCCGACAGCGAGCCCCCGGTGGCCATGAGGTAGACCACGTCCCCGCGTACGGTGGCGTGGGCGTCCTCGGGATACGCGGACACCGCCACCCGCCGTGTCGTCCGGGACGCGGGGCTGTAGCGGACCACCGCCCGCGTGGCTCCGTAGACCGGGTCGACGGAGAGGAAGTAGGCCGATCCGTCACTGGTGCCGACAGGCCGCAGTGATCCGTCGAGCCGTGCGTCCCAGCGCACGTCACCCGTGTCCGGGTCCACCGCCGTGACCCGGGTGCTCGACCCGTCGGCGGAGGTGCTCGCCGCGTACGCCACCCGGTCCCCGGCGAACCACGTGAACGACGGCATCGTCTGCCCCGGAATCCGGCGGTGCCACTTCGTCCCGCCCGAGGCGCTGTCCACGCCGGTGACCGTCCCGTCGGCCCCGGTGAGCAGGAGGGTGTCCGCCGCGAACCGCAATCCGCCGCCCGTGGGGACCTCCTGCCGCCGGCGCACCTTGCCGGACGCGGGATCGAGCGCCTCCACGTGCCGCCCCTCGTCCGTCAGGATCTGCACCAGGCCACCCGACAGCACGGGCGGTCCGCTGCCGAGCGATGTGGCGGCGGAGTGCCGCCAGAGCAGACTGCCGTCGGAGAGGGAGAGGGCGTAGACCCGCCCCGACTGCGTGCAGACCAACGCGGCGGGGGTGGCGGCGCATTGGGGCATCCCGGCGTTTCCCGACCCGGGCTTCTCCGCCCACGGCATGAACCCGTCGGCCGACGCCCCGGCCGACACGGTGTGCGAGCCGCCCGCGGCCTGGGGACCGGGGTCAGCGAGCAACCGCACCGAGACGACCGCACCGCCGACGACGAGAGCCAGCACCCCGGCAGCCACGGACAACCACCGGCCCCGGCGCCCCCGGCGCCGCCCTTCGGGCTTCCCGACCTCGGGCACGACGGCCTCGGGCACGACGGCCTTGGGCTCCCCGCCGGTCTGTTCGCCGGTTTGTTCGCCGGTCTCCCCGCCGCTCTGCGTCTTGCCGTCAGCAGGGGTGTCGACCGTACGCTGCGACGGTATGAAGGCCTGCGTGTCGTACGAGGCAGCCACCGACCGCAGTTCCCGCATCAGTTCGTCGGGCGTGGGCCGGTCCTCCGGCTCCTTGGCGAGGCAGCGCAGCACCAGCGGCGCCAGGTTCTCGGGTACGCCGGCCAGGTCGGGCTCGTCGTGCACGACCTGGTACGCGACGACGTACGGGCTGTCGGAGTCGAACGGCCCGCGCCCGGTGGCCGCGTGCACCATGACCGACCCCAGGGCGAAGACGTCGGCGGCCGGACCCACCTCCCGCGGACGCCTGAACTGCTCCGGCGCCATGAACGGCGGAGTGCCGATCAACTTCCCCGTCTCGGTGCGCAGTTCACTGTCCTTGGGACGGGAGATCCCGAAGTCGATGACCTTCGGCCCGTCGTCCGCGAGCAGCACGTTGCTCGGCTTGAGATCGCGGTGCACGACCCCCACCCGGTGAATGTCGCGCAACGCCTCGGCCAGCCCGGCCATCAGCCGGCGCAACCGGTCCGGGGGCATGGCCCCGTGCTCCTTCACATGGCCGGCGAGGGTCGGCCCCGGGATGAACAGCGTGGCCATCCACGGCCGTTCCGCTTCCGGATCGGCGTCCACGACGGGCGCGGTGAACGCACCGCTCACCCGCCGGGCGGCGGCCACCTCCTGCCGGAACCGGCCGCGGAACTCGGGATCCCTGGCGAACTGCGCGTGCACGACCTTCACCGCGACCTTCATGCCCGAGGTGCTGCGGGCCAGGTGCACGACGCCCATCCCACCGGAGCCCAGGCGGGACTCCAGTTGGTAGTGACCGGCGTACTCGGGAAGTTCCGCTTCCGCGCCCGCTCCGGCGTTCCGCTGTGGCGCCATGGGACCACCCCCCGTGCTGTTCGTCGGCGCGCGCGACGCACGGAGCCTAGTCGATGACTCGTACGAGACAGAGGCGGCTTGCTAGCGTTCGCGTGCGATTCGTGCACATGTGTTTCGTGGCGCGTTTCCGGGGAATCAACGGGACCCCATGGCAGTCATGGGGATCGAACGGGGGGAGTTTCCACATGTCTGTCACCGATGTCGGAGAAGTCGAGGGCGGGAACGAGACAGTCGCCACCGCCGCGGCAGCCGCGGACACGGGCGTGCGCTACTACTCGGTCGCCCCTGGCGTCCAGCTCCGCGTCCGCAGCGGCCCCGGCACCAACTACAGCCTCGTCCGCACCCTGGCCGAGGGCGCCAAGGTCCCGATCTACTGCCAGACGCCGGGCCAGACGATCACCGGCTCGTACGGCACCACCAACATCTGGGACAACATCGGCGACGGCCAGTACGTGTCCGACGCGTACGTCCACACGGGCAGCGACGGCTACGTGGCCTCCCGCTGCTCCTGACCCGCCACGGAGCCCGCCGCACCGTCCGGCCATAATCGTCTCGTGAGCGACGAAACCGGCACCCCGGACAGCACGGCGGGCTCCCCGGGCGGCACCCCCGGCGACGGCCCCCGCCCCGAACCCCTGCGGTTCTTCGGCACGACCTGGGTGAACCACGACAACGGCTACGCGGCCCGCCGCGCGGCCGTCACCGCCGGCTCGCTGGCGGCGGCCGTCGCCTCCTGCGTCGTCCTGCGCTTCGCCTACCAGGGACTGGAGATCGCGGGCAGCGGAGCCTTCGTGACCGTCCTGGTGGTCGCGATGTTCGCGATCTGTAGCGCGCTGGCCTTCCGCAACACCTGGGACGGCTTCGGCAAGCGTCTCGACCCCGCCCGCCAGGCCTCCCTGCGCGGCCTGCTGGCCATCGGCTTCGTCGGCTCCCTCGTCGCCTACTTCTTCCGCTCCCTCACCGAGGCCCCCGGCGAGAAGCTGCACCGCGCCGAATACGAAGAGGCCCGCGCCCAGCACACCCGCCGTACCACACGCCGCACGGGAAACCCTTCCAAGAAGCGCCGCAAGGGGTAAGCGGAGGGGCAAGCGGAGGGAAGGCATTCCCCGTATCGACGGCATGCCCGGGACCCCGGCAGCCAGCATGACCGTATGACCACAACTCCACCCCCGTCTCCTTCACCATCTCCATCCCTGTCGGTCTTCTCCTCCCGGGCCCACTCCTTCAACGGCGCCGCCGCCCGGTACGCCGCGAACCGCCCCTCCTATCCGCCGGCCCTCTTCGACACCGTCGAGGAACTCGCCGCCCGCCCCCTCACCGGCGCCCGGGTCGTCGACGTCGGCGCCGGCACCGGCATAGCCACGGCGCTGCTGCACGCCCGCGGCGCCGACGTGCTCGCGGTGGAACCCGGCGACGGCATGGCGGCCCAGTTCCGCCGCACCCTCCCCGACGTCCCGCTGGTCCGCGGCAACGGCGACGCCCTCCCGCTGGCCGACGCCTCCGCCGACCTGCTCACCTACGCCCAGGCCTGGCACTGGACCGACCCGGCCCGCTCGGTCCCGGAGGCCCTGCGCGTGCTGCGTCCCGGCGGAGCCCTGGCGCTGTGGTGGAACACCAGCGCCCTCGACGTCCCGTGGATCGACGCACAGGCGGACCGTCTCCAGCGCCACTTCGGTGTCGACCGCGTCGTGGAGAAGAACGGCGACGGCAGCCGCTCGGCCCTCGCCGATCCCTCCGGCCGCCTCGCCTTCGCCCACCGCACGGTCCGCTGGAGCCGCCATGTCCCCCTCGACACCCACCTCGCCAACCTCGGCAGCCACTCGGCCTTCCTGATCCAGGACCCGGCGACCGCCGACGCCTTCCTCGCCGAGGAGCGCACCCACCTGCTCACCACCTTCCCCGACGCCACCGTGGAGGAGGTCTACGACGTGGAGCTGCTGGTGGCCATCGCTTGACGGCACTCGGCGCCGGGCGCATTATTCATCGCATGATGAATTACGCGCCCAGCCCTCCCGGGACCCCCGCCGACCCCCCGTCGGCCCCCGCCGTACAGGCCTCCTCCCTCACCGCCGTCCGAGGCCCCCGCACCGTCCTGCGCGGCCTCGACTTCACCGTCCCGCGCGGCAGGATCACCGGCCTGCTCGGCCCCTCCGGATGCGGCAAGTCGACCCTCATGCGAGCCGTCGTCGGCACCCAGGCCAAGGTCACCGGCACCCTCCAGGTCCTCGGCCGGCCCGCCGGCCACCCCGCCCTGCGCACCCGCATCGGCTACGTCACCCAGGCCCCGTCCGTCTACGACGACCTGACCGTCCGCCAGAACCTCGACTACTTCGCCGCGATCCTCGACCCCGGCCGCGCCGCGGCCGACCGCCGCCACGAGAACGTCACCCGCGCGATCGCCGACGTCGACCTCACCACTCACGCCGACGCCCTCGCCGGCAACCTCTCCGGCGGCCAGCGCGGCCGCGTCTCCCTCGCCGTGGCCCTCCTCGGCACCCCCGAACTCCTGGTCCTGGACGAACCCACCGTCGGCCTGGACCCGGTCCTCCGCCGGGACCTGTGGCACCTCTTCCACGACATCGCCGCCACCCGCGGCGCCACCCTCCTGATCTCCTCCCACGTCATGGACGAGGCCGAGCGCTGCCACCGCCTCCTCCTCATGCGCGAGGGCGAGATCCTCGCCGACGACACCCCCGACGCCCTGCGCACCCGCACCGGCGCCGACACCGTCGAGGCGGCCTTCCTGAACCTGGTGGACGAGGCGGTCGCCGCGGGCCGCGCGAAGGAGACGGCACGATGACAAGTACGACGCTCAACGTCTCCCGCACCACCGCCACGGCGGCCCGCGTCCTGCGCCAACTGCGCCACGACCCGCGCACCATCGCGCTGATGCTCCTGATCCCCTGCCTGATGTTGTTCCTGCTGCGCTACGTCTTCGACGGCAGCCCGCACACCTTCGACAACATCGGCGCGTCACTCCTGGGCATCTTCCCGCTGATCACCATGTTCCTGGTGACATCCATCGCCACCCTGCGCGAACGCACCTCCGGCACCCTGGAACGCCTCCTCGCCATGCCCCTGGGCAAGGGCGACCTCATCGCCGGTTACGCGCTGGCCTTCGGCGCCCTGGCGATCGTCCAGTCGGCACTGGCCACCGGCCTCGCGGTCTGGTTCCTGGGCCTGGACGTCACAGGCAGCCCCTGGCTACTGCTCCTCGTAGCCCTCCTCGACGCCCTCCTCGGCACAGCCCTCGGCCTCTTCGTCTCGGCCTTCGCGGCCTCCGAGTTCCAGGCGGTCCAGTTCATGCCCGCGGTGATCTTCCCCCAACTCCTCCTCTGCGGCCTCTTCACCCCACGCTCCGCCATGCACCCCGCCCTGGAAGCCATCTCCGACGCCCTCCCCATGTCCTACGCCGTGGACGGCATGAACGAAGTCCTCCACCACACCGACATGACAGCCACATTCCTCCGAGACACCCTGATCGTCGCGGCCTGCGCCCTGTTGGTACTGACCCTGGGCGCAGCCACACTGCGCCGCCGAACAGCGTGAGGACCAGGTATTGCTCAGCTCCGGACGCCCTTACTCAGCCTCGGACGCCCTTATTCAGCTCCGGCCGGTATCACTCGGCTCCGGTCCGTATTACCCAGCCCGTCCGGCGTTTGAGGACGAGGCCGTTCAGGCCGACGGGGTTCGGGGGCGGAGCCCCGGCGGGGTTCGGGGCGGCAGCCCTCGGTGGGGTGCAGGGGCGGAGCCCCGCAGGGGTCCTGGGGGCGGCAGCCCCTGGCGGGGTTCGGGGGCGGAGCCCCGGCGGGGTTCGGGGCGGCAGCCCCTGGCGGGGTTCGGGGGCGGAGCCCCGGCGGGGTTCGGGGCGGCAGCCCCGGAGGGGTTCGGGGGCGGAGCCCCGCGGGGGTTCAGGGGGCGCAGCCCCCGGCGGGGTCGAAGGGGCGGCAGCCCCGCGGGGGTTCAGGGGGCGCAGCCCCCGGCGGGGTCGAAGGGGCGGAGCCCCTGGGCACGGGAATGGGTAGGGGCGGCGGGGGCGAGACCACATCCCGTCCACCGGACACCGCCCCCCTCCCCGCACCCCCGGTGCAAAGATGACCCCATGACCCAGAAAGTCGCAGTCCTCGGCACCGGCAAGATCGGCGAAGCCCTGCTCAGCGGAATGATCCGAGCCGGCTGGTCCCCCGCCGACCTCCTGGTCACCGCCCGCCGCCGAGAACGCGCCGAAGAACTCCGCACCCGCCACGGAGTCACCCCGGTCACCAACCCCGAGGCCGCCAAGAACGCCGACACCCTCATCCTCACGGTCAAGCCGCAGGACATGGGCACGCTCCTCGACGAACTCGCCCCCCACCTCCCCACCGACCGCCTGATCATCAGCGGCGCCGCCGGCATCCCCACCGCGTTCTTCGAGGAACGCCTCACCCCCGGCACCCCGGTGGTCCGCGTCATGACGAACACCCCCGCCCTCGTCGACGAGGCCATGTCCGTCATCTCCGCCGGCACCCACGCCACCGCCGAACACCTCACCCACACCGAGGAGATCTTCGGCGCCGTCGGCAAGACCCTCCGCGTCCCCGAGTCCCAGCAGGACGCCTGCACCGCCCTCTCCGGCTCCGGCCCCGCGTACTTCTTCTACCTGGTCGAAGCCATGACCGACGCCGGCATCCTGCTCGGCCTGCCGCGCGACAAGGCCCACGACCTGATCGTCCAGTCCGCGATCGGCGCGGCCATCATGCTCCGCGACAGCGGCGAACACCCGGTCAAGCTCCGCGAGAACGTCACATCCCCCGCCGGCACGACGATCAACGCCATCCGCGAACTGGAGAACCACGGCGTACGGGCCGCCCTCATCGCAGCCCTGGAGGCCGCCCGCGACCGCAGCCGCGAACTGGCCTCGGGCAAAAAGGACTGAGCGCCCCCAACTGGGCGTCCCCAACTGAGCGCCCCCGGCGGAGGCGATGGGCTCAGCCCGCCGCCCCCACCACCTCCTCCGTCGTCACCACCCGCGCGAACCCACCCCCGTGCAGCGACACCGCCGACGCCTGCGCGACCTCCTCCGCACTGCGCCGCCAGCCGAACGGCCCCTCCAGATCGAAGGTGTACGTCGCGTCGTACGGCACCACCACGTCGTACCCGAGGTTCCCGCCCATCCGGGCCGTCGTCTCCACGCACATATTGGTCTGGATCCCGATCACCACGACCTGCCCGATCCCCTCCGCGGTCAGCCAGGCCCCCAGATCGGGCGTGCCGAGGAAGGCCGAGTTCACGGTCTTCGTCAGGAACAACTCGGCCCCCGCCCCCTTCCCGCGCCGCTCCGCCACGTACTCCTTCAGGTCGTTCCCCGCATACCCCGGCCGCAGCGGCGACTGCGGCTTCGGCGAGTCGTGCCGTACGAAGACGACCGGCCGCCCCGTCGACTGCCATACGTCGATCAGCGCCGCGATGTTGTCATCGGCCGCCGGGTTGTTCCGCGGCCCCCAGAAACCGGCCTCCTCGAAGCCCTTCTGCACGTCCACGACCACCAGCGCTGCGTTCTCCGCGATCTCCATGCCTCGATCCTGCCGCCGGAGGCCCGCCCGCCCCATAGGGCGAAAAGACAGCGATCGATGATTAACTGCCACCCATGGCACCCATGGCACCCATGGCACCCGGGCCACCCACGGCACCCACGGCCCGCACCCACCGCATCGCCCTGGTCGCCTTCCCCGGCATCCGCGCCTTCGACGTCTCCGTCATCACCGAGGTCTGGGGCACCGACCGCACCGACCGCGGCGCCCCCGCCTTCGACCTGCGCCGAGTCGCCGCCGACACCACTCCCATCCCCATGCGCGGCGGCCTCTCCCTCCTCCCCGACCGCACCCTCACCTGGCTCGACCACGCCGACCTGATCCTGATCCCCGGCCTCGACGACCACCTGACCCCCGCACCCGCCCCCGTCCTCCAGGCCCTGCGCCGCGCCCACACCCGCGGCACCCCCCTGGCCGCCCTCTGCGGCGGCGCCTTCACCCTCGCTCAAGCGGGCCTCCTCGACGGCCGCCGCGCCATCACCCACTGGAACCTCGTCGACCTCCTGCGTGCCCACCACCCCCAGGTCACCGTCGTCCCCGACGCCCTCTTCATCGAGGACGACAACATCTGGACCGCGGCCGGCACGGCAGCCGGCATCGACCTCTGCCTCCACCTGGTCCGCCGCGCCCACGGCGCCGAGGCCGCGGCCACCATCGCCCGCTCCATGGTCACCGCCCCCTTCCGCACCGGCAGCCAGGCACAGTTCATCGAGCGCCCCACCCCCCGCGCGGACCGCGACGCCGACACCCTCGCCGCCGTACGCGAACACGCCCTGCGCCACCTCCACGAACCGCTCACGGTCGCCGACCTGGCCGCCCACGCGGGCATGTCCCCCCGCAGCTTCGCCCGCCACTTCACGGCGGCCACCGGCACGACACCCCTGCGCTGGCTCCTCGACCAGCGCATCGCCGCGGCCCAGAAACTCCTCGAACGCACCGACCTCCCCATGCCCGAGGTCGCCCGCCGCGCCGGCTTCGGCAGCGAGGTCACGATGCGCCAGCACTTCGCAGCGCGCCTCGCCACCAGCCCACGCGCCTACCGGACCGCGTTCACGACAGCCTCCGCCCCCGAAGGCACCGAAGGCAGCAGCCCGATCGCGCGATAAGCGGCATCCACGGTCGGCCGCGCCATCGCCCGAGCCCGGTCGGCCCCGCGACGCAACACGTCCTCCACATAAGAGGGATCCGCACACAACTCCTTGTGCCGCGCCTGCACCGGCCGCAACACCTCGACGACGGCCTCCGCGGTGTCCCTCTTCAGCGCGCCGTACGACGCGTACCCCTCACCCAGCGCCCCCGGATCCCCACCCGTACAGGCGGCGAGAATCTCCAGCAGATTCGCCACCCCGGGCCGACCCTGCCGGTCGTAGACGACCTCCCGCCCGCTGTCGGTCACCGCCCGCATGACCTTCTTCCGCACCACGTCCGGCTCATCGAGCAGATACACGATCCCCGGCCCGGAGTCGTCGCTCTTCCCCATCTTCGAAGCCGGCTCCTGGAGGTTCATCACCCGCGCGGCCACCGCCGGGCACGTCGCCCTCGGCACCACGAACGTATGCCCGTACCGCTGGTTGAACCGCACCGCCAGATCCCGCGTCAGCTCCACATGCTGCGCCTGGTCGTCCCCCACCGGCACCTCGTCGGTCCCGTACGCCAGGATGTCCGCCGCCATCAGCGCCGGATACGTCAGCAGCGACAGCCGCACGCTCCCGCCCCGCGCCCGCTCCCGCGCGGCCTTCTCCTTGTACTGGATCATCCGCCGCATCTCACCGTCGGTCGCCACGCACTCGAGCACGTACGACAGCCGCGCGTGCTCATCGACATGACTCTGTACGAACACGGTGCACAACTCGGGATCCAGCCCCGCCGCAAGCAACAGCGTCGCCGCCTGGCGGCTGAGTCTGCGCACCCGCGCCGGATCGTGGTCCACGGTCAGCGCGTGCAGATCGACGATGCAGAACAGGGCGTCCGACCTGTGCTGGTCCACCTCGGCCCAGCGCCGCATGGCCCCCAGGTAGTTCCCCAGCGTCAGATGCCCGGTCGGCTTGACCCCGCTGAAGACTCGCGTCATCTCTACTCCACCTCCTGGTCGAGGCCACCGTCCCGGTCGGCCGACCCTCAGGAGCTCTGGAGGGAGAAACGAGAACGGCCGCCGAGGCGGCGGCCGTTGAACGCATACGTGAGCGCGGCCGCCGTCAGGCGGCCCACCACTGCTGGTTGTACGTACGCGTAGTCAC
Organism: Streptomyces sp. NPDC046915; assembly: GCF_040644935.1. Lineage (NCBI taxonomy): Bacteria > Bacillati > Actinomycetota > Actinomycetes > Kitasatosporales > Streptomycetaceae > Streptomyces > Streptomyces sp. NPDC046915. The sequence continues at coordinate 391 of NZ_JBEYXB010000028.1, read as the reverse complement.
GGGCCCAGAGTACGCCGCCGGCCTGCCGTCCCGCCGCGAGTTGACACACCCCGACCCGATCCGTAAGGTTCTCCGAGTTGTCCGACGTGAGCGCCGACTCCGGTCGGTCCCCGGACAGCCATTCCGTAGGTACCAGCCACAGCTCGGCGATCCGTTGCCGTGTGCTTTGGCGCGCGTATTTGCGAAATGAGGAATCCGCGTTCGAAAGGACACGACCCCCGATTAGCTCGGGAGCCGGGAATCCGCTAAAGTCTCACTCGTCGGAAGGGCCCAACAGCCCCGAAGACAAACCCCCCGACTGGGAATCAGACGCCGCGAGGATCTGATAGAGTCGGAAACGCCGGAAAGGGAAACGCGAGAGCGGAAACCTGGAAAGCACCGAGGAAATCGG
>NZ_JBEYXB010000027.1:0-101142 GCF_040644935.1 Streptomyces sp. NPDC046915 | reverse complement strand
GATACGACAAGACCGCCACCTCCTACGAAGCAGCGGTCAGTCTCGCGTCATTCCTGCTCTGGGCAAGATCCGTTTGAAGACGGACCCTAGTGCCGGGGCACTGGCCCGCAGGGCACGGAAACGGGCACAGCGGAACGCCCCGCCGGTCGTCACCGGCGGGGCGTCCTCGTGGCCGGTCGAGGGGGGCTCGGACCGGCCGTTCGGCCGAGGGGGGCTCAGGCCGACACTTGTACTGACGCTGAAAACGAACACATGGTTGTTTCCGCGACAGGAACCCGTGGTGAGCGAGCCGCTAGGAGTCGCCCGCACTGCTGTCGTGCGCCGCGAAGTCGCCCTTCACCGCGTACCGGGCGGCGCCTGCGGCGCCCGTGATGCCGTAGGCGTCGTCCCTCGCGTCCCGGCCGCCGCGCTCGTGGTTGTACTGCCCGGCGAAGACCCACTCGCCCGCGGGGACCGTGCGGCCCTCCTTGAGCACCCAGGTGTAGACCAGGAAGCCGTTCTTCTCCTCGACGGTCTGGGTGAAGTCGGTCTCCGGCAGGGACCGCCAGGCGCCCGCCGTCGACACGCCGCCCGTCTGCGCCACCTTCAACTGCACGGTCAGCGCGGTCAGCTGCTTCGACGTCTTCAGGGTGATGTTGCTCTGCGCCCAGAAGTCGTTGCTGTGCGGGTCGACCGAGCCGTCCGACCACAGCGGGCCGTCCTGCGTACCCCCGGCGGCCGGTGCCTTCGGGGTGGCCGAGGCCTTCGGGGACGTCGAGGTGGGGGACGGACCGGCCTGGCGGGAGGGGTGCGTGGCGCCGCCGGAGCCGGTCGTCGGGGCCGCCGAGTGGACCGGCGGCCGCACCGTCGCGTCCGGCGACGGCGTGGGTGTCGGCGAGACCGCGACCGTCTGCCGGCCCGGGGTGTCGTCGTTCTTCACCGCGGAAGCCACCGCGTACCCGCCGACCGCGAGGACACCGGCCACCGCGGCCGTGGCACTCACCACCCGGAACCAGCCGAACGCCGGCGGGCGCGTCGCCCGGTGGTCGGAGCGGCCCTGGGCGGCCATGCCCCGCTCGATACGGGCCAGGATGCGGGCGCGGTCCGGTTCGTGCGCCTCGGCCGCCTCGTGCAGCCGGGCGCGCAGCTCGTCGTGCACGTCCTGCTGCCTCATCGGGTCCCACCTCCGGTCTCGCCGCCGCGCGCCATCGCCGCGTGCACCTTCTGCGGAGCGCGCTCGGTGCCGAGCAACCGCTGTAGTTCGGCCATTCCCTTCGACGTCTGGCTCTTAACCGTACCCACCGACACCCCCAGGGCCAGCGCGGTGTCCTTCTCCGACAGGTCGAACGCGTGCCGCAGCACCACGCACGCCCGCTTGCGGAACGGCAGCCTGCGCAGCGCCTCCTGCACGTCCACCACGCCGGCCACGTCGGGGTTCTCGGTCTTCTCCTCGCGCGACCAGAACAGCGAGATCCGGCGGCGCTCGCGCACCGCGCTGCGGATGCGGGTACGGGCCAGGTTGGCGACGACACCCCGGGCGTAGGCCACCGGGTGGTCGGCCGCGCGCACCCGGTCCCAGCGGTGCCACAGCGCGAGCAGCGCGTCCGCGGCCAGGTCGTCGGCGGCGTCCGCCTCGCCGGTCAGGAGGTGGGCGAGACGGGAGAGTTCGGCGTAGTGCCGTTCGAAGAAGGCATGGAACTCCACGGAGGCGGCGTCGTCGACGACTGTGCCCACGGGCGACCTCTCTGTGCGTGTCATGTGAATGACATGTGTTCGTCCGGGGTGGCCGGGACGAGATCCGGAAGCGTAGCAGCGGTCAACCGCTCGGTTTGTACAGGGTCTCGAACGCCGTGTGACGGGTCGACGCCTGATTCCGTAACACGGAGAAAACCTGAAACCGGTTCAACGCGGGAACAATCCAGCCAGCATCCGCAGACCGATCATGAGGCGACAAGGAGCAACACCATGTCCGAGACGCAGAAGGCGGCCGACCGGCCGACTGCCGCGCCACCCGCTGCCCACGGTGTCGACCGGTACTTCAGAATCTCCGAACGCGGATCGACGTTCGGCCGGGAGATACGCGGCGGCCTGGCCACCTTCTTCACGATGGCCTACATCCTTGTCCTGAATCCGATCATCCTGGGCAGTGCCAAGGACAAGTTCGGCCACACGCTCGACACCGGCCAACTGGTCACCGCCACCGCCCTGGTGGCCTGTGTGATGACGATCATCATGGGCGTCGGCGGCAACCTCCCGCTCGCCATCGCCGCCGGACTCGGCCTCAACGCCGTCGTCGCGTTCCAGCTCGCCCCGCTGATGAGCTGGGCCGACGCGATGGGACTCGTCGTCCTCGAGGGCATCCTGATCTGCGTCCTGGTGCTCACCGGGCTCCGCGAGGCGATCATGAACGCCATCCCGCAGCAGCTCAAGCAGGCCATCGGTGTGGGCATCGGCCTGTTCATCGCCTTCATCGGCTTCGTCGACGCCGGGTTCGTCAGCCGCATCCCCGACGCCGCGAACACCACGGTGCCGGTACAGCTGGGCGCCGTCGGCCGGCTCACCGGCTGGCCGGTCCTGGTGTTCTGTCTCGGCGTACTGCTCACCATCGCGCTGCTCGCCCGCAAGGTGAAGGGCGCCATCCTGATCAGCATCGTCAGCATGACGGTCGTCGCGATCGTCATCGACGCCGTCGCCGACATCAAGAGCTGGGGCCTGACCACCCCGAAGATCCCCGACAAGATCGTGGCCGCCCCCGACTTCGGACTCGTCGGTCACTTCAGCCTGTTCGGCGGCTTCGCCAAGGCCGGGGTGCTCACCGCCGTGCTGCTGGTCTTCACCCTGATCCTGTCCGACTTCTTCGACGCCATGGGCACCATCGTCGGCATCAGCGCGGAGGCCGGACTCCTCGACGAGAAGGGCCAGGTGCCCGGCATCGGCCGCGTCCTGTTCATCGACGGCGCCGCCGCCGTCGCCGGCGGAATCGGCTCCGCCTCCTCCAACACCGCCTACATCGAGTCCGCGGCCGGTGTCGGCGAGGGCGCCCGCACCGGCTTCGCCAACCTGGTCACCGGCGGCCTCTTCGGCCTCGCGCTCTTCCTCACCCCGCTGCTCACCATCGTCCCGCTCCAGGCCGCCGCACCGGCCCTGATCGCGGTCGGCTTCCTGATGATGACCCACGTCAAGCACATCGACTGGGACAGGTACGAGATCGCCGTCCCGGCCTTCCTCACCATCGCCGCGATGCCGTTCACCTACTCCATCACCGACGGCATCGGCGCCGGCTTCCTGGCCTATGTCGTCATCAAGTCGGTGCTGGGCAAGGCGAAGGAGGTCAACTGGCTGCTGTGGGGGGTGTCAGCGCTGTTCCTGGTGTACTTCGCGATCGACCCGGTGGAGCAGATCCTGGGCGTGAAGTAGCGCGCCAAGGAGTGGAGCAGCGCGTCAACTCCGCAACGCGGCCCGCATTACCGCCTTGGCCACCGGCGCCGCCAGTCCGTTGCCGCTCACCTCGGAGCGGGCCGCGTCCGACTGCTCCACCATCACCGCGACGGCGACCTCCTTGCCGCTCGAGTCGGACTTGCCGAACGAGGTGAACCAGGCGTACGGCGTCTTGCTGTTGTTCTCGCCGTGCTGGGCGGTGCCGGTCTTGCCGCCCACGGTCACGCCGGAGATCTTCGCGTTCGTACCGGTGCCGTCCTCGACCACCGTCCGCATCGCCGACTGGAGCTGCTCGGCGGTCGAGGAGCTGATGATCTCCTTGCTGCCCGCGTCGTCGTCGTAGTCCTTCAGTACGTCGCCGCCGCCGTCGGTGATCCGCGAGACCATGTGCGGCGAGACCAGCTTGCCGCCGTTGGCTATCGTCGCCGACACCATGGCCATCTGAAGGGGCGTGGCGGTGACGTCGAACTGGCCGATGCCGGACAGTCCCGTCTGTGCCTCGTCCATGTCCGAGGGAAACACGCTGGCGTACGCCCGCACCGGCACGTCGAGCTGCTCGTCGTCGAAGCCGAACTTCTCGGCCATCGCCCTCACCTTGTCCTGGCCGAGGTCGACGGCCATCTTCCCGAAGACGTTGTTGCAGGAGTACTGGAGGGCGACGCGTATCGGGGCGTTCTTGCAGGGCGCGGAAGGGTTCTCGTTGGAGAGGGGCCGGGTGGTGCCCGGCAGGGTGTACGGGTCCGGGCTGGCGGTGTGCTCGTCCACGTCCTTGTACAGCCCGTCCTCCAGCGCGGCCGCCGCGACGACCAGCTTGAACGTCGAGCCCGGCGGCAGCGGCTGGCGCAGCGCACGGTTGGTCAGCGGCTTGTCCGGATCGGCGTTGAGCTTCTTCCAGGCCGTCCCCGCGGTGTTGGCGTCGGTCAGAGTGGACGGGTCGTACGACGGTGTGGACACCACCGCGAGGATCTTGCCGGTCTTCGGGTCGATCGCGACGGCGGCGCCCTTGTTGTCGCCGAGCGCGTCGTACGCCGCCTTCTGCACGTCCGGGTCGATCGTGGTGATCACGTCGCCCGGCTCGGCGCGCTTGCCGGTGACGGTGTCCATGACGGTCTTGAGCTGGTTGTCCGTGCCGTTGAGCAGGTCCTGGTAGATGCCTTCGAGCTGGGTCGGTGCGTACGCCTGTGAGGCGTAGCCCGTCACCGCCGCGTACAGCCTGCCGTCCTTGTACGTGCGCTTGTACGCGAGGTCGCCGCCCTTCGTACGCGCCGAGCCGGTGATCGACTCGCCCGCCACGATGATGTTCCCGAGCGGGTCCGCGTACGTCCCGATGACGTTGCGCCGGTTGTTCTTGTCGTCCGCGAGGGCCTTGCCGTCGTAGAACTGCACCCATGTCGCCCTGAGCAGCAGGGTGAGCACGAGCAGCAGAGTGAAGACGGACGCCCGCCTGATCGTCTTGTTCATCCCGGTCATGAGGACGAGCGGGATGCGGCAGTCGTTCCGCTCCGCCGGGTTTCTCATCGGGCTTTCATGAGAGCGAAAGCCTTCATGAGAGCAGCAGCACGACCTCCTCGATCTCCGCACCGCGGGCGTTCGCGTATCCCCGGGCCCGTGCGCTCTCCCGGAACCCGCACTTGTGCAGCACCCTGAGCGACCCGGCGTTGTCCGCCGCCGCACGCGCGTACAGCGGGCGTTCCGGCACCTCGGCGAGCAGTCCCCGCAGGGCGGCCGTGGCCAGGCCGCGCCCCCAGTACGCGCGATCGATCCAGTACGTCACCTCGCGGGAGCCCGGCTGTCCGTACACCGCCGCGCTCCCCACCACGTCCCCGTCCGCCAGGACGGTGCGCGCGGTGACGCCGGCCGAGGAGCGGATCTTCCTCCAGTGCGCGTCGAAGGCGTCGCGGTCGGCCGGGTCCTCGGGGGTGAAGGCGGCCATCCACACCGCCTCGGGGTCGTTCGTGTGCCGGTAGAACACCGGCAGATCGCTGTCGTGGACCTCGCGGAGCACGACTTCCATGGTCACAGCCTCCGGGTGGCGAGGGCCAGCCGGTCACGGGCGTCGAACAGGGCGTCCTTGATCATCTGCTCGTGGGCGGGGGTCAGCCGGGCCACCGGCACCGAGCAGCTGATCGCGTCGCGGGCGGGGGTGCGGTAGGGGATCGCCACGCCGAAGCAGCGCAGGCCCAGCGTGTTCTCCTCGCGGTCGACGGCGAAGCCCTGCTCCCGGACCTGGCGCAGCTCCTCGATGAGCTTCTCCCGGTCGGTGATCGTGTGCTCGGTCAGCGCGGGCAGCGTCTCCGGCAGCAGCTTGCGCACCTGCTCGTCGGTGTGGGTGGCCAGCAGCGCCTTGCCCAGCGAGGTCGAGTGCGCGGGCAGCCGACGGCCGACCCGGGTGAAGGGCCGCAGGTAGTGCTGCGACTGGCGGGTGGCCAGGTACACCACGTTCGTGCCGTCCAGGCGGGCCAGGTGGATGGTCTCCGTGGTGTCGTCGGAGAGCCGGTCCAGCGTCGGCCGGGCCGCCGCGACCACCTCGTCGCCGTCGATGTACGAGGTGCCGACGAGCAGCGCCCGCACCCCGATGCCGTACCGCGTACCCGTCGCGTCCGTCTCCACCCAGCCCAGCTCCACCAGCGTGCGGAGCAGCATGTAGAGGCTGGACTTGGGGTACCCGACGGCCTCCTGGACCGCCGCGAGGGAGTGCATACCGGGCCGGCCGGCGAAGTACTCGAGCAATTCCACGGTCCGCACCGCGGACTTGACCTGCGCCCCGCCGCCTGTCTCGCCTGCCGACATCGCCGTTGACCCCTTCGTTCGACGAGGACCTGAAGATATAGTCTCCAACAGCATATTCATCATCAGAGACGGTGTTCAGTATATCGAACGTCCCTGGTCGATGGCGTACATACTGCGGCACTACATGGAGGGACCCGCGGTGGCAGCAGCACCAGTCTGGAGTGTCGACCCGCGCACCGGGAAGCAGCGTGAACAGGTTGCGGTGGAGGCCACAGCCGAAGAGGTCGACGCCGTGGTGAAGGCGGCGCAGGCCGCGCGCGGCGCCCTCGCCGACCGCACGGTCCGCTCCGCGTTCCTGCGCGCCGCCGCCGACGGCCTTCAGGCGGCCAAGGACTGGCTGGTCGAGACCGCCGACGCGGAGACCGCCCTCGGCCCGGTCCGGCTGACCGGCGAACTCGCCCGCACCTGCTACCAGCTGCGGGCCTTCGCGGACATCGTCGACGAGGGCGCCTTCCTCGACGTCATCGTCAACCACCCCGACGACACCGCCACCCCGCCGATCCCGGACCTGCGCCGCTACAAGGTGCCCCTGGGCGTCGTCGCCGTCTACTCGGCGTCCAACTTCCCCTTCGCCTTCTCGGTCGCCGGCGGCGACACCGCCAGCGCGCTGGCCGCCGGCTGCCCGGTCGTCGTCAAGTCGCACCCCGACCACCCGGCCCTGTCCGAACTGGTCGCCAAGGTGCTGCGCCGGGCCGCCGCCGAGCACGGCGTCCCCGAGGGCGTGGTCGGCCTGGTCCACGGCTTCGAGGCGGGTGTCGAGCTGATCAAGCACCCGCTGGTCGCCGCCGCCGGGTTCACCGGTTCCGTCCGGGGCGGACGCGCCCTCTTCGACGCGGCGGCCGCCCGGCCGGTCCCGATCCCCTTCCACGGCGAGCTGGGCTCGCTCAACCCCGTCGTCGTCACCGAGGCCGCCGCCGCCGAGCGGGCGGATGCCATCGGCGCCGGTCTCGCCGGGTCGATGACCCTCGGCGTCGGCCAGTTCTGCGTCAAGCCGGGCCTGGTCCTGGTGCCGTCCGGCGCGGCGGGTGACGGCCTGGTCAAGTCGCTCACCGACGCCGTCAGCGACACCGACGCCGGCGTCCTCCTCGACCACCGCATGCGGGACAACTTCCTCGCCGGGGTCGCCGAGCGTGCCGAACTCCCCGACGTGGAGTCCCCGGTGACCCCCGGCGCGGGCGGCGAGCACACGGTCAGCGCGGGCTTCCTGACGGTACCGGCGAGCAAGCTGGCCGAGGAGGGCGCGTACGACCTGCTCCTGGAGGAGTGCTTCGGGCCGGTCACGGTGGTCGTCCGGTACGACGACGAGGGCGAGGCCACGGCGGTCCTGTCCCGGCTGCCCGGCAACCTCACCGCGACGGTCCACCTGTCGGAGGAGGAGGCGGCGGGCGAGGGCCGGGGCGCGGAACTCCTGGCCGAGCTGACGCCGCTGGCCGGACGCGTGCTGGTCAACGGCTGGCCGACGGGTGTGGCGGTCGCCCCCGCCCAGCACCACGGGGGCCCGTACCCGGCCACCACCTCCACCTCGACCTCCGTGGGCGGTACGGCGATCGAACGCTGGCTGCGGCCGGTCACCTACCAGAACGCCCCCGAGGCGCTGCTGCCGAAGGAACTGCGGGACGACAACCCGCTGGGGCTGCCCCGGCGGTTCAACGGCGCTCTGGAGCGGTAACAGCCGGCATGGACGTGGAACTTCCCGAACTTCCCTTCGCCCTGCGCACCTACGGCCCCGACGGCAACTGGTCCTACGAGGACGGCGTGCTCACCGGGTGGGCCGGGCCCCGGCAGGACCGGTTCGTGCCGCCCACCGGGGAGGCGTTGGAGCCCGCCTCCGACGCGCCCCGGCTGCTGGGCGCGCCCGAGGGCGACTTCCAGCTGATCGCGCGCGTCACCGTCGGGTTCGCCGCCGCCTTCGACGCGGGGGTGCTCTACGTCCACGTCGGTGAGCGGGCCTGGGCCAAGCTGTGCCTGGAGTACTCCCCGGACGTGCCCACCGTCTGCACGGTGGTCACCCGGGGACACTCCGACGACGCCAACTCCTTCACCGTGGACGGCAGTTCCGTCTGGCTGCGGATCAGCCGCACCGGCCGGGCCTTCGCCTTCCACGCCTCCCGGGACGGCGAGCGCTGGACCTTCGTCCGGCTCTTCACGCTGGGCGAGGAGAAGGAGACCGGCGCCGCGCTCATCGGCTTCATGACCCAGTCGCCGATGGGGGAGGGCTGCGTGGTGACGTACGACCACATCGAGTTCCGGGACGGCTGGCCGGACGACCTGCGGGACGGAAGCTGAGCGGTCCGGAACCGCTCTCGCCCCGGGCACGTCCTCCGCTGCATGATCGAAGCACACCGGAACACCGGCTCCCTGGTGATCAGGACCGTACTGCCCGCGGAGGCCGAGGCCGTCGCCGAGCTGCACGTCCGGGCCAGGTCGACGTACTACCCGGACGGCCTGCCGGAGGACGGCTTCGACTGGGCGGCCCGGTGGCGTGAGGCCATCGGGCGGCCCGACGGCCAGGTGCTGTGCGCGGTGCGGGACGGGCGCCTGGTGGGCATCGCCTCCTTCCGCACCCCGCAGGACACGCCCCGGACCGTCAAGCTGTTCCAGTTCCACGTCGACCCCGGCCACTGGCGTACGGGCGTCGGCGCGGCCCTGCACACCGCCTGCGTCGAGCAGTGGCAGGCCGACGGCAGGCGGAGCGCGGTCCTCGACGTGCACGTGGACAACGCCCGGGCCCAGGCCTTCTACGCCCGCCAGGGCTGGGTCCCGGACCCGGAGAACCCGCCCGCCGAGGGCGACCACCACCTGTTCCTGCGGTACGCGGTGCGGCCGGGGGAATGAAACACGCTGCTTGAACGTTCATGTACCGGGTGGAGAGAGCCTCCGCACCGGTACGAGCTGGAGAGCCGTGAACATGCGCGTCGAGATCTGGACGGACATCGCCTGTCCCTGGTGCTACGTGGGCAAGGCCCGCTTCGACAAGGCGCTCGCGGCCTTCCCGCACCGCGACCAGGTGGAGGTGGTGCACCGCTCCTTCGAGCTGGACCCGGGCCGTGCCAAGGGCGACGTCCAGTCCGTGATCACGATGCTCACCCGGAAGTACGGCATGAGCGAGGCGCAGGCCGAGGCCGGCGAGGACAACCTGGGCGCGCAGGCCGCCGCCGAGGGGCTGGACTACCGCACCCGGGGCCGGGACCACGGCAACACCTTCGACATGCACCGCCTGCTGCACTTCGCCAAGGAGCAGGGCAGGCAGGACGAGCTGATCCAGATCCTGTACCGGGCGAACTTCGCCGAGGAGCGGTCGCTGTTCACCGAGGGCGCCGAGCGGCTGGTCGCGCTGGCCGCCGAGGCCGGACTGGACGCCGACGCCGCCCGCGCGGTGCTCGCCGACCCGGGTGCGTACGCCGACGAGGTCCGCGCCGACGAGCGCGAGGCGGCACAGCTCGGCGCGAACGGCGTGCCCTTCTTCGTCCTCGACCGCAAGTACGGCGTCTCCGGCGCCCAGCCCGCCGAGGTCTTCACCCAGGCGCTCACCGAGGCGTGGGGCGAGCGGCAGCCGCTGCGGCTCATCGACTCGGGTGATGCCGAGGCATGCGGTCCGGACGGGTGCGCGGTGCCGGAGCAGGGCTGAAAGCCGCAGCTCAGGGGGTACGTATAAGCACCGCTTAGCGGAGCCACGTAAAAATCCGCAATGGACGGGGACTTCATCGGGCCGCACAGTGGACCCATGGAGACCTCCGAGACCTTCGAGAGCCTCGTCCGCGCCGAATTCGCCCCCAGGAGCACCTACCTCAACACCGCGAGCAACAGCCTGCTGCCCGCCCGCACCGTCGCCGCGCTGCACGAGGCGGCGATGATGCGGGCCGAGGGCCGGCCGCTGGGCCCGCTGTACGAGGACGTGGAGGCCTGCCGGGCCGGGTACGCCCGGCTCGCCGGCGTCCCGGCCGACCGGGTGGCGGTGGGCGCCTCCGTCGCCGCGCACTCCGGGGTGATCGCCGCCTCGCTGCCCGCGGGCGCCGAAGTCCTCACGGCCGAGGACGACTTCACCTCGGTGCTGAACCCGTTCCACGTCCGCGGCGACCTCAAGGTCCGCACGGTCCCGCTGGAGCGGATCGCCGAGTCGGTCCGCCCGGACACCGCGCTCGTCGCGGTCAGCGCCGCCCAGTCCGCCGACGGGCGGATCGCCGATCTGGCCGCCCTGCGGGAGGCGGCCCGCGCACACGGGGCGCGGACCTACGTCGACTTCTCCCAGGCGGCCGGCTGGCTGCCGATGGACGCCGACGCCTACGACTTCTCCGCCTCCGTGTCCTTCAAGTGGCTGCTCGGCCCGCACGGGGTGGCCTTCTTCGTGGTCCCGGAGGACTTCGGCGGGCTGACACCGGTGCTCGCGGGCTGGGTGGCGGGCGAGAAGCCGTGGGACAGCTGCTACGGCCCGGTCGCCGAACTCGCCCATTCCGCACGGCGGTTCGACCTCACCCACGCCCTGTTCACCTTCGCGGGACTGCGCCGCTCCCTCGACCTGATCGAGGAACTCGGCGTGGCCGCCGTCCACGAGCACGACCTGGCGCTCGCCGACCGGTTCCGGGCCGGGCTCGCGGCGCTCGGCCACGAGCCGGTGCCCGCCCCCGGCTCGGCGATCGTGTCGGTGCCCGGCCTCGGCGAACGCCAGCCGGAGCTGAGCCGCGCGGGCATCGAGGTCTCCGACCGCGCCGGCAACCTGCGCGCGGCCTTCCACCTCTTCAACACCCCGGCGGACGTGGACCGCCTGCTGAACGCCCTGTCCACCTGACACGACCGGGCCGGAGCCCCCCGTCCCACACGAGGAGGCTCCGGCCCGGTGTTCAGGGGGTCACTTCACCGGGGTGAAATCCCTCGCCCCGATGAAGTCCGGTCGCCGTACCGGTGCCGCGAACGGTTCCACCGCCGCGTTCTCCACGCTGTTGAACACGATGAAGACGTTGCTGCGCGGGAACGGCGTGATGTTGTCGCCGGAGCCGTGCATGCAGTTGCAGTCGAACCAGGTCGCCGATCCGGCCGGGCCGGTGAACAGCTTGATGCCGTACTCGCCGGCCAGCTTGGTCAGCGCCTCGTCGGACGGCGTGCCCGCGTCCTGCATCTGGAGCGACTTCTTGTAGTTGTCCTTGGGCGTGGCCCCGGCACAGCCCAGGAACGTCCGGTGCGAGCCCGGCATGATCATGAGCCCGCCGTTGGTGTCGTAGTTCTCGGTCAGCGCGATCGAGACGGACACCGTCCGCATGTTCGGCAGGCCGTCCTCGGCATGCCAGGTCTCGAAGTCCGAATGCCAATAGAAGCCGCTGGCGCCGAAGCCCGGCTTGACGTTGATCCGGGACTGGTGGACGTAGACGTCCGAGCCGAGGATCTGCCGGGCGCGGCCGACGACCCGCTCGTCCCGCACGAGGTTCGCGAACAGCTCGCTGATCCTGTGCACCTCGAAGACCGAGCGGATCTCCTGGGACTGCGGCTCCACGATCGACCGCTCGTCGGCACGGATCTCCGGGGAGTTGACCAGCCGGTCCAGCTCCCGCCGGTAGACGGTGGCCTCCTCCGCGGTGATCAGCTGGTCGACGGAGAGGAAGCCGTCACGCTCGAACGACTGGAGGTCGGTCGTCGAGACCGGACCGGGAGTACCGGGGGTGCCCCAGAGGACCGGGTCCTGACGCGGGGTCGACACCTCGGTGGCACCCCGGCTGGGGTAGAGGTCGGTGACGGTGGGCGTGGTGGTTGTGGTGGTCATGGTCTGTCACACCTCCTCGGGCTCGGTGAGCAGCGGGTAGACGCCGTTCTCGTCGTGGTCCTCCCGTCCGGTCACGGGCGGGTTGAACACGCAGAGGCAGCGGAAGTCCTCCTTGACGCGCAGCGTGTGCCGCTCGTGGCCGTCGAGGAGGTACATGGTGCCGGGAGTGATCTTGTACGTCTTCCCGGTCTCGTGGTCGGAGAGCTCGGCCTCGCCCTCGACGCAGACGACGGCCTCGATGTGGTTGGCGTACCACATCGACGTCTCCGTACCGGCGTACAGAATCGTTTCGTGCAGGGAGAAGCCGACCTTCTCCTTGGCCAGCACGATGCGCTTGCTCTCCCAGGTGCCGGACGCGGACTTCACGTGCCGGTCGGTGCCTTCGATGTCCTTGAACGAGCGGACGATCACGGTGGTGCACTTCCTCCTTGTGCTGGACCTTTGTCAGGTCGTGGTCAGGTCGTGGTCAGGCGGTCTCCCGGACGGCACGGGCGAGGACACGCAGGCCCTCGTCCAACTCGTCCGGAGTGATGGTGAGGGCCGGCAGCAGTTTGACGACCTCGCTCTCCGGGCCGGAGGTCTCGATGAGCAGCCCCAGCTCGAAGGCACGCTTCGCGACCCGCGAGGCACGGTCCTTGTCGTGGAACTCCAGGCCCCAGACCAGCCCCAGGCCGCGGTACTCCTTGACGTCGGCGAGGTTCTCCTCGGTGATGGAGATCAGCGCCTGCTCGACCTGCTCGCCGCGGGCCTGGGTCTGCTTCTCCATGGCGGACCCGTCGGTCCAGTACGCCTCCAGGGCGGCCGTGGCGGTGACGAACGCCGGGTTGTTGCCACGGAAGGTTCCGTTGTGCTCGCCGGGCTCCCAGATGTCCAGCTCGGGCCGGAACAGGCACAGCGACATCGGCAGCCCGTAGCCGCTGATGGACTTCGACACGGTGACGATGTCCGGCACGATCCCGGCCTCCTCGAAGGAGAAGAACGCACCGGTACGGCCGCAGCCCATCTGGATGTCGTCGACGATCAGCAGCATGTCCTGCCGCTCGCACAGCTCCTTGAGCGCCCGCAGCCACTCCGGCCGCGCGACATTGATGCCGCCCTCGCCCTGGACCGTCTCCACGATCACCGCGGCGGGTTTGTTGAGGCCCGAGCCCTGGTCCTCGAGCAGGCGCTCGAACCACAGGAAGTCCTGGACCTTGCCGTCGAAGTAGTTGTCGAAGGGCATCGGGGTGCCGTGCACCAGCGGGATGCCCGCGCCGGCCCGCTTGAAGGCGTTGCCGGTGACGGCGAGGGAGCCGAGAGACATGCCGTGGAAGGCGTTGGTGAAGGACACGATGGCCTCCCGGCCCTTCACCTTCCGCGCCAGCTTCAGCGCGGACTCCACGGCGTTGGTGCCGGTGGGGCCCGGGAACATCACCTTGTACGGCAGGTCACGCGGGCGCAGCACCAGGTTCTGGAAGGACTCCAGGAAGGCGCGCTTGGCGCTGGTCGACATGTCGAGACCGTGCGTGACGCCGTCCCGCTCCAGGTAGTCGATCAACGCCCGTTTCAGCACGGGGTTGTTGTGGCCGTAGTTCAGCGAGCCCGCGCCGGCGAAGAAGTCGAGGTACTGATGGCCGTCCTCGTCGAACATGCGGCTGCCCTGCGCGCGGTCGAAGACGGTGGGCCAGCCGCGGCAGTAGCTGCGCACCTCGGACTCCACGGTCTGGAAGACGCTGAGGTCGGGCTGGGTGATGGTCACGACGAATCGCTCCTCGTTGCGTGGGGGGAGGGGAGTGCGTGGGGTACTTCCGCGTTTCAGAAGGAGAGGGGGCCGATGCGGTACAGGACTTCCGGCTCGTGCGGCCCGTCGGGGAACAGTCCCGTGTCGAAGAGCACCTCGCGGGAGAGCGCGGCGCCGTGGCGGTCGGCGTACGAGGTGAACAGGCGGTCCGAGGCGGTGTTGCCCGGGGTGATCGTGGTCTCTACGCAGGTGATCCCGCGCTCGGCGCCGAGGCGTGCGGTCAGCCCGTCGAGCAGCGCGGCCGCGATCCCGCGACCCCGGTGGGCCGCGTCGACCGCCACCTGCCAGACGAGCAGGGTGTGCGGCTGCTCCGGCCGTACGTACCCGGTGAGGAAACCGACCGGTGCCCCGTCGGCGTCGCGCGCCACCGCCGAGGTGGCGGCGAAGTCGCGGCACCACAGCAGGTAGCTGTAGGAGGAGTTCAGGTCGAGGGTTTTGGAGTCCTTGGCGATACGCCAGAGCGCGGCTCCGTCCGCCACCGCCGGGTGGTCGATGAGCAGGTCTGCTTGTGCGGCAGTCATGCGGATTGAATTTACCCGTGGAAATTCAAAAATGCATGGCTGAATAGGGTTACTTGAGTGTGGGTCCTGTGTTATCGCGCAGGCGCGGGCAGGTGCGCGGCGAGAGGTAGATATGTCCGGGTTTATGCGCCCCAAAAGGTGCAAAACGGAAGGCCTGTGTAATGCGTCACAGCCATGTGGTCCGTTCGGGAAACCGCTGCGTTTACGCCACGGAAAAGCGGGCAGAAGTACCTGGGAAAGCTACCCTGAAATAAGAATTAGTAAATCGCCGTGAATTCACGCTCCGGTCACACTGCCAGTACACGCGCTACTGCCAGGTGGAGTCCACGGCCTCGCGTGCGCGCCGCGGATCCACGCTCAGTCCCCGCTCGGCCAGCGCGGCGCCCACCGCGTCCAAGGACGCCCGTACCGCGTCCGCCGTCGCGTCCGGCCCGTAGTGGTTGACCCGGATCATCTCCCCGGCCAGCGCGCCGCCGCCCGCGGCCAGCGGCAGCGCGGGGTCCCCCGCCAGCGCCCTGGCCACCAGCTCCGACGCCACCACACCGGTCGGCACCCGCAGCGTCGTCGCGACCGGTGCCGCGTCCCGCTCCTCGTACACATACGGCTCCAGGCCCCCGCCCAGAGCCGCCGCCCCGGCCCGTGTGGCCAGCGCGGCGCGCCGGTGCCGGGTCATCACGGTCTGCAGGCCGGCCGTCTCGATCCGCTCCAGACAGGCCTCCAGGGCGAGCATCTCCAGCTGGGCGGGAGCGTGCAGCAGCGTCTTCCGGCCGCCGTCGATCCAGCGCTCCTTCCAGTCGAGCAGCGACAGGTACGACCGGCGCGGCGCCCGCGGGTTCGCCGCCATCCGTGCCCAGGCCCGCTCGCTCACGGACACCGCCGACACACCCGCCGGACCGCCCATCGCCTTCTGTGCCCCGATCACGCACAGGTCCACGCCCCACGCGTCCGGCAGCACCGGCTCGGCGCCCACGGAGGCGACCGCGTCCAGATAGAAGAGGGCGCCCTGCTCCCGTACGGCCTCGCCGATCTCCGCGACCGGGTTGGTGTTGCCGGTAGCCGCCTCCGCGTGCACGAGCGAGACGAAGTCGATCTCCGGGTGCTCGGCGAAGGCCTCCCGGATCCGCTCGGCCGTGACCGCCGTGTGGAAGGGCACCGCCAGGTCGTGCACCGTGGCACCGCAGTCCCGCAGCCAGTTCCCGAAGGTCTGCCCGTACGGACCGGTGATCACGTTCAGTGCGGTCGTCCCCGGCCCCGCGGTCGCCCGGATCGCCCCCTCCAGCGGCAGCAGCGCCTCGCCCTGCGTGATCACGACGTCCTGCCGGGTGTCGAGCAGCCGGGCCACCCGGTCCTCGATCGAGGCGAACCGCGCGGCGCTCAGCGGGGGGAGATCGAGGAAGGCGTGGGTCACGGCGGTGCTCTCTTCGCTCACGGGGAACAGATGGAACAGATGAAGCAGATGAAGCAGACGGTGGAACAGATGAAGCAGGCGGTGGAACAGATGAAGCAGCTGGAATCGAGCGTAACCGGCCGCGGTCGGCTGTCTCCGACCGGTTACTTCTTAGGCCGGGCCGACCGGTGACCATCGGATTGGTTTGAGAGACCCAAACATCTCCTTATAATCGGAACCCACAGTTCCCCCACAGGAGGCTTCCCGTGACCACCCTCTCCGGGCGCCGGACCCGCGTTCTGGCCGCCATCACCGCGACCGCCGGGCTGGTGCTCGTGGCCGCCTGCACCTCCACCGGAAACGGCGGCGGCTCGAAGACCGCCGCCGGCGGAGTCAAGGTCGTCAAGGCTGGGCAGCTCACCACCTGCACCCACCTGCCGTACCCGCCCTTCCAGTCGGAGATCGGCGGCAAGGTCCAGGGCTTCGACGTCTCCCTCGTCGACCTGGTCGCCAAGGACCTCGGCGTGAAGCAGGCCATCGTCGACACGCCCTTCGAGAACTTCAAGACCGGTGCTTTCCTCAACTCCGGCCAGTGCGACCTTGCCGCGGCCGGCATGACCATCACCGCCGAGCGCAAGAAGCACGTCGACTTCTCCGACCCGTACTTCAACGCCACCCAGGCCGTCCTCGTCGACAAGAAGAGCGGCATCACCTCGCTCGCCGACGTCAAGGCCAAGGGCAAGAAGCTCGGCGCCCAGGCGCAGACCACCGGCGAGGACTACGCGAAGAAGCAGGGCTTCGACCCGGTCTCCTTCGAGTCCTCCGACGCGGTCCTCAACGGCCTGCGCACCGGCCAGGTCCAGGCCGTCGTCATCGACTACCCCGTCGTCCAGGGCTGGCTGAAGGACAAGGCCAACGCCGGCGCCTTCAAGGCGGTCGACAACATCAACACCGGTGAGCAGTACGGCTTCACGGTGAAGAAGGGCAACACCAAGCTCCTCGCCGCCATCAACAAGGCGATCGCCGGCGCCAAGGCCGACGGCACGTACAAGAAGCTGTACGAGAAGTGGATCGGCCCGTACGACGCCGCCGCGGCCTCCCCCTCCGCGTCATGAGCGATGCCACCGACGCGGCCCGCACCGGCATCCAGCCGAGGAAGAAGGGCCTGACCCGCCGCCAGAAGCGCAGAGTGTCCCGCGGCGTCCAGTACGCGGTCTTCGTCGCCGCCGTGATCGCCTTCGCGGTCACGGCCGACTGGGGACAGTTGCAGAACCAGTTCGCGCAACTCGACATCGCCCGGCAGATGTTCCCGGACATCATCACGCTGGCGCTGAAGAACACCGTCCTCTACACCGTGTCCGGCTTCGTCGTCGGCCTGATGCTCGGCATGGTCATCGCGCTGATGCGGCTGTCGTCCGTGGGCCCCTACCGCTGGCTCGCCGGCATCTACATCGAGATCTTCCGCGGCCTGCCCGCCCTGCTGATCTTCATCTTCATCGGCGTGGCCGTGCCGCTGGCCTTCCCGGGCACCGAGATCATCGGCGGCACGTACGGCAAGGTGGCCCTCGCCCTCGGCCTGGTGGCGGCCGCGTACATGGCCGAGACGATCCGCGCCGGCATCCAGGCGGTGCCCAAGGGGCAGATGGAGGCCGCCCGTTCGCTGGGCTTCTCGCCCACCCGGGCCATGGCCTCGATCATCGTCCCGCAGGCCTTCCGGATCATCCTCCCGCCGCTCACCAACGAACTCGTCCTGCTCTTCAAGGACTCCTCGCTGGTGCTGTTCCTCGGCGTCACCCTGGAGGAGCGCGAACTGTCCAAGTTCGGCCGCGACCTGGCCAGTACGACCGCCAACTCCACGCCGATCCTCGTTGCCGGCCTCTGCTACCTGCTGGTCACGATCCCGCTCGGCTTCGTCGTCCGCCGCATGGAGGCCAAGGCCCAGGAGGCCGTCAGGTGAGCACCCCCGAAGTCCTGATCCAGGACCTGCACAAGTCCTTCGGCGACAACGACGTGCTGCGCGGCATCGACCTGGAGATCCGCCAGGGCGAGGTGGTCTGTGTCATCGGCCCCTCCGGCTCCGGCAAGTCGACCCTGCTGCGCTGCGTCAACCTCCTGGAGGAACCCACCAAGGGCCGGGTCTTCGTCGGCGGCGTCGAGCTGACCGACCCCGACGTGGACATCGACGCCGCCCGCCGCGGCATCGGCATGGTCTTCCAGCAGTTCAACCTCTTCCCGCACCTCACGGTGACCGAGAACCTCACCCTCCCGCAGCGCCGGGTGCTCCGGCGGGACAAGGCGGCCGCGGCCGAGGTGGCCGCCGAGAACCTGCGGCGTGTGGGCCTCGCCGAGAAGGCGGACGCCTACCCCGCCTCGCTCTCCGGCGGCCAGCAGCAGCGCGTCGCCATCGCCCGCGCGCTGGCCATGGGCCCCGAGGTGATGCTCTTCGACGAGCCGACCTCCGCCCTCGACCCCGAGCTCGTCGGGGACGTCCTCGCGGTGATGCGCATGCTCGCCGACGAGGGCATGACCATGATCGTCGTCACCCACGAGATGACCTTCGCCCGCGAGGTCGCCGACCGGGTCGTCTTCATGGACGGCGGCGTGATCGTCGAGGACGGCACCCCGGACCAGGTCATCGGCGACCCCAGCCACGACCGCACCCGCCACTTCCTCTCCCGCCTCCTCGACCCGGCGATGGCCGAGGTGGAGGAGGAGACCTCGGACCAGGTGGGCAAGGGCGGCCAGTAGCTGACTAGGGTGCGGGGCATGAGCGAACGCGCGGTGCTGCACGTGAAGGGGCGGATCCTCGTCGGTGCGGACGAGGTCCGGGACGAGCTGTGGGTGGTCGGCGGCCGGGTCTCGTACGACCGTCCCGCCGGCGCCCGCGAGGTGACGACCGTAGCGGGCTGGGCGCTGCCCGGCCTGGTCGACGCCCACTGCCATGTCGGCCTCGGCCCGGACGGCCCGGTCGACAAGGACGTGGCCGAGAAGCAGGCGCTGACCGACCGCGAGGCCGGCACCCTGCTGATCCGCGACGCGGGCTCGCCCTCCGACACCCGCTGGACCGACGACCGCGAGGACCTCCCGAAGATCATCCGGGCCGGCCGGCACATCGCCCGCACCCGCCGCTACATACGGGGCTACGCCCACGAGATCGAACCGGACGACCTCGTCGCGTACGTCGCCCAGGAGGCCCGGCGCGGCGACGGCTGGGTCAAGCTGGTCGGCGACTGGATCGACCGCGACCTCGGCGACCTGTCCGCCTGCTGGCCGCGCGAGGCGGTCGAGGCGGCCATCGCCGAGGCCCATCGCCAGGGCGCCCGCGTGACCGCCCACTGCTTCGCCGAGTCCTCCCTGCGCGACCTGGTCGAGGCGGGCATCGACTGCGTCGAGCACGCGACCGGCCTGACGGACGACCTGATCCCCCTCTTCGCGTCCCGGGGCGTGGCGATCGTCCCCACCCTCGTCAACATCGCCACCTTCCCCCGGCTCGCCGACGGCGGCGAGTCCAAGTACCCGCGCTGGTCCGCCCATATGCGCCGCCTCCACGAGCGCCGCTACGACACCGTGCGCGGTGCCTACGACGCCGGGATCCCGGTGTACGTCGGCACGGACGCCGGTGGCTCGCTCGCCCATGGCCTGGTCGCGGGCGAGGTCGCGGAACTGGTCACCGCCGGCATCCCGCCGGTCGACGCCCTCTCCGCGACGAGCTGGGGCGCGCGCCAGTGGCTCGGCCGGCCCGGCCTGGAGGAGGGCGCACCGGCGGACCTGGTGGTGTACGAGACGGATCCGCGCGCGGACGTACGGGTACTGGCGTCACCGCGACGAGTGGTGTTGAACGGCCTGGTGGTCGAATAACCGCCGTGCAATTCGCACACACGCACGGAAAATCCACGATGGAGTGAAGTGACGCAGGATCGCTGACGGTTCACCCTCGGTGCGCGATTCTTGCCGGGTCCCGAGCAAGTCTCGTCTGGGGGTCCCCACCTTGAACGGCACCAACTTCCGCATGCCCGCACGCCGTTGGGCCACCGTCGCGACGGCCGCGGCACTCGCCGCCGGTCCTGTCACGCCGGCGGCCGCGGGCTCCGCCCGAGCGACCGCCGACCACGGCCACGCCGACGCCGTCGTGCTGCGCACCGGGCTCGACGTGTCCCTCGTGAACAAGGCCGCGAACGTCCCGCTCGCGCTCTCCCTCAACGAGGTCGGCGCACCGCACACGGCCGCGAAGACCGCCCTGACCGCCCGCCTGGACGACGTGGACGCCGGCAAGCCCTTCACCGTGCTCGGGGCGGACGTCGCCTCGGCGAAGGCCACGACGACCGCGACCCGCGCCGAAGCCACCGTCCACCTCGCCCACGCCAGGCTCCACGTCCCCGGCCTGCCCCTGCTGTCCCTGGTCGAGCTGGACACCGTCACGGCGAAGGCGACCTGCGAGTCCGGCAGGGTGCCGGTCGCCACCTCCGAGGTCCCGGGTGCGGTCACGGTCCTCGGCAAGCGGGTCACCCTCACCGCCGGCGGCCCCACGGACGTCCGCGTACCCGGGCTCGGCGAGGTCCGCCTGGACCTCTCCCGGCGCAGGACCACCTCCCGCACGGCAGCGGCCACCGCTCTCCGGCTCAAGGTCTCCGTCAACCCGCTGAAGCTGAACGTGGCCGGCGTGACCGGCACGGTGACCCTGGCCGGGGCGACCTGCGAGACCCCGGCCACCCCGGACAGGACCCCGGCCCCCGACATCAAGCCCCAGGGCACCCCGGCCGACCCCGACCTGGCGCAAACCGGCGCGAGCTCCCTGACCCCGTACCTCGCGGCAGGCTCAGCCGTGCTTCTGACAGCGGGCGGGGGAGCGGCGGCGCTGGTGCGGCGACGGAAGGGGTGAGGGCGCGGGTGCAGGCGCGGCCTTGGCGGGGTGCAGGGGCGAAGCCCCGCCGGGGGCTGGGGCGGAGCCTCAGGGGCGGTCACCTCCCAGTCGGGCGAGACGGGTGGGAGGGTGCCCCGGGGTCCAGGGGCGGAGCCCCTGGCCAGAGCCCCGGTTCACCCACAGCCCGGCTCAGGCCAGCGCAGCGTCCAGCGCCCGCAGGAACCCGTCCACCGTCCCCCGGTCCCGCACGGCGACCCGCACCCACTCCTCCCCGAGCCCGGGAAACGTGTCCCCACGCCGTACCGCGTACCCCCGCTCCCGCAACCGCCCGCGCACCACAGCCGCCCCCGGCATGCGCACCAGGACGAACGGCCCCTCCGCAGGGGACACCACCCGCACGCCCCGCCCGGCGAACGCCGACAGGCCCGCCACCAGATGGCCCCGGTCCGCCGCCACCCGATGGGCCGCGTGCGCCGCCTCCGCCAGGGCCCGGGGGGCGACGCACGCCTCCGCCGCGGCCAGCGCGGGCGTGGACACCGGCCACAGCGGCTGGGCCCGCTCCAGTTCCGCGATCGTCTCCGGCGCGGCCAGCACGTAGCCGATCCGCAGCCCGGCCAGCCCCCACGTCTTGGTCAGACTGCGCAGCACCACCAGCCCGGGTACGTCCGTCCGCCCGGCCAGCGCCTCCCGCTCACCCGGCACCGCGTCCATGAACGCCTCGTCGACCACCAGCACCCGCCCGGGACGGGCGAGGGAGGCGATCGTCGCGGCCGGGTGCAGCACGGACGTCGGATTCGTCGGGTTGCCGATCACCACCAGGTCGGCATCCTCCGGCACCGCCGCCGGATCCAGCCGGAAGCCGTCCGCCTCCCGCAGCAGCACCCGGTCCACGGTGTGCCCCGCGTCCCGCAGGGCCGCCTCCGGCTCGGTGAACTGCGGATGCACCACCACCGGCCGGCGCACCTTCAGCGCCCGCGCGAGCAGCACGAACGCCTCCGCCGCCCCCGCCGTCAGCAGCACCCGCTCCACCGGCACCCCGTGCCGCCCGGCCACCGCCGCCCGCGCGGCCCGCCCGTCCGGGTAGGCCGCGAGCGCACCGAGGGACCCGGCTATGTGCTCCCGCAGCCACGCGGGCGGGGTGTCCGCGCGGACGTTGACGGCGAGGTCGACCAGCGCGGCCCCGTCGTCCCGGACCTCGGCGTCCCCGTGGTGACGCAGATCGTGCCCGCCCGTGGCGGTGTCCTCAGTGCGCATGGCTGTGTGCGTGCCCCCCGTGATGGTGATGCCCGTGCTCGTCGTCGTCCGGGTGGAAGTGCGGCTGCTGCGGCAGCCCCACCTTGTCCTCGAAGCCGGGCAGCGCGATGCGGTACACGCACGAGTCGCAGTTCATCCGCAGGTCGCCCTTGACGGCCTCCTCGTACCGCTCCATCACCAGGTCGAGCAGCTCCGGCTCGGGCCCGATGACGTCCGCCGACAGCACCTCGGTCTCCGGGTGCGCGGCGGCCCAGCCCTCGGTCTGCCGCCGTACCCGGTCCGGCAGGATGCCGGTGAACAGGAAGTACGGGAGTACGACGATCCGCCGCGCCCCCAGCTTCGCGCACCGGTCGAGACCGCTCGGTACGTCAGGTGCCGCCAGCGACACGAACGCCGTCTCCACACCGGCGTACCCGCGGCCCTCCCACAGCAGCCGGGCGGCCTTGTGCACCTCGGCGTTGGCGTCCGGGTCGGTCGAGCCGCGCCCGACGAGCAGCACGGTCACGTCGGCCCGGTCCTCCGGCCTGCGCACCGAGGAGCCGAGCGCCTCGTCCAGCCGCCGCTCCAGCACGTTCAGCAGCGCCGGGTGCGGGCCGAGCGGACGGCCGTAGGTGTAGGAGATCCCGGGGTGGTGTTCCTTCTCGCGGGCCAGCGCCGCCGGGATGTCGCCCTTGGCGTGCCCGGCGGACACCAGCATCAGCGGAACGGCGGCGAAACGGCGTACGCCCCGCTCCACCAGCTCGGTCACCGCGTCACCCAGCGGCGGCGGGGACAGCTCGATGAAACCGCCCGCGACGGGCAGCTCGGGGTGGCGGCGGCCCAGCTCCCGGACGAAGTCGCGGAACGCCTCGGCTCCGGCGTCGTCCCGGGTGCCGTGGCCGGCGATGAGCAGGGCGGGCGGCGGGGTGGTCACGGCTTCTCCTCAGCGGGAACGGGGTGGTACAGCAGGGCGTTGAGCGCGGCGGCGGCGACCGCCGAACCGCCCTTCTCGGACACGTTGCTCACGGCGGGCAGCCCGCTCTCGCGCAACGCGGCCTTGGACTCGGCCGCGCCGACGAAACCGACGGGCAGACCGATGACGAGCACGGGATCGGCGTTCAGCGTCAGCAACTCCTCCAGGGCCGTCGGCGCGTTGCCGATCACCCAGAGGGCGCCCGGACCGACCTGCTCGTACGCGAGCCGTATCGCTCGCGCCGAGCGGGTCAGCCCCGGCCCGGCCTCGGCGTCCCTCAGGCGGCAGACGGTCTCGCGCCGGGTGATGCCGGCCCCGACCATCTCCACGTCCACGACGACCGGAGCCCCGCCGTGCAGAGCGGTGTGCGCCCTCTCCAGGTCGCCCTCGTCCATGACGAGGTCGGTGGCGTACTCCAGGTCGGCGGCGGAGTGGATGACCCGCTCCACGATGGCCCGGGTCAGCGGCGGGAAGTGCGAGGTGTCCAGGCGGGCACGCAGCCGCCGGTAGGACTCCTGCTCGATCGGATGAACCACACGGTTCACTGGGCGCCCTCCTGCTCCTGACCCGTGGCGGAGCCGCTCGTCGACGCAGTGTCCTGCCAGCGGTAGCCGCGCGGCGTCACCATGCGGCCCCCGATCTCACGGGTCGCCGTGTTGCCCACGGTGACGACCGTCATCATGTCGACCGTCGCCGGGTCCAGCGCGGCCAGCGTCGTCAGCCGGGCGGACTCGTCCGGGCGCGAGGCGTTGCGTACGACACCGACGGGCGTCGTCGGCTCCCGGTGCCCGGAGAGGATGGCGAGCGCCTTGGGCAGCTGCCAGTCGCGGCCCCGGGAACGCGGGTTGTAGAAGGTGACCACGAGGTCCGCCTCGGCCGCCGCCCGCACCCGCCGCTCGATGACCTCCCACGGCGTGTGCAGGTCGGACAGGCTGATCGACACGTGGTCGTGGCCGAGCGGCGCGCCCAGGATCGCCCCGGCCGCGAGCGCCGCCGTCACGCCGGGCACACCGACCACGTCGATGTCGTCGGAGGCCTCGGCGAGCGCCGGGGACGCCATCGCGTACACGCCCGCGTCCCCGCTGCCGATCAACGCGACCGCGTGGCCGGCGCGGGCCTCGGCGACCGCCGTGCGGGCCCGCTCCTCCTCCGCGCCGAGCCCCGACTCCAGGATCCGGGTGCCGGGCCGCAGCAGGTCGCGGATCTGGTCGACGTACTGGTCGAGCCCGACGAGCACCGACGCGCGCCGCAGCTCCGCCTCGGCGCGCGGGGTGAGCAGGTCCCGGGCGCCCGGCCCGAGCCCGACCACCGCGAGCCGCCCGCGCCCCGGCCGCCGTACGACGGCGCAGGTCGCCATCGCGGGGCTCGCCGCCGACTTGCGCTTGGGGACGAGGAGTTCGCCGCCCCGGACCAGCGCGGCGGCCTCCGCGACGGACGGCGTGCCGACGGCGGCCAGGGGCGCGTCCGACGGGTTGGGCACCTCGACGCCCGCCAGCTCCTCGGCGGAGTACGTCACCAGCGGCACGCCCAGCCGCTCGGAGGCGGCCACGATCCCCGGCTCCGCCGCCTTGGCGTCGACGGTGGCGAGCTCGGCGACGGACTTCGCGGTGAGCCCGGCGTCCCGCAGCGCGGCCTCGATCAGCCCGAGCACCTCGTCGGCCGGCGCGCCCCTGGAGGCCCCGACCCCGACGACCAGGGACGGCGGCCGCAGCAGCACCTCGCGCTCGCCCGCCTCGACGTCCCGGTCGGTCAGCCGGATGGTGTACGCCCCCTCCGGCACCGTCGGCAGCGGAGGCAGCGGCCACGCGAACTCGGCCTCCAGGGCGACGGGTTCGCCGTCCAGCAGGGCCCGCGAAACCGTCGCGACGGAGCCCTCCACCGGAAATCCGAGCGTGTCCAGGCCCGGCAGGCCGACGGAGTCCGTCGCGGTGGTCACCACCGGCTCGGCACCCAGCAACCCGCCCACCTCACGGGCGAGTTCGTTGGCCCCGCCGCCGTGCCCGCCCACCAGCGACACGGCGAACCGTCCGCCCTCGTCGACGCACACCACACCCGGGTCCGACACCTTGTCCGCCAGCAGCGGCGCCACGAGCCGCACCACGGCCCCCGTGGCCAGGAAGCACACGAGCTGCTCGCACTCCGCGAACGCGGCCCGCACGGCGTCCCCGACGGGACCCTCGTACACGCGCGTACGGTCCGGCCACGCGGCGGCGACCCGGTCGCGCGCGGATGCCCCCGCCGCGGTGGCGGAAATGAGGCCGATCACAAAGCAACTCCTCTACTACGAATGGGGGTTCTGACCCCCCACAGCAGAAAAACGGGATTGGTCGCGGCGAGCCGGGTCACATCTCCCGGCAGCGGCGCCAGCCGCGACGACTGAAGCAGCACGCCTTCGCACTCGAACCCGGCATCGGCGAGCGCGGCCCGGGCCGCCGGGACCCGGTCCAGCGCGGCCATCGCGACGACCACGGTCCGCCGGGCCCGCCGCGCGCACACACCGACGATGTCGGGCAGCTCGCGCCCCCCGCCGCCGACGAACACGGCGTCGGGATCGTCGAGCCCGGCCAGCGCCTGCGGTGCCGTGCCGTGCACCACGTGCACGTCCACGCCGTGCGCGGCGGCGTTGGCGTGGATCCGCTCCACCCCGTCCGGGGCCTTCTCCACCGCGCTGACGGCGGCACCGAGCCGCGCGCACTCCACGGCGACGGACCCGGACCCGGAGCCCACGTCCCACACCAGCTCGCCGGGGCGCGGCCCGAGCCGGGCCAGGGCCAGCGCCCGCACCTCGAACTTGGTGATCATCGAGTCGCGGTGGGCGAAGTCACCCTCGTCCAGTGCCCACCCGGGCGGAGCCACGGAGGCCGGCCCCGCGAGCGTCCGTAGGGGACCGAGCGTCCGCGACTCGTCCAGGCACAGCACGACGCTCACCGCCGTACCCCAGTCGCGTCCCGCGGCCTCGGCCGGCGTGACCCGCTCGACACGCTCGTTCGCCGAGCCCAGCGCCGACGCGACGACGAGGACCCGGCCGGGCGCGGTGCGGGTGAGCGCGGCACCCAGCTCGGCCGGTCCGGCGCCGGGCCCGGTCAGCACCGCGACCTTGGGATGCGCCCGGCACACGTGCACGGCCGTCCGCGCGGCCCGCCCGTGCGCGCTGACCACCACCGCGTCGTCCCAGGTCAGCCCCAGCCGCGCGAAAGCCGCCGCGACCGACGACACCCCCGGCCGGACATCCAGCAGCTCGGACCCGAACCGCTCGGCGAGCGCCCGCACGATCCCGAAGAACCCGGGATCGCCGGAGGCCAGCACGACCACGCGCCGGTCCTTGTCGACGTACTCCCGCATGGCGTCCAGGGCGGGTGCCAGCGGGCCGAGCACGATCCGCTCGGCGGTCTCCGGCAGCACCGCGGCGTCCAGGTGCCGCCGCCCGCCCACGACGAGCTCGGCCCCCGCCAGGGCGTCGGCGTCGACCGGCGCCCCGGTTCCCGTACCGACGACCGTGATCACGTACTCGCCCCCCGCTCGCGCAGGGCCCTGCGGGCCTCGGGGTCGGCCTTGCGGTAGCCGTGGAAGTGACCCGGGTGGTACAGGTGCGAGCGGGTGCCCTCGGCGGCCAGGGCCGGGCCGACCAGGAAGAGGGTGTGCTTCCAGAGCTTGTGCTCCTTGACGGTCTCCTCCAGCGTGCCGACCGTGCACCTGACGACCAGTTCCTCCGGCCAGGTCGCCTGGTACGCGACGACGACCGGGGTGGTGGTCGGGTAGCCGCCCTCCAGCAGCTCCCGCACCAGCTGCCCGCTGCGGGCCGCGGACAGGAAGACCGCCATGGTGGTGCCGTGCTTGGCGAACTCGCGCACCTCCTCGCCGGGCGGCATCGGCGTCTTGCCGCCGCCCAGCCGGGTGAGGACGACCGACTGCGCCACCTCGGGGATGGTCAGCTCCCGCTGCGCGAGGGCGGCCACGGCGGAGAAGGCGGAGACGCCGGGCACGACCTCCGTCCCGATCCCGAGCCGGGCACACCGGTCGAGCTGCTCCTGCGTGCCGCCCCACAGCGCCGGGTCGCCGGAGTGGATCCGGGCCACCTTCAGTCCCTCCCGGTGGGCCCGCTCGTACACGGCGACGACGTCCTCCAGCGACATGGTCGCCGAGTCCAGGATCTCCGCGCCCTCCCGCGCGTGCTCCAGGACCTCCGCCTGGACCAGGCTGGCCGCCCAGATCACCACGTCGGCCTCGGCGATCGCCCGCGCGGCACGGAACGTCAGCAGGTCGGCGGCGCCGGGGCCGGCACCGACGAAGGTCACCTTGCCGGTGGGGGCATCGGCCATGAGAATCTGTCCTCTCCTACAAGTCCTACGAGCAAAAGTCCTGTGAGTGCGGCGGCTACGGCCGTGTGTGCGTGAGCGCGGGTCGATCGGATAGCAAGAGCACATGGCGGTCTTCGTCGCGCTGGGCGCGTTCCTGATGACGCTGGCCGGGGGCTGGACGGCACAACGCGTGACCGACCGCCGCCACCTGGTCCTGGGCCTGGCCGGCGGCCTGATGCTGGGCGTGGTCGGCCTCGACCTGCTGCCGGAGGCGCTGCGCGCGGCCGGCCGCGAGGTGTTCGGCGTACCGGCGGCCCTGCTGCTGTTCGTGGCCGGCTTCCTCGTGGCCCACCTGGTGGAACGCACCCTGGCCGCACGGCAGGCCGCGCACGGCGGCGCCGAGGGACACAACCACCGCGCGCCCGAGGTGGGCCTGGCGGCCGCGTCCGCGATGGTCGGCCACAGCACCATGGACGGCGTCGCGATCGGCGCGGCCTTCCAGGTCGGCGGCGGCATGGGCACGGCGGTCGCGCTCGCCGTCATCGCCCACGACTTCGCGGACGGCTTCAACACCTTCACCATCACGAGCCTGTACGGCAACGCGCGCCGCAAGGCCGTCGCGATGCTCGTCGCCGACGCCTGCGCGCCCGTGCTGGGCGCCGCCTCGACCGCGTTCCTGAGCATCCCGGAGGCGTTCCTCGGCGGCTATCTCGGCCTGTTCGGCGGCGCGCTGCTCTACCTCGCCGCCGCCGAGATCCTCCCCGAGGCCCACCACGAGCACCCCGCCCGTTCCACCCTGCTGTGCACGGTGGCCGGAGCGGCGTTCATCTGGCTCGTGGTCGGCCTCTCCGGCTGACGAGTGCGGCGCTCTCACAGCTTCCCGCCCCGCCCGCCGTCGCGCCGCGCGGGCGCGATCAGCGTGGAGAGGTACGGCAGCGGACCGCCGTCCAGTTCGGCGGCCGGCCGTATCGACTCCTCCGCAAGACCGAGCGCCGACCCCCACACGGCGCCGTCGAGCCGCCCGGTCTCCCGCAGCGCCTCGGCCACCTCCGCGGCCTGCCTCCCGAACTTGTACGCCACGACCGTCCCGGGACCCGCGAGGGCCTCCTTGAGCACGGCCGAGCCGGCGGTGACCGGCACCAGCGTCAGCGGCTCGGTGCCCTCGGTGAGCACGGCACCCGAGCGTGCGGCGAGATCCTGCATGGCGGTGATCCCGGGCACGGTCTCCACGACGGTCCCCGGCACCAGCTCCGTGATCGTCTGCGCCAGATACGTGAATGTCGAATACACGTTCGGGTCCCCGATGGTCGCGAACGCCACGGCCCCCCGCTCCCTGAGCAACCCGGCGACCCGATCCCCGGCCGCGTCCCAGGCGCTCTCCCGCCGCGCCCGGTCGGTCCGCTCGTTGAGCGCGAACACGACCCGTACGACCTTCTCCTCCGGCACGTAGTGCAGCACGGTCGCCTCGGCCCGCCCGCGCTCGCCGCTGTCCATCACCGGTACGACGACGACGTCGGCGGCGCGAAGGGCGTTGACCCCCTTCACGGTCATCAGCTCCGGATCACCGGGCCCCACCCCGACCCCGACCAGCCTGCTGCTCATGACGTCCGGCACCTCTCCACGAACCGACGGGCCACACCGGGCTCGGACGCCCAGTGCGTGTGCAGGTAACTCGCGTGCACGCCCTGCTGTACAAAACCTTCGACGCGCCGCCGGGGGCCGCGTACACCCCAGGCGGGCGCCGCCCCCGCCTCCGGCTCGACGACCGTCCGGTGGAACTCGTGCCCCCGCATCCGCGTCCCCGCGTCGGCGAGCACACTGTCACTCACGGCGACGGCGTCCCGGTAGCCGAGCGTCAGCCGCTCGCTCATCCGGGCGGAGGCGTCGAGCACCCCGCACATGGGCTGCCCGTCGAGCTCCCGGCCCAGGTAGAGCAGCCCGGCACACTCGGCGGCGACCGGAGACCCGCCCAGTGCGAGTTCGGCGACGGCCTTGCGCAGGGGTTCGTTGGCGGACAGCTCGGTGGCGTACACCTCCGGGAATCCCCCACCGATGACCAACCCACGGGTACCGTCCGGCAGCCGCTCATCGCGAAGCGGATCGAAGGCCACAACGGCGGCCCCGGCAGCGGTGAGCAGCTCGGCATGCTCGGCATACGAGAACGTGAACGCCTCCCCACCGGCAACAGCCACCACCAGCCCGTCCGGCGTTTGAGGACGAGGCCGTTCAGGCCGATCGGGGGTCGAAGGGGCGGAGCCCCTGGAGGACGGGAAGGGCAGGGGCGGCGGGGGCGCTGTATCCATCAGCGGCTCCGCCGCGGGAGCCAAGGCCTCAGCCGCGTCCCAGGCCGCACACGACAATGCTCCCGCACTGCGCGCCAGCCCGGCCAACGCCTCCAGATCACACCCGTCGGAGACCTGCGCCGCCATCGCGGCGACGGCCTCCACCGCCGAAGCCCGCCGCTCGGCGACCGGCACCAGCCCCAGATGCCGCGACGGCGTGTCGACCTGAGCCACCCGCCGAAGCACCCCGAGCACCGGCACCCCGGCCGAGTCCAGCGCCTCCCGCAACAACTCCTCATGCCGGTCGGACGCCACCTTGTTCAGGATCACGCCCCCGACCCGCACCTCCGGATCCCACGACGCGAACCCGTGCACCAGCGCCGCCACCGACCGCGACTGCGACGACGCGTCCACGACGAGCACCACCGGCGCCCGCAGCAGCTTCGCCACATGGGCGGTGGACGCCAGTTCACCCTCCCCGGCGGCCCCGTCGTACAGCCCCATCACGCCCTCGACGACGGCGATGTCGCACCCGCGCGCCCCGTGCAGGAACAGCGGCCCGATCAGCTCGGGCCCGCACAGGTAGGCGTCGAGGTTGCGTCCCACCCGCCCGGTGGCGAGCGCGTGATACCCGGGGTCGATGTAGTCGGGCCCGACCTTGTGCGGGGACACGGCGAGCCCCCGCCCGGTCAGCGCCGCCATCAACCCCGTGGCAACGGTGGTCTTGCCGCTGCCGGAGGACGGCGCGGCGACGACCAGCCGGGGCACGGACGAGGACATCACCACTCGATGCCCCTCTGCCCCTTCTGCCCGGCGTCCATGGGGTGCTTGACCTTGGACATGTCGGTGACGAGGTCCGCGAACTCCACGAGCTTCTCGGGCGCGTTCCGCCCGGTGATCACGACATGCTGGGTCCCGGGCCGGTCGCGCAGCACCTCCACGACCTCGTCGGTGTCGACCCATCCCCAGTGCATCGGGTAGGCGAACTCGTCCAGCACGTAGAGCTTGTAGGTCTCGGCGGCCAGGTCACGCTTGACCTGCTCCCAGCCCTCGCGGGCCTTCTCCTCGTTGTCCATCTGGGCATCCCGCTGGACCCAGGACCACCCCTCGCCCATCTTGTGCCAGTCGACGGACCCGCCCTCCCCGGACGCCCCGAGCACCCGCAGCGCGTTCTCCTCGCCGACCTTCCACTTGGCCGACTTGACGAACTGGAACACCCCGATGGGCCACCCCTGGTTCCAGGCGCGCAGGGCGAGCCCGAAGGCGGCGGTCGACTTGCCCTTCCCGATGCCCGTGTGCACGACCACCAGCGGACGGTTGCGCCGCTGACGCGTGGTCAGCCCGTCGTCCGGCACCACACTCGGCTGTCCCTGAGGCATTACGCGGCCCTCCTCTGTACGTCCTTCACCAGTCCGGCGATGCTGTCCGCCCGCAGCTCGTCCAGCGTCACCGCCGTACCGCCGAGCTCACCCGCGAGCTGCCCGGCGAGCCCCAGCCGCACGGGCCCCGACTCGCAGTCGACGACCACGGAGGCGGTCCCCTCGGCCGCGAACAGCCGGGCCGCACGCCCGGCGAGCGCGACCGGCTCCGGGCCACCGGTGGCCCGCCCGTCCGTCACGACCACGACCAGCGCACGCCGCGCCGGATCCCGCAGCCGCTCCACGCGCAGCACGTCGTGTGCCTTCAGCAGCCCGGCGGCGAGCGGAGTCCGCCCGCCGGTGGGCAGCGACTCCAGCCGGGCCGCCGCCGCGTCCACGGACGACGTGGGCGGCAACGCCACCTCGGCGGCCGCCCCCCGGAACGTCACGAGCCCCACCTTGTCCCGCCGCTGGTAGGCGTCGAGCAGCAGCGACAGCACGGCGCCCTTCACGGCACTCATCCGCTGCCGGGCCGCCATCGACCCGGAGGCGTCGACGACGAACAGCACGAGGTTGCCCTCACGCCCTTCGCGTGTCGCCTGCCGCAGATCGTCCCGCCGCACGACGAGACCCGGCCCCGACCGCCCCCGGGCCCGCTGGTGCGGGGCGGCGGCCTGCACGGTCGCGGCGAGGTGCAGCTTGGTCAGCGTGCCCCGTGGGCGCCGGGCCCCGGTGGTCCGCCCGTGCTCGGTCCGCGCCCGCGAGCGCCGCCCGGCGGCACCCTCGCCGATGCCGGGGACGCTGAGGACCTTGGCGCGGAAGGGCTCGGAGGCCCGCGCCGGGGCCTGTTCGCCCGCTCCGGCGCCGGACGGCTGCGACTCCCCGCCCTCACCGGCCTCGGGGCGCGCGCCGGTGTCCCCGCCCTGCGGGTCGCCGTCGCCCTGCGGGGGCTGCCCGCCGCCACCGCCACCGGGGCCGTCGGGGTCCGGGTCCTCGTCGTCCACGTCGTCCTCGCCGGAGAACTCCTCCAGCGTCTGGTCCAGCTTGTCCTCGTCGAGGCCGGGCGCGTCGAAGGGATTGCGGCGCCGGCGGTGCGGCAGCGCCAGCAGCGCCGCCTGCCGCACGTCCTCCGCGAGCACGTCGGTCCGCCCGGCCCAGGCGGCCAGCGCGGTGGCGGTCCGCGCCATCACGATGTCGGCCCGCATGCCGTCCACCTCGAAGGCCGCGCAGGTCGCCGCGATCTGCCTGAGCGCTCCGTCGCCCAGCCGCACCGACGGCAACAGCTCCCGCGCCGCGACGATCCGCGCCCGGACGGCGGCCTCCTCGTCCGCCCAGCGGGCGGCGAAGCCGGCGGGATCGTCGTCGTACGCCAGCCGTCGCCGTACGACCTCCACCCGCTGCTCGGGTTCCCGCGAGGCCGCGACCTCCACGGTCAGCCCGAACCGGTCCAGCAACTGAGGCCGCAGCTCGCCCTCTTCGGGGTTCATGGTGCCGACCAGCAGGAACTTCGCGGCGTGCCGTACGGAGACACCCTCGCGTTCGACGTACGACGCGCCCATCGCCGCCGCGTCGAGCAGCAGGTCGACCAGGTGGTCGTGGAGGAGGTTGACCTCGTCGACGTAGAGGATCCCGCGGTGCGCGTCGGCGAGGAGCCCCGGCTCGAAGGCCTTCACGCCCTCCGCCAGCGCCCGCTCGATGTCGAGCGCCCCGACCAGCCGGTCCTCGGAGGCACCGACCGGCAGCTCGACCATCCGCGCCGGCCGGGACTCGAACGCCCCCGGCTCGTGCGGCCCGTCCGGGCAGGCGGGGTCGGGGGAGCCGGGGTCACAGGAGAAACGGCACCCGGAGACGACGTCGACCTGAGGCATCAGCGCCGAGAGCGCGCGCACCGCGGTCGACTTGGCCGTGCCCTTCTCACCGCGCACGAGCACACCGCCGACCGCCGAGGACACGGCGTTCAGCAGCAGCGCGAGCCGCAGGTCGTCCTGGCCGACGACGGCCGTGAACGGAAACGGGGTACTCACTTCTCGTCGCCCTCCAAGTCGCCTTCCAGCTCCAGGTAGGTGGCGCGCAGCCGTTCGAGGGTGTCCGCGTCCGGCTCGGCCCACAGCCCCCGGTCGGCGGCCTCCAGGAGCCGCTCGGTGATCCCGCGCAGTGCCCACGGGTTGGACTTCTTCATGAAGTCCCGGTTCTCGGCGTCGAAGACGTACTCCGCGCTGAGCTTCTCGTACATCCAGTCGTCGACCACGCCGGCGGTGGCGTCGTAGCCGAAGAGGTAGTCGACGGTCGCCGCCATCTCGAAGGCGCCCTTGTAGCCGTGCCGGCGCATGGCCGCCATCCAGCGCGGGTTGACCACGCGGGCGCGGAAGACGCGGTGGGTCTCCTCGCCGAGCGTGCGGGTCTTCACCTGGTCGGGCACGGCCGAGTCGCCGACGTACGCCTCGGGGGAGGCCCCTGTCAGGTGCCGCACCATGGCGACCATGCCGCCGTGGTACTGGAAGTAGTCGTCGGCGTCGACGAGGTCGTGCTCGCGGGTGTCGACGTTCTTCGCGGCGACGGCGATCCGCTTGAACGCCGTCTCCATGTCCCCGCGGGCCGCCCGCCCGTCGAGCCCGCGCCCGTACGCGTAGCCGCCCCACACCGCGTACACCTCGGCGAGGTCGGCGTCGGAGCGCCAGTTCCGCGCGTCGATCAGCGGCAGCAGACCCGCGCCGTAGGCCCCCGGCTTGGAGCCGAAGACACGGGCGGTCGCGCGCCGCCGGTCGCCGTGCCGGGCGGTGTCCTCGTCGGCGTGGGCGCGGACGAAGTTGCTCTCGGCGGGCTCAGCCAGCTCGGCCACCGCCCGCACCGCGTCGTCGATCAGGCCGACGACGTGCGGGAACGCGTCCCGGAAGAAGCCGGAGATGCGCACGGTGACATCGATGCGCGGCCGGCCCAGCTCCGTCAGGGGGACGACCTCGAAGCCCGTCACACGGCGCGAGGCGTCGTCCCAGACGGGCCGGCAGCCCAGCAGCGAGAGGATCTCGGCGATGTCGTCGCCCTGGGTGCGCATGGCGGACGTGCCCCAGACCGTCAGGCCGACGGACTTCGGGTACTCGCCCGTGTCCTGGAGATAGCGCGCGACCAGCGAGTCCGCCAGCGACTGGCCGACCTCCCAGCTCAGCCTGGAGGGGATGGCCTTGGGGTCGACGGAGTAGAAGTTACGGCCGGTCGGCAGGACGTTCACCAGGCCGCGGGTCGGCGAGCCGGACGGGCCCGCCGGGACGTAACCGCCGTCCAGCGCACGGAGGATGTGGCCGATCTCGTCGGTGGTCCTCGCGAGCCGCGGTACGACCTCCGTGCAGGCGAACTCCAACACGGCGACCGCGTCAGGGAGTTCCGCGCCGAGCACGTCACCCGCCAGACCGGCGGCGGCCGTCACGTCCCACGCCCGGGCTTCCATGCCCTCGGCGACCCGCCGGCACAGCTGCTCCAGCAGGTCGATCGTGTCGGCGGCCGTCCGCGCCGGACCCTCCACCAGGTCCGTCAGCTCCACCGGCACCTTCACCGGGGCGCCCGGCTCGGCCAGCAGTTCCTTCTCCACCAGCCCGAAGTGAGCCGCCAGCGAAGCCCTCAGCCCGGGCAGCGCGTTCGCCTGCCCGCCCCACACCTGCGAGGCCCGCAACACGGCGAGCACGAGGTTCACGCGCGGTTCGCCGACCGGGCCGCCGCCCAGGATGTGCAGACCGTCGCGGATCTGCACGTCCTTGATCTCGCAGAGGTAGCCGTCGATGTGCATGACGAACTCGTCGAACTCGGCGTCGTCCGGCTGCTCGGCCACGTGCAGGTCGTGGTGCAGCTCGGCCGCCTTGACCAGGGTCCAGATCTGCGCCCGCACCGCCGGTGCCTTCGCCGGGTCCAGGTCGGAGACCAGCGCGTACTCGTCGAGCAGCTGCTCCAGCTTGGCCAGGTCGCCGTAGGTGTCGGCGCGGGCCATCGGCGGCACCAGGTGGTCGACGACCGTGGCGTGCCCGCGCCGCTTGGCCTGGGTGCCCTCGCCGGGGTCGTTGACGATGAACGGGTAGATCAGCGGGAGGTCGCCGAGGACGGCGTCCGGGGCGCAGCCGCGCGACAGCCCGAGGCCCTTGCCGGGCAGCCATTCCATCGTGCCGTGCTTGCCCATGTGCACGATCGCGTCGGCGCCGAAGCCCCCCTCCGATGTCGCGGCTTCCAGCCACCGGTAGGCCGCCATGTAGTGGTGCGACGGCGGCATGTCGGGGTCGTGGTAGATCGCGATCGGGTTCTCGCCGAAGCCGCGCGGCGGCTGGATCATCACGACGACGTTCCCGAACCGGAGGGAGGCGAGGACGATGTCGTCGCCGTCGACGTAGAGGGAGCCCGGCGGCTCGCCCCACGCCTCCAGCATGGCGTCCCGCAGCTCCGGGTCGAGCTTGTCGAACCACGCCCGGTAGTCGGCCAGCGGCACGCGCGCGGGCGCGGCGGCCAGCTGCTCCTCCGTGAGCCACTCGACGTCGTGCCCGCCGGCCTCGATGAGGCGGTGGATCAGCTCGTCACCGTTGTCGGGGTATGCGCTGAGCCCGTACCCGGCGTCCCTGAGGGAGTCCATCACCCGTACCGCAGAGGCCGGGGTGTCCAGTCCCACCGCGTTGCCGACCCGGGAGTGCTTGGTCGGGTAGGCGGTGAAGACCAGCGCGATCCTCTTCTCCGCGTTGGCCTTGTGCCTCAACTGGGCGTGGCGTACGGCGATCCCGGCGACGCGCCCGGCCCGCTCGGGGTCGGCCACGTACACCGGTACATCGTCGGGGCCCTGCTCCTTGAAGGAGAACGGCACGGTGACGATCCGACCGTCGAACTCCGGGATCGCGACCTGCATCGCCGCGTCCATGGGGGAGAGGGCGGCGTCGGACTCGGCCCAGGCGGCGTGCGACGAGGTGAGGCACAGGCCCTGGAGCACGGGGATGTTCAGGTCGGCGAGCGCCCCGATGTCCCAGGACTCCTCGTCGCCGCCGGCCGACGCCTGCGAGGCGTGCGTGCCGCCCGCGGCGAGCACGGTGGCCACCAGGGCGTCCGCCCGGCCGAGGATCTCGTACAGCCCGGCGTCGGCACCGCGCAGCGAACCGCAGTAGACGGGCAGCGCGTTGGCGCCCCGCGCCTCGATCGCGTCGCACAGGGTGTCCACGAAGGCGGTGTTGCCGCTCAGTTCGTGGGCGCGGTAGAAGAGCACGCCGACGGTCGGGCGGCCGTCCTGGAACGTATGCGAGCCGTGCACGCCGTACTCCGGCATCTGCCGTGGCTCGACGAACCCCTCACCGGTCAGCAGCACGGTGTCGGACAGGAACCGGGCGAGCTCGGTCAGGTTCTCCGGGCCGCCCTCCACGAGGTACTTGAGCGCCTCGGCCACGACACCGGCGGGCACGGACGACTCGGCCATCAACTCGGCGTCGGGCACGGCCTCGCCGCCGAGCAGCACGGTCGGCACGCCCGAGGCCTTCAGGGCGGCGAGCCCGTCCTCCCAGGCGCGCTTGCCGCCGAGCAGCCGTACGACGGCGATGTCGGCGCCCGCGAGGAGCGACGGCAGCTCGGCCGCCACGTCCACCCGGGTCGGGTTGCCGATCCGGTAGGACCCGCCGGAGGCCCGCGCCGCCAGCAGATCGGTGTCGGCGGTCGACAACAACAACACTGTGCTCATGCGGGTGCTCCCGGTGGAATGAAGGGCAGTCCTTGCGGCGCGCCCGACTCGATGAGCCGCCAGAGCGCGTCCGTGTCCGCGTGCTGTTCGATCAGGTCGCCGAGCCGGTCGAGCTGCTCCTCGCGCAGCGCGGCGAAGGAGGTGTCGTCGGCGGGCACGAAGCGGCGGCCCGCGGCGGCGGCCACCTCGCGCAGGAAGGCCCGCCGGAAGCCGTCCGACTCCAGTGAGCCGTGCCAGTGCGTGCCCCAGGTCTGGCCGACCCGGCAGCCGTCCAGGAAGGGAACCCCTCCTGTCACGTCGGCGACCCCGTGATGGATCTCGTACCCCTCGACCCGCTCGCCGAGGGCCTCGCCCACCGGCCGGGTGAGGGTCTTCTCGCGGGCGAACCGCACCCGCACGGGGAGGACTCCGAGGCCTGGTACGTGGCCGCGCCGGCTCTCGACCTCGTCCTCGATGTGCTCGCCGAGGATCTGGAACCCGCCGCAGATGCCGAGCACGGGCCGCCGGTCGGCGGCCCTGCGGACGAGGGCCTCGGCCAGCCCCCGCTCCCGCAGCCACTGAAGTGCCCGGACCGTCCCCCGGGTCCCCGGGATCACCACGAGGTCGGCGTCGGCCAGTTCCTCGGGCCGGTCCACGAACCGCACGACGACGCCCGGTTCGGCCGCCAGCGCGTCCACGTCCGTGAAGTTGGACATCAGCGGGATCGCGCACACGGCGACCCGCAGCACGTCCTCGCCGACGGGCGGGGCGGTGTTCGACTCGCGGACCGTTCCGCGCAGCGAGACCCGCAGCCCGTCCTCCTCGTCGATGCCGAGCCCGTGCCGGAAGGGCAGCACGCCGTACGTCCGCCGCCCGGTGAGGCCGTGCAGCATGTCGAGGCCGGGTTCCAGCAGGGAGACGTCGCCGCGGAACTTGTTGACGAGGAACCCGGCGACGAGTTCCTGGTCCTCGGGGGAGAGCAGG
This sequence comes from Streptomyces sp. NPDC046915, assembly GCF_040644935.1. Taxonomy (NCBI): domain Bacteria; kingdom Bacillati; phylum Actinomycetota; class Actinomycetes; order Kitasatosporales; family Streptomycetaceae; genus Streptomyces; species Streptomyces sp. NPDC046915. The sequence goes on along the minus strand of NZ_JBEYXB010000027.1, from coordinate 63,838 downwards.
GCGACGGTCCCGAAGAAGGAGGCGAAGACGCCCCCGCGGTCGATGTCGCCGACGACGAGCACGGGCAGCCGCGCGTTCCTCGCGATCCCCATGTTCACGATGTCGGTCCGCCGCAGATTGATCTCGGCGGGCGAGCCGGCCCCCTCACAGATCACCGCGTCATACGTGCCCCGCAACTCCTCCAGGCACTCCAGCACGGTCCCCAGCAATCGCTGTTGCCGCCCGCCGTGGTACCCGCGCGCGCTCAGCTCGCCCACGGGCTTGCCCAGCAGCACCACTTGACTGCTCTGTTCCCCGCCGGGCTTGAGCAGCACGGGATTCATCAGCGCGGTCGGCTCGACGCGGCACGCCTGCGCCTGCATGGCCTGCGCCCGCCCGATCTCCGCGCCCTGGCGCGTCACGAACGAGTTGAGGGACATGTTCTGCGCCTTGAAGGGCGCGACCTTGACCCCCTGCCGCACCAGCCAGCGGCAGATGCCGGCCGTGACGACGCTCTTGCCCGCGTCGGAGGTGGTGCCGGCGACGAGGAGACCCCCGCTCATTTCCCACGTCCCTTCACGACGATGCGCGCGGCGACGCCGACGCCGAGCGCGAGCAGGCCGACGCGCTTCGAGAGCCGTACGGCGCGTTCGATGTCGGGTACGGCGACGGCTCGTCCCTCCTGGTTCAGCACCGGTCGGTGTTCCACCCGCCCGCCGTACGACAGCGTCCCGCCCAGCCGCACGCCGAGCGCGCCCGCGAACGACGCCTCCACGGGACCGGCGTTGGGGCTCGGATGCCTGTCCGCGTCGGCGCGCCAGGCCCGTACGGCACCGCGGGGGTCGTCCCCGGCCGCGGCGGCCAGTACGGCGGTCAGCCGTGCCCCCGGCCAGCCCGCGAGGTCGTCGAGCCGGGCCGAGGCCCACCCGTACCGCCGGTACCTGGGCGACTTGTGCCCGACCATGGCGTCGAGGGTGTTGACGGCCCGGAAGCCCAGCAGCCCGGGAACCCCGCCCACGGCTCCCCACACCAGGGCGCCCACCACCGCGTCGGAGGTGTTCTCGGCGACGGACTCCACGACGGCACGGGCGATCCCGTCGGCGTCGAGCGTCTGCGGGTCCCTGCCGCACAGGTGCGGCAGCCGCGCCCGGGCAGCCTCGACGTCCCCGGCCTGAAGGGCACGCCCGATGCCACGGGCCTCGCGCGCGAGGGAGGTTCCGCCCACGACGGCCCAGGTGGCGGCGGCGGTCAGCGCGACGGAGGCGGCACGGGAGGGACGTACGGCCGCGGCGGCGACGGCTCCCAGCCCGACGGCACCGCCCACGCACACCGCGGTGTGCAGCGCGCCCCACCCCCGGTGGTCCCGCCACAGCACCCGCTCCACGGCACCGGCGGCCCGCCCGAACGTGGCCACCGGATGCCCGCGTCGCGGATCACCGAGCAGCTGGTCGCCGAGGAGGCCGGCGGCGGCGCCGTACGCGAAGACGCGATCGGCACGCATCGGCTCAGCCGGCCGTGGGGTCGGGCTGCGACCTGGTGCTGAACCTCGAACGGCAGGCGAGCATGGCGATATGTCCTCACTCAGGGTGTCCGCGCCCTGGTTCGACGAGACCGGCGGTGGGAGTTCCTGGCTCCCGGGGCTACCTACCCCGGTGACAGTGGCGGGACCGCGCCGGATTCACACCGGCTTCCTCCCTTGCCGCCGTACATGGCCCCGGAAGTCCACCACGGCCCCGGAAGGGCCGTCAACTTGCTGTTGACCTGCATCGGGAGAGTGTGCTGAGGCCCACATCGAGGTCCGGGCGACGGCGGGGCGGCATACGAAAAGGCTCCTCCCCGAAGCCTTCGAAATCTTCGAAGTCGTCGGGGAGGAGCCTGTGAGGCCTCGGTCAGGCCTTGTTCATGATCAGGTAGATCCCGTAGGCCACCGCTGCCGCGCATCCCGCGAAGCACACGTACGCGCCGGCGACGGCCAGCGCCGCCGAGTCGCCCTGCGCGACGGCGCGTTCGCGTCGCGACAGGCCCTGGACGCCCAGGGTGAAGAGGGCCACCAGGCCGACGGTGACCGCGAGACTGACGCCGAAGACGGAGCCGAGGGCTGCCCAGTCGATCTTCATAACAGAGCTGCTTTCTTGGTGCCCGGGTGCCCGGGATCAGACGGCGGCGGCCGGCGGGGTCGCCGGGTCGGCGGCGACGGGTGCCGCGGGGGACGGGATCGTGGCCGACAGGTCCTCGGCCACCACACCCACCGGGGGCGGGGTGACGACGGCGATCGCGGTGGTGACCACGCCGGCCGGCTCCTCGGTCTCGTTGACGTTGGTCGCGTCGACCACCTCGCGGCGGGAGAGCTTCCAGATCGCGGCGCTGGAGGCCACGAGGAAGACCGCCACCAGCGCGGTGCCCCAGTCGCCGAGGTCCGTGACCGTCTCGGCGAGCGCGCCGACCAGCGCGGCGGCCGGGAGGGTCAGCGCCCAGGCGACGAACATGCGGGTCGCCGTGGACCAGCGGACCACGCCGCCCTTGCGCCCCAGACCCGCGCCCATCACGGAGCCGGAGACGACGTGGGTGGTGGAGAGGGAGAAGCCGAGGTGGGAGGAGGCGAGGATGGCGGTCGCGGCGCTCGTCTGGGCCGCGAAGCCCTGCCGCGGCTCCAGTTCGGTCAGGCCCTTGCCCATGGTGCGGATGATGCGCCAGCCGCCGATGTAGGTGCCGAGTGCGATGGCCATGCCCGCGGAGAGGATCACCCAGGTGGGAGGGTTGGAGCCGGGGGCGATGGAACCGCCGGCGATCAGCGCGAGGGTGATGATGCCCATCGTCTTCTGCGCGTCGTTGGTGCCGTGGGCGAGGGAGACCAGACCGGCCGAGGCGATCTGGCCGGCGCGGTAGCCCCTGCGGGTGGCCTCGCCCTCGGCGTCCTTGCCGATGCCGTAGGAGAACCGGGTGGCGAGCATCGCCGCGATGCCGGCGACGACCGGTGCGGCGACCGCCGGGAGCAGCACCTTGGTGACGAGCACGTCACCGTGGACGGCACCGAAGCCCGCGGAGGCGACGGTGGCGCCGATCAGGCCGCCCATGAGGGCGTGCGAGGAACTGGAGGGCAGCCCCACCAGCCAGGTCAGCAGGTTCCAGAGGATCGCGCCGACCAGGGCGGCGAATATGACCTCGGGACGTATGCCGTTCTCGTCGACGAGACCCTTGGAGATCGTGTTGGCGACCTCCACGGACAGGAAGGCACCCACAAGGTTGAGCACGGCGGACATGGCCACCGCGACCTTGGGCTTGAGCGCGCCGGTCGAGATGGTGGTGGCCATCGCGTTGGCGGTGTCGTGGAAACCGTTCGTGAAATCGAACGCGAGTGCGGTTACGACCACAATCGCGAGGATCAGCGAGAAGCTTTCCATTTACCCAGGCATTCTTTCGAGCGTCATTGGCTGGTTGACCGTAGGCAACCTGAGTGAACGGAAGGTGAACTGAGACAGGCATCGTGATGTCGGAATCCCTGGCCGTCCTCAGTCGTCCTCAGTCGTCCTCAGTCGTCCTCGGTCACCCTCAGTCGTCCGTGGCGAACGACTTCAGCCCCGCCGGCGAGCCGTTGAAGAGGTTCTGGTCGCCCGGCAGGCTGCCGCTGTTGTCGTACTGCCAGAAGGTCCAGGAGGACCACCCGGCCGGCAGGGCGCCCGGGTCCCCGGAATGGCGGGCGAGCCACAGGGCGTGGTCGGCGAAGGCGCGGCTGCGGCCGGTGCAGTCGTTCCACCAGTGGGTGGTGGTGTAGATCACCGGGCGGCGGCCGGTCTCCCGTTTCATCTCGTCGCTGAAGTCCTGGATCCAGTCGACCATCCTCGCCTTGCTCAGGCCGTAGCACTTGTGCCCGTTGTCGTACGGGTCGTACTCGATGTCCAGTGCGGGCGGCAGGGTCCAGCCGTCGGCGGTCCAGGAGCCGCCGTGGTGCACGAAGTACGCGGCCTGGGCGGCACCCGGCGACTCGTCCGGCAGTGCGAAGTGGTACGCCCCCCGGATCAGGCCGGCCTCGCGCGAGCCGCTGTACTGCCGGCTGAAATAGGGGTTGCGGTAGTCGGTGGACTCGGTGGCCTTGATGTAGACGAACCGGGCGCCCTTGGCCTTCGCTTCCGCCCAGTCGATGTTCTTCTGGTGGGACGAGACGTCGTGGCCCCTGGGCAGGCCCGCCGCCGTGGCCCGGGTGCCGACGAGGGCCGCCGCCCCGACGGCGAGCGCCGCCGTGGTCGTCACGAGCAGGCGGGCGCGGAGACGGGACAGATCCATGATTCCCCCCGGAATGGCGACGTGCACGACAAAACGTGCAGAGAGTATTGGAAGATCATGTGATGAACGATGATCTCCGGCCAAGCATGGATAGAGGGGTATTTATGGTGCTATGCACCCTTTCGGAGGGCTCGATTCCGGCCTAGACTGCGCCGCCGTGACACCGCGTCAGCCGCCCCCTGGCAGGATCACGGCCATGGCTGAAGAGAGCAGGGGCGTGCGTGAGCAGGAGTCACGGGCCTGGGAGGCGCTGGTCGCGACGGCCCGCCGGACCGTGGCCGACGGACTCGTCGTCGGCACCTCCGGCAACGTGTCGGTGCGCGTCGGCGACACCGTGCTGGTCACGCCGTCGGGCATCCCGTACGACCGGCTGACGCGGCACGACGTGACCGGCGTCGACCTCACCGGACGGCAGGTGCTCGGCACCCTGGTGCCGACCAGCGAACTGCCCATGCACCTGGCCGTGTACCGCACCACCGACGCCGCCGTCGGCGCCGTCGTCCATACGCACGCCGTGCACGCCACGGCCGTCTCGACCCTCGTCACCGAACTCCCGACGGTCCACTACATGACCAGCGCGCTCGGCGGCCCCGTCCGCGTCGCCCCCTACGCGACCTACGGCACCGAGGAGTTGGCCGAGAACATGCTCCGCGCCCTCGCCGACCGCTCCGGCTGCCTCCTCCAGAACCACGGCACGATCACCTACGGCACCACCCTCGACCAGGCCTACGACCGCACCGCCCAGCTGGAATGGATGTGCCGCCTGTGGCTGACGGCGTCCTCGGTGCCCGGTCTGACACCGTCCCTGCTGACCCCGGAGCAGCTGGCCGAGGTGGGGGAGAAGCTGCGGGGGTACGGCCGGCGGAGGTGAGGGCGGCCGGGGATCGAAAGGGGATTGAAAAGGGCCTCCCGCTGGAACCCGCAAGGACATGTCACCCCGACACCCGCTCCCGCTGGCCGGTCGGTCGGCCCACCGGGACACTGGACCCGTGCGCACCGTCACAGCGGCGGCCTCGGCCGTCACCGCGGTCCTGGCGGCCGGCGCGGCCGGTGTGGCCGCCGGCCGGATGGCCAGCGACGCCGCGCTCAGGGCCGCCCCCGGCAGACCGCTGCCCACCGAGCCCCGGCTCACCGTGCACGCCATGGCCGAGGGCCGGCTCGCCCTCACCCGCGCCCTGGCCTCCCTGCGTCCCGGCACCTACGGCCTGGCCGGCGACGGCTCGCACGCCGTCGTCGGCCCCGTCCTCGAGGCCGCCGCGCCCTCCGCCGACACCATCGTACGCCGCCTGGAGCGCGTCACCCACGGCACGCTCGACCCCGGCGACCAGGTCTGGCTCACCCCCAACCTGTACGTCGGCAACCCGGGCGCCGCCCTCGGCCTCGACCACGCCGACATCGACGTGCCCGGCGAACTCGGCGCCCTGCCCGCCTGGTTCGTGCCCGGCGCCCGGGACACCTGGGTGATCGCGGTGCACGGCCTCGGCACCACCCGCGAACACTCCATGAACGTCATGGGGTTCCTGCACGAACTGCGGTTCTCCGTGCTCGCCCTCGCCTACCGCGGCGACCTCGGCGCGCCCCGCCCCCCGGACGGCCTGAACCACCTCGGCGAGACCGAGTGGCGCGACCTCGACGCGGCGATCCGCTACGCCGTCCGCTACGGCGCCCGGCGCGTCGTCCTCTACGGCTGGTCCACCGGCGCCGCCATGGCCCTGCGCGCCGCCGCCCGCTCCACCCTGCGCGACCATGTCTCCGGGCTCGTCCTGGACTCGCCGGTGCTCAACTGGGAGGCCACGCTGCGCGCCCTCGCCGCGGCCCGGGGCGCGCCCGACTTCCTGCTGCCGCTCGCCGTGCGAGCCGCGCAGGGCCGCGCGGGCCTGCGCGCCGACCGCCCCGCGGAGACCGCCGACCCGGCGCGGCTGAGCGTGCCCACGCTGCTGATCCACGGACCGGACGACGTGGTGGCCCCCTGGGAGTACTCCCGCCGCCTCGCGGCCGGGCGCGGCGACCGGGTCGCCCTGCACACCGTGCGGAACGCCCCGCACGGGGCGATGTGGAACGCCGACCCGAAGGAGTACGAGGAGACCGTACGGCGGTTCCTGACGCCACTGATGTGAGCGCCCGGCAGGGGTCGGATGCCCTGGTTCCAGCGGTTCCGTTCAAGGCCGTACCACTGGCCTGAACACCCCTCCCCGGCCTCCTCAGGAACATGTCCGTTGGCCCACCCTGTCGCCCGCCGTGACATTCCGTTTGGGTTTTCGGACCGTCAACCGGAAGACTGCACCCGTGACGTCCCGTATCCCGCGCGACTCCAGGCTTCGACTCGTCCGACCGCGACCCCTGGCCGCCGCCCCCCGAGCGATGAACCAGCGGCGCTCGCGCCGCCCCGCACCCCGCCCGCCGGAGGGCACTCCGGCCCCCGCCGAGCTGGCCAGAATGGCGCGATCCCGCCTGGCCGACGCGGCCCGCGTCGCCCACTGGGCCGACGCCGCACTCGGCCCCGGCAGCGACGGCGCGACCGACGACGGCAAGGCCACCCTCTCGGAGTCGACCGCCGAACGCGCCGCCGCCGATCTGGGCCTGACCGCGGCTCAGGTCCGCGCCGACTGGGACACCGCCCGCCTCGCCGGGCTCGTCGAGGTCCACGGCGACAGCGCGCGCCCCGGCTGGCGGCTGCGCGCCTGGGACCGGGACGACAGCGCCGTGCTGCGCGGCTGGGTCGCCCTCTTCGACGCCTGGTCGCTCGCCCACCCCGAGCCCGCGGACCACGAGCCCGCCGCCGTCGCCGAGGTCGTCTCGGCCATGCCCCAGGTGCTCTCCTTCCTGCAACTGTCCGCCGGGCCCGTCCCGGTCGAGCAACTCCTCGACCTGCTCCAGCAGCGCGTCACCGAACTGCGCACCGAGCGCTGCGAGATCTCCTACGCGCCCGACCCCGAGCTCGTCGCCGGCGCCGCTCCCGCCGCCCCCGCCCTCGGCACCCCGCAGGCGGAGCCCGTTCCCGACCTCGCGCCGCTGCTCGACTGGGCCCTGCACGCCCTCGCCTCCGTCGGCGCCCTCACCGACGGCGACGGCCAGGCCACGCTCACCCCGCTGGGCAGCTGGGCGGTGTGGGTCAAGCTGGAGCAGATCTGCGTGGCCGCGCAGAGCCCCGCCGGGAACATCGAGCAGGGCGCCGAGGACATGCTGCGCGGCTGCGCCCAGCTGCGCCCCAACGCGGCCCGCGCCGAATACCGCGCCTGGCTCGCCGCCCGGCCCGTCGGCAGCGCCGTCACCCAGCTCATCGACGCCGCCCGCGGCGAGGACGCCCTGCTGCGCGGCCTCGCCTTCGAGGCGCTGCGCGTCGTCGGCGCGCCCGCCGAGGCGGATGTGCACGGTGTCGTCGAGGAGTCGACACTCAGGCCGTACGCCCTGCTGTGGCTCGCCGAGCACGACGGGGCCGACCCGGAGGACGCCCACGAGGTCCTCACCCGGCAGGAGGCCACCTGGCTGTGGGTGGACACCGCCGCCGCCGTCGCCGACCACGGCGAGGCGCCGATGCTCGTACGCCACCTGGAGTCCGCGGTCCAGGCCACCGTCCCCCAGCTGCTCGACGAGGTCCGCGCGGTTGGTCATCCGCGCACCGTGCAGGTCCTGGTCGCCCTCGCCGCCGCCCACCCGGACCCGGCCCTCGCCAAAGCGGTGCGCCGGGCCGCCTTCCAGGTGCACACCGGGGGATAGGGCCGTCAGGCCCCGATCTCGGGGGCGTACGTCCCGAAACTCCAGACGTTGCCCTCGACGTCCCGGGCCATGTAGTCCCGCGAGCCGTACGGCTGGTCGGTCGGGGGCATCAGGATCTCCGCGTCATGGTCGACGGCGCGCTGGTGGTGGGCGTCGACGTCGTCCACCACGACGTACACCCCCGTCGGGCCCGCCTCCCCCATCGCCTCCGCGAAGACGCCGTCCCGGCCCTTGGAGCCGAGCATCACCCCGCCGTTGCCCTGCACCAGCTCGGCGTGCAGGACCGTGCCGTCCTCACCCTCGTACAGCGACAGTTCGGTGAAGCCGAAGGCCTCCGTGAGCTGCTTGACCGCCGCCTTCGCGTCCGCGTACAGCAGCGTCGGATAGACGCTCGGCCGCCCACCACCCGTACCGGCCATGCCCATCACTCCCTTCCCCCGCTCCGTCCTACCCGCCTTGCCGCCAGTGTGACACCCATCACCGACAACACCCCACGCCCACGGCACGCACGGCCGGTGGCGGCCCGCGTCGGCTCCTGCCCGCGCGCGGGGATGCGCGTTCCGCCCCCGACGTGCTGCACATCACGTCCCCGTCGGCGACCTGGGCCGTATCGCCCCGGGCCGGGGGTTCGAACACCCGCACGCAGAAAAAGCGCTTGCCCCGCCCCGTTAGACTTGGCCCATGGCCATTCTCCTCGCGCATTAGACGGCGGGAACGTCCTCAGCCGCCCACCCGCCACTACCTCCGCTCTGGAGTCTGTCCGTGATCTCCGCCTCCGGTATCGAGCTGCGCGCCGGTGCCCGCATCCTCCTCGAGAACGCCAACTTCCGCGTCGCCAAGGGCGACCGCATCGGCCTGGTCGGCCGCAACGGCGCCGGGAAGACCACTCTCACCAAGTGCCTCGCCGGAGAGGGCATGCCGGCCGCCGGCAACATCGCCCGCTCCGGTGAGGTCGGCTACCTGCCCCAGGACCCCCGCACCGGCGACCTCGACGTCCTCGCCCGCGACCGCATCCTCTCCGCGCGCGGCCTCGACGTACTGCTGCGCAAGATGCGCGACAACGAGCAGCGCATCGCCACCGGCCAGGGCTCCACCCGGGAGAAGGCCCTCAAGCAGTACGAGCGCCAGGAGACGGAGTTCCTCACCAAGGGCGGATACGCCGCCGAGGCCGAGGCCGCCACCATCGCCGCCGCGCTCAACCTGCCCGACCGTGTGCTCGGCCAGCCGCTGCACACCCTCTCCGGCGGTCAGCGCCGGCGTATCGAGCTGGCCCGGATCCTGTTCTCCGACGCCGACACGCTGCTGCTCGACGAGCCGACCAACCACCTCGACGCCGACTCGATCGTCTGGCTGCGGGACTACCTGAAGACCTACCGCGGCGGCTTCCTCGTGATCTCCCACGACGCCGACCTGGTCGAGACGGTCGTCAACAAGGTCTTCTACCTGGATGCGAACCGCTCCACGATCGACATCTACAACATGGGCTGGAAGCTCTACCAGCAGCAGCGCGAGGCCGACGAGAAGCGCCGCAAGCGCGAACGCGCCAACGCCGAGAAGAAGGCCGCCGCACTGCACTCGCAGGCCGACAAGATGCGCGCCAAGGCCACCAAGACCGTCGCCGCGCAGAACATGGCCCGCCGCGCGGACAAGCTGCTCTCCGGTCTGGACGCGGTCCGGCAGTCCGACAAGGTCGCCAAGCTCCGCTTCCCGGAGCCCGCGCCCTGCGGCAAGACCCCGCTGATGGCCGAGGGCCTGTCGAAGTCGTACGGCTCGCTGGAGATCTTCACCGACGTCGACCTGGCCATCGACAAGGGCTCCCGGGTCGTCATCCTCGGCCTCAACGGCGCCGGCAAGACCACCCTGCTGCGCCTTCTCGGGGGCGCCGAGCAGCCGGACACCGGCGCGGTCGTCCCCGGCCACGGCCTCAAGCTCGGCTACTACGCCCAGGAGCACGAGACCCTGGACGCCGACCGCACCGTCCTGGAGAACATGCGCTCGGCCGCCCCGGACATGGACCTCGTCGAGGTCCGCAAGGTGCTGGGCTCGTTCCTCTTCTCCGGTGACGACGTCGACAAGCCGGCCGGCGTCCTCTCCGGCGGTGAGAAGACCCGTCTCGCCCTGGCGACCCTGGTGGTGTCCTCGGCGAACGTGCTGCTCCTGGACGAGCCCACCAACAACCTCGACCCGGCCAGCCGCGAGGAGATCCTCGGCGCGCTGCGCACCTACAAGGGCGCCGTGGTCCTCGTCACCCACGACGAGGGCGCCGTCGAGGCGCTCCAGCCGGAGCGGATCATTCTGCTGCCGGACGGCGTCGAGGACCTGTGGGGCTCCGACTACGCGGATCTCGTCGCCCTTGCTTGATCGAATGAATGATCCACTGGGTATGGATCATTCGGCCGATCCGTGATCCATCATCTGTGTGAGATCTCCTCGTATCGAGGTGTGTCCTACATCGATTTCGCGGCCGATCCCTGCGTCACCGAGGGGTCGGCCGCTTCGCGTCTCTGACCTGCTGATTCACGAAAGAACCCGTTCGGCCGTACGGACGCGCACGTCTGGAATCGTCAGTTCCGCTTGTGGGGATGTGCTCCTGTCGTCAAAACCGTGTCTCACGGACCTTGCCGAATGGGTGGCCATCGAGCCCCGGAGGGGTGATCATGAGGAGACCAGAGCGCACTTCCCATGAGGAGGCACGGGTGGCCGAGACTCTGAAGAAGGGCAGCCGGGTGACCGGCGCCGCGCGCGACAAGCTCGCGGCAGACCTGAAGAAGAAGTACGACTCCGGTGCGAGCATCCGGGCGCTGGCCGAGGAGACCGGCCGCTCGTATGGCTTCGTACACCGGATGCTCAGTGAGTCGGGCGTCACGCTCCGTGGGCGTGGCGGAGCGACCAGGGGCAAAAAAGCCGCATCGTCCTGATCCGGGCGGCCCATCGGCTTCGATGGTGGCCACCCGGTCGGTCGGGTGATCGGCCGGGTGGTTACTGTGCAGTCACTTAGCTGACCGCACGCATCGGAGGCGCCCCATGGCTTCGCCCGAGAAGGACCCTGCTTCCCTGGTTCCCCTGTTCGACCAGGACGGCGTACGACTCACCGTGGACGACGCGCTCGCCATGGTGACGTTGACCAACCCGGCCAAGCGCAACGCCCAGAGCCCGGCTCTGTGGCGGGCGTTGGCCGAGGCCGGCCGGCTGCTGCCGGGCTCCGTCCGGGTGGTCGTGCTGCGCGGTGAGGGCAAGTCCTTCTCCGCCGGGCTCGACCGGCAGATGTTCACGCCCGAGGGGATCGAGGGCGAGCCGACCTTCGTCGACCTCGCGCGCCGTGACGACGCCGAGCTCGACGCGACCATCGCCGGCTACCAGGAGGCGTTCACCTGGTGGCGGCGGAACGACATCGTGTCCGTCGCCGCTGTCCAGGGGCACGCCATCGGTGCCGGCTTCCAACTGGCTCTCGCCTGCGATCTGCGCGTCGTCGCGCACGATGTGCAGTTCGCCATGCGCGAGACCAGCCTCGGGATCGTGCCCGACCTCACGGGGACGCACCCGCTGGTGGAACTGGTCGGGTACGCCAGGGCGTTGGAGATCTGCGTGACCGGACGGTCCGTGCAGGCCGAGGAGGCGGTGAGCTCGGGGCTGGCCAACCTCGCGGTGCCGGTGGAGGAACTCGACGGCACGGTCCGCGACTTCGCGGCGGCGCTGCTGGCGGCACCCCGCGACGCGGTCGTGGAGACCAAGGCCCTGCTGCGCGGGGCGGCGGCCCGTGGCTACGACGAACAGCGCGCCGCGGAACGCCAGGCCCAGGCCCGGCGGCTGCGGGACCTGGCCGGCATCGGCGAGTGAGTCGTACGGGGTCGGCCGACGGCGGTCGTCGGCATGGCCACGGTCGGGTGACTCCGCAGCGCGTCCCCGACGGCTCGGCCATGTCCGCCGTTCCTCGGTGCGCACGGCCGGTCCGGGCCGTCGAGCGTGTGCCGTGGAGCGTCAGGCTCAGGTGCGGTGGCTGAGGTGTCCGGCCGGCATCGGCGAGTGAGGCGTACGGGGTCGGCCGACGGCGGTCGTCGGCATGGCCACGGTCGGGTGACTCCGCAGCGCGTTCCCGACGGCTCGGCCATGTCCGCCGTTCCCCGGTGCGAGCGTGTGCCGTGGAGCGTCAGGCTCAGGTGCGGTGGCTGAGGTGTCCGGCCGGCATCGGCGAGTGAGCCGTAGCGGGTCAGTCGACGGCCGTCACCAGCACGGCCACCGTCGGGTGATCCCGTAGCGCGTCGCCGACGGCGGCGCGCACCCGCCGGGCCACGTCCAGGGCGCGGTACGCGGCGTCCACCGCCACTTCCACCCGGACGTGGCGGTGCGCGAGCGTGGCGTCGGCCTCGTCCTCGGCCCGCCGTTCCTCGATGCGCACCGCCCGGCCCAGGCCGCCCAGCGCGCCGGTGAGCCGGGTCACGCCGGGCACGGCGAGGGCGGCCTCGGCGGCCCGGGTCTCGTCGGCGTCCGCCGTCTCCCGGGCCGGCACCGACGGCACCGTCTCCGTGGCCGGGACGGACGGCTCCTCGTCGTCCAGCAGGCCGGTCACCCTGAGGTCCACCTCGGCGACCGCGAGCCCGAGCCCCTCCGTCGCGGCCGCCGCCAGGACCAGACGCAGACGGGACGCCGTGTCGGGCAGGGGCATGTCCGCCGCGGCCGCGAAATCGGCCGTGAGCCGGAGCGGACCCGGCGGCAGCGCACTCGGCGGCAGGGGTACGACGGGCTCCTCGGTGTCCTCCGGCCGGGCGAGCCCGAGCCGCAGCGCGCCCAGCCGCACATCCGTCACTTCCCGTGTCGCGCGCCGCAGCACCTCCGCGGCCGCCCCCTCCGCGATCCACGCGCCGTCACGCGCGCCGCCCAGCGGCAGCAGCCTGCCGAGGCCCAGTTGCTGTCGCACCGCACGCGCCCATCGCTCCGCCGTCATTGCTCCAGCCTGCCGCATCCCTGGGGCGAGACGGCGCAAGCACACTTACCGTGGTCGAAGGAGGACGACCGAAGAGGACGTACGGCCATGACCGACATGACGAATCAGGACCGGACGACGGATCCCACGGGCGCCACGGAGATGCCCGAGACACCGGGGACCCGCAGGGCACAGCCGACACGGCGCGGGGGCGGGGATCCCGCGACCAGGGGACGCACCACCATCGCCGACGGGGTCGTGGAGAAGATCGCGGCGCTGGCCGCGCGGGACGTGGTCGGGGTGCACGCGCTCGGCAGCGGACTCGCGCGGACCTTCGGCGCCGTACGCGACCGGGTGCCCGGCAGTACCAAGTCGGTGACCCGGGGAGTGAAGGCCGAGGTCGGCGAGGTACAGACCGCGCTCGACCTGGAGATCGTCGTGGACTACGGCGTGGCGATCGCCGACGTCGCCCATGCCGTGCGGGAGAACGTGATCACGGCGGTGGAGCGGATGACCGGGCTACAGGTCGTGGAGGTCAACATCGCGGTGAGCGATGTCAAGCTTCCGGAGGAAGAGGAAGAGGAGCCGGAGCCCCGGATCCAGTGACGCCCGGCGGCCCGGACAACGCACGGCTGAGGAGCTGAGGAGCACAGCATGAGCATGGCCGTGGTCGGCATGATCGCCGGGATGGCGCTGGGCTTCGCCGGGTACTTCGGCGGATTCGGTGCCTTCCTGCTGGTGGCCGCCCTGGGTGCCGTCGGGTTCGTCGCCGGCCGGTTCCTCGAGGGGGACCTGGAGCTGGGCGACTTCTTCCGCACCCGGGACGACCGGCGCGACCGGCGGCGGTGACGTCCGTGAGCGGCGGGGTCGGTGAGGTACGCGGTCCCGTGACCGTCGTCGCGCCCGGCGAGCGCGGCGCCCTGCGGATCGCCGACGGGGTCGTCGCGAAGATCGCGGCGCAGGCGGCACGCGAGGCGCTCGGCCCGCTGCCCGGACAGGCGGAACAGCCGCGCGCCACCGTCGTCGTCCACCACGACACCGTCCGCGTCCGTGTCCGCCTGGAACTCGGCTATCCGGCCGACGTGCCCGCCCACTGCCGTGCGGTGCGTCGCCGGGTCACCGAGCGGGTAACCGCATTGGCGGGAATGGAGGTGCCGGAGGTCGCCGTCCAGGTGGAACGGCTGCATCCGACGCATCCGCAGGGGACGGCACAGGGGAGGACGCGATGAGCGAACCCCGGGGAACCGAGAGCACCACCCAGCCACTGCCGGTCGTCATGGAGAAGGCGGAGCAGACGTCCCCACCGGTGGAGGCGTTCCCGCCGGTCGAGGCGCCCCCGCCGGTGGCGGACGGCGGAAGGGACGGCCGCTTCTGGTCGGCCCGACGCGTCCCGGCGGGCATCGTCGCCGTACTGCTCCTGCTCGGCGCGGGTGTCTTCCTCTACGACATCGCCGCCGTCCGCGCCCACCGGCCCGCCATGGGCTGGCGCCGCGACCTGGCCCGCCAACTCGCCGAACGACAGCTCGACGACACCTGGGTGCTGGCCGGCGCGGGCGTCGCGCTGGCCCTCGGCCTCTGGCTGCTCGTGCTCGCGGTCACGCCCGGCCTGCGGGGCCTCCTGCCGATGCGGCGCCCGCACCCCGACGTCCGCGCCGGACTCCAGCGCGCGGCGGCGGCCCTGGTGCTGCGCGACCGGGCCATGGAGATCTCGGGCGTGCGGTCGGTAAGGGCGCGGATGGGCCGCAGGAAGGCCGCCGTCCGCGCGGTCTCGCACTTCCGCGACCCGGACGACGTACGCGCCGACCTGGACACCGCCCTCACCGCGGCCGTCCAGGGCCTGGGCCTGACCCGGCCGCCCGCGCTGTCGGTGCACGTCAACCGCCCCGGACGGAAGGGGTGAACGCGGTGCTCAGAACCGTGAACCGCACGCTCGTCGGACTGATCGGGCTGCTGCTGGCCGCCCTCGGCGGCTCGGTGCTGGCCATCGGGCTGGGCGTCCGGCCGCCCTCCTGGTGGATCCACGACGGACGGCACGACGTCCTGCTCAGCGACGCCGAGCGGACCCGCTGGCGGGACGCCGGCTGGTGGTGGCCGACCGTCCTCGCCGCGCTCGCCCTCCTGGTCCTGCTGGCCCTGTGGTGGCTGGTGGCGGTACTGCGCCGCCGCCGGCTCGCCGAGGTGCTCGTCGACACCGGCGACGGCGAGGGCGCGCTGCTGCGCGGCCGGGCCCTGGAAGACGTCCTGGCCGCCGACACGGCCGGCCAGGAGGGCGTGGCCCACACCCGTCTGATGCTGACCGGCCGCCGTACGGCTCCCCGCGCGCGGGTGTGGCTGCGACTGGAGCCGGACGTGGACCCCGGCACGGTCCTGCACGACCTGACGGCCCAGGCTCTGACCCACGCCCGCGAGTCGGCGGGACTGGCGAAGCTCCCGGCGGAGGTACGCCTGCGGGAGGTCAAGCACAAGGCCGAGAGGGTGACCTGAGAGAGGGTGAGCCGAGGCCCTCAGAAACCGTGCCGCATTCCGCCGTCCACCGGCAGCATGATCCCCGTCAGATAGGACGCGGCCGGAGACAACAGGAACGCGGCCACCCGCCCGAACTCCTCGGGCGTCCCGTACCGCCGCAACGGGATCCGGGACTCGTTCGCCGCCCGAGTGGCCTCCGGGTCCGCCGACAACCCGTCCAGCTCGCGCACGCGGTCCGTGTCGATGCGCGACGGAAGCAGCCCCAGCACCCGGATCCCGCGCGGCCCCAGCTCGTCCGAGATGGACTTGGCGAACCCGGCGAGCCCCGGCCGCAGCCCGTTGGAGACGGTCAGGCCCGGAATCGGCTCGTGCACCGAGGCGGACAGCACGAACCCGATGACCCCGCCCGGCTCCAGCTCCGCGGCCGCCACGCGAGCCAGCCGTACCGCACCCAGGAACACCGACTCGAACGCGCCCCGCCACTGTTCGTCGGTGTTGTCGGTGACGAAGCCCGGTGGCGGCCCGCCGACGCTGATCAAGATGCCGTCGAAGCCGCCGAAGCGCTCGCGGGCGGTCGCGATCAGCCGCTCGGCGCCCTGCGGGTCGGCGTTGTCGACGGCGACACCGGCCGCGTTCGGGCCCAGCTCGGCCGCCGCGTCGGCGACCCGCTGCCCGTCCCGCCCGGTGATGACCACCTTCGCCCCGTCGGCGACGAGCTCGCGCGCGGCGGCGTTGCCCAGGCCGCGCGTGGCCCCGGTGACGACGTACACCCGGTCCTTCAGTCCAAGATCCATGGCCCCTATCCTGCCTCGCCGCTCCCGAACAGGGCGAGGGCGGTGTTCACCAGGCCGATGTGGCTGAACGCCTGCGGGAAGTTGCCCAGCTGGCGGTCGGCCACCGGGTCGTACTCCTCGGACAGCAGCCCCACGTCGTTGGTGACGCCCACCAGCCGTTCGAACAGCTCCCGGGCTTCCTTCGTCCGGCCCGTCAGGTGCAGGGCGTCCGCGAGCCAGAAGGAGCACGCCAGGAAGACGCCCTCCCCGCCGGGCATCCCGTCGACGGACGTCTCGTCGCTGTCGTCGGTGTCGTACCGGCGCACGAAGCCGCCCTGCCCGAGCCCGGCGCGGATGGCGTCGACCGTGCCGATCACCCGCGGGTCGTCCGGCGGCAGGAAGCCGAGGCGCGGGATGAGCAGCGCGGCAGCGTCGAGTTCACGCGAGCCGTAGTACTGCGTGAAGGTCCTCCGCTCGGGGTCGTAGCCCTTCTCGCACACCTCCCGGTGCACCTCGTCGCGCAACGCGCGCCAGCCGTCGAGGTCGCCGGCCAGCTGGGGGTTCTCCTCCAGCGTGCGCACGGCACGGTCGGCGGCCACCCACACCATCACCTTGGAGTGCACGAACTGCCGCCGTCCGCCGCGTACCTCCCACAGGCCCTCGTCCGGCTGCCGCCACGCCGAGCGCAGGAACTCCAGCAGCACGCCCTGGAGCGACCACATGTGCGGCTTGGGCGGCATGCCCGCGCGCCGGGCCAGCGACAGCGAGTCCATGACCTCGCCGTACACGTCGAGCTGTAGCTGCCGCACGGCGTCGTTGCCGATCCGCACGGGCGCCGAACCGGCGAATCCGGGCAGCCAGGGCAGCTCGAACTCGGGCAGCCGGCGCTCGCCCGCGAGGCCGTACATGATCTGGAGGTCCGCCGGGTCGCCCGCGACCGCGCGCACCAGCCAGTCGCGCCAGGCCTCCGCCTCCTTGCGGTAGCCGGCGGCCAGCAGGGCGCCCAGGGTGAGGGTGGAGTCGCGCAGCCAGCAGTAGCGGTAGTCCCAGTTGCGTACGCCGCCCAGTTCCTCGGGGAGCGAGGTGGTGGCCGCGGCGACGATGCCGCCGGTCGGCGCGTAGGTGAGGGCCTTGAGGGTGATCAGGGAGCGGACCACCGCGTCCCGGTACGGCCCCCGGTAGCGGCAGCGGGACGCCCAGCGCCGCCAGTCCGCGACGCTGTCCCGCAGGGAGACGAACGGATCGACGAGCGGGGGGCGCGGCTGGTGCGAGGGATGCCAGGTGAGTACGAACGCGACCCGCTCGCCCGCCGCCAGGGTGAACTCCGAGTACGTGCCGAAGTCCTCGCCCCAGGTGCGCACCGCCGGTTCGCTGCGCAGCCACACCGAGTCGGGCCCCGCGACGGCGACCCGGTGGCCGCCGGACCGGCGCATCCACGGCACGATCGAGCCGTAGTCGAAGCGCAGGCGCAGGGTGCTGCGGACGGTGACCTTGCCGGAGAGGCCCTCGACGACGCGTACGACGTCGGGTGCGCGGTCGCGCTGCGGCATCAGGTCCGTGACCCGGACCGATCCCTGCGGAGTGTCCCATTCGGTGTCGAGGACGAGCGTGTCGCGGCGGTAGGCGCGGCGGGTGCAGGGGCCGGCCCCCTTGGGGGCGATCCTCCAGTGACCGTGTTCCTCGTCGCCCAGGAGCCGGGTGAAGCAGGCGGCGGAGTCGAAGCGGGGCAGGCACAGCCAGTCGACGGAGCCGTCCTTGCCGACCAGTGCCGCGGTCTGCTCGTCGCCGATGAGGGCGTAGTCCTCGATGCGCGGTTGCACGGGTTTCCGGATTCCCGGTGTGCCGCGGCCACAATCAGCCGGCTGGTCCGGGAAGGTGACGTCACACCCCGGCGGTCGCGGGCTCCTCGCTCGGCTGCGCCGCCGCCTCCGCCCGGGACCGGTCCTCGCGGCGGACCAGCACGAACCAGCCGTACGGGACGCCCGCGGCGAACAGCCACCACTGGATCATGTACGCGTAGTTCAGCGGGGCGTCTTCCTTGCCGGGGTCGGAGAGCAGCTCGGGGGTGTCGCCCTTGGGCTCCGGAGCGGTCTGCTGGATGTAGCCGCCGAGCACCTGTGCGTTCAGCCGCCGGGCCTGCTCCGCGCTGTTGATCAGCATGATCTGCCGGTCCGGCAGCCCCTTGATCTCCTTGATGCCGCTGGCCGCCGTCGTCTCGTCGGCCATCAGCCGCCCGGTGACGGTGGTCCGGCCGGCGGGCGGTGCGGGGATCTTGGGGAAGGCGGTCTGCGCTCCGTTCGCCGGGATCCAGCCGCGGTTGACCAGCAGCACCTTGCCGTCCGTCAGCACGAACGGCGTCAGGACGTGGAATCCGACCTCGTCGTCGGCGTTGACACGACGCCGGACGACCACTTCCCGCGCGGTGTCGAAGGTGCCGGTCGCGGTGACCCTGCGGTACTTCTCGGTGCGGGTGACGGCGTGTCCCGGGGAGCTCAGCCGCTCCACGGGCACCGGCGCGGCCGCCAGCGCCTCGGCGACCAGATGGTTGCGGGTGCTGCGCATCTCGTACCGGTGCTTCTGCCAGATGCCCAGCCAGATCATGGTGGGGATCAGCAGCAGGGCCACCAGGGTGAGGATCACCCACTGGCGGGTCAGCAGAAAGCGGTAGCGGTGCACCCCACGACGGTACAACTCGGTCGTGGGGCGCAATCGGGCGGGTACCGGATCACACCTTGTCCACGACGCCCACCTTGCCCTCGGAGCGCGCGCAGTGGGCGCCGCAGTACCAGTGGCCCTCGACCTCGACGCCCTGGCCGATGACCTGCACCCGGCAGTGTTCGCAGATCGGCGCCATGCGGTGGATCGCGCAGGAGAAGCAGTCGAAGACGTGCACCGCCCCCTGGGCGTGCACCTCGAAGGTCATACCGTAGTCATTGCCGCATACTTCACATCTCGCCATGCGCCACAGAGTGAGCCGTCGCCGCCTCCCGGGCGAGCGGCCGCCGGGCGAGTCGCACGGCAATCACCCATCCGTACGGTCGTTCCTCCATACGGTCGTTCGTCCGTACGGTCGTTCGTCCGTACGGTCATTCCTCCGGCGCGGGCTCCACATCCGCGAGGAGCTGGCCGAACGCCGCCTCGTCCACCACCGGCGTCCCGTACTGTCGCGCCTTGGCCGCCTTCGAGGTGCCCGAGTCCGGATCGTTGGTCACCAGGAGGCTGGTCAGCCGGGACAGGCTGGTCGCGACATGCAGCCCCGCCTCGGTCGCCCGGTCCTCCAGCAGGTCACGCTCGACCGAGGTGTCCCCGGAGAACGCGACCCGCATGCCCTGCTTGAGACGTTTGCCCTCTTCGTACCGGCCCGGGTTGGGATACGGGCACGCGGGCCGCTTGCGGGCCGGACGCCAGGTACCGGGCCGGTATCCGCCGTACCCCCCGCCGCCGGCCTGGCGGCCGATCAGGGGCGCCGGCCGGTCCTGCCACTCCGTCAGTGCCCGGCACTCCAGCAGCGGCAGCCGTACCCCGCCCTCCGCGGCGGCCCGCAGACTGGGCCGGAACGCCTCCGCGAGCACGCGCGCGTCGTCCAGCGCGTGGTGCGCGCGCCGCTGCACGACGCCGAAGTGGGCCGCCAGCGACTCCAGCTTGTGGTTGGGCAGCGGCAGCCCCAGTTCCTTCGAGAGCGCGATCGTGCACAGCCGCTGCCGCACCGGGGCCTCGCGCTCCGCGCGCGCGTACTCCCGGGCGATCATCTGCCAGTCGAAGACGGCGTTGTGCGCGACCAGCACCCGGTCCGCGAGCCGGGCGGCGAACTCCTCCGCGATGTCCGCGAACAGCGGCGCGCCCTCGAGCACGTCGCTCGTCAGACCGTGGATCCACACCGGGCCCGGGTCCCGCTCCGGATTGACCAGCGTGTACCAGTGGTCCTCGACCTCACCGCGCGCGTCCAGCCGGTAGACGGCCGCGGAGATTATCCGGTCGTCCCGGGCCAGGCCCGTGGTCTCCACGTCAACGACCGCGTATCCCTGGGGATACGCGGCCGGCCACCGGGTGGGGGAGGACGCTGCGGTCGTTCGGTCATCGAGCATGGTCACTGAGGATACGGGCCACGACCGACAGTCCTCTCCCGGAGGTTCGGGTCCGTTGCCCCACATGTCCACGTGCGCGGCTATGGACACCTTCACCACACGGTGCGACCGTGCTGCCGCCCGGCGGTTGACGGCCCATGGAAGGGCGGTACGGCGTATGGCACGCGTACGGTACGGCGCACGGACCGAGGCGGAGGTCACGGCCGCGCGCACCGCGAGCGCGAAGCTCCCCGACATCTGGTCCACCGGCGTGGTGGCCCTCTGGGAGACCGATCCGGACGCGGTGGCGGCGGTGCTGCCGCCCCCGCTCAAACCGGCCGGGCGGCCCCTGGTCCGGGTCAGCATCAGCAAGGTCGACCTGCCCGGATACCCGCTCGGCGCGGGCTCGTTCGCCGTCGCCGCCGCCCACGGCGGAACCGAGGGCTGGTACCCGCTGGTGATGCCGATGACCCACGAGCGCGCCCTCACCGGCGGTCGCGAGGTCTTCGGCGAGCCCAAGAAGCTCGGCGAGGTGACCGTCGAGCGCGACGGCC
Source organism: Streptomyces sp. NPDC046915 (assembly GCF_040644935.1). Classification (NCBI taxonomy): domain Bacteria; kingdom Bacillati; phylum Actinomycetota; class Actinomycetes; order Kitasatosporales; family Streptomycetaceae; genus Streptomyces; species Streptomyces sp. NPDC046915. The sequence continues at coordinate 43,083 of NZ_JBEYXB010000027.1, read as the reverse complement.
CGGCGGTGCGCGCGTCGCTGGCCCGGCACGGCACCGCCTTCGTCGAGGTGCGCGGCGCCGTCAGCGGCGAGCTGCCCCTGCCCGAGCCGACCCGGAAGACCGACTTCTACTTCAAGTTCCTTCCAGCGGTGGACGGTTCCGGCTTCGACGGCGACCCGCTGCTGGTGCACTGCGTGCGCCACGAGAGGGTGAGCGAGCTGGAGGCGGTGACCGGGGACGTGGTGCTGCGCGAATCCGTCTACGACCCCGTCGCCGACCTGCCGGTCCTGCGCCTCGTCGAGATCACCCTCGGCCGGAAGACCAGCGACCAGCGTGGCCGGGTCGTCGAACGGGTCGATCCACAGGCGCTGTTGCCGTACATCCACCAGCGGTACGACGATCCGCGCCAGGTCCTGGACGCACCGCCGGAGACTCCCGAGGGGAGCCTGTGATGGAGCTGAGGGAGGGACAGGTCGCCGTCGTCACCGGCGCCGCGAGCGGCATCGGCCTCGCCATGGCCCGGCGGTTCGCGGCCGAAGGCCTGAAGGTGGTCCTCGCCGACGTCGAGGCGGCCGCCCTGGACAAGGCCGCCGACGACCTGCGCGCGGACGGCGCGGACGTGCACGCGCGCGTGGTCGACGTCGGCGTCCGCGAACAGGTCCTGGAACTGGCCGAGTCGGCGTACGAGACCTACGGCGCCGTGCACGTCCTGTGCAACAACGCCGGGGTCGGCTCGGGCGCCGAGGGCCGCATGTGGGAGCACGACCCGAACGACTGGAAGTGGGCGTTCTCCGTCAACGTGTGGGGCGTCTTCCACGGCGTCCAGGCGTTCGTGCCACGGATGATCAAGGCGGGTCAGCCCGGTCATGTCGTCAACACCTCCTCCGGCGACGGCGGCATCGCCCCCCTTCCCACCGCCTCCGTGTACGCCGTCACCAAGGCGGCCGTCGTCACGCTGACCGAGTCCCTGTACGCCCACCTGAGGGCGGAACACGCGCGCGTGGGCGCGTCGGTGCTCTTCCCCGGCCCGCACATGCTGCGCACCGGCCTGTGGGAGTCGCACCGCAACCGGCCCGAGCGGTACGCGAAGGAGAGGCCGCGCAGGACCCCCTACCGCAGCCTCGACCAGTGGGAGGCGGCGATGCGCGCGGCGGGCAAGGAGGTCGACTTCACGCCCGTCGAGGAGGTCGCCGGCCTCGTCGTCGACGGCATCCGCGCCGACCGCTTCTGGCTGCTGCCGCCGAGCGAGCACAGCGACGCGCAGATCCGGGCCAGGGCGGACTCGATGCTCCACCGGGCGAACCCGTCGTACCTCGAAAGCTTCATCCTGGATTAGGAGGCCGGCGTGACCGACCAGGACACGATGACCGATCACGAGCCCTACCTGATCATCTCCTCCGACTGCCACGCCGGGCTGCCCACCGAGGAGTACCGGCCCTACCTGGAGGCCCGGTTCCACCGGGACTTCGACGAGTTCCTCGCGGGCCAGGGCCGGCGCCGCGAGGAGATGACCCGGCTCGGCATCCGCAACGAGGCGTTCGCGGACAAGTGGTTCCAGGACAACGAGGAGGGCCTGCGTGGCGGCTGGGACACCGCTCAGCGGCTGAAGGAGCTCGACGGCGACGGGGTGGCCGCCGAGGTGGTCTTCCCGGACGCCGACGCCGTGGACAGCCGTACGGCCGCTCCCTTCGGCGTGGGCCTCGGCCTGTCCGGCGACCAGGACCCCGAACTGGGCATGGCGGGCGCGCGGGCGCACAACCGCTGGCTGGCCGACTTCGTCTCCGAGCACCCCGAACGGCACTGCGGAGTGGCCCTGCTGCCCGTCACGGCCCCGGCCGAGCGGGTGGTCGCCGAGGTGCGCCGCGCCAAGGAGTCCGGGCTCGGCGCCCTGATGATCCCGTCCATGTGGGTCGACAAGGAGCCGTACCACGACCGCCGTTACGACCCGGTGTGGGCGGCGGCCGCCGAGTGCGGGATGCCGCTGCTGACGCACTCCGGAGCGGCTCCGCGGCACGAGTACGGCGACCACCTCGGGATCTACGTCTCCGAGGTCACCTGGTGGCCCGCCCGGCCGCTGTGGTTCCTGCTGTGGTCCGGAGTCTTCGAACGCCATCCCGGCCTGCGGTTCGGGGTGGCGGAGTCGGGCTGCTGGTGGCTGCCGAACCTGCTGTGGTTCATGGACCGCCTCTACCTGGGCGCGCACGGCGGCAAGAAGCTCTCGCCCTTCCAGGAACTCAAGCGCCCGCCGCACGAGTACCTCGACCGGCAGGTGTTCGTCTGCGCCACCAACACCAAGCGCCGCGAGCTGGCCCAGCGCTACGAGATCGGCGTGGACAACATCCTGTGGGGCAGCGACTTCCCGCACCCCGAGGGCACCTGGCCCGACACGCGCGCGTGGCTGCGCCGCACCTTCCACGACATCCCGGTGACCGAGACCCGCCGCATGCTGGGGCTCGCGGCGGCCGAGGCCTTCGGCTTCGACGTGGCTCGGCTGGCCCCGCTCGCCCGGCGCATCGGCCCCACCCCCGCCGACCTCGGGCAGCCGGACGACCAGGCGGCCGTCGAGGCGTCCTGGGCGCGCTCGCGCGAGGTGGGCCGCCACTGGCTGACCGGCCACGACTTCCCGGCCCTGGGGGTGACCCCGTGAGCTCCCCGGACCCGGACCTCGGCGAGGACCGCTGCACCGTCATCTCCGCCGACTGCCACGCCGGCGCCGACCTCCTCGACTACCGGCCCTACCTGGAACGGCGGTACCACGAGGACTTCGACGCCTGGGCGGCCACGTACGTCAACCCGTACGAGGACCTGCTCGCCGACTCCGCCGACCGGAACTGGAACTCCGAGCTCCGGCTGGCCGAGCTGGAGGCGGACGGGATCGTCGCGGAGGTCGTCTTCCCGAACACCATCCCGCCGTTCTTCCCGTCCGGCTCCCTGAGCGCGCCCACGCCGACCGCCGAGGAGTTCGAGTGCCGGTGGGCGGGCCTGCGCGCCCACAACCGCTGGCTGGCGGACTTCTGCGCGGCCGCGCCGGGCCGTCGCGCGGGCGTCTGCCAGATCCTCCTGAACGACGTCGAGGAGGCCGTGCGGGAGATCCGGTGGGCGGCCGGCGCGGGCCTGAGGGGAGGGGTGCTGCTGCCGGGCACACCACCGGGCTCGGGGCTGCCCGAGCTGTACTCGTCGGCGTACGACCCGATCTGGGCCGTCTGCGCGGAACTCGGCGTGCCCGTCAACCACCACGCGGGCTCGGCCTCCCCGCCGCTCGGCGACGAACCGGCCGCCCGCGCGGTCTTCATGGTCGAGACGACCTGGTTCTCCCACCGCGCGCTGTGGCACCTCGTCTTCGGCGGCGCCTTCCGCCGTCACCCGGACCTGAGGCTGGTCCTGACCGAGCAGGGCTCGGGCTGGATCCCCGGAGTGCTCGACATGCTGGACTACTACCACGGCCGCCTGGTCGCCGCCGCGACGAAGGCGGCCACGGCGGAGGCCAAGTTCGGCGCGGGGCTGGCCGCCGGCATGGGCGGGGCCCCTTCGCGGGTCTGGCGCGACAACTGCTTCGTCGGCGCCAGCTTCATGCGCCCGCACGAGGTGCCGCTGCGCGACCGCATCGGCGTCGACAAGATCATGTGGGGCAGCGACTACCCCCACGACGAGGGCACCCATCCCTACTCCCGGGAAGCCCTGCGCTTCGCCTACGCGGGCGTCCCCCGGGACGAGCTCACGGCCATGCTCGGGGGCAACGCCGCCCGTGTGTACGGCTTCGACCTCGACTTCCTGGACCCGATCGCGGCGAAGGTCGGCCCGACGGTCGCGGAGCTCGCCGAGCCGCTCCTCGAACCGCCCGCGGACGCGACGAGCCCCGTGTTCGCGCGGGGAGCGTCGGTACGGGTGTGGTGACGGCCGGGGTGGAATCCTCCTGGTGTGACGGAACCGACCCATGACGAGGCGCACGCCGGCGCGCTGGGCTCGCGCCTGAACTGGCTGCGGGCCGCCGTCCTCGGCGCGAACGACGGCATCGTGTCCACCGCCGGCCTCGTCGTCGGTGTGGCCGGTGCCACGGACTCCCGTGCCGCCCTGCTCACCGCGGGCCTGGCCGGGCTGCTGGCCGGGTCGATGTCGATGGCGGCGGGCGAGTACGTGTCGGTGTCGACCCAGCGCGACTCGGAGATGGCCGCCCTGGCCCTGGAGAAGCAGGAGCTGAGGGAGCAGCCCGCCGCCGAACTGGAGGAGCTGACCGAGCTCCTGCAAGAGCGCGGGCTGTCCCGGGAGGTGGCGCGGGAGGCGGCGGAGCAGCTCACCGCGCGGGACGCGCTGAAGGCCCACGCGCGCGTGGAGCTGGGCATCGACCCGGACGAACTGACCAATCCGTGGCACGCGGCCTGGGCGAGCTTCCTGGCCTTCACCGTGGGCGCCCTGCTGCCGCTGCTGGCGATCGTCCTCCCGCCGGCCGGCCTGCGCCTGCCGGTGACCGTGGCGTCCGTGCTCGCCGCCCTCGTCCTCACCGGCTTCAGCAGCGCCCGCCTGGGCGCCGCGGCTCCGGGCCGGGCGGTGCTGCGGAACGTCGTGGGCGGGGCGCTGGCCATGGGGGTGACGTACGTGGCGGGGACCCTGCTGGGCGTGGCGGGGGTGTGAGGGCGCACGGGGGCGACGGCGTACCGTGAGCTGCATCCACCCCTCGTCTTCGCAGGAAGAAGGACCCTCGTCATGCGCGCCACCACCATCCACGCCCCGTACGACATGCGCGTGGAGGACGTGCCCGAGCCCGTGGTGCGGCTGCCCACCGACGCCGTCGTACGGGTGCTGCGCGCCTGCATCTGCGGCAGCGACCTGTGGGCGTACCGCGGCGAGGCGGCCCGGCAGCCGGGACAGCGCATCGGGCACGAGTTCCTCGGCCTCGTCGAGAAGACCGGCTCCGAGGTGAGCACCGTACGGCGCGGTGACCTGGTGGTCGCGCCCTTCATGTGGTCCGACGGCGTCTGCGACTTCTGCCGCGAGGGCCTGACCACCTCGTGCGAGCACGGCGGCTTCTGGGGCTCGGTCGGTTACGACGGCGGCCAGGGCGAGGCCGTCCGGGTGCCCTTCGCCGACGGCACCCTGGTCCAGCTGCCCAAGGAGGCGGCCTCCGACGACCACCTGCTGTCCGCCCTGCTGACCCTGTCCGACGTCATGGGCACCGGCCACCACGCGGCCCTCGGCGCGGGCGCCCGCCCGGGTGCCACGGTCGCCGTCGTCGGGGACGGCGCGGTCGGTCTGTGCGCCGTGCTGGCCGCCAAGCGGCTCGGCGCGGAGCGGATCATCGCCCTCGGGCGGCACCAGGTGCGTACGGACATCGCGCGCCGTTTCGGCGCCACCGACGTCGTCGCGGAGCGCGGGGACGCGGCCGTCGAGGCGGTCCGCGAGCTCACCCGGGGGCAGGGCGCGCACGCCGTCGTCGAGGCGGTCGGCACCGAGCAGTCCATGCGGACCGCCGTCGGCGTCGCCCGCGACGGCGGCGCCATCGGCTTCGTGGGCGTGCCCCACGGCAGCGGCACCGGCCTCGACCTCGGCGTCATGTTCGACCGGAACCTCGCGCTGCGCGGCGGTGTCGCACCGGTCCGCGCCTACATCCCCGACCTGCTGCCCGACGTCCTGGACGGCACGATCGACCCGTCGCCCGTCTTCGACATGACGGTCGGCATCGAGGGCGTCCCCGACGGCTACAAGGCGATGGACGAGCGCACCGCCCTCAAGGTGCTGGTCACGAACGGCTGACCCGCGGCGTCACGCCCAGCGGGCCGCGTCCGTCCCCCAGGGCACCGGCGGCCGCGCCCAGTCTGCCGGGCCGCCCGCGAAGGACACGGGCGGGCGCGCGTACCGCAGCCGCCCCAGCCGGCTGTCCGTCTCGGCGAGCCAGGCGTCCGGCCCGTCGTAGGGCAGGTCACCGCCCGCTTCCGGCGCCGCCTCGTCCGTCAGCCAGCGCGCGGTCCGGGCGAGCGCGAGGCGGACGACGCGGCCACCGCCGTCGTACGACTGCTCGGTCAGCGCCCGCAGTACGGCGGCGGCCAGCAGATAGCCGGTGCCGTGGTCCAGCGCCTGCGCGGGCAGCGCACCGGGCCGGCCGGCCGAGCCCTCGACGGCCGCGATGCCGGTGGCGACCTGCACCAGGCTGTCGAAGCCGCGCCGCCCGCTCCACGGCCCGTACCCGCCCCAGGCCGACACCTGCGCCACGACCAGCCCGGGTTGCCGCTCGGCCAGCGCCTCGGGGGAGAGGCCGAACCGGTCCAGCGCGCCCGGCCGGTACCCGGTGACCACCACGTCCGCGGCGGCCAGCAGTTCCTCGAAGGCCTGCCGGTCCGTGGCCAGGTCCAGCGTCGCCGACCGCTTGCCGAAGCCCGTGTCGGCGTGCTGGTCGGACAGCTCCGGCAGGTGCGGCGGGTCCACGCGCAGCACCTGAGCGCCCAGCAGGGCGAGCGTGCGGGTGGCGACCGGGCCCGCGAGGACCCGGGTCAGGTCCAGGACGCGCAGGCCGGCGGCGGGCAGCAGGGAAGAGGAGTCCCGTGCGGGCGGCAGTACGCGCGCGCGTGCCGGGCCGAGCCGTCCGCGCTCGACGAGCGGGCGTGCGGCCACGGCGGCGGCCTGCTCGTGCGCGGCCCACTCCTCGGGCGTACGGAGCGCGATCGCGAGGCCCCCCGCCCGGTACACCGTCTCCTCGACCTCGCGCGCGGGCCGCTCGGCGAGCCGCTCGGCCACGGCCTCCACGGACGCGTCCTCCGGCAGCCCCAGCGCATCCAGCAGCCGCGTCCGGTGGTGGGGATAGTTGGCGTGCGTGCGCACCCATCCGTCGGCCGTACGCCAGAACCGCGACAGCGGCGCGAAGGCGACCGGCGCCCGCCCGTCGACAGTCAGCAGCCGCTCACTGTGGAAGGCCGCCGCCACCGCCCCGTCGTCGACCCGCACCGCCGGCACCTCGGCGAGCCCGCCCCGCCGCGCCCCCAACTCGGCGGCGGCCAGCGCGCAGGCCCCCACGCAGGAGCGGGCCAGCTCCCGTACGGGAAGGCGCGCCCGGAGCGCGCCTTCCCTGACCACGGTGCCGACCCGCGCCACGAGGGCGGGGTCGCCGCCCAGGGCGGACCAGGCGAAATTGATTCCAGTCATGACTGCACTATGCAGTATTGACTCAATCAATGTATGGCCCGAGCCGCCTCACTTCGTCACGGCCGCCAGCGCGTCCGCCGTGCCCCAGCCGTAGAAGCCGTTGTGGTTCTTCGAGCCCTCGCACACCGCGTCGATCTTGCCGTCGCCGTTGATGTCGTACGGGTCGGTGCACGGTGTGGCGTCGGCCTCGGCGTACAGCAGGGCCCTCACCAGGGCCGCGGAGGCGTGCGGGTGGGTTGACTTGATCAATGCGGCCACACCGGCGACGTGCGGGGTCGCCATCGACGTGCCGGCCATGTAGCCCCACTTGCCGCCGGGCAGCGGGCCGAGGATGAGGCCGCTGGTGGCCGGGGGCTCCGGCTTCTGGTAGGCCGTCGAGTCGCCGCCGGGGGCGGCTATGTCGATCACGCCCAGGCCGTAGTTGGAGAAGGACGACTTGATGCCCTTGGCGCCGGTCGCCGCGACCGTCACGACCCCTGGCAGCTGGGTGGGGATGTCGTAGCACTTGTGCGGGTCGATCACCCGGTCCGACGCGGTGGAGTCGTTCGGTGAGACCGGGTCGGTGATCGAGTCGGACGCCAGGTCGTAGCTCTCGTTGCCCGCCGCCGCGACATTGACCGTGCCCTTGCGCTCCGCGTACCGGGTGGCCCGGGTGATGGCGTCCACCAGCGCCTTCTGGTCCGGATCGGTGGTGCAGTTGAAGTACCACGGGTCGGTGTAATAGCTGTTGTTGGTCACGTCGACGCCGTGCTCGGCCGCCCACACGAAGCCGCAGACCACGGCTTCGGTGTAGAAGTAGCCGCTCGGGTTCCCGACCTTGATGCCCGCGACCCGCACGCCCGGCGCCACGCCCGTGATGCCGACGCCGTTCTTCGCGCCCGCGATCTCACCGGCCACGTGCGTGCCGTGCGGGCTCTCGCTCGCGCTGGGCCGCCAGGCCCCGTCGGTGGTGTCCGGCTTGCCCGAGACGCAGTTGGCGGAGGCGGCACGGTCGAAGTTGGGCGCGATGTCGGGGTGGGTGTCGTCGACACCGGTGTCGACGACGGCGACGGTGACCTTCCGGCTGCCGAGGGTCTTCTCGTGCGCCTTGTCCGCCTTGATGGCCGGCAGGTCCCACTGGAGGGGCTCCAGCGGGTCCTGTCCGTCGGCCGCCCGCGCGTTCGCGACCTGCGCGTCGCTCAGCACCTTCGGTGTCCCGACGTCGGTGGTCGACTGGGCGGGCAGCGGCGCGGTGCGGGTGGCGCCGGCGGAGTCGACGCCGCGCACCTTGCGTATGGCCGCGGCGAAGCCGGGGTTCGAGGAGTGGACGACGATCACGCCTATCCGGTCGTAGGCGATCACGACCGAGCCGCCGGCCTCGTCGATGGCCTTCTCCACGCGCGCGGAAGCGGCGTGCCCGGGGCGGACGTTGACGACGTAGCTGAGCGAGGTCGCGTCCGCCGCGGCGGTGGCGGCCGGTGCTGCGGCCGGGGCCGCCGTCGCCGAGGCGTTCGGCAGGAAGGCGAGGGCCGTCGCCATCGCCGTCCCGAGCGGAAGGGCGAGGGCGCGACGGTGGCGCTGGTGGGACGCAGTCATGGGTGTTGTCTCTCCCGTTCGTCGATGCCGGGGCTACTTGACCGCGCGCAGCGCGTTGACGATGCCGAACCCGTAGAAGCCGTTGACGCGCTTGCCGCCCACGCAGGTCGCGTCCACGACACCGTCGCCGTCCCCGTCGTACGGGTCGCTCGGGCAGCCGGGGTTGTCCGCCTCGGCCTTGAGCAGCGCCTGGAGCTGCGCCGGGGTGGCGTGCGGGTGGGCGGACTTCAGCAGCGCGGCCACGGCGGCCACGTGCGGGGAGGCCATCGAGGTGCCCTGGAGGAAGCCGTACTGGCCGTTGGGCAGGGTCGACAGGATGCGGCCGTTCTTGGACGGCGTGTCCGGGATCTGGAACTTGTCGCCGCCGGGGGCCGCCACGTCGACGATGCCCTTGCCGTAGCTGGAGTAGTACGACTTGGCGCCCTTCACGCCGGTCGCGCTCACCGTGACCACGCCGGGCAGCTGGGTCGGCACGTCGAAGCACTCGTGCGGGTCGACCGTCCGGGTCGTGGGGGTCGAGTCGTCCGGGCTGGAAGCGTCGACCAGGGCGTCCGAGTCGAGGTCGTCGTTGGAGTTGCCCGCGGCGGCCACATTGAGCGTGCCCTTGCGCTGGGCGTACAGCTGGGCCCTGTTGACCGCGTCGACGATGGCACGTTGATCGGGGTCGTCCATGCAGTTGTACTCCCACGGATCGACGTAGTAGCTGTTGTTCGTGACCTCGATGCCGTGATCGGCGGCGAACACGAAGGCGCAGACCACGCTTTCGGGGAAGAACAGCGAGTTCGCGTCCGGCTGGGCCACGGTGATGCTCGCGACCTTCACACCCGGGGCCACCCCCGCCACGCCTGTGCCGTTGCGGGCCGCGGCTATCTCACCCGCGACATGCGTGCCGTGGTAGTGGTCGGCGTCCACCGGCCGCCAGGCGCCGTACGTCGTGTCCGCCTTGCCGCTCACACAGTTCGCGGACTGGGCGGCGGAGAAGTTCGGGGCGATGTCCGGATGGGTGTCGTCGACGCCGGTGTCGATGACACCGACGGTCACCCGCCTGCTGCCCGGGTCGATCCGCGCGGCCTTGTCGGCGCCGATCGCCCGCAGGTCCCACTGGTCGGCCTCCAGGGGCTCCTCGCCCGCCGCCGCGCTCTTCGCGAGCTTCGCCTCCTGGGCCTTCGACAGGACCTGCACCGCGCCCTCGTCCGTCGTCCCCGCCGCGCTGAGCGGCGCGGTCCGCGAGGCACCCGCCGACTGCACTCCGCGCACCGCGCGGATCCGCTTGCCGAAGTCCGGGTTCGCGGAGTGGACGACGATCACGCCGATCCTGTCGTACGTCACCACGACGGAACCGCCGGCCGCCTCGATGGCCTTCCGCACCGACGCGATGGTGTGGTGATCGGTCCTCGTGTTGACGAGGTACGCGAGGTTCGGGCCGTCCGCCGCGCGCGTCGCCTTCGCCGTCAGGTGGGCCGCCGACGCCGTCGACGGGAGGAAGCCGAGCGACGCGGTCAGCGACAGCACGACGGGCACGGCGAGGGCGAGCCGGCGTCTGGAGCGCAGATGAGACATGGGATCTCCACATCATCCGAGGTCATCCGAAAACGAAACCGGCCCGAGACACAGATGCTCCTCGGGCAGGTACATGACTAGTTGTGCAGGGCGAAGCTATCCCGGCCTCTCGCCGGCCAGCAATGACCACGGCAGACGACTTCCGAAAGAACTCATAGGACTTGAACCGGTCCTCGCGTGGCGCCGTGGACCTTCGACGGGGAGCCCGAGCAGGATCGAGCCCCCCGTCGCAGACCGCCCGCAACACGAGGAGACTCCGTGGCCACCGAGACACCGCCCCCCTCGAAGACCCAGCCCCGACTCCCCTCCACCGAGGAGTTCGCCGCGGTGCAGGAGAGCGCGGAGTTCGGGGAACTGCGCCGCTCCTACCGTTCCTTCGCCTTTCCGCTGACCGTCGCCTTCATCGCCTGGTACGTGCTGTACGTCCTGCTCTCCATCTACGCGGGCGACTTCATGGGCACCAAGGTGGCCGGCAACGTCAACGTCGCCCTCGTGCTGGGCCTCGCCCAGTTCCTCACCACGTTCCTGATCGCCTGGTGGTACGCGCGGCGCGCCGCCGCTCACCTCGACCCCAAGGCGGAGGCCATCAAGTCCCGGATGGAGGGCGGCGCATGAGCATCGCGCAGCAGAGCGTGCTGGCGGCCGGCGAGGCGAGTGAGCACCGGCCCCTGATCATCACCCTGTTCGCGGTGTTCGTCGCCGCGACCCTCGTCATCACCGTCTGGGCCGGCCGCCAGACCAAGGACGCCGCCGACTTCTACGCCGGCGGACGGCAGTTCACCGGCTTCCAGAACGGCCTCGCCGTCTCCGGCGACTACATGTCCGCCGCGTCCTTCCTCGGCATCGCGGGCGCCATCGCCCTCTTCGGCTACGACGGCTTCCTGTACTCCATCGGCTTCCTGGTCGCCTGGCTGGTCGCCCTGCTCCTGGTCGCCGAGCCGCTGCGCAACTCCGGCCGCTACACCATGGGCGACGTGCTGGCGTACCGCATGCGCCAGCGCCCCGTCCGCACGGCGGCCGGTACGTCCACGATCGTCGTGTCGATCTTCTACCTGCTGGCCCAGATGGCCGGCGCCGGCGTCCTCGTCTCGCTGCTGCTCGGCATCACCAGCGACGGCGGCAAGATCGGCATCGTGGCGCTGGTCGGTGTCCTGATGATCGTCTACGTGACCATCGGCGGCATGAAGGGCACGACGTGGGTCCAGATGGTCAAGGCCGTGCTGCTGATCGCGGGCGCCGTGCTGCTGACCTTCCTGGTCCTGCTGAAGTTCCACTTCAACATCTCCGATCTGCTGGGCAAGGCCGCCGACAACAGCGGCAAGGGCTCCGCCTTCCTCGAGCCCGGCCTCAAGTACGGCGCCACGGGCACCACCAAGCTGGACTTCATCTCCCTGGGCATCGCCCTCGTCCTCGGCACGGCGGGCCTGCCGCACATCCTGATCCGCTTCTACACGGTTCCCACCGCCAAGGCCGCCCGTAAGTCGGTCATCTGGGCGATCGGCCTGATCGGCGCCTTCTACCTGATGACCCTCGCCCTCGGCTTCGGCGCCGCCGCGCTGATCAAACCGGACGAGATCGTCGCCTCCAACAAGGCCGGCAACACGGCGGCACCCCTGCTGGCCCTCCACCTCGGCGGGGTGGACTCCAACTGGGGCGCCATCCTGCTCGCCACCATCTCCGCGGTCGCCTTCGCCACGATCCTCGCGGTCGTCGCGGGCCTGACCCTGGCCTCGTCCTCCTCCTTCGCCCACGACATCTACGCCAACGTCATCAAGAAGGGCCGGGCCACCGAGAAACAGGAGATCAACGCGGCCCGGTACGCCACCGTCGGTATCGGGGCCGTCTCGATCCTGCTGGGTGCCCTCGCCCGCGACCTGAACGTGGCCGGCCTGGTCGCCCTGGCCTTCGCGGTCGCCGCCTCCGCCAACCTGCCGACCATCCTCTACAGCCTGTTCTGGAAGCGGTTCACCACCTCCGGCGCCCTGTGGTCGATCTACGGCGGCCTGGTCACCGCGGTCGGCCTGGTGCTGTTCTCCCCGGTGGTCTCCGGCAAGGAGACGTCGGTGTTCCCCGACGTCGACTTCCACTGGTTCCCGCTGGAGAACCCGGGCATCATCTCGATCCCGGTCGGCTTCCTGCTGGGCGTCGTCGGCACCCTGCTGTCGAAGGAGACGCCCGACGCCGGCAAGTACGCGGAGCTGGAGGTGCGGGCCCTGACCGGGACCGGGGCGCACTGAGCTTGGTACGAGCGGCCGCGTCGTGGGGACCGTAGGACCCTATGACGCGGCCGTGTCCCATGTGGTGGGATCGGTTCTGTGTCGCTGTCAGTGGTGTCGCGTAGGCTCGCAAGTGACGGCAGACGAGTGATGATCGTCGTGATCCACGACTGGGGAGGGGGCACACGTGCTCATCGACACATTCGGCCGGGTGGCCACCGACCTGAGGGTCTCGCTGACCGACCGCTGCAATCTGCGCTGTACGTACTGCATGCCCGAGGAGGGCCTGAAGTGGCTGGGCAAGCCCGACCTGCTCACGGACGACGAGATCGTCCGCCTGATCGACATCGCGGTCACCTCCCTCGGCATCACCGAGGTCCGCTTCACCGGCGGTGAGCCCCTGCTGCGCCCCGGTCTCGTCGGCCTCGTCGAGCGCGTCGCGGCCCTGGAGCCCCGCCCTCAGACGTCCCTCACCACCAATGGCATCGGCCTGGGGCGCACCGCGACCGCCCTGAAGGCGGCCGGCCTGGACCGGGTCAACGTCTCCCTCGACACCCTCCGCCCGGACGTGTTCAAGAGGCTCACCCGCCGCGACCGCCACAAGGACGTCATCGAGGGTCTCCGGGCCGCCCGCGAGGCCGAACTGACGCCGGTGAAGGTCAACACGGTCCTGATGCCCGGCCTGAACGAGGACGAGGCCCCGGACCTCCTCGCCTGGGCCGTGGAGCACGACTACGAACTGCGCTTCATCGAGCAGATGCCCCTGGACGCCCAGCACGGCTGGAAGCGCGAGGGCATGGTCACCGCGGGAGACATCCTGACCTCGCTGCGCACCCGCTTCGAGCTGACCCCCGAGGGTGAGGGGGAACGCGGCTCGGCGCCGGCCGAACGCTGGCTCGTCGACGGCGGCCCGCACCGTGTCGGCGTCATCGCCTCCGTCACCCGCCCGTTCTGCGCGGCCTGCGACCGTACCCGCCTCACCGCCGACGGCCAGATACGCACCTGCCTCTTCGCCACCGAGGAGACGGACCTCCGCGCCGCCCTGCGCTCCGGCGCCCCCGACGAGGAGATCGCCCGCATCTGGCGCCAGGCCATGTGGGGCAAGAAGGCAGGCGCCGGCCTGGACGACCCGTCCTTCGTCCAGCCGGACCGGCCGATGTCGGCGATCGGCGGATGACCGGTCAGGTCTGATCCGTCAGGTCTGGTCCGTCAGGTCTGGTCCGTCAGGCCTGACCGGCCGACTCCCACTCGGTGAGCAGGACGACGTCCTTCAGGAAGCCGCGTACCCCGAGGAACTGCGACAGGTGCTCGCGGTGCTCCTCGCACGCCAGCCACGTCTTGCGCCGGTCCGGGGTGTGGATCTTCGGGTTGTTCCACGCCAGCACCCACACGGCGTCGGCGCGGCAGCCCTTGGCGGAGCAGATGGGAGTCTCGTCAGTCACTGTTTCGTTCTCACACACGGCAGACAAAAGGCGACGCCGAGCAGCCACGGGGGGAGCTGCCCGGCGTCGGTCCGTCGCTCCGACGGGGGATGCGGAGCGCGTACGAAGTATGTCACGGGTAACCGTTCGCCCGGCACTGGAACAGCATGATTGATCTGAGCTTTTCTTGAGCTTGGCGCGGAGCCTACGTCCGCCCGCCGGCCATCGATGATGGTCACACGGGGTCCGGCCGCTCCCCCTGCACTCCCGCCGCGGGCTCCGCCGGCGCGCCCTCCGGTGCGGGTTCCGTCTGCGTGTCGTCCGCCGGAGGAGCGATCATCGGCTTCACCGGTGTGGTCACGAAGGTCGACGGCAGCCCCGGCGCCCGCTCGCGGCCCGCGTTGGCGACCACCACGGCGATATAGGGCAGGGCGGCTCCGAGCACCAACGCCACGATCGCCACGTACCGTTCGACGTTCCAGAGGGTGGCGGCCAGGATCACCGCGATCGTGCGGATCGACATGGAGATGACGTACCGGCGCTGTCTGCCGCGCACGTCCTCCGCCAGGCCCGTCCGGGCTCCGGTGATCCGGAACACCTGGACGTCGCCGCCGCCATGCTGCTTCCGCATCACATTCCACCATCCGCCCGCATCGGCCTCTCCCCGCCTTCCACGGTACGCCGCGGCTGCGTCGCCTTCGAGACCGGGGCACCCCCCTGCCTGGGCGAACGCGGTCCGCCGGGACGCGTAGGACGGTACATCGCCCGGCCGTACCCGACATGCGTCGTACGGCGGACCCGCCGAGACTGGGCGTAGTGCTCACGTCGAGCCGTACGAGGAGGCAGTCATGGGCTGGTTGTGGGCGATCATCGTCGGATTCGTGCTGGGGCTGATCGCCAAGGCGGTCATCCCGGGCAAGCAGCACAGCCCGCTCTGGCTGACCACCATCTTCGGCATCCTCGGCGCCGTCGCGGGCAACGCGATCGCCCGCGCGTTCGGCGTCGCGGCGACCCCGGGCATCGACTGGACCCGGCACCTCTTCCAGCTGATCGCCGCGATCATCATCGTGGCCGTCGGCGACATGGCGTACATGGCGCTGTGGGGGACCCGGAAGAAGCAGCAGCACGTCTGACCGCGGGTACGCCGGAGGGCGGCTCCCCGCGGGGAGCCGCCCTCCGGTGAGGCTCACGCGCCGGTGACCTCGACCGCCGCCAGGTTCTTCTTCCCGCGCCGCAGCACCAGCCAGCGCCCGTGCAGCAGGTCCTCCTTCGCCGGAACGGCGTCCTCCGCGGTGACCTTGACGTTGTTCACGTAGGCCCCGCCCTCCTTCACCGTGCGCCGCGCGGCCGACTTGCTGGCCACCAGACCGACCTCGGCGAACAGGTCGACCACCGGGCCGAGCTCGGCGACCCGGACGTGCGGCACCTCGGACAGGGCCGCCGTCAGCGTCCGGTCGTCGAGCTCGGACAGCTCGCCCTGGCCGAAGAGCGCCTTGGACGCGGCGATCACGGCGGCCGTCTGGTCGGCGCCGTGCACCAGCGTCGTCAGCTCCTCGGCCAGCGCGCGCTGCGCGGCCCGGGCCTGCGGACGCTCCTCGGTCTGCTTCTCCAGCTCCTCCAGCTCCTCGCGGGACTGGAAGGACAGGATCCGCATGTACGTAGAAATGTCCCGGTCGTCCACGTTCAGCCAGAACTGGTAGAACGCGTACGGCGTCGTCATCTCCGGGTCGAGCCAGACCGCGCCGCCCTCGGTCTTGCCGAACTTGGTGCCGTCCGCCTTGGTCATCAGCGGCGTCGCCAGCGCGTGCACACTGGCGTGCGGCTCCAGCCGGTGGATCAGGTCCAGGCCGGCCGTGAGGTTGCCCCACTGGTCGCTGCCGCCCTGCTGGAGCGTGCAGCCGTACCGCCGGAACAGCTGGAGGAAGTCCATGCCCTGGAGGATCTGGTAGCTGAACTCCGTGTAGCTGATGCCCTGGTCGGACTCCAGACGGCGGGCCACGGAGTCCTTCGTCAGCATCTTGTTGACGCGGAAGTGCTTGCCGATGTCCCTCAGGAACTCGATCGCGGACAGGCCCGCGGTCCAGTCGAGGTTGTTGACCATGACGGCCGCGTTCTCCCCCTCGAAGGAGAGGAACGGCTCGATCTGGTGGCGCAGCTTGTCCACCCAGCCGGCGACCGTCTCCGGGTCGTTCAGCGTGCGCTCCGCCGTCGGGCGCGGGTCGCCGATCAGCCCCGTGGCGCCGCCGACCAGCGCCAGCGGCCGGTGACCGGCCTGCTGGAGCCGGCGCACGGTGAGCACCTGCACCAGGTGCCCCACGTGCAGGGACGGCGCGGTCGGGTCGAAACCGCAATAGAACGTGACGGGACCGTCCGCGAGCGCCTTGCGCAAAGCGTCCTCGTCAGTGGACAGGGCGAACAGCCCCCGCCACTTCAGCTCGTCGACGATGTCCGTCACGGTTCTCGTATCTCCTTGAGTGGGTGCGTAATCAGGTACGAGGTTATACGCCCTGGCTGACAGAGCTCATATTGAAGTCGGGCACCCGCAGCGCGGGCATCGCGGCCCTGGTGAACCAGTCGCTCCATTCCCTCGGCAGCGTCTTCTCCGTGCGCCCGGCCTCCGTGGCCCGCCCGAGCAGGTTCACCGGCGACTCGTTGAACCGGAAGTTGTTCACCTCGCCGGTCACCTCGCCGTTCTCCACGAGGTAGACGCCGTCCCGGGTCAGCCCGGTCAGCAGCAGCGTCGCCGGATCGACCTCGCGGATGTACCACAGGCAGGTCAGCAGCAGCCCGCGCTCGGTGGCGGCCACCATCTCCTCCAGGGAGCGGTCCTCGCCGCCGTCCAGGATGAGGTTGCCGAGCGCCGGGGCCACCGGCAGCCCGGTCAGGCCGGCGCTGTGCCGGGTGGTCGTCAGGTGCTTGAGCCGGCCGTCGCCGACCCACTCGGTGCCGCGGACCGGGAGCCCGTTGTCGAACACCGACTGGTCGTCCCCGGAGGAGTGCGCGATCACGAACGGCGGGCACTCCAGACCCGGCTCGTTCGGGTCGCTGCGCAGCGTCAGCGGCAGCTCGGTCAGCTGGTCGCCGACGCGCGTGCCGCCGCCCGGCCTGGAGAACACCGTCCGGCCCTCGGCCGCGTCCCGCCCGGACGCCGACCACAGCTGGTAGATCAGCAGGTCGGCCACCGCGGTCGGCGGCAGCAGCGTCTCGTAGCGGCCCGCGGGCAGCTCGATCCGCCGCTCGGCCCAGCCGAGCCGTACGGCCAGCTCGGCGTCCATCGCCCCCGGATCGACGTCCTTGAAGTCCCGCGTGGAGCGCCCCGCCCACGCCGAGCGCGTACGGTCCGGGGACTTGGCGTTGACCTCCAGCGTGCCGTTGGGCTGGTCGTGCCGCAGGCGCAGGCCCGTGGACGTCCCCAGGTAGGTCGACACCAGCTCGTGGTTGGCGAAGCCGTACAGCTCCCGGCCGCCCGCACGCGCGCGTGCGAACGCCTCGCCGAGCGCCGGGGCGAAGTCCGCGAACACGGCGGAGGAGGTCTCGGCGGGCGCGTCCGTGAAGTCCGGGGACTCCGGCACGCCCGTGACCAGCGGCTGCGCGTCCTCGGCGGGCCCGGCTCCGCGTGCGGCGGCCTCGGCGGCCCGGACTAGGGGCTCCAGCTCCTCGGCGGTCACCGCGGACCGCGACACCACACCGGAGGCCGTGCCCTCCTGGCCGTCCACGGTCGCGATCACCGTGAGCGCACGGCCGCGCGTGACACCGTTCGTGGTCAGCGCGTTGCCCGCCCAGCGCAGGTTGGCCGTCGAGTGCTCGTCGGCGATCACGACACAGCCGTCGGCCCGGGACAGCTCGAGAGCGCGCTCGACGACCTCGTGCGGCTTGTTGGTACGGGCGCTCATCGACCGGCCTCCTGCGTGGTGTTGAGACTGTGCTTGCCCGGGAGGTGACCCCCGGACCCCCAGCCGACCGTCATGCTGGCGCTCATCGACCGGCCTCCTGCGTGGTGTTGAGACTGTGCTTGCCCGGGAGGTGACGCCCGGACCCCCAGCCGACCGTCATGCTGGCGCTCATCGACCGGCCTCCTGCGTGGTGTTGAGGATGTTGACGCCCTTGAAGAGGGCGGAGGGGCAGCCGTGCGACACGGCGGCCACCTGTCCCGGCTGGG
Source organism: Streptomyces sp. NPDC046915 (assembly GCF_040644935.1). Taxonomy (NCBI): domain Bacteria; kingdom Bacillati; phylum Actinomycetota; class Actinomycetes; order Kitasatosporales; family Streptomycetaceae; genus Streptomyces; species Streptomyces sp. NPDC046915. The sequence continues at coordinate 25,042 of NZ_JBEYXB010000027.1, read as the reverse complement.
CCTTGCCGCAGTTGAAGGCGCCGCCGAGGACGTACGTCTGCGGGCCGCCGACGGCCGTCATGGAGCCCCAGAAGTCGGTGGTCGTCGCCTGGTAGGCGACGTCCCGCAGCTGACCGGTGATCCGTCCGTTCTCGATCTTGAAGAAGCGCTGCCCGGTGAACTGGAAGTTGTAGCGCTGCATGTCGATGGACCAGGACCGGTCGCCGACGACATAGACGCCTCGCTCGACGCCCCCGATCAGGTCCTCCGTGGACATCCCCGCCGGATCCGGCTGGAGCGACACATTGGCCATGCGCTGCACCGGCACGTGCCCGGGGGAGTCGGCGTACGCGCACCCGTTGGACCGCTCGAACCCGGTCAGCTTCGCGATCCGCCGGTCCAGCTGGTAGCCGACCAGCGTGCCGTCCTTCACCAGGTCCCAGGACTGCGCCTGGACACCCTCGTCGTCGTACCCGATGGTCGCCAGCCCGTGCTCGGCGGTGCGGTCGCCGGTGACGTTCATCAGCTCCGAGCCGTACTTCAGCTTGCCCAGCTGGTCGAAGGTGGCGAAGGAGGTGCCCGCGTAGGCGGCCTCGTAGCCGAGCGCCCGGTCCAGCTCGGTGGCGTGCCCGATCGACTCGTGGATGGTCAGCCACAGATTGGACGGGTCCACGACCAGGTCGTACAGCCCCGGCTCGACGCTCGGCGCACGCATCTTCTCGGCCAGCAGCTCCGGGATCCGCTCCAGCTCGGTGTCCCAGTCCCAGCCGGTGCCGGTGAGGTACTCCCAGCCGCGCCCGACCGGCGGCGCAATGGTCCGCATGGAGTCGAACTCGCCGCTGGACTCGTCCACCGACACGGCGGTCAGCTGCGGATGCAGCCGCACCCGCTGCTGCGTCGTGACGGTCCCCGCGGTGTCCGCATAGAACTTGTTCTCGTGCACGGTGAGCAGCGAGGCGTCGACGTGGTCGACCCCGTCCGCCGCCAGCAGCCGCGCGCTCCAGTCCGCCAGCAGCGCCGACTTCTCCTCGTCGGGCACGGTGAACGGATCGATCTCGTACGACGAGATCCACGTCCTCTCGGCGTGCACCGGCTCGCCGGCCAGCTCCACGCGCTCCTCCGACCCGGCCGCCCTGATCACCTGCGCGGAGAGCTTCGCCATCGCCACGGCCTGCGAGGCGACCTTGGCCGCGGCGTCGAGGCTCAGGTCCACCCCGGACGCGAAGCCCCACGTCCCGCCGTGCACGACCCGGACCGCGTACCCGAGGTCGGTGGTGTCCGACGAGCCGGCGGGCTTGGCGTCCCTGAGCCGCCAGGACGCGCTGCGCACCCGCTCGAACCGGAAGTCCGCGTGCTCGGCCCCCAGCGCCCGCGCGCGTGCGAGCGCGGCGTCGGCCAGGGCCCTTAGGGGAAGTGCCGTGAAGGCTTCGTCGATGGAATGAGGCACGGAGGTCTCCCTGCTGTCGTGGCCTGTCGGGTCCGATCATGTCGCGCGACCCGCCCCGCGGACCACAGGTTTCGGCTCTGCCCGGCTACTTTCTGTAGGGTCCCGACAGTCACTCGCGCGAGCCACTGTCGGTGCCCGCTTGCCTCCGCGCGCGGCCGGACCGATAGGTTTTCGAGGGAAGCCGCCTGTCATCCAGGTGTTCGGGCGGTGTGTCAGACCGCTATCGAAAGGGTGATCCGATGAGCCGCTCGGTTCTCGTCACCGGAGGCAACCGGGGCATCGGCCTCGCCATCGCCCGCGCTTTCGCCGACGCCGGCGACAAGGTCGCGATCACGTACCGTTCGGGTGAGCCGCCGGCCGCCCTGACGGACTTGGGCTGCCTGGCCGTCAAGTGCGACATCACCGACCCCGAGCAGGTGGAGCAGGCCTACAAGGAGATCGAGGAGCAGCACGGCCCGGTCGAGGTCCTGATCGCCAACGCGGGCGTCACCAAGGACCAGCTCCTGATGCGCATGACCGAGGAGGACTTCACCTCGGTCATCGACACCAACCTCACCGGCACCTTCCGCGTCGTCAAGCGCGCCAACCGCGCCATGCTGCGCGCCAAGAAGGGCCGTGTCGTCCTGATCTCGTCCGTGGTCGGCCTGCTCGGCTCGGCGGGACAGGCCAACTACGCCGCGTCCAAGGCGGCCCTGGTCGGCTTCGCGCGCTCCCTCGCCCGTGAGCTGGGCTCGCGCAACATCACTTTCAACGTCGTCGCCCCCGGCTTCGTCGACACCGACATGACCAAGGCGCTCACCGACGAGCAGCGCACGAACATCGTGTCGCAGGTGCCGCTCGGTCGTTATGCGCAGCCGGAGGAGATCGCCGCGACGGTGCGGTTCCTCGCCTCGGACGACGCCTCGTACATCACTGGAGCCGTCATTCCCGTTGACGGCGGACTGGGAATGGGTCACTGATCACCATGAGCGGAATTCTCGAGGGCAAGCGCGTCCTGATCACCGGTGTGCTGATGGAGTCCTCCATCGCCTTCCACACCGCCAAGCTGGCCCAGGAGCAGGGCGCCGAGATCATCCTCACCGCCTTCCCGCGGCCCACGCTGACCGAGCGCATCGCCAAGAAGCTGCCCAAGCCCACCAAGGTCATCGAGCTCGACGTCACCAACGACGAGCACCTCGCGCGTCTGGCCGACGTCGTCGGCGAGGAGCTCGGCGGCCTCGACGGCGTCGTGCACTCCATCGGCTTCGCTCCCCAGGACGCGCTCGGCGGCAACTTCCTCAACACGCCGTTCGAGTCCGTGGCCACCGCCATGCACGTCTCGGCGTACTCCCTGAAGTCGCTGACCATGGCCTGCCTGCCGCTGATGCAGAACGGCGGCTCCGTCGTCGGCCTCACCTTCGACGCCAAGTTCGCCTGGCCGCAGTACGACTGGATGGGCCCGGCCAAGGCCGCCCTGGAGGCCACCAGCCGCTACATCGCCCGCGACCTGGGCAAGCAGAACATCCGCTGCAACCTCGTCTCGGCCGGCCCCATCGGCTCCATGGCCGCCAAGTCGATCCCGGGCTTCGGGGAGCTGGCGTCCGTGTGGGACAACCGCGCGCCCCTGGAGTGGGACCTCAAGGACCCGGAGCCGGCCGGCCGCGGCGTGGTCGCCCTGCTGAGCGACTGGTTCCCGAAGACCACCGGCGAGATCATCCACGTGGACGGCGGCCTGCACGCCATCGGCGCCTGACCGCTGCCGCTGGGGCTTGACCGTACGGAGGCCCGCACCCCCGCCGGGGTGCGGGCCTCCGGCGTGTCACCCGTTCGGCCCACCAGCCGGGCGCCGTGGTGCCGGGCGGCGCACTCTGGAGTGCGCGTCCACCTCGCGAATGCCCTCCCCAGCACGGCCGAGGAGGTCTTCTTGTGCGCCTGTCCCGCAGTCTGACCTCGGTGACCGTAGCAGTGGCCCTCGTGCTCTCCCTGCCGTACGAGGCGATGCCGCACGCGCGCGTGAAGAACGGCAGGCAGCCGTTCCCGCAGTTGTTCGGGGCGGAGTGCCGTACGACCGTCAGCGGCTCCCAGGTGGTGGCCTACTGCCACAACCCGTACGTCGACGTCGACCGCGTGCGTCTGCACATCGAGTGCGCCCGCTGGTGGGACATCGACACCGACGGCGATCCCGTCGACACCGACCCCGCGATGACCGTCCGGCTGGCGGGACGGTGCTGGAAGGAGGTCCGCTCGGTCTGGATCAGCCACCAGAAGGTGAGCTGAACCGCCCCGGACGGCACAGGAAGGGATAGCTCGCGGCCTCCGTGGCGGCCGCCTGCGCGTCCCCCGCGCGGATGGCGTCCACGAGCCGGGTGTGGTCCATGTGCGACTCGGGTGTGAGCTGCGCGCCGACGTCCGCGCGCAGCCAGTCCCGCAGCACCTCGCCCAGGTCCGCGTACATCGCCGTCATGACGTCGTTGTGGGACGCGGACACCACGGCCAGGTGGAAGGTCGCGTCCGCCGTCACGAAGGCCTCCGCGTCACCCGACTCCCAGGCCTCCTCGCGCCGCACCAGGAGCGCGTCGAGCTGCTTGAGGTCCTTCTCGGTGCGCCGCTCGGCGGCCAGTCGCGCCGCCGAGGACTCCAGGGTGGAGCGCAGCTCGGCGATGTGCCGCGGGTCGGCGTCGGCGAAGCGGCGGTGCATCACGCCCGCCAGCTCACTGGTGGCCACGACGTAGGTGCCCGAGCCCTGCCGGATGTCCAGCAGGCCGTTGTGCGCCAGGGCGCGGACGGCCTCGCGGACCGTGTTGCGGGCGACCCCGAGCTGCTCGACCAGCACGGGCTCCGTGGGGATGCGCGAGCCGACCGGCCACTCGCCCGAGGTGATCTGATTGCGCAGCTCGGCGATGACCTGCTCGGACAGCGCCGAACGACGGGGGTGGCTCAGTGGCATGGCACACCTTCGCACAGGGGGGCGGGCAGCGGGCGACACCGGGATGGACAACAAATCATCCCATGATTCTATGATGGTCCGCATGGCACGCGAGGAAACACGTACGACATCCCGCACAACCCGCAACCCGACGGCCGCCGGCGGATCCGGTTCGGCCGCACCCCTCACGCGCGCGTGGGCGACGCGTCTGGTCGTCGTCGGCATCGTGCTGTCCGCGGTGAACCTCCGCCCCGCCATCACCAGTCTCGGCGCCCTCCTGGAGGAGGTCCGCGACGACCTCGGCATGAGCGGCAGCGTGGCCGGACTCCTCACCTCCGTCCCCCCGCTGTGCTTCGCCGTCTTCGGCGTCACCGCCCCGCGCCTCGCCCGCCGCTTCGGCCCACCCGCCGTGGTGTGCGCCGGCATGGTCGCCATCGCCGCGGGCCTGCTGATACGGCCGTACGCCGGGAGTACCGGCGGATTCCTGGCCGCCAGCGCACTCGCCCTCATGGGCATAGCGGTCAGCAACGTCCTGATGCCGGTCATCGTCAAGCGCTGGTTCCCCGACCGCGTGGGCTCCATGACCGGCCTGTACTCGATGGCACTCGCCGCCGGAACCTCGGCCGCCGCCGCGGCGACCGTGCCCCTGACCGGCATGCTCGGCGGCTGGCAGTCCGGGCTCGCCGCGTGGGCGGCCCTCGCCGCCGTCGCGGTGCTGCCCTGGCTGCCACTGGTACGGGACCGGGGGCAGGCGCCCGCCGAGCGGGAGCCCGCGCGGCAGGCCGGCCAGGAGCGGCAGGAACCGGCGCTGCGCATCACCCGGAGCCGTACGGCCTGGGCGCTGGCGGTCTTCTTCGGGCTCCAGGCCACCGCCGCCTACATCACGATGGGCTGGATGGCGCAGATCTTCCGGGACGCGGGCGTCGCCGCGGGCACGGCCGGCCTGCTGCTCGCCGTCACCATGGTGATGGGCGTGCCGCTGGCCTTCGTCATCCCGCGTCTGGCCGCCCGGCTGCCTCACCAGGGCCCGATCGTGCTGGCGCTCGGCGCCTGCGGCCTCGCCGGATACGCCGGCCTGTACTTCGCACCGGCCGGCGGCGCCTGGGCCTGGGCCCTGCTGCTCGGCATCTCCAACTGCGCCTTCCCGCTGGCGCTGACGATGGTCGGCATGCGGGCCGGGACCGGCGCGGGCGTCGCCCAGCTGTCCGCCTTCGCCCAGAGCACCGGCTACCTGATCTCCATCCCCGGGCCGCTCCTGGTCGGCGTGCTCTACCAGAACAGCGGCGGCTGGGGCCTGCCGCTCGCGCTCATGGCCGGCCTCATGCTGCCGCAGATGGCCGTGGGCTTCCTGGCGGGCCGGGACCGGACGGTGGAGGACGAGGCGGCACGCTGATCCGCCACTCGGGGGACGGGGTGTCACCCCGGCGGACCCGCCGCGGTCCGGTGGTGCGAGACTGGCCCCATGCCAGTGCTCGACCCGAACCCCCAGAACGGCCAGAAGAAGATGCTGATCGTCTTCGGCTCGTTCTTCGCCATCTTCGTGCTCATCGCCATCATCGCGACCATCGCGTCCCCCTGATCCCGCCCGTCGGCCGCCATGGTGGGGCTAGCCCCACCATCCCCTAGGGGGTCAGGGTCAGGGTCAAGTGGGTGGGTCACCGGATGGGCCGGCGGGCGCGGATTCCGTAGTTTCGAGATGTGGCCGCGACAGGCGGACCACCGACCACTCGAAGACCCGCGGAGGCGAGCATGTCGGCCCGTACGCACACCCGGCCCCACCCGGCGACCATGGGCGGCGTCGACATCCGGCTGCCCTGGTGGGCCCTCGCCCTGCCCGCGATCGCCTTCGTCTCCCTGCTGATACTGATACTCAACCCGTCGGACGCCCAGGCGGCCACCGGCGACCCGGCCCTCACCCACCTCGTCGAACGGGCGCAGCAGCTGATCGCCCGCTAGGGCCTGCCCGACAGGCGGTGGGACACCTTCCGCCCGTAAATCCGCATGTCAACTCCCTGCGCCCCATGGCCTGTTTCATGCGAAGCTGGGTGTCATGAGCGTCGCAGAACCCCGCAGGATTGTCCTCTTCCGGCATGCGAAAGCCGACTGGCCACAAGTGAACGACCATGAGCGGCCGCTCGCCGAGCGGGGCCGCATGGACGCCGCAGTCGCCGGCCGCAAGCTGGCCGACACCGGCCTCCACCTCGATCTGGCCCTGTGCTCAACCGCCGTCCGGACCCGCGAGACCTGGAAGCTCGCCGTCCACGAGTTCCCGGAGCGGCCGAAAACCATCTATGAGGAGCGGGTCTACGAGGCCTCGCCCGGTGAGCTGATCGCCGTGCTCAACGAAGTCGACGACGACACGCAGAGCGCGATCATGATCGGCCACAACCCGGGCATCCACGGACTCGCCGACATCCTGGCCGCCGCCGACGAGAACGACGCCCGCGAACGGATGAACCGCCGCGGCTTCCCCGCCGCCGCCTTCGCCGTTCTGACCTTCACCGGCTCCTGGAAGAGCCTGGAACCGGGCACGGCCACACTCATCGACTACTGGGCTCCCTCCGAGTGACACCCCGCCCATGAGCGACGGCACACGGGAGAGGGCCCGGCACCGGGACGGTGCCGGGCCCTCCCGCGTACGCGGCACGCCCAGGGCGGCTCGGGACGGCTCAGCCCTCGTCGTGCGTGTCCGCCGCCTCGACCTCTTCGCGGGTGACGCCCAGCAGATACAGGACCGTGTCCAGGAAGGGCACGTTCACCGCGGTGTGCGCGGCCTCACGGACGACCGGCTTGGCGTTGAAGGCCACGCCCAGTCCCGCCGCGTTCAGCATGTCCAGGTCGTTGGCGCCGTCGCCGATCGCCACCGTCTGGGACAGCGGGACACCGGCCTCGGCGGCGAACCGGCGCAGCAGCCGGGCCTTGCCCGCCCGGTCCACGATCTCGCCGGTGACCCGGCCCGTCAGCCTGCCGTCGACGATCTCCAGCGTGTTGGCCTGGGCGAAGTCCAGCCCGAGCCGCTCCTTCAGATCGTCGGTGACCTGCGTGAAGCCACCCGAGACGACACCGACTTGGTAGCCGAGCCGCTTCAGCGTCCGGATCAGGGTGCGGGCCCCCGGAGTCAGCCGCACCTCGGCCCGCACCTTCTGCACCACCGAGGCGTCCAGGCCCTGAAGCAGGGCCACGCGCGCGTGCAGCGACTGCTCGAAGTCCAGCTCCCCGCGCATCGCGGCCGCCGTCACCTCGGCGACCTTGTCCTCGCAGCCGGCGTGCGCGGCGAAGAGCTCGATCACCTCGTCCTGGATCAGCGTGGAGTCCACGTCCATCACCACCAGGCGCTGCGCCCGCCGGTGCAGCCCCGCCGCGACGACCGCGACGTCCACGCCGAGCGCCGCCGCGTCGGTGACCAGGGCGGTGCGCAGCGGCTCGGTCTCCGTACCGGACACCGCGAACTCCACCGCCGTCACCGGATACTTGGCGAGCCGGAAGATACGGTCGATGTTGCCGCCGGTCTTGGCGATCCGGGCCGCGATCGCGGCGGTCGACTCGGCGGTGAGGGGGTGCCCGAGGACGGTCACCAGGGAGCGCCCGAGGCCACGCGGACGGTTGTCGCCGCGACCGGAGATGATCTCCGCCTGCATCTTCATCGACTCGGCCCAGCTGTGCACGGTGGCCCGCAGATCGCCCTCCAGACCGGGGGGCGGCTGCGTCACGAGCGCGCACAGCACCAGGCGGCCACGCGTGACGACCTGCTCGATGTCGACCACGTCGACATAGAAGGCGGCAAGGGTGTCGAAGAGGCCGGCCGTGATGCCCGGCCTGTCCTTGCCGAAGATCTTGACGAGGAGGGTGGGGTCCTCAGAGGTCTGTGAGGCGGAGGTCTGCGAAGCGCTCATGGTGTATCCACCGTATCCGGCACCCAGTGCCTTCCGCCCACGCGGTCCGCCCAGCGGACAGGGAACAGTGGGTGTCGCTCCGGTTGCCGGATCCCGACCGGCGGGCCACAACCGGCTCCTCCAGCGTACGGCTCACCCAGCCCGCGGCCCGCGCGAGTACGCAGCTCAGGGGCCTCACGGCCGCCCTTTCCGCTTCCCCCGCGGAGGCAGCGGAGGCGGTGGGGAAGACGGCGGGGGCGGAGGCGGAGGCGGGCCGACCGGCCGGGCGATGGTGGGGGAGCCGTATACATCGCCTACATCGCCGGACGCCGACTCCTCTCCAGGACCGTATGCACCCTTCGCGTCCTCCGGTTCCCGCAACCCCTCCGGGATCCGCAGATACGGGTTGGTATCCGGGTTCGGCGGACGGTACGGCGTGCCGGGGGCGTAGGGCCCCGACGACCCGGCCCGGCCCGGAGAGCCGGAAGGCCGCGCGTGCCCGACGAGCCCGGGACCGGCACCAGCATCAGCACCGGAACCGGCACCAGTACCGGCCCCCGCACCCCCACCCGCGGCGTCACCCAGTGCCAGCACCGCCGCCCCCCGCCCCGCCGCCCCGAACGCCAGGGCCAGCAGGGCCCCCGCGGCCCCCGCCGCCGCGCCCCACGCGGCCCCGAGCAGCAGGGCCATGCCCAGATGGCCGTGCAGCTGGACCCCGGCGCCGAACGCGTCGAACCCCAGCACGGACAGCGAGGCGTCCACGGAGACGTCGGCCAGCCAGGCCAGCAGCGGCAGTGTCAGCGCGGTGGCGACGCCCAGCCGCAGCGCACACCGCCCCACGAGACCGACCGCACCGGACCCGGCCTCCGCAGGCGTCCGCACCGCCGTCAGCACTCCCGCCAGCAGCAGCATCAGGGCCGCCGCGACCGCCAGCAGCCACACCCGTCCGTCCAGGTCGGCGAGGCGCCCCAGGGTCACCGACTGGCCGGAACCCGGGCCGAGGAGCTTGTCCAGCGGGTCGGGCAGCAGCCCCACCAGCGCGCCCGTCGCCCTGCCGTCCCACGGCACGAACAGACCGATCGGCACGCCGAGCCACACGCCGTTCGGCGCGCCGAGGAGCGCCGCGCCCGCGATCCGCGCCGGATGGTCGTCGCCGATCGCCGCGTACGCGGCCGCCGCGAGGCCCGCCCCGACGGCCACGAGGAGCACGGTGACGAGCGCCGACACCGCGGGCCGTACCACCCGGTGCACCGCCTCCCAGCCGCTCGGCAGCGGGGTGCGGCGCGAGGCGAGCAGCGCGATCAGCAGGGTTCCGGCGCACCAGCCGAGGCCGCCGAGCACCGTGGGCGCGGTGTCCACGGTGAAGCCGACCGCCGCCTTGGCGTGGATCAGGTCGCCGATCCGGTCGGGCAGCAGCCCGCCGATGTCCCCCAGGTCGCCGAGACCGGGGATGCTCACCCCACCGCCGCCTCCGCCTCCGCCGCCCGCACCCGGCAGCTGGTCGAGCCCGAGCGAGCCGCCGTCGATGGTGATGACGTCGTGCCCCGCCCAGGCCAGCCCGCCGAGCATCGCCACGAACAGCGCCAGCACCGCGCCCGCGCGCGCGAGGAGTTCGGCGGGGGCGATCACAACTCCGGCCGTGCGCAGGGACCGTAGGAAGAACCACGACAGCAGCAGGGCACCGACCAGGCTCACCCCGAGTGGCGTGATCTCTATGGCGGTGTGCGCCTGAGCGCCCTTCAGGCCGAACGCCGACACATCGCCGGACGGAGAGACCGAACCACCGGCCCCCAGGGCCACGACAGCCGCGGTCATCGGGCCCAGCGAGCCCGCCGTGTCCGCCCGCAGGAGGTGCAGCCCGAGCGCGGCCGTACCCGCCATCCCTATCAACGCCCAGCTGACGGCGGCGATCGCCGACAGCAGGATGTCGCCCCACGGCAGCCTCGTGCCGTGTCGCGCGGTCTCGACTCCCGTGGCAGAGCTCATGGCAGACCCCCCGATCCGCGGCGCGGCCGGCGGCCGCTGTGTCCCCCTCGCGGTGGATTACCACTCTCCGGGCCGGTTTCAACCCCGTCAACGGGATGAGTTGAAGCGCTCTCCGGCGCTCTTCGCAAGGCCCGACTTTCGGTCAGAGGGTGGAGCCTGAAATAGTTCCCCACGATGTTCGACATCCCTAGACTCCCTGTGTTGGGGGTAATTCGGGGGACAACTCAGTGGGGCATGGAGTGCCGGAACTCGTACTGGAATCAAACGGACGGACCTGGACGCTCGATGCGTCCCGGACCTATACCCTCGGACGCGATCCGCAGGGGGACATCGTGTTCGACGACGCCAGGGTCTCCTGGCGTCACGCCACGGTCAGCTTCAACGGCCGCAGTTGGGTGATCGAGGATCACGGCAGCACCAACGGCACGTTCGTGCAGGGCCAGCGGATCCCGCAGCAGACGGAGATCGGCCCGGGCTCGGCGGTGCACCTCGGCAACGCGACCGACGGACCGCGCCTGAACCTCTCCGGCGCCGCGGCGGCGGTCGCGCAGCCGCAGCAGCAGCCGTACGCGGCCCAGGGCGCGGGCCCCGGCTGGGCCCAGCAGGCCCCGCCGCAGCAGACGCCCCAGCCGCAGCCCGCGCAGGCCGGCTGGCAGCAGTCGCAGCAGGCCCCGCCGGCTCCGCAGCAGATTCCGCAGCAGCAGAGCGGTGGTGGCGCGGGGGCACCGCCGGTCTACGGCGACCGCAGCCCGACCACGTTCCACCAGTTCTCCCTGGGCCGTGTGATGCGCATCGGCCGTGCGCTGGAGAACGAGCTGGTCGTCTCCGACCTCCAGGTCTCGCGTCACCACGCGGAGTTCCACGCCACGCCCGACGGCCGCTTCGAGATCCGCGACCTGGGCTCGCACAACGGCACGTACGTCAACGGCCAGCCGATCGCCAAGGGCGGCTCGGCGGTGCTCGGCCCGAACGACATCGTCGGCGTCGGCCACTCCACCTTCCGCATCGTCGGCGACCGCCTCGAGGAGTTCGTCGACACCGGTGAGGTCTCCTTCTCGGCCCGCCACCTGACCGTGACGGTCGACGGCGGCAAGCAGATCCTGAAGGACGTCTCCTTCGGCGTCCCGGAGAAGTCCCTGATCGCGGTCATCGGCCCGTCCGGCTCCGGCAAGTCCACCCTCCTGAAGGCGCTCACCGGCTACCGGCCCGCCAACCAGGGCGAGGTCCTGTACGACAACCGGAACCTGTACAAGCAGTTCGCCGAGCTGCGCCAGCGCATCGGTCTGGTCCCGCAGGACGACATCCTGCACAAGGAGCTGACCGTCAAGAAGGCCCTCAAGTATGCGGCCAAGCTGCGCTTCCCGGCCGACACCACGGCCGCCGAGCGCGACGCCCGCATCGAGGAGGTGCTGCGCGAGCTCAAGCTGGACATCCACAAGGACAAGAAGATCACCTCCCTCTCCGGTGGCCAGCGCAAGCGCGTCTCGGTGGCCCTGGAGCTGCTCACCAAGCCGTCCCTGATCTTCTTGGACGAGCCGACCTCCGGCCTCGACCCGGGCATGGACCGCGACGTCATGCAGTTGCTGCGCGGCCTCGCGGACGACGGCCGTACGGTCCTCGTCGTCACCCACTCGGTGGCCGAGCTGGCGCTGTGCGACAAGCTGCTGGTGATGGCGCCGGGCGGCGCGGTCGCCTACTTCGGCCCGCCCGAGGAGGCGCTGAACTTCTTCGGCTACGACACCTGGGCCGATGTCTTCTCCGCCTTCGAGAACTACCGCGACTACGACTGGGCGGGCCGCTGGAAGGGCTCGCAGCACTACCAGATGTACGCCGCGGACATCGACGCCGTCGCCCCGCAGTCCGTACCCATGCCTCCGCCACAGGCGATGAAGCCGCCCAAGCCGCAGGCCTGGGGCTCTCAGCTGGTGACCCTGATCCGGCGGTACGTGGCGGTCATCGCCTCGGACAAGGGCTTCCTGGCGCTCTCGGTGATCCTGCCCGCGGTGCTCGGCGCGGTCAGCCTGCTCATCGACTCGGACAAGGGTCTGCTGGTCAACGCGGTGAACCCGAGGACGCACGTGCCCGTCCCGAACGGCACGGCGACCACGGTCCTGCTGATCCTCGCCGTGGGCGCCTGCTTCGCGGGTGCGGCGAACTCCGTGCGTGAGCTGATCAAGGAACGGGTCATCTACGAGCGGGAGCGGGCGACCGGCCTGTCCCGGTCGGCGTACCTGATGTCCAAGGTGGTCGTGCTGGGCGCGGTCACCGTGCTTCAGGGACTGATGGTCGGCCTGATCGGCTTCTCCAGCCGGGAGATCCCCGACCAGGGCCTCGTCCTGGGCGGCTCCACGCTGTTCGAGCTGTGCCTGCCGATCATGGCGCTCGGCTTCACCTCGATGATGTTCGGCCTGGTCATCTCCTCGCTGGTGAAGACCGCCGAGAAGACCATGCCGCTGCTGGTCATGTTCGCGATCATCCAGGTCGTGTTCACCGGCTGCCTGTTCACGCTGCACGGCACGCTCGGCGTCAACGAGTTCTCGTACCTGATGCCGTCCCGCTGGGCGGTGGCCGCCGCCGGCACCACGCTGGACTTCAACAACATCGCCCCGAACGCCGACGACCCGACCAACACGGACCCGCTGTGGGACCACCAGGCCTCCGCCTGGGGCATGGACATGTTCGCCCTGATCGCCCTGGGTGTGCTCTGCGGCTTCCTGGTGGCGCGCTTCCTGCGCCGCCACGAGCCCGAGGTCATGCGCAAGTAACCGGGCCCGGCCCGTACGACGACGAAGGGCGGCACCCCGCAACGGGGTGCCGCCCTTTTCGTCCACTGCGATCTGAAGAGGTCCGCGCCGACCTCAGTACGCGCTGTTGACGTTGTCCATCGAGCCGTACTTGTCGGCCGCGTAGTTGCAGGCGGCGGTGATGTTGGCGACCGGGTCGTAGATGTTCCACGAGGTGCCGGCCACGTGGTACGCGGCGAAGGTCGGCGGGATGACCTGGAGCAGGCCCTTCGACGGGATGCCGTTGACGGCGTTGACGTCCCAGTCGTTGATGGCGCGGGGGTTGCCGGAGGACTCCCGGATGATGTTGCGGTGCAGGCCGCTGTAGCTGCCCGGGATGCCCTTGGACTTCATGATGTCCAGGGACTGCCGGATCCAGCCGTCCAGGTTGTTGGCGTAGCTCTTCGCGGCGACCGGCTTGACGGCGGGGCGCGCGGCGGACCGGCCGGCGGCCGCCTGCACGGCGTGTGCCTCGGCGGCGCGCTGCTGAGCGGCCTTCTTGACGGCGGCAGCGGCGGCGGTCTTCTTCGCCGCGGCGGTGGCTGCCTTCTTCGCCGCCGTGTCCAGCGCGGCCTGCTTCTTCGCCGTGATGGCCTCGACCTTCACGGTCTGGGTGGCGAGCTGGTCGGTGACAGCGCCCTTGACGTCCTGGATCCGCTCGGAGCTGTAGGCGACGTGGGGCGCGGACGCCGGGGCGCCCGTCGTGATCGTCTTCGCGCTGCTCGGAACCGCCGAGAAGGCGATGGCGGCGGCACCGAGGGTGGAGACGCCGGCGATGGCGATCTTGCGGTGCTTGGTCAGGGCCGGACTGAGACGACGGATCTGGAAGTTCTGGGGCATGTCTTAGGACCTCTTCGAATTGCGCGGAGGTCGCTCTGGGCTGGCGGGGATTCGGTTCCGTTTCCCGCACGAACGCCGCGGGCGGAACCCACGGCGCTGAGCGACGGAGGCAATTCTTAGCGGCCGCAAAACGGACAGGCAAAGGTGTGACGTACGACCCTGCATAGTGGATCGGGGAGGGGCAAAACGGGACAGACTGGAACGTCTGCCCCGTTCACGGACGGACCCTTTATCTCCTATGTCCGTTCGTACGTGATGTGCGCCCTATGTGCGGGCTCACATCGGCCTCATGGCTTCTTCACCAACCGTTGCGCAAGCAATGCTCTGCGTGAGGGCTCTCCGCCGGGAGAATGAGGTGCACGTCGCCGAACTCGTGCCACAGGTAGCGGCCCCCCAACGCCTCCTCGTAACCGCGGTCGATCGCCGCCCGCCCCGCCACCGCCTCCAGCATCAGCAGATGCGAGGCCTCCGGTTCGTGCAGCCCGGTCAGCAGCCCCTCGACGACCCGCACCCCGCGCTCGGGCGTGACCACCAGATCGCTCCACCCCCGCGCCGCCCGCACCACCCCGTCCGGACCGGCCGCCGACTCCACGGCCCGCACCGCCGTCGTCCCGACCGCGATGACCCGCCCCTCGCCGCCCCGGACGGCGTTGATCAGCCGCGCCGACGCCTCCGGCACCACGAACCGCTCCGGATACGGCGGCTCGTGCGCCTCCGCCGACGCCACCCCCGTGTGCAGCGTGATCGGCGCGAACCGCACCCCCCGGCTCACCAGCTCCGTCACCAGCCGCGCAGTGAAGGGCCGCGCGGCACTCGGCATCTCCGCGCTGCCCGCCCCGTCGTCCGACGGCAGCGCGAACACCGTCTGGTACGCGGACAGCGGCTGGTCCCGCTCCGTGTAGGAGTAGCGGATGGGCCGCCCGTGCTCCCGCAGCACCCGAAGGACCTCCGCACCGTCCGGCCGCGCCCACCACAGCCGCTCACCGCGCCCGCTCAGCGGCTCCTCGAACACCAGCCGCGCCCCGCCCGCCAACCTCACCTCTGTGCCCGCGGGCCCGCCCGCACGTGCGCGTGTAGTACCCGCCCCGTCCGGACTCCGCAGCTCGACCGCCCACCGCCCGTCGTCCCCGCGCGTGGAGAAGTGCACCACCACGCGCGCGTGCCCGATCCGCCCGTCCACCGCGGCGGCCAGCGTGGGCGAGGTGTTCACCACCAGCAGGTCCCCGGCCCGCAGCAGCCGCGGCAGCTCGGCGAACACGTGGTGCGTCACCTCGGTGCCGCGCGAGACCAGCAGCCGTACGGCATCCCGGTCGAGGCCGGGCCCCCGCTGCTCGGCCGGCACCCGCGCCGACAGCTCCTTCGGAACCCGCACCGCGGTGGTCATCGCCCCTCCACCAGAGCCGGCGCCGCATACCGCCCGCTCGCCGGCCGCTCGTCCAGCAGCCGCAGGAACGCCGGTACGACACTGGCGGGCGCCGGCCGCGGATCGTCGTCGCCCGGTACGGCCGCCGCGTACAGATCCGTCGCCATGTCCCCGGGATCGACCGCCCACACCCGCAGCCCGGGCTCCTCCACGCCGAGCACCGCCACCAGCTGGTCCAGAGCCGCCTTCGACGCCCCGTAGCCGCCCCACGTCTCGTACGCCTCCGCGGCCGCGTCCGAGCTGACCGCGATCACCGTGCCCGCCGCCGACTCCCGCAGCAGCGGCAGCGCCTCCTGGACCAGGCCCAGCGCGGCGACCACGTTCACCTCCAGGGCGCGCCGCAGCCCCTCCAGCGGCAGCCGCTCCAGCCGCGGCAGCGGCTCGGCGCCCAGCGCGCTCGCGTTGCTCACCAGCAGGTCGACACCGCCCAGCTCGACCGCCGCACCCACCAGCTCGGCCCGGTGCCCGGCGTCCACGACGTCCCCCGCCAGCGTCTCCACCCGTGTGCCGTGCCCGGCCACCGCCTCGGCCACCGCGCCGAGCGCCTCGGCACCCCGGGCGTCCAGCACCAGATCCCAGCCCCGCGCGGCCAGCGCCTCGGCGAGCGCCCGCCCCAGACCCTTCGAGGCCCCCGTGATGATCCCTACCGGCATGACAACCGTCCCCTCGTTCTCGGCCGCCTCCATCGGCGGTGGCCTCAACGTAGGAACGGCACGGTCCCGGCCGCCTCGGACGCGGGCCCCAACCCGGCGGGTCCCTTCGCCCTACGCCACCGGTCCGGGACCCGCGGCCTAGGCCGCGGGCCTACGCCGCCCGCCCTAGGCCCACCGGCCCGGCGGATGCCGCCCTCGGTCCCATCCGCGCTGTCACACCCCGCCGGTACCGTGAGGACATGAGTCAAGGCCCCAGGTCCGGCCTCGCCGCGGTGAGCTCCGCGCTGCTGGCCATGAGCAGGCATCTAGAGGTGCGGGACGTCCTCAAGACGATCGTCGCCTCGGCCCGCGAGCTGCTCGACGCGCAGTACGCCGCCCTGGGCGTCCCGGACGACCACGGCGGCTTCGCCCAGTTCGTCGTCGACGGCGTCAGCGAGGCCCAGTGGAAGGCCATCGGCCCGCTCCCGCGCCGGCACGGCATCCTCGCCGCGATGCTGGACGAGGCCCGCCCCGAACGCCTCGCCGACGTGCGCAAGGACCCGCGCTTCGAGGGCTGGCCGTCCGCGCACCCCGAGATGTCCGACTTCCTGGGCCTGCCGATCAAGGACGGCGACGAGGTCATCGGCGCGCTGTTCCTGGCGAACAAGAACTGCCCCAAGCCCGAGGGCAGCTGCGGCTTCACCCAAGAGGACGAGCAACTGCTCGCCATCCTCGCCCAGCACGCCGCGATCGCCCTCACCAACGCCCGCCTCTACGAACGCAGCCGCGAACTGACCATCGCCGAGGAACGCTCCCGCCTCGCGCACGAGCTGCACGACGCGGTCAGCCAGAAGCTGTTCTCCCTGCGCCTGACCGCCCAGGCGGCGGCCGCACTCGTCGACCGCGACCCGGGCCGCGCCAAGGGCGAGCTGCACCAGGTGGCGGCGCTCGCCGCCGAGGCCGCCGACGAACTGCGCGCCGCCGTCGTGGAGTTGCGGCCCGCGGCCCTCGACGAGGACGGCCTGGTCGCCACCCTGCGCACCCAGACACAGGTCCTCGACCGCGCCCACAGCGCCCGCGTGACGTTCGCCGCCCGCAGTTTCCGCGCCCTGCCCGCCGCCCAGGAGGAGGCCATGCTGCGCGTCGCCCAGGAAGCCCTGCACAACGCCCTGCGGCACTCCGGGGCCGAGCACGTCGACGTGACCGTGGACCGGCGCGGCGGCGGAGCCGTCCTGCGCGTCACCGACGACGGTCACGGCTTCGACCCGCAAACCGTCCGCCGCGCGGGCCGCCACCTCGGCCTGGTCTCCATGCGGGACCGGGCGAGCGGCGTCGGCGGCAGACTCACCGTGGAATCGGCGCCCGGCAAGGGCACCGCGATCGAGATGGAGGTTCCCGGTGGCTGACGCGATCAGGGTGCTGCTCGTCGACGACCACCAGGTCGTCCGCCGGGGCCTGCGCACCTTCCTGGAGGTCCAGGACGACATCGAGGTGGTGGGCGAGGCGGCCGACGGCGCCGAGGGAGTCGACCGCGCCGAGGAACTGCGGCCCGACATCGTCCTGATGGACGTGAAGATGCCGGGCATGGACGGCGTCGACGCGCTGCGCAGGCTCCGCGAACTCGCCAACCCCGCGCGCGTGCTGATCGTCACCAGCTTCACCGAACAGCGCACGGTGGTGCCGGCCCTGCGCGCGGGTGCCGCCGGATACGTGTACAAGGACGTCGACCCCGACGCGCTCGCCGGCGCCATCCGCTCCGTCCACGCCGGCCACATCCTCCTCCAGCCGGAGGTCGCCGACGTCCTGCTGTCCCAGGAGGCCAACTCCGGCCAGGGCAGGGGAGGCTCGCTCACCGAACGGGAGCGCGAGGTGCTCGGCCTCATAGCCGACGGCCGCTCCAACCGGGAGATCGCCCGCGCCCTGGTCCTCTCCGAGAAGACCGTCAAGACGCACGTTTCGAACATCCTGATGAAACTCGACCTGGCGGACCGCACGCAGGCGGCGTTGTGGGCGGTACGTCATGGTGTGACGGGCTGAGATTCATACCATCGCGGGAATGTCACTCCGGCGGCGCATCCTCCGGCGATCTCCGGCGTTCTCCAGTGCGTGCTGCGGCGACTGCCACGGTGCTCACCAAGGAGGGGTTGAAGAAGTGAAGAACCTGAAGAAGGCAGCGGCCGTGACGATGGTGGCCGGTGGTCTGATCGCCGCCGGTGCCGGCATGGCCTCCGCCACCACCGGCGGCGCCTGGGCGGGCGGCGAGGCCAAGGGTTCGCCGGGCGTCGTCTCCGGCAACGTCATCCAGGCCCCGGTGCACGTCCCGGTGAACGCGGTGGGCAACAGCGTGAACGTCATCGGCGCGCTGAACCCGGCCTTCGGCAACCTGGGCGTCAACCACTGACCCCGGCCGACCCAGACCCAGGCCTCCCGAGTGCACCGGGGGGCCTGTCAGGGTTGGTGATTACAGCCCGTCCGGCGTTTGAGGACGAGGCCGTCCAGGCCGATACGGGGGTCTGGGGGCAGAGCCCCCCAGCAACGGACGCGCACCCCCACGCACCCGCACCCGAGCGGTCACCGAACCCCCCGCTCCCGCTCCTCCACAACGGAGTTGTACGCCGCGACCTGCGCGCGCCGAGCCGTCCGCTCAACAGGCCGCAGCGCCTCCCCCCGCGCCGCCATCTCAGCGGAGCTCACCGCACCCCCGTGCCCGTTGTCATAAGCGAGGGACACCAGCAACCCCACCCGCTGCGCCAGCTCCAGCACCCGCACCGCCCGCGGCGGATACCCCGGCGCCAACACCTCCCGCCCCCGCTCGGCGCGAGCCCGGTACGCGTCGATCGCCGCCTCCGCCACCGGGCCCGACCCGGCGACGTCCAGCCGCGACAGCAGCTCGGTCGCGTCCCGCAGGGCCTCCGCCAGCTCCCGCTCGGCCTCACCCAGCGACGGCACATCGGCCGGCGGAGCCTCCCGCACGGGAAGCACGTGCCAGACCACCTCGACATGCACATCACCGGCCGGCCCGGCCTCGTACACCTCCGGCACCAGCCCGAGAGCGGCGCCGTGCCCGATCACCGCCTCCTCCGACTCCAGAGCCCGCGCATTGAACTCCGGCGGCCCGCTCAGCCCCAGCGGATGCCCGGGCCGAGGCAGCGCGACCCGCAGCCCGGTCGCCCCCAGCGCCCGCAGCCGCCCCAGCGCGAGCGTGAGACCGACCGGCGCCGACTCGCCCGGCAACCCCTCCACCCGGTGGACGGCGTCCTCCCCGACGATGGCGAGCACGGCGTCATCAGGTGAGACAAATCCAGCCAAAAGGGCATTTCCCCAAGCGGCGAGTCGTCCTGCACGTGGTTCCGAGAGCATGCCCCCACCCTAAGGACCGGACCGATGGATTGGAGCGCCGCACTCGTGGCGTAGATTTCATGTGGGCTGCGCCCACCGGCGCGGCGGACCGAGCCACAGGCGTACGCGACAGCCGAGACCGGCCACACTGCAAGGGGAGACAACGCGCTCATGAGCGATGTTCTGGAGCTTCAGGACGTATCCGTGGTCCGCGAGGGCCGGGCTCTGGTGGACCAGGTCTCCTGGTCGGTCAAGGAGGGCGAGCGCTGGGTCATCCTCGGCCCCAACGGCGCCGGCAAGACCACTCTCCTGAACGTCGCCTCCAGCTACCTCTTCCCCAGCAAGGGCACCGCCACCATCCTCGGCGAGAGCCTCGGCAAGCCCGGCACCGACGTCTTCGAGCTGCGCCCCCGCATCGGCATGGCCGGCATCGCCATGGCCGAGAAGCTCCCCAAGCGCCAGACAGTCCTCCAGACCGTGCTGACCGCCGCGTACGGCATGACGGCCGGCTGGCAGGAGGAGTACGACGAGATCGACGAGCAGCGCGCCCGCGCCTTCCTCGACCGCCTCGGCATGAGCGACTACCTCGAGCGCCGCTTCGGCAGCCTCTCCGAGGGCGAACGCAAGCGCACCCTCATCGCCCGCGCCCTGATGACCGACCCCGAACTGCTGCTCCTCGACGAGCCCGCCGCCGGTCTCGACCTCGGCGGCCGCGAGGACCTGGTCCGCCGCCTCGGCCGCCTCGCCCGCGACCCCATCGCCCCCTCGATGATCATGGTGACCCACCATGTCGAGGAAATCGCCCCCGGCTTCACCCACGTCCTCATGATCCGCCAGGGCAAGGTCCTCGCCGCGGGCCCGCTGGAGCTCGAACTCAGCTCCCGCAACCTCTCCCTCTGCTTCGGCCTCCCGCTCGTCGTCGAGCAGGTCGGCGACCGCTGGACCGCCCAGGGGCTGCCCCTGTCCTGACTTCGTGCGCCCTGTGCGCGGCAGACCGGCGGCCCTACCATGACCATGTGAACGACATCGACGCATGGGTGTGGTGGCTCGTCGGCGCGGCAGCGCTCGGAATCCCGCTCGTGGTCACGGCGATGCCCGAGTTCGGCATGCTCGCCGTGGGCGCCGTCGCGGCCGCGATCGCCGCCGGCGTCGGCCTCGGAGTCGTGGTCCAGGTCCTCGCCTTCGTCATCGTCTCGATCGCTCTCATCGCCGTCGTACGGCCCATCGCCGCCCGGCACGGCAGACAGCTCCCCCGACTCGTCACGGGCATCGACGCGTTGAAGGGGAAGCAAGCCGTCGTCCTGGAGCGCGTCGACGGCTCCGGCGGACGCATCAAGCTCGCCGGAGAGGTGTGGTCCGCACGCTCCCTCCACTCCGAACGCGCCTACGACGTGGGCCAGGAGGTGGACGTCGTGGACATCGAAGGAGCCACCGCGATCGTCATCTGACCTCGCAGGACTCAACTGGACCGAACACCACACGAGTTACGCGACGGTCTGTCAGACTCGACCAGCAAGATCTTCAACAGCCGTAAGATCTTCCGAGGCGCCGAGGCGGAGAAGGGTACGGGGAACACGATGGAACCGGTCATCATCGTCCTGATCATTCTGGTGGTGTTGGTCTTCATCGCCCTGATCAAGACCATCCAGGTCATCCCACAGGCCAGCGCCGCCATCGTCGAGCGCTTCGGCCGCTACACGCGGACACTGAACGCGGGCCTCAACATCGTCGTCCCGTTCATCGACACCATCCGCAACCGCATCGACCTGCGTGAACAGGTCGTGCCCTTCCCGCCGCAGCCGGTGATCACCCAGGACAACCTGGTCGTGAACATCGACACCGTCATCTACTACCAGGTGACCGACGCCCGCGCGGCCACCTACGAGGTCGCCAGCTACATCCAGGCCATCGAACAGCTCACCGTCACCACACTCCGCAACATCATCGGCGGCATGGACCTCGAAAGGACCCTGACCTCCCGCGAGGAGATCAACGCGGCCCTGCGCGGCGTCCTCGACGAGGCCACCGGCAAGTGGGGCATCCGCGTCAACCGCGTCGAGCTCAAGGCCATCGAACCGCCCACCTCCATCCAGGACTCGATGGAGAAGCAGATGCGCGCCGACCGTGACAAGCGCGCCGCGATCCTCACCGCCGAAGGTACGCGCCAGGCCGCCATCCTCACCGCGGAGGGCGAGAAGCAGTCCCAGATCCTGCGCGCCGAGGGTGAGGCCAAGGCCGCCGCCCTGCGCGCCGAGGGCGAGGCACAGGCCGTCCGCACGGTCTTCGAGGCGATCCACGCCGGAGACCCGGACCAGAAGCTCCTCTCCTACCAGTACCTCCAGATGCTCCCGAAGATCGCCGAGGGCGACGCCAACAAGCTCTGGATCGTCCCCAGCGAAATCGGCGACGCCCTCAAGGGCCTGTCCGGCGCGATGGGCAACTTCGGCCCGCTGGCGGGCGGTTCCGGCGGCGGCTCCGGCAACGTCCCGGACCAGCGCCGCGAGAAGCCGTCGATCGACTGACCTGTGGCACACGTGAGTGGGGCCCGCCTTCTCCACGAAGGCGGGCCCCACTCACGTACCACCGCGACGGTCTAGGCCGCCGCCGCGCTCTGCGCCAGCCAATCGGGCAGCGCACCCAAGTCCTCCTGGCCCAGAGCCAGGAGCATCGCATCGGCCGGCGTCGGCTCGAACGGCAGCCGCAGCAGCGTCATACCCGCCTCGTCCGGCGTCCGGTTGGCCTTGCGGTGATTGTCCTCCGCGCACGCGGCGACCGTGTTCAGCCACGTGTCCTGCCCACCCTGCGCCCGCGGCACCACGTGGTCCACGGTCGTCGCCCGCCGGCCGCAGTACGCGCACCGGTGCCGGTCCCGTATCAGCACACCCCGCCTCGACCACGGAGCTTGTCTTCGGAACGGCACGCGTACGTACCTGCACAATCGGATCACCCGGGGCGCGGGTATGTCCACATCGGCGCCCCGCATGCGCAGTTCGGGGTGGGCCTGCTCGACGACGGCCTTGGCCTGGAGAACCAGCACGACGGCTCGGTTCAAGGTCACCGTCGACAACGGCTCGAAGCTAGCGTTCAGCACCAGCGTGTCACGCATCCAGCCCACCTCCCATGTGCACCGGCCCACCCCCCGGCGGGCTTGGATCAACTCTGGACGGGCGCGCCGAGATGGACAACGCAATAAAAAATGCCCGCCTCTGATCACTTCCAAGACCAGAGGCGGGCAAACGTTCCATGAACGCTGGGCTCAATCAGCCTTTTCCGGGGTTCTCGTACTCACCGATGAGCTGAGCACGCCCGATCGCGTGGAACCGCAGGTTGAAACCGACCACGGCGGGCGAAGCGTCGGAATCCGGACCGAGTTTCTCCTGGTCCACCGCGTACACCGTGAAGACGTACCGGTGCGGTCCGTCCCCGGGCGGGGGCGCGGCACCGCCGAAGTCCTTCGTCCCGTAGTCGTTCCGCGCGTGCACGGCACCCTCGGGCAGCCCCTCGAACTTGCCGCCGCCCGCACCCGCCGGCAACTCGGTCACCGAGGCCGGAATGTCGAACACGACCCAGTGCCAGAACCCGCTGCCCGTAGGGGCGTCGGGGTCGTAGCAGGTCACGGCGAAACTCTTGGTCCCGGACGGGAAGCCCTCCCACCGCAGCTGCGGAGAGGTGTTGCCGGCCGCGTGCACCTGAGCGTCCTTGAGCGTCGCGCCGTCCTGGACGTCCTCGCTCGTCACCGTGAACGACGGCACGGGCGGGTGGAAGTCATGGGGGAGCGGCCGCCTCTTGAGCTCGGTCACCTCGGTACCTCCTGAACGGTTCTGAAGTCAGTGACTCCGAGCCTAGATCCCTAGAACCAGTTGCGCTTGCTGCCGACCTCGGACAGCCACTGGTTGAGGTAGGCCGCCCAGTCGGTCCCCTGGTAGTCGTGCAGCCCCACCTGGAAGGACCGGTAGGTGTCGCTGCCCTCGCTGAACAACCCCGGCTTCTTGTCCATCTCCAGCACCACGTCCATGGCGTGCTCGTCGGCCACGAAGCTCAGCTCGACCTGGTTCAGGCCGCGGTACTGCGTCGGCGGGTGGAACTCGACCTCCTGGTAGAACGGCAGCCGCTGGCGCGTGCCCCGGATGTGGCCGCGCTCCATGTCCGCGTTCTTGAAGCGGAAGCCCAGCTGGATGAAGGCGTCCAGGATCGCCTTCTGCGCCGGCAGCGGGTGCACGTTGATCGGGTCGAGGTCACCCGAGTCCACCGCACGCGCGATCTCCAGCTCGGTCCGTACTCCGATGTGCATCCCGCGCAGCGACTGACCGTCGATCATCGTGATCGGCGTCTCCCACGGGATCTCCAGCCCGAACGGCACCGCGTGCACGGCCCCGGCCTGGAGCTCGAAGGCCCCGCCGAGCCGGAGCTTGGTGAACTCGATGTTCTGCTTGTACTCCTCGTCGCCGCTCTCCACCTCGACCTGCGCCTGCAGACCGACGGACAGACCCTCGATGTTCTGGTTCACGGACCCGCCCTGGATCCGCACCTCACCCTGGACGACACCACCGGGCACCACGTTGACCTCGGCCAGCTCCGTCTCGACCGAAGCCCCGCCGGCCCCGAGGCTCGCGAGCAGCTTCTTGAACGCCATGACTCTCCCTTTACGAACGGATCCTTGATCCCTAGAAACGCGATCGACGCGCGACCGGTTCCGCGCCCACACCCTGGCAAGCCGACAGAACCTTGACCAGCCCTTGGGATCCACCCGTCTGGACTACGCTCGTACGCCATGATCGCGCCCTCGGACCGTACGCCCCTGCCCAGGAAGTTCTTCGACCGGCCCGTCCTCGAGGTCGCGCCCGACCTACTGGGCCGCGTCCTCGTCCGTACGACGCCGGAGGGCCCGATCGCGGTGCGCCTTACGGAGGTCGAGGCATACGACGGTATGAACGACCCCGGCTCCCACGCCTATCGCGGCCGCACGGCCCGCAACGACGTGATGTTCGGTCCCCCCGGACATGTGTACGTCTACTTCACGTACGGCATGTGGTTCTGCATGAACCTGGTGTGCGGCCCCGAGGGCATCGCGAGCGCGGTCCTGCTGCGCGGCGGCGAGATCATCGAGGGCAAGGGGCTTGCCCGCAAGCGTCGACTCTCGGCCCGTAACGACAGGGAACTGGCCAAAGGCCCGGCCCGCCTCGCCACGGCCCTGGGCGTGGACCGCGCCCTCGACGGTACGGACGCCTGCGCCACGGGGGAGACGCCCCTGCGGATCCTGACCGGGACCCCTGTCCCCTCCGACCAGGTACGCAACGGCCCGCGCACCGGAGTCGCCGGCGACGGAGGGAACGGGGACATCCACCCCTGGCGCTTCTGGATCGCCGACGACCCGACCGTCAGCCCTTATCGGGCCCACGTGCCACGGCGCCGCTGAAGTTGACTCGCGTGGGCAGGGTGCGTAACGTAGCCCGAGCCGCTGAACCGGGTACGGCAATCGCCAGCAGCCGGAGCGGCCAACCCACTACCTACGATTCCCCTCTGCCGGGGACGTTTTCGGCGTGCCCGCACGCCCGAATTCGAACCCGCGGAACTCGATTATGAGTTCGCGAGGGAATCGGCTAACGTAGTGAATGTCGAAAGGCCGACGAGCGAAAGCGAGAAGGCCTAAGGCAAATCCCGCCGACTGGGAATCAGACGCCGAAAGGATCTGATAGAGTCGGAAACGCAAGACCGAAGGGAAGCGCCCGGAGGAAAGCCAGGAGAGAGTCTCTCGGGTGAGTACAAAGGAAGCGACCGTTCCTTGAGAACTCAACAGCGTGCCAAAAATCAACGCCAGATATGTTGATACCCCGTC
>NZ_JBEYXB010000026.1:0-107337 GCF_040644935.1 Streptomyces sp. NPDC046915 | reverse complement strand
ATGATCGAGGCCTACCGCCAGCTCGCCGCGAGTTGCGACTACCCCCTCCACCTCGGCGTCACCGAGGCCGGCCCGGCCTTCCAGGGCACGATCAAGTCGGCCGTCGCCTTCGGCGCCCTCCTCTCCCAGGGCATCGGCGACACGATCCGCGTCTCCCTCTCCGCGCCGCCCGTGGAGGAGGTCAAGGTCGGCAACCAGATCCTGGAGTCCCTGGGCCTCAAGCAGCGCGGCCTGGAGATCGTCTCCTGCCCGTCCTGCGGCCGCGCCCAGGTCGACGTCTACAAGCTCGCCGAAGAGGTCACGGCCGGCCTGGAGGGCATGGACGTCCCCCTGCGTGTCGCGGTGATGGGCTGCGTCGTCAACGGCCCCGGCGAGGCCCGCGAGGCCGACCTCGGCGTCGCCTCCGGCAACGGCAAGGGCCAGATCTTCGTCAAGGGCGAGGTCATCAAGACCGTCCCCGAGTCCAGGATCGTGGAAACCCTCATCGAAGAGGCCTTGAAGCTCGCCGAGCAGATGAAGTGAGTCCGAAGCCAGGCACGGACCGAGAGGGGGCCCGATCGTGACGATTCTGGAGACCATCCGGCAACCACGCGACCTGAAGGCGCTGTCCGAGGCGGAACTCGGTGAACTGTCCGAAGAGATACGCGAGTTCCTGGTGCACGCGGTCACCCGCACCGGGGGGCACCTCGGACCCAACCTGGGCGTGGTGGAACTCACCGTCGCGCTCCACCGGGTCTTCGAGTCGCCGGTCGACCGCATCCTCTGGGACACCGGTCACCAGAGCTATGTGCACAAGCTGCTGACCGGCCGTCAGGACTTCTCCAAGCTGCGCGGCAAGGGCGGCCTGTCCGGCTATCCCTCGCGCGAGGAGTCCGAGCACGACGTCATCGAGAACAGCCACGCCTCCACCGCGCTGGGCTGGGCCGACGGACTCGCCAAGGCGCACCAGGTGCAGGGCGAGAAGGGGCACGTGGTCGCGGTCATCGGCGACGGCGCGCTGACCGGCGGCATGGCCTGGGAGGCGCTGAACAACATCGCGGCCGCCAAGGACCGGCCGCTGATCATCGTCGTCAACGACAACGAGCGCTCCTACGCGCCCACCATCGGCGGCCTCGCCAACCACCTGGCCACCCTGCGCACCACCGACGGCTACGAGAAGGTCCTGGCCTGGGGCAAGGACGTCCTGCTGCGGACCCCGGTCGTCGGCAGCACGATCTACGAGTCCCTGCACGGCGCGAAGAAGGGCTTCAAGGACGCCTTCGCCCCGCAGGGCATGTTCGAGGACCTGGGCCTGAAGTACGTCGGCCCCATCGACGGCCACGACATCCTGGCCGTCGAGTCGGCGCTGCGCCGCGCGAAACGCTTCCACGGGCCCGTCCTCGTCCACTGCCTCACGGAGAAGGGCCGCGGCTACGAACCCGCCCTCGCCCACGAGGAGGACCACTTCCACACCGTCGGCGTGATGGACCCGCTGACCTGCGCGCCGCTCGCCCCGGCCGGCGGCCCCTCGTGGACCTCGGTGTTCGGGGACGAGATCGTACGGATCGGCGAGGAGCGCGAGGACGTCGTGGCGATCACGGCGGCCATGCTCCACCCGGTGGGCCTCGGCAAGTTCGCCGAACGCTTCCCGGACCGGGTGTGGGACGTGGGCATCGCCGAGCAGCACGCGGCCGTGTCGGCGGCGGGCCTGGCCACCGGGGGCCTGCACCCGGTCGTCGCCGTGTACGCCACGTTCCTCAACCGTGCCTTCGACCAGCTGCTGATGGACGTGGCGCTGCACCGCTGCGGGGTCACCTTCGTCCTGGACCGGGCCGGTGTCACCGGCGCCGACGGACCCTCCCACAACGGCATGTGGGACATGTCGGTCCTCCAGGTCGTCCCCGGCCTCAGAATCGCCGCGCCGCGCGACGCCGCCCAGCTGCGCGCCCAGCTGCGCGAGGCCGTCGCCGTCGACGACGCGCCCACCCTGGTCCGCTTCCCGAAGGAGTCGGTCGGCCCCGCGATCCCGGCCGTCGGCCATGTCGGCGGCATGGACGTGCTGCACCGCGCCGGGCACCCCGAGGTGCTCCTGGTCGCCGTCGGTGTCATGGCACCGGTGTGCCTCCAGGCGGCCGAGCTGCTTCAGGCCCGGGGCATCGGCTGCACGGTGGTCGACCCCCGCTGGGTCAAGCCCGTCGACCCGGCGCTGCCCGGGCTCGCCGCCGAGCACCGGCTGGTGGCCGTCGTGGAGGACAACAGCCGCGCCTCCGGTGTCGGCGCCGCCGTGGCGCTGGCCCTCGGCGACGCCGACGTGGACGTTCCCGTACGGCGGTTCGGCATCCCCGAGCAGTTCCTCGCGCACGCCAAGCGCGGCGAGGTGCTGGCCGACATCGGGCTGACGCCGGTCGAGGTGGCCGGACGGATCGGCGCGAGCCTGGCCGTCGGGGAAGCCGCCGGTCCGGGCCCGAAGAAGGCGGAGAAGGCGGAGACGGCGGAGAAACAGGAGAAGGCTGAATGACCACGGAGTTCGACCTCGGCGCCCTCCTGGCCGAGCGCGGGGCGGAGCGCTACGAGCTGCACGCCAGGTACCTCAACCACCAACTGCCGCGCATGCTGCACACCATCGGCTTCGACAAGATCTACGAGCGGGCCGAGGGCGCCTATTTCTGGGACACGGACGGCGACGACTACCTCGACATGCTCGCCGGGTTCGGGGTGATGGGCCTCGGCCGTCACCACCCCGTGGTCCGCAAGGCCCTGCACGACGTCCTCGACGCCTCCCTCGCGGACCTCACCCGCTTCGACTGCCAGCCGCTGCCCGGCCTGCTGGCCGAGAAGCTCCTCGCCCACAGCCCGCACCTGGAGCGGGTGTTCTTCGGCAACAGCGGCACCGAGGCGGTGGAGACCGCCCTGAAGTTCGCCCGGTACGCCACCGGCAGACCCAGGATCCTGTACTGCGACCACGCCTTCCACGGCCTGACCACCGGCTCGCTGTCGGTCAACGGGGAGAACGGCTTCCGGGACGGCTTCGCCCCGCTGCTGCCCGACACGGCCGTCCCGCTCGGCGATCTGGACGCCCTGGCCCGGGAGCTGAGGAAGGGCGACGTCGCCGCCCTGATCGTCGAGCCGATCCAGGGCAAGGGCGTGCACGAGGCCCCGCCCGGCTGTCTGCGCGCCGCCCAGGAGCTGCTGCACCAGCACAAGGCCCTGCTCATCGCCGACGAGGTGCAGACCGGTCTCGGCCGCACCGGCGACTTCTACGCCTACCAGCACGAGGACGGTGTCGAGCCGGACCTGGTGTGCGTGGCCAAGGCCCTGTCCGGCGGCTACGTCCCGGTCGGTGCGACCCTCGGCAAGGAGTGGATCTTCAAGAAGGTCTACTCGTCCATGGACCGGGTGCTGGTCCACTCGGCGAGCTTCGGCTCCAACGCGCAGGCCATGGCGGCCGGCCTCGCCGTGCTGTCGGTCATGGAGAACGAGCAGATCGTCGCCAACGCCCGTGCGACCGGCGAGCAGCTGAAGAACCGGCTCGCCGCGCTGACCGGCAAGTACGAGCTGCTCGCCGACGTCCGCGGCCGGGGCCTGATGATCGGCATCGAGTTCGGCAGGCCGAGCTCGCTGAAGCTGCGCAGCCGCTGGACCATGCTCCAGGCCGCCCGCAAGGGCCTGTTCGCGCAGATGGTGGTCGTCCCGCTGCTCCAGCGGCACCGGATCCTCACCCAGGTCTCCGGCGACCACCTGGAGGTGATCAAGCTGATCCCGCCGCTGGTCATCGGCGAGCGGGAGGTGGACCGGTTCGTCGACGCCTTCACCGCCGTGATGGACGACGCGCACAGCGGCGGCGGCCTGATGTGGGACTTCGGCAAGACACTGATCAAGCAGGCGGTGGCCAACCGCTGAAGCCGGCCGGCCTCGGCCTCCTGCCGCCTTTGCCTCTGAGGCAAAAATTTTGCCAGTGAGGCAATTTTCCGGCTGAATGGAGGCATGAACGCCTCAGATGCCGCGCCGCCGGCGGGCCAGGGCGACGACCTGCCCGCCGTGGCGCCGCAGCTACGCGCCCTGCGCCGGCGCAACGGCCTCACCCTGGAGGCCGCGGCCCGCGCCGCCGGCCTCTCGCCCGCCCACCTCTCCCGGCTGGAGACCGGCGGGCGCCAGCCCTCGCTTCCGATGCTGCTCGCGCTCGCCCGTATCTACAGTACGACCGTCTCGGAACTGCTCGGCGAGACCGTCGCCGACCGGGACGCCATCGTGCGTGCCGCCGACATGGAGCCGACCCGGGCGGGCGGCTGGACGTACTTCCAGGCCGGGTCCCCCGGGCGGGGCATGCAGGCGCTGCGCGTCCGGGTGCCGTACGGCACCCAGGGCGACATCGTGCGGGTCCACCCCGGCGAGGAGTGGCTCTACGTCCTGAAGGGCCGCCTCAGACTGCGCCTCGGCGACAGCGCGCACCTGCTCGCGCCCGGCGACAGCGCGCACTTCGACTCGCTGACCCCGCACCGCCTCGCCGCCGAGGACCACGACGGCGTGGAACTGCTGTTCGTCCACACCCTGCTGCAAAGCCCCACGGCCGCACTGTGCCTGGGCCCCTTGACTGGAGAGCTGCCATGAGCGACTACGAGGAGAAGTTCCCCCGCGCCCTGTGGATCCGGCTGATCATCTACATCGCCGTCGGTCACCTCTTCGCCGCGTTCCTCTACCTGCTGTTCGCGGTGGGCGCCAAGAGCTGACCGCCGTCGGCCGCCATCATCCGGCGTCAGCCCCCGTCAGTCGACGAGGCGCTCGCGCAGCCGCTCCCGGGTCCGGGGAGTGAGCCCCAGTCCCTGCTCCAGGTAGGCGTCGGCCCCGCCCCAGGTCTCCTCGATGCTCGTGAAGGCCGCCGCCAGATACTCGGCGCGCGCGTCGAAGAGCGGGCTGAGCAGTCCCATCACCTCGGGGGTGTAGGCGGTGTCCGGGCTGCCGTTGCGGCGCACCCGGTAACGGCGGTGCTTGGCATTGGACTCGAGGTAGTCGGCGACGATCGCCTCGCGCTCCACGCCCACCGCGAGGAGGGTCACGGCGATGGAGATGCCCGCGCGGTCCTTGCCCGCCGCGCAGTGCATCAGCGCGGGGACACTGTCCTCGGCGAGGGCGTGCAGCACCCGGGAGTGCTCGGCCGTGCGCTCCGTCACGATCCTGCGGTACGAGGTGATCATCCGGTTCGCCGCCTTGCCGTCCGCGAGGATGACGCGGAGCTGGTCGAGGTCGCCGTCGCGGACCATCTTCCAGAACTCGGCGCCGTCCGCCGGGTCGCTCAGCGGCAGGTTGACATTGCGCACGCCGGGCAGCCCGACGTCGGGGCCCTCGAGCTTCTTGTCGGCCGCGTTGCGGAAGTCGAAGACCGTGTGCAGGCCCAGGGAGGCGAGGAACGCCGCGTCCTGATCGGTGGCGTGCGCGAGATGACCGCTGCGGAAGAGGACCCCGGACCGCACCCGCCGTCCGTCCGTCGTGGGCAGGCCGCCCACGTCCCGGAAATTGCGTACTCCGGTCAGCTCCGGCTCGGTCGACGGGACCTGCTGCGTCACGTGGGCTCCTTGCGGTCGCTCCCGCCGTCGCGGCTCGCCGGCGGGCACGCTGTCGACGATACGACATCGGTTTTCTCAGGCAATGAGTTGTCCACAGGCGTTGCCTCCGGGGCCGGAAGACCTTGATGATGTTGGTGCGTGAGCGGATCTGTTGACACCTGTGAGGGTTCGATGGTGGACATCGCCGAAAACGGTCGTACGTGGCTCCTGACGGGGCCCACCAGCGGTTACGCGCTGCATCTGACGGAGGCGCACGAACTGCTCCACCTCCACTGGGGCCCGCGCATCGCGCTCGCGGACGCCGAGGCCCTCGCCGTCCGTCCGCTGCCCGGCTACTGGCCCTTCGAGTCCCCGCTCGACGGCCGCGAGGAGTACCCGGTGGAGGGCGGCCCCCGCTTCGTCCGGCCCGCACTGTCCGTGCGCACCGAGGAGCGGCGCGGCACCGAGTGGACCTTCGAGGCGTACGACACCGAGGGCGACGAGCTGCGGCTGCGCTTCAGGGACGGCGGACTGGCCGTCACGCTCCACTACCGGATGCGCGGGGACGTCGTCGAGCGCTGGGTGACCGTCGGCAACGGCGGCGACGCGCGCGTGGAGCTGCTGCGCGCCGACGCCGCCACCTGGACCCTGCCCGACCGGGACGGCTGGCGGCTGTCCCAGCTGCACGGCCGCTGGGCCGCCGAGTCCCGGCTGACCAGCGCCCCGCTCACGTACGGCGACAAAATCATCGGCAGCCGCCGCGGCCACACCGGCCACCAGCACCTGCCCTGGATCGCCCTGGACACCGGCGCCGGCGAGGAGCACGGCGAGGTCTACGGCTGCGCCCTCGGCTGGTCGGGGTCCTGGCGGATCGCGGTCGCCCAGCTCCCCGACGCGCGGGTGCAGATCACCGGCGGCGCCGGTTACGACGACTCGGGTCTGCTGACCCTGGCGCCGGGGGAGTCGTACACCACGCCCGTCTTCGCGGGCCTGTGGAGCGACGGCGGCTTCGGCGGCGCCAGCCGTGCCTGGCACGCCTACCAGCGGGCGTACGTCATCCCGGACGCCGACCGGGACCGGCCCGTGCTGTTCAACTCCTGGGAGGCGACGAACTTCGACATCTCCGAGGAGCAGCAGGCGACCCTCGCCCGGCGGGCGGCTGCGATCGGCGTCGAGCTGTTCGTGGTCGACGACGGCTGGTTCGGCGCCCGCACCAGCGACCGTGCCGGTCTCGGCGACTGGACGCCCAACCCCGACCGCTTCCCGAACGGCCTGGGGACCCTCGCGGACTATGTGCACGCCCTCGGTATGCAGTTCGGCATCTGGGTCGAGCCCGAGATGGTCAACCCGGACAGCGAGCTGTACCGCGCCCACCCCGACTGGGTGCAGTTCCAACCCGGACGGAAGCGGACGGAATTCCGCAATCAGCTCGTCCTCAACCTCGCCCGCGAGGACGTCCAGCAGTACCTCTGGGAGCAGCTCGACGGGCTTCTCTCCAGCGCCCCGGTCGACTATGTGAAGTGGGACTTCAACCGCTGCTTCACCGACGCCGGCTGGCCCGGCGAACCGTACCCGCAGCGACTGTGGGTGGACCATGTCCGTGGCCTGTACGGCCTCCTCGACCGGCTGCGGGCGGCCCACCCGCGCGTCGCCTTCGAGTCCTGCTCGGGCGGTGGCGGCCGGATCGACCTCGGTGTCATGAGCCGTACGGACCAGGTGTGGACCTCCGACAACACCGACCCGCTCGACCGGCTGGCCATCCAGCACGGCTTCAGCCAGATCCATCCCGCGCGGGTCATGGCCGCCTGGGTCACCGACAGCCCGAACACCCAGCTCAACGGCCGGGTCAGCGCCCTGAAGTTCCGCTTCGTGAGCGCCATGGCCGGGGTCCTCGGCGTCGGTGGCGACCTCTCGGAATGGACGGAGGAGGAGCTCGCCGAGGCCCGGGAGTGGGTGGAGCTCTACAAGGAGATCCGCCCGGTCGTGCAGCGCGGCGACCTCCATCGGCTGCGGCCGCCGGAGGGCGGGCTGAGCGCGGTGCAGTACGTCCTCGGGGACGAGACGGTCGTCCTCGCCTGGCTCCAGGCGCAGCGGTACGGCGAGCCGGTCCCCGCGCTGCGGCTGCGCGGCCTCGACCCCACGGCATCGTACGAATGCCGCGAAACGGGCGAAATCCATCGAGGTGCCGTCCTGCTGCACCACGGGCTGCGCACGGGGTTGCGCGGTGACTTCGATGCGGCGGTTCTCCGTCTGCGTCGTATCTGAGTAATCTGCCCGAATGAGGCCCTTCATTACTTTTATTGGAACTAATTCTGAAATAGGGGGTCATGGGGGTCGAGTGGTGAGGAGGGTCATATTGGTGACCGTCCGTTGTGCGTCATGTTCACGTAATCCGCATGGTTTTCCGGCGATTTGACGCGGCGGGGAAGAAGGGAATTCACGGAGGGTGACCGGGAACTCCCGTAACGGATCAAGCGAAACGCGGACAGAGGGAATCTTCTGCTTGTCCCGTCGCGTCCCGCTCGCTTACGTTCGCCACCAATCCGGACGGAACGCCGAATCCTGCCGCCGCCCGGAGCTCGGACACACTCACCCGTGCACGGCAGGAGCGGGGGACCCACCAGGTACGACTGCCTGTCCCGGTCTCCGGGACGGCTAGGGGTGAAGCCGCGCTCCGTGCGCGGCCGGGCAGCTCCAGCCCGAACCCGACAGCTCACCTCGCAGGCGCCGGAGAGGAATTCGCCATGCCCGCGAAGGGTAAGCACCGCCGTCCCAAGAACCGGCGTTTCACCCGCTCCATCGCCGTCGCCGGAACCGGCGGCGCCGCGCTGGCGCTGCCCCTCATGGGGGCCACCGGTGCCCATGCGGCCTCCGCGGCCACCGCGAAGGACTCCGTTTCCGAGAAGGCCGTCCAGGCCGTGCCGGTGGCCGAGAAGAAGGCCGCCGCCGCGCAAGCGGGCGCGCACACCTACACGGTGCGGTCGGGCGACTGGCTCGCGAAGATCGCCGACGAGCAGAACGTCCGCGGCGGCTGGCACCGGCTCTACGCGGACAACCGCGAGGCAGTCGGCAGCGACCCCTCGCTGATCCACCCCGGCCTGAAGCTGACCCTCGGCGAGAAGGCCGCCGGGACCGGCACGAGCGCCAAGTCCGCCGCCCCGAAGAAGACTTCGTCCGCCTCGCACGCGACCACGCCCCCGGCCTCGCGGTCGGCCACGCGGACCCGGCCGGCGCCCGCCGCCGCGCCGAACGCCGCCACCGGCTTCACCCTCCCGGTGTCGGGCGGCACCGTCGGCACCGGTTACCACGTGCCGGGCGGCATGTGGTCCAGCGGCTACCACACGGGCGTCGACTTCGTCGTCCCGACCGGCACCTCCGTCAAGGCCGTGGGCGCGGGCACGGTCGTCTCCGCCGGCTGGGGCGGCGCCTACGGCAACCAGGTCGTGATCAGGCTCGCCGACGGCTACTACGCGCAGTACGGCCACCTCTCCTCGATCTCCGTCTCGGCCGGGCAGACCGTGGCCGCGGGGCAGCAGATGGGCCTCTCCGGCGCGACCGGCAACGTGACCGGCCCGCACCTGCACTTCGAGATCCGCACCACGCCGAACTACGGCTCGGACGTGGACCCGGTCGGCTACCTCCGCTCGCACGGCGTCGCCGTCGCCTGACGGCACTCGGACCACCGGAGGCCGGACCCCTGATCCCCGGGTCCGGCCTTCGGTGTACCCGGGCGTATTCCCGTCCGGCGCCTTTCGGTGCCGTGGCTTATCTCACCGTCCGTCAACCCCGTATTACGGTCGCGTAGGTCACATCGAAAGGTGAATCATGGGCCGATGTGGCAGACGATTCGAAGAGTGACAACAGATCAGTGATCGGGTCGTACGTGGCGGTGGGGGACAGCTTCACCGAGGGCGTGGGCGACCCCGGCCCCGACGGGGCGTTCGTCGGCTGGGCCGACCGGTTCGCGGTCCTCCTCGCGGACCGGCGGCCCGAGGGCGACTTCAGGTACACGAACCTTGCGGTACGCGGCAGACTGCTCGACCAGATCGTGGCGGACCAGCTCCCGCGCGCCGTCGAACTCGCCCCGGACCTGGTGTCCTTCTGCGCGGGCGGCAACGACATCATCCGGCCCGGCACCGACCCCGACGAGGTGGCC
The DNA here is from genome assembly GCF_040644935.1 of Streptomyces sp. NPDC046915. Classification (NCBI taxonomy): domain Bacteria; kingdom Bacillati; phylum Actinomycetota; class Actinomycetes; order Kitasatosporales; family Streptomycetaceae; genus Streptomyces; species Streptomyces sp. NPDC046915. The sequence goes on along the minus strand of NZ_JBEYXB010000026.1, from coordinate 97,662 downwards.
GAGCGCTTCGAGCTGGCGGTGGCACAGCTCACCTCCGTCGCGGGCACCGTCATGGTGACGACCGGCTTCGACACGCGTGGCGTGCCCGTGCTCAAGCATCTGCGCGGCAAGATCGCCACGTACAACGGCCATGTCCGGGCCATCGCCGACCGGTACGGCTGTCCCGTCCTCGACCTGTGGTCCCTCAGGACCGTCCAGGACCGGCGCGCCTGGGACCACGACCGGCTCCACCTCTCGCCCGAGGGGCACACGCGCGTGGCGCTGCGGGCCGGCGAGGTGCTCGGCGTGGAGGTCCCCGCCGACCCGGAGCAGCCCTGGCCGCCGCTCCCGCCCCGGGGCACGCTCGACATCCGCCGCGACGACGTCCACTGGGCCCGCGAGTACCTGGTCCCGTGGATCGGCCGCCGCCTGCGCGGCGAGTCCTCCGGCGACCACGTGACGGCCAAGGGCGCCCTGTCCCCGGACGACATCAGGACGCGGATCGCCTCGGTGGCCTGAGCGGGTTCCCTCCGGGGGTTCGGCGGTGGCGCTGTCCGAAGGCGGTACGGCAGCGGGCTGCGGTGCCGTACGGCCTCCGGGCAGCGCGGTCATGCGCGGGCGGGAGCGATGCCCCGGCCGCCCTGCCGCCGCCCGGTACACCCCGTCGGGGCGTCGCCCGCGCGGAGCGTCACGGCTGCGTCAGATTCTCCCGGTCCAGGCCCAGTTCCCGGGCCAGGGCCTCGTTCACCCATGCCTGGGCGCGGGACCGGGGCACCGCGCCGGCGTAGGACGTCAGCTGGACGGCGAGGCCGTCGAGCAGGGCGGTCAGGCGCAGGGCCGTGGCGGTGGGGTCCGGGCAGTCGAACTCGCCCGCCTCGACGCCCTCGGCGATGACCTCGGCGATCGCCGCCTTCCACTGGCGGTCCAGATCGCGGGTGACCTCCCGCAGGGCGGGCTCGCGCAGCGCCACCGCCCAGCCCTCGATCCACAGCCGCCAGCCCTTGGCCTGGCCGGTGGGCGCGTACCAGCGCACGGCGGCCCGCAGCCGGCGCAGCGCGGACGTACGACGGCCCAGCAGCCCCCGCAGATGCGCGAGGTCGCCCTCCGCCGCGTGCGCGAAGGCGGCGGCGACCAGCTTCTCCTTCGTCGAGAAGTGGTACAGCACCAGCGCGTTGCTCACACCGAGCACCGCGGCCACGTCGGCGATCCGCACCGCCGCCACGCCCCGCGCCTCGATCTGCTCGACGGCAGCCCGCAGCAGCTCCTCCCGCCGCTCCGCCACGCTCAACCGCACTCTCGCCACGCCGTCACCCTAATCGCTCACGCGGTCACGGCAGCGGCGCAGTCCGGCCGTCCGGTCAGCGGTACCAGCCGAAGCGCTCCGCGATCACCGGCAGCCGGTCGGCCACCAGGGCGTGCGCGGCGGCCCGGGGAGTCGTGCCGTCGGCCTCCGCGCGCGCGAGCATCAGGCCGACCAGGGCACGCATCGAGCGCCGGGTGTACGCGAAGGCCTCCTCGGCGTCCGGGCCGATGTCCCCGAAGAGGGTCCACCACCACCAGGCGTTCGTACCGGAGTTGACCACCACGTCGGGCAGCACGGTCACCCCGCGCGCGGACAGCAGCCCCTCCGCCTCCGGCAGCACCGGCATGTTGGCCGCCTCGACGATCCAACGGGCGGTGATCCGCTCCTGGCCGGCCGTGTCGATCGCGTACGACACCGCCGCCGGCACCAGCACCTCCGCCTCGGCGGACAGCCAGGCCTCGCCCGGCAGTTCCCGGTCACCGGGACGCAGCACCGCGCGGTCCAGGGTGCCGTACGCGTCCCGCGCGGCGAGCAGCGCCTCCACGTCCAGACCGGCCGGATTGGCGATCGTGCCCTTGATGTCGGCGACGGCCACGATCCGCAGGCCCGCGCGCGCGAGGAACCGCGCCGTCGCCCCGCCCATGGTCCCCAGCCCCTGCACCGCCACCCGCGTGCCCGCACGGGGCACCCCGGCCCGGTCCAGGGCGGCGAGCACCGACTCGGCCACCCCGCAGCCGCCGACGAGTTCGTCCAGGCCGATGCCGTCCACCTCGACGGCGAAGGCGTCCGCGAGCCGCCGCCGGGCCGCCGCCTCGTCGTCGAGCAACGGGTACACGGCCTGGACACACGACACCAGCCCCGCCTCGGCGGCGGCCCGGTCGACCAGGTCCTGGGTGAGGCCGAGGTCCTCACCGGTGGTCCAGCAGCTCTCGACGTACGGCCGCATCGCGCGCAGGTAGCGCACCAGCAGCCCGTACGCCCCGGGGTCCCGCGGATCGCAGTCGATGCCGCCCTTGGCGCCGCCCAGGGGCACGTACCGGCTCTCGGGGTCGTAGTGCAGGGCCTCTTTCATGGTCATGCCGCGGGCGAGCCCGGTCACCTCCTCGAGAGTGCAGCCGGGCCGCATCCGCAAGCCCCCGCTGGCCACGCCCCGTACCAGCCGGTCGACGACCAGGAACCCCTGGCGTCCGGTGACGTGGTCCGTCCAGACCAGCGACATCAGTGGGGTCGTCATACGGGCTCCCGGGAACGGCTGCCGGACCGTCTACTGAACGGCCGGTCAGTACAGTGAAGCGTCCGACGATATCGGGGCTCCGGCCGGCGGGGCAAGGAACAACCGGACCCCGTCCCCGGTTGTCGGAACGGGCCGACCATAATGAATGACCTCGCCGACTCCACCTGGAGGTACCGTGACCGGATTGGGTTCCCTGAGCTCCGGGCTGCGCACGCTGCGGCCCGCGGCCTTCGGCGCGGAGCCCGGCGGTGAGCGCCTGGCCCGTATCCGCAGATCGCCCCACTTCAAGGACGGTGTCTTCCAGAACCCCGGAGGCACCGCCCGCACCCGGCCCTCCGGTTCCACCCTGGACCTGGCGAAGGTCTTCCTCGACAAGGACACCCGCCCCCGGCGCTCCCCGCACGGCACCGTCCCGGTGCACCCCACCACGCTCGCCGACCTCGCCCGGCCGCCCGCCACCGGGCTGCGGCTGACCTGGATGGGCCACTCGAGCGTGCTCGCGGAGATCGACGGGCAGCGCGTGCTGTTCGACCCGGTCTGGGGCGAGCGCTGCTCCCCGTTCCCGTTCGCCGGGCCCAAGCGGCTGCACCCGGTGCCGCTGCCGCTGGCCGCGCTCGGCCCGGTCGACGTGGTGGTCATCAGCCACGACCACTACGACCACCTGGACCTGCCCACCATCAAGGCGCTGGCCGGGACGGACACCCTCTTCGCCGTGCCGCTCGGCGTCGGGGCCCACCTCGAACAGTGGGGTGTCGCCGAGAGCCGGCTGCGCGAGCTGGACTGGCACGAGGCGACCAAGGTCGCCGGTCTCACCCTGACCGCCACGCCGGCCCGTCACTTCTGCGGACGCGGGCTGCGCAACACCCAGCACACCCTCTGGGCCTCCTGGGTCGTCGCCGGCGAGGAGCACCGGATCTACCACAGCGGCGACACCGGCTACTTCGACGGCTTCAAGGACATCGGCGCCGACCACGGCCCGTTCGACGCCACGATGATCCAGATCGGTGCCTACAGCGAGTTCTGGCCCGACATACACATGACGCCCGAGGAGGGCATGCGCGCCCACCTCGACCTCCAGGGCGGTCAGGCCGCCGCCGGTGCGATGCTGCCGATCCACTGGGCCACCTTCAACCTGGCGCCCCACCCCTGGGCGGAGCCCGGCGAGGGCACCGTCGCGGCCGCCCGCGCGGCCGGCGCCCGCGCCGCGCTGCCCCGCCCCGGCGAGCCCTTCGAACCCACCGCCGAGACCGTCCCGTCCGAGCCGTGGTGGCGCGGCGTGGCCCTCGCCCCGGCGGGTGGCTGGCCGGAGGCCGTCACGGAGGCGACCGTGAAGGCCGCGGCAGGCTCGGCGGCCAAGGCCCAGGTCCAGGCCGGCACAGCCGGTGACACCCCCGGCGGCACGGCGGAGGACGAAGGGGACCCGGAGGCCGTTCCGGCGGGCTGAGCGCCGCGTGGCGGCAGCCGCACGACGCGGGGCCGGCGAGGGCCGGGGAGTCATGGGCTCCCCGGCCCTCACTGTCTGTTCGTGACCACATCTGACCAGGTCGGATCGAGGATTTACGGCTCCGCTCCGGGGATTCCGGCCGGGTTGTCGGTCTGTCGTACGACGCGTCATACCAGAGCGGGACCCTCACCGGTGGACTTTGTCAACTGCCCACCGCACTTGATGCCGGTGCGACTACTGTGAGTGTCCGTCGGACGACGCAGGGCCGCATCGTGCCCGCCGGACCAGTACGAGGACACCCATGTCTCACCTCCGCGCACCGGCCGCGCGTGCCGACCGCCGTGAGGGCGGCCGGCACGGACGGCCGGCCGCCCGCCCCGTTCCCGCACTGCCCGAGACGCACATACGGCCACAGCTCCTCCGTCTCGCGGTGCTGCCGCCCGTCGCGGTCGCGCTCAGCGCCAGCGCGGCCGTGCTGGTCACCGTCCGCTCCGCCGGAGTCCGCCCCGGCCTCACCCTGTGGACCGTGCTCGCCGGAGCGGTCTCGGTGACCGTCGCCGGCATCCTCATCGCCGCCTTCGCCGCCGACCGGACCGCCCGCTCGGTGACCGACCGGGTCGCCGCCCTGCGCCGCAGCGCCGCCCGCGGCGAGGCCGACCTGCGGGCCCTGGTCGAGGCCCTGCGCAAGGGCGAGAACCCGGCCGCGCGGGGGCCGCGCGGCGGGCCCCCCAAGGACGCCGACGACCTCGAACTGCTCGCCGCCGACCTCGCCCGCGCCCACGACGGCGCCGTCGCCGCCGTCGTCCAGGCGGCCCAGCTCTCCAGCCAGGCGGGCAGCGAACAGAAACTCGAGGTCTTCGTCAATCTCGCCCGGCGGCTCCAGTCCCTGGTGCACCGGGAGATCTCCATCCTCGACGAGCTGGAGAACGAGATCGAGGACCCCGACCTGCTCAAGGGCCTCTTCCACGTCGACCACCTCGCCACCCGCATCCGGCGGCACGCCGAGAACCTCGCCGTGCTCGGCGGCGCCGTCTCGCGCCGGCAGTGGAGCAACCCGGTCTCCATGACCGAGGTGCTGCGCTCCGCCATCGCCGAGGTCGAGCAGTACTCCCGGGTCCGGCTGGTCCCGCCCATCGACGGCCGGCTGCGCGGGCACGCCGTCGCCGACGTCATCCACCTGCTGGCGGAACTCGTCGAGAACGCCACGCTGTTCTCCGCCCCGCACACCCAGGTGCTGCTCCGCGCCAACCTCGTCACCTCCGGGCTCGCCGTCGAGGTCGAGGACCGCGGGCTCGGCATGCCGGTCGGCGAGCAGGCCCGGATGAACGCGCTGCTCGCCGACCCCGACCAGGTCAACGTCGGCAGCCTGCTGGCGGACGGGCGCATCGGCCTCTTCGTGGTCTCGCAGCTCGCCCGGCGGCACGGCATCACCGTCCGGCTCCAGACGAACATCTACGGCGGAGTGCAGGCCGTCCTCGTCGTGCCGCAGGGCCTCCTGGGCACGGAGCCGGACGACGCGTCGGACGCGGGGCACACGGGCACGGGACAGGTCCCGGTGCTCCCGGCTCCACCGACCGCGCCGGTCCCGCAGGCCCAGCACCAGCCGGCCCGGGCCCCGCAAGCCCCGCAGATCCCGCACGCCCGCGGCGACGGCACCGCGAACGGGAGCCGGCCCGGCGACGGGCCGGGCCGGCACGCACAGCGCGGGCACGGCCGGGCGGGAGCCCCGGCGGACGAGGGAGCGCCGCCGCCCCTGCCGGTGCGCGGCGCCCACGAGCCACGGGCCACCCCCGCGGAGGCCACCCCCGGCATCCGGCCCGGCGAGCGGCGCACGGTCGCGGAGAACACGGCCGCACCCCTCACCCCGCGCGGCGGCAGCACGGTGCGCGGCACCATGGGCAAGCCCCAGCTGCCCCGGCGCCGCGCCCAGGAGCACATCGTGCCCCAGCTGCGCGGCGGCCCGGCACCACGCCAGGACAGCGACACCCCCGCCGCCCACGACCCCGGGCTGATGGCCGCCTTCCAGCGGGGGATCGGCCTGGCCGAGGCCCAGCAGCACCTGGAGCGGGCCGACGCCCTCCCGGGAGAGCCGACCGGGACGAGCCACACCGGCTCGGCCCTCCTCGATCTCACCGTCCGGCCCGACGGGAGCGCACCGGCCGGATGACCACCCCTGCCCCCACCCCCACCCCCAGCGCTCCCGCAGACCTTCGTACCCCAAGGAGTCGATCCACCATGGCGAGCGATGCGCCGACCGCCCAGGTTTCCGACCTCGACTGGCTGATGAGCGGCCTCGTCCAGCGTGTACCGCACACCACCAGCGCGGTGCTCCTGTCCTGCGACGGGCTCGTGAAGTCCGTCCACGGCCTCGACCCCGACAGCGCCGACCACATGGCCGCCCTCGCCTCCGGCCTGTACTCGCTCGGCCGCAGCGCGGGCGTCCGGTTCGGCGACGGCGGAGACGTCCGGCAGGTCGTCGTCGAACTCGACTCGGCCCTGCTGTTCGTCACCACCGCCGGCTCCGGCACCTGCCTGGCCGTGCTGGCCGGCCGCGAGGCCGACGCGGCCGTGCTCGGCTACGAGATGGCCATGCTGGTCAAGAGCGTCCGCCCCTACCTGGTGACGGCGCCCCGCCAGCATGCCGTCGATCCCACGGCGACGAGGCCTTGAGGGTGGCCGCGGTCGGCGACGGGCCCTGGCTCGACGACGCGGCCGGACGGCTGGTGCGCCCCTTCACGGTCAGCAACGGCCGCACCAGGCCCACCATCGCGCTCGACCTGATGTCGCAGCTGATGGCCACCGGAGTCACCCCCCTCGGCTACCTCGGCCCCGAGCACACCCAGGCGCTCGAACTGTGCCGGGCGCCCGTCCCGGTCGCCGAGGTCGCCGCCCATCTGGGGCTCCCGGCGGCGGTCACCAAGGTGCTGCTCTCCGACCTCGTCGACTGCGGGGCGCTCACCACCAAGCCCCCCGCCTTCCACCACAACCCCACTGACCGGTCCCTTCTGGAGGCAGTGCTCGATGGACTACGACGACAGCTCTGACCCGTTCCCCACCGCGCTGAAAATCCTGGTGGCCGGTGGGTTCGGAGTGGGCAAGACGACCTTCGTGGGCGCGGTGAGCGAGATCGCCCCGCTCAGCACGGAGGAACTGCTCACCACGGTCAGCGCCGCCACCGACAGCCTCGACGGCATCGAGAACAAGGTCGAGACCACGGTGGCGATGGACTTCGGCCGCATCACCCTCGACCCGCAGCACGTGCTGTACCTGTTCGGCACGCCCGGTCAGGAGCGGTTCTGGTTCATGTGGGACGAGCTGTCCGAAGGCGCCCTGGGAGCCGTCATCCTGGCCGACACCCGCCGGCTGGAGGAGTGCTTCGCCGCGGTCGACTTCTTCGAGGAACGCGGCCTCGGCTTCGTCGTCGCCGTCAACGAGTTCGACGGGTCCTACCGCTACGACCCCGAGGAGGTGCGCGCCGCCATCGACCTCGACCCAGGCATCCCGGTCGTCCGCTGCGACGCCCGCATCTCCTCCTCCGGAGTCCAGACGCTGCTCACCCTCGTACGCCACCTCATCGCCCACGCCCCGGCACACGCGCCGAGCCACGGAGCCCGGTCATGAGCTACGACCCACCGCGCCCGGCCCGGGGTCTGCTGCTCACGCCCGAGGACAAGGAGGCCCCCGCCCGCACCCGGCGGCTGAACCTGCTCGGCCTGGGGGAGCGCCCCGAACCCGCCCTCGACGCCTTCGCGGACCACCTCGCCGAGCTCGCCGGCGCGCCGTACGCCATGGTCAACTTCATCGGCGCCGAACGGCAGTTCTTCGCGGGTCTGCGCACGCCGGTCACCGGGCCGTTCGCGAAGGCCGACGGCACCCGGCCCGAGGTCGGCCGCTGGCTGCCGCGCGACCACGGGTTCTGCCCCCATGTGGTGGTACGCCACAAGGCGCTGGTCCTGGAGGACGTCCGCGACTACCCGCGGTTCGCGTGCAACCCGGTCGTCGACGAGTACGGCATCCACTCCTACCTGGGCGCCCCGCTCATCGACAGCACGGGGATGGTGCTGGGCACCGTGTGCGTCGCCGACGTCGCCCCCCGGCCCTGGGGGAAGGCGGGCCTGGAGACCATCAAGGCCCGGGCCGCGGAACTGGCCGTACGACTCGAACGGCGCGCGGACGACGGATTCCCGCTGTGACGGCCGTCGCCGCGAGGCCCCTGAAGCGGGCCTCGTGAAGCGGAACTGTGGCACCGCTTAAGAAATCCTCGATGGACCACGGCCGCCACGTGAGGCAGATTGCTACACGAATCCACTCCTCCCCCGGACACGGGTGCCTTCGGCATGCCCGCGGACCGGGAACACACCCACAGGAGCCGTAGCGTTGAAGGCGCTGGTCAAGGAGAAGGCGGAGCCCGGGCTGTGGCTCGCGGACGTGCCCGAGCCCGCCGTCGGACCCGGTGACGTACTGATCAAGGTCCAGCGGACCGGCATCTGCGGCACCGACCTGCACATCCGGGCCTGGGACGGCTGGGCGCGGCAGTCGATCCGTACGCCGCTGGTGGTCGGGCACGAGTTCGTCGGCCAGGTCGTGGAGACCGGCCGGGACGTCACCGACGTACGGATCGGCGACCGGGTCAGCGGCGAGGGCCACCTGGTGTGCGGCAAGTGCCGCAACTGCCTGGCCGGGCGCCGGCATCTGTGCCGGGCCACCGTCGGCCTCGGCGTCGGCCGTGACGGCGCGTTCGCCGAGTACGTCGTCCTGCCCGCCGCCAACGTGTGGGTGCACCGCGTCGCCGTCGACCTCGACGTCGCCGCGATCTTCGACCCGTTCGGCAACGCCGTGCACACCGCCCTGTCCTTCCCGCTGGTCGGCGAGGACGTCCTGATCACCGGCGCCGGCCCGATCGGCCTGATGGCCGCCGCCGTGGCCCGGCACGCGGGCGCCCGGAACGTGGTGATCACCGACGTCAGCGAGGAGCGGCTCGACCTCGCCCGCAAGACCGGCGCGACCCTCGCCCTGAACGTCTCCGGCGCCACCATCGCCGACGGCCAGCGGGAGCTGGGCCTGCGCGAGGGCTTCGACATCGGCCTGGAGATGTCCGGCCGGCCCGAGGCCCTGCGGGACATGATCGCCAACATGACGCACGGCGGCCGGATCGCCATGCTCGGCCTGCCCGCCGAGGAGTTCCCCGTCGACTGGTCCCGGATCGTCACCAAGATGATCACCATCAAGGGCATCTACGGCCGGGAGATGTTCGAGACCTGGTACGCGATGTCGGTGCTGCTGGAAGGCGGCCTCGACCTCACGCCCGTGATCACCGGCCGGTACGACTACCGGGACTTCGAGGCGGCGTTCGCCGACGCGGCGAGCGGCCGCGGCGGCAAGGTCATCCTCGACTGGACCGCGTGACGCCCCGCACGCACCCCGGACCCCTTCCCGCGCGAGCACCTTCAGGAGCTTTCCCATGTTCGACTCCGTGCGCGACGACCTGCGCGCCACCCTCGACGAGATCCGCGCCGCCGGACTGCACAAGCCCGAGCGCGTGATCGGCAGCCCGCAGTCCGCGACCGTCGCCGTCACCGCGGGCGGCCGGCCAGGCGAGGTCCTCAACTTCTGCGCCAACAACTACCTCGGGCTCGCCGACCACCCCGAGGTCGTCGCCGCCGCCCACGCGGCCCTGGACCGCTGGGGCTACGGCATGGCGTCCGTGCGCTTCATCTGCGGCACCCAGGAGGTGCACAAGGAGCTGGAGGCGCGGCTGTCCGCCTTCCTCGGCCAGGAGGACACGATCCTGTACTCCTCCTGCTTCGACGCCAACGGCGGTGTCTTCGAGACCCTCCTCGGCGAGCAGGACGCGGTGATCTCCGACGCCCTCAACCACGCCTCCATCATCGACGGCATCCGCCTGTCCAAGGCCCGCCGGTTCCGCTACGCCAACCGCGACCTCGCCGACCTGGAGGCGAGGCTCAAGGAGGCGGCCGACGCCCGGCGCCGCCTGATCGTCACCGACGGCGTGTTCTCCATGGACGGGTACGTGGCGCCCCTCGCGGAGATCTGCGACCTCGCCGACCGCTACGACGCGATGGTCATGGTCGACGACTCCCACGCGGTCGGCTTCGTCGGCCCCACCGGCCGCGGCACGCCCGAACTGCACGGCGTCATGGACCGCGTCGACATCATCACCGGCACCCTCGGCAAGGCACTCGGCGGCGCCTCCGGCGGTTACGTCGCCGCCCGCGCCGAGATCGTCGCCCTGCTGCGCCAGCGCTCCCGCCCGTACCTCTTCTCCAACACCCTCGCACCCGTGATCGCGGCGGCCTCGCTGAAGGTGCTCGACCTGCTGGAGTCGGCCGACGACCTGCGGGTCCGGCTGAACGAGAACACCGCGCTGTTCCGCCGCCGGATGACCGAGGAGGGCTTCGACGTGCTGCCCGGCGACCATGCCATCGCGCCCGTCATGATCGGCGACGCGGCGAAGGCGGGCCGCATGGCCGAGCTGCTCCTCGAACGGGGCGTGTACGTGATCGGCTTCTCCTACCCGGTCGTGCCGCAGGGCCAGGCCCGCATCCGCGTCCAGCTCTCCGCCGCCCACTCCACCGAGGACGTGAACCGCGCGGTCGACGCGTTCCTGGCGGCGCGCGCGGAGCTCGCGGCCTGACCAGCGCGGACACCTTGCGATAATTGACCGCATGATCGAGGCGCGGCGGCTCCACATCCTCCGTGCGGTGGCCGACCACCGTACGGTCACGGCGGCTGCCGCCGCGCTCTACCTCACACCCTCCGCCGTCTCCCAGCAGCTCGCGGCCCTGGAGCAGGAGACCGGTCACCGGCTGGTCGAGCGCGGCGCGAAGGGCGTACGGCTGACCCCGGCCGGCGAGATCCTCCTCGGCCACACCAACGCGGTCCTCGCCCAGTTGGAGCGGGCCGAGGCGGAACTCGCCGCGTACGGGTCGGGCGAGGCCGGCACCGTCACGGTGGCCGCCTTCGCGACCGGCATCGCCGAGGTCGTGGCGCCGGCCGTGGCCCGCCTCGCCGAGTCCGCGCCCGGCATCCGCATCCGGGTCCAGGACGCCGAGGGCGACGCCAGCCTGCCCATGGTCCTCGACCGGCAGGTGGACGTGGCGGTCGCCGTCGAGTACCGGGGGGCGCCGCCCGCCGACGACCCCCGGCTGACCCACATCCCGCTGTACGCCGAGCCCTTCGACGCGGTCGTCCCGGTCACCCACCAGCTGGCGGAAGCCGGGGAGGTGCCTCTCGCGGACCTGGCCAAGGACCCGTGGATCGGCCCCTACCCCGGCAACCCGTGCCACGACGTGGTGGTCCTGGCCTGCGAGAACGCCGGATTCCAGCCCCGCCTCGAACACTCCTCCGACGACTTCCGCGCGGTCGTCGCGCTGGCCGCGGCCGACGTCGGAGTCGCCCTCGTCCCGCGCTCGGCCCTGCGCGGCATGGACCTGACCGGCGTGGTCGTCCGCCCCGTCGACGGCGTGGCCCCCACCCGCCGCGTCTTCGCCGCCGTACGACGGGGAGCCGAGGACCACCCGCTGATCCGCCCGGTGCTGGCCGCGCTGGGTGAGGCGGCGCGGCCGGAGACGCGCTGACGGCCGGCTACCCGTCCCCGGAGTCCCGCCGCACGGCGGCCAGTTCGATGCCACGGAGCCGGCGCAGCCATCCGACGAGCAGGCGCAAGGACACCCCGCAGCCCGCGCACCAGCCCCAGCCCTCGGTGACGAGAGCGTGGAAGCCGTCCTCGTGATCGACGTACAGCACCTGGGTTCCGACCAGCAGCGCGATGAACCCGTGGCCGCGCGACTCCGCCGACAGCAGCCAGTCCACGGGCAGCCACAGGGGAGCCACGGCGTCGCTCAGCCGCAGGCGCAACGCCGCCCGGAGGAAACCGACGGCGTAGCGCAGTCTGCGGCGTCCCGAGAGCACGATCCCGTTGTCCGGATCGCCCGCGAGCACCGCCGCCCACTCCTCCTTCAGGTGCGCCCGACGGCCCCCGGCGAGGAAGGAGGCGACGCGAAGGGTACGGTCTCCGGCCCGGCTGGGTGCCGGCGGCGCGGAGGTTCCGGTCCCCTCCGCTCCGGACCTGCCGCTCAGGGCGGTGACCAGCAGGCCTGCGGAGGCGAACAGGATGCCGACGGCCGCGAGGGCGGCGGCCGTCCAGCCCACGGAGCGCAGTCCCGGGGCGTACGACGGCACCGGATCAAGCATCTCCAGGGCGTAGCCGACGAGCAGGAAGACCGCCGCCGTGGGCCCGGCCAGCACCGGAAGCAGCACGGCGACGACGGCCGCGAGTCCGGCATCGTCGTCGGCTTCCGCCCGCCGCTCGTCCGTGCTCATGCCGTACCCCCCTCGGCCCCCGCGGACAACCCGAACACACGGGGCCTGCGCCGCCCGGCCTCCTGGGCCGCGCGCCTCCCGGCCGCGGTGAGCTCGTAGTAGGACCGCTTCGGCCGGCCTGGGTGATCACCGGTCTCCTCGCTGCGGACCGCCCACCCGTTGTCGACGAGCCGCTCGAGGATCGGATAGACCGTCCCCGAACCCAGGCCGGCCTCCTCGCAGATCCTCAGTCCCCATGCCGGATGGTCCGGCGTGGCGGTCATCAGCACCTTGATGACCTCAAGTGTCGGGCGGGTGAGGCGAATTGATGCCATGTCACCAGTGAAGCGGAAAGCCCGGCGTATGTCGAGTACGAGATACGCGGGAACGTTCGGAGGTGGCTGTCAGTGGTACGGGCTACCGTGCGGGCATGCCGGACGCCGAAGACGTACGCCGTATCGCCCTGTCCCTGCCGGACACCACGGAGAAGACCGCCTGGAGCATGCCCACGTTCCGGGTGGCCGGGAAGATGTTCGCCACGCTGCCCGAGGACGAGACCTCCATCGCCGTGCGCTGCCCCAAGGAGGAGCGCGACGAACTGGTCCTGGCAGAGCCGGAGAAGTTCTGGATCGCCGGACACGAGGCCCAGTTCGCCTGGGTCCGGGCCCGGCTCGCCGCCCTGGAGGACGAGGGCGAACTGCGCGACATCCTCACCGACTCCTGGCGCCAGGCGGCCCCGCCCCGCCTGCTGGAGGCCTATCCGGAGCTGGGCCGGTCCGGCGGGCAGTGACACGGCCCGCACGGAAAAGGAGTGCGCGACCACCGACCCGAGTGCGGTATGGTTTCCGTGCGCGTTCGACCAGGGAAACCCCAGGTCAACGGGTATCGGGACGTGGCGCAGCTTGGTAGCGCACTTGACTGGGGGTCAAGGGGTCGCAGGTTCAAATCCTGTCGTCCCGACTGTTCGGACAATCGAACATTGCAGATGAGAGGCCGTTCTTCGAACGGCCTCTTTCTGTTTTCCCCGTACTCCCGCACGGGAGCGCCTCGAGGGTGGCTCCCGGGTATCCCGTGGTCGCGTGACCGGGGGTTCGTGACCGGGAACCGGTGACTGTCCCGGGGGCGGTGACCGGCGGAGGATCGGTGTCGCAGCGGAGATCACGTCCGGGCCCGCCGAAGCGGCCCCGACGGTCTGCGCCCGCCTTCACCAGTCTTCCCGAGAGAGGGGCCCGCCCATGCCCGCTCACGCTTCCCTCCCCGCATCCGTCCGCCGATGGCCCGCCCCCGCCGACGGGACCGGACGATGAACGCCGTGCCCGTCGTCACCGCGACCCCGGCGCCGGCCCACTCGCCGGCCGGCACGGTGCGCGCGCTCGACGCCTGGCGGCACACCGCCGATCCGTACGCCTTCCCCTACGCCACCCTCCTGAGCCACCTGCGCGCCGTCGGCAAGCACTTCCTCCCCGTCGAGCTGCTCGACCGCCTGGCCACGATCCGTGACACCCTGCCCGCCGTCCCGGCGGACGCGGTGCGGGCCCCCGAGAGCGTGCCGTCGGCCCGGTTCCTGCGCACCTTCCTCGACGTCGTCCTGGACAAGCACGACGACCGCTACGACTACCCCAGCTACACCGCCCTGTCCCTGCTCGCCCGGCCGGTGCCCGGCTCCTGGGAGACGGCCCGCCGGGTCCGTGACGAGCTGTTACTGCTCCTCCTCGCCGACCTGGTGCGTTTCGAGCGGCGGTCGCTGGGCGACGACCCCGCCGACCCGCGCGGCACCCCGCCGCAGGCCGAGCTGGTGGCGAAGCGGGTCCGGCTCGCCGTGCGCGTCATGGAGCCGGCGGCGCTGCGCGTGCTGGCCCCCGGCACCGTCGACCCCGCCGCCGTGGCGGCCGTACCCGGCCGTACCCCGGGCGGACCGCTCGCCCGCGCCGTGCTGCGCACCGCCACGGCCCACGACGAGTTGACGCTCTCGGCCAGCATGCAGCCGGTGTACGTGCTGCACGACGAGTACCTGTTCCTGCGCACCCTCCAGTCCTTCGAGACGACGTTCTCCTTCATGTCCGCCTCGCTCGCCACGGCCGTACGGTGCCTCGACGGCAAGCGGCCCGAGGAGGCCGCCGTCCTGGTCGACGCGGCCGCCGGCGTCCTGAAGGAGTCCCTGCCGCTGTTCTCGCTGCTGGCCACCATGCGGCCGGAGGTCTTCCGCACCTTCCGCGACTTCACCGAGGGTGCCAGCGCCATCCAGTCCCAGGGCTACAAGACGTTCGAGTCGCTGTGCTCCACCCCCGCCACCGCCCGCCTCGACTCCCCGGCCTTCACCTCCGTGCCCGCCGTGCGCGCCGACGTCCTGCGCGGACGGCGCACCGTCGAGGGCAGCTGGCGCGAACTCGTGGCCATGCACCCCTCGGCACCGGAGGCGGACGCGGCGCTCGGCGCGGCCGTCACGCGGCTGGAGACGGTGCACCAGCGGTGGAAGCAGACGCACTACCGGCTGGCCGTGCGGATGCTCGGCGAGCGCAGCGGCACCGGCTACACCCAGGGCGTGCCGTACCTCGCCTCGGTGCTGGCCAACCGACTCTTCCCCACCGCCGACCGCGACAGCGCCCTGGTCGGCTGATCCCGCCCCCTTCCACCCCACCTCACCCCCGCCCCGTCCTGCCCCCTCCGCTCCTCGACGGAGCCCCACCCTTTCCGGAGGCGTCCACCACCATGAGCAAGCGTGCCCAGACCGGGCGGCCCGGACAGGCCCGTCGGGTGATGAACCCCGATGAGAACGACCCGCTCTTCCGCTACGAGTACGACCGCGGCAGCAACTACGAGCAGGACACCCGGCTGACCGAGGCCCTGTCCGCGCTGCTCCCGGAGGACACGCTGGTCCACCCCGACCAGCGGCTGTTCCAGACGATCCACCTGATCAGCGAGTACGCGTGGTGCGCCATGCACTACGAGATGCGGCGGGCCGCGGACGCGCTCCGCGCCGACGACGACCTGCTCGCCGCCCAGCTCCTGGAACGCGCCGCGGACCTGGGCGAGATCACGGTGCACGCGGTGCGTGTCCTGCTGGACCACCTGCCCCAGGAGAGCCTGCTGACGATGCGCGAGACCTTCCCGGAGAACACCACGGGACTGGACTCGCCCGGCGCCCGCAACCTGCGCCGCGCGGCCTCCGCGCTGTACCGGGAGATGGAGTCCGCCGTCGACCGGGCCGGCCTCCACCCGCGGGCCCTCATCGCCGCGCAGGGCCGTCTCGAACCGCCCGAGGACGGCGACCGGGCACCCGGCCTGGCCCTGGTCCGGCAGGCGCTGCTGCGCCTGGACGGATCCGTCGCCGGCTGGAAGCACTACCACCTGCGCATGGTCCGCTCGCAGCTCGGCGGCCACCCGGAAGCCGCCGTGCCGGTGCCCGTCGACGTCCCCGGACGGTCCCGCCAGGAGCCACCGGTGCGCGAGGACCTGCCGAAGAGCCTGCGCGGACATTCCACGGCGGGGGTGCAGGCCATGGCCGACCGGAGTCTGTTCCCGAGGCTGTGGGACGCCGTGGACGAGACCTACCGCGACCTCGTCCCCGAAGGGTAGCCCCGCCCTCGCACCACGGCCCCGCCCCCGACGACCGAAGGACACGACTGCCGTTATGGCGACAGAAGCAGCGGTGCACGGCACCGACGAACTCACCGCACTGGTGCACCGCGCCTGGGCCGAGGCCCTGGGCCACGACGAGTTCACCGACGAGGACCACTTCTTCCAGGTCGGCGGACACTCCATGGGCGCCGTCCAGGTCGTGCGCCTGATCGGCACCGCCCTCGGCCGCCGGCTCCCGGTACGGCTCCTGCTGCGCAACCCCACCGTGCGCGGGCTGGCCGCCGCCCTCGCCGCGCCGGCCGCCGACGCCCCCGCCGGGCCCGGGGAGGCCGGGGCGTGAGCACCGACCACCACCCGCCGGTCTCGGCCGCCCAGACCGAGATATGGCTCGCCGACCGCTGCGAGCCGGAGTCCGGCCGCTACAACGTGCCCGTGGCGCTCCGCTTCGAGGGCACCCTCGACCCGGCCGTGCTGCGACAGGCCCTGGCCGACCTCCTCGTACGCCACCCGGTGCTCGCGGGCCGGTTCGACACCGAGGAGGGCGAGCTGCGGTTCGTGCCCGAGCCCGCGGCGGCCGTACCGCTCGGCAGCGTCCGGCGCGCCGGCTCCGCGGACACCGACGCCGCGCGCCGCGAGGCCGTCGAGGCCGCGCAGCGCCCCCTCGACCCGGAGACGGCACCACTGCTGCGCGGCGACGTCCTGCACTACGACGACGGCGCGGTCGTGATCCTGACGGTGCATCACATCGTCGCCGACGGACGGACCCTGGACGTCCTCGCCGACGATCTGCTGACGGCCTACCGGGCCCGGCACGCGGGCCAGGAGCCGCCCGCGGCACGGCCCGCCCCGGCGGTCTCCGCCGCGGCGGCCCCGTCCGGCGAGGCCGCCGGGTACTGGGAGAGCCTGCTGGCTCAGGAGCCCGTCGCCTTCGCGCCGCTGCCCGACCTGGTGCGCGCCGACGACCGGCTGCGCGGCGCGGCGGCCTGGGCCGAGCGGTCGCTGTCCGGGGACCGGCTCGCCGCCCTGCGGCGGATCGCCGTCCGGGACGGCGTCACGCCGGCCACGGTCCTGCTCGCCGCCTGGACCCTGCTGCTGCACGCCTGGTCGGGGGAGCGGGACGGCGTCCTCGGCATGCCGTTCGCCGGGCGCGAGGCGCCGGGGACCGAGGACGCGGTCGGTCTGTTCACCCGCGTCCTGCCGGTGCGCAGCCGGCTGACGCCCGGCGAGACCTTCGACGCCTACGCCGCGGGCCTCGGCGAGCAGGTCCTGGACACCATGGAGGCGTTCGCCGACGGCGGCGAACCGGCCGCGGCGACCGCCCCCCGGTACGCGGCCGTCTTCCTGCACCAGCCCCGCACCGGCGCACCGCGGGAGGTGCCCGGCGCCACCGTGCACATCACCCCGCTGGACACCGCCTCGGCCAAGTACGACCTGGCCCTGGCCGCCCGGGAACACCCCGAGCGGCTGGTGCTGCGCGTCGACTACGACTCCGCGCTCCACACCCCCGCCTCGGCGGAGCTGATGGTGCGGCAGCTCGACGGCCTCCTCGCCGCCGCGGAGCGGCCCGGGGCCACCTGCCGGGAACTGGTCGCGGCCCTCGCGGACGCGCCCGCCGCGGCGCCCGACGCGGCAGTGGAGCCGATGCCGGCGTCCAGCGTGCCCGCGCTGGTCCTCGCGCAGGCGCGGCGCGCCCCCGACGCCGTCGCCCTGGTCCACGGCGACCGGCAGGTCACCTACGGCGCCCTGGTGCGCGACGCCGCCCGCGCCGCCCACTGGCTGCGCCGGGAGGCCGGCGTCGGCGAGGGCGACGTGGTGGCGCTGCTGCTGGCACCCGGGGTGCGGACCGTCACCCTGATGCTCGCGGTGGCCCTGGCCGGCGCCGCCTACCTGCCGCTCGACCCCGCCTACCCGGACGCCCAGCTCCACCTCGTCCTCGGCGACGCCCGCCCCCGGCTGCTGGTCACCGAGGACTCCGGGGCGGACCGCGCCCCCGACGGCGTGCCGGTGCGCACCGCCGCCGACCTGGTGCGCGCCGCCGCCGGACTGCCGGACACCCCGCCGGACACCGGCCTCGGGCCGCGCAGCCCCTTCAACGTCCTCTACACCTCCGGCTCCACCGGCCGCCCCAAGGGCGTCGTCCTGCACCACGGCGGCGTACTGCGGCTGATGCACCGCCCCGACTTCCTGCCGCTCGGCCCCGACGACACCCTCTCGCACCTGTCGCCGCTCAACTTCGACGGCGCCACCTACGAGATCTGGGGCGCCCTCACGCACGGCGCCCGGCTCGCCGTCCTCGACAAGGAACTGGTCCTCGACCCGGCGGCCCTGCGGGACGCCGTGCGCGCCCTCGGCGTCACCACGCTCCTGGTCACCACCCCGCTGCTGAACCGCATCATCGAGGACGCCCCCGACCTGCTCCAGTCGCTGCGCCGGGTGTACTTCGGCGGCGAGCTGGTCTCCGTCCCGCACCTGCGCAAGGCCCTGCGCTGGGCGCGTCCGGGCACCCTCCTGCACAGCTACGGCCCCACCGAGAACTCCTTCACCTCGACCTGGTACCCCGTCGAGGAGATCCCGGAGGGGGCCAGGACGGTGCCCATCGGGCACCCGGTGCCCGGCACCCGCCTGTACGTCCTCCTCGACGACCTCGACGACCTCGACGACCTCGACGAACTCGACGATGCGGCCGGTACTTTGCTGCTCGCGCCGGCCTATGTGCCGGGCGAGCTGGTGCTCGGCGGCAGCGGGGTCGCCCTGGAGTACCTCGGCGACCCCGAGCGCACCGCCGAGCGCTTCCGCCCCGACCCCTTCGCCGACGACCCCGGCGCCCGGCTCTACCGCACCGGCGACCGGGTGCGGTGGACCGCCGAGGGCCGGCTGGAGTTCATCGGCCGCGCCGACAACCAGGTCAAGATCCGCAGCCAGCGCGTCGAACTGGGCGAGGTGGAGTCCGCGCTGCGCGCCCACCCGCGGGTCACCGCCGCCTTCGTCACCAGCCGCCGCAACGGCCGCGACGAGAAGGAGATCGTCGCCTACGCCGTCTTCGCCGGGCCCGACGCCCGGGCCGAGGTCCTCGGGCACCTGCGCGCCTGTCTGCCGCCCTTCGCCGTCCCCACCCACCTCGTGGCCCTGGACGTGCTGCCCCTGACGGCCAACGGCAAGATCGACCGGAAGCGGCTGCCGCAGCCCGACGACCCGGTGGCCCCCCTGCCCGTTCCGGCCGCGGCCCCGGAGCCCGCCCCCGCCCCCGCCCCCGTGCTCGCCTCGGCGTCCGCGCCCGGCGCGGCGGACACCGGCCGCGCGGTGCACGCCGCCTGGAGCGAGGTGCTCGGCGGACGGCCGTTCGGCCCCGACGACAACTTCTTCGACGTCGGCGGACACTCGCTCCTCCTCGTCCGGCTCCAGGCGGCCCTGCGCCGGGCCACCGGCACCAAGCTGTCCGTCGCCGACCTGCTGCGGCACACCACCGTGCGGGCCCAGTCCCGGCTGCTCGGCGCCGCGGACCCCGCCGAGCAGCCGCGGCCCGGGGCACACCCGCGCACCGAGGCCCGGCCACGTACCTCCGCCGACGGCGAGGCGGTGGCCGTGGTGGGCATGGGGGCCCGGTTCGCCGGTGCCCTCGACCTGGACGGGTTCTGGGACAACCTGCGCGCCGGCCGCGACTGCTTCACCGAGGGACCCGGCCCGCTGATCACCGAACTGCCCGGCGGCGAACGGCAGGTGGCCCGCTGGGGCATGGCCGCCGGCGGTCCCGCCTACGACCCCGGCCTCCTCGGCTTCAGTGAGGAGGACCTGCGCGGCGGCGACCCCCAGCAGGGCCTGCTGCACGAGGTGCTGTGGTCGGCGGTGGAGGACGCCTCGCTCAGGCTGTCCGACATCGCCGCCCGCACCAGCCTGTACGCCGGGTGCGCCAAGGTCGTCGCCACCGACCCGGCGGCCCGGGTGGACGATGTCGTCAACTCCGACCCCACCTTCGTCGCCTCCCGCTTCGCCTACCTGCACGACCTGTGGGGCGAGGCCCTGCTCCTGGACACGGCCTGCTCCACCGGCCTGTACGCGGTCCACCTCGCCTGCCGCAGCCTGCTCAGCGGCGACAGCGACTACGCGCTGGCCGGGGCCGTGTCGCTCGACGCGTCCTCCGACGGCGGCTACCGCTACCGGCCCGGCTTCCTCTACGCCGACGACGGGATGTGCCGGCCGTTCGACCGGCGGGCCTCGGGCACCGTCGGCGGGTTCGGCGCCGGAGCGGTCCTGCTCCGCCGCCTCTCCGACGCCGAACGGGACGGGGACCCCGTCTACGCGGTGCTGCGCGGCAGTGCCGTGAACAACGACGGTGCCGCCCGCATCGGTTACTCCGCCCCCGGCATCGAGGGCCAGGCCCGGGTGATCCGCGAAGCGCTGGGCGCGGCCGGGCTGCGCGGCGCCGACCTCGGCTACGTGGAGGCCCACGGCACCGGCACCCGGCTCGGCGACGCCATCGAGATCACGGCGCTGGCCGAGGCGCTCGGACCGGACGGCCCGCCCGTGGCGGTGGGCTCCGTCAAGGCGTCCATCGGGCACTGCGACACCGCGGCCGGGATCGCCGGACTCATCAAGACCGTGCTCGCCGTGCACCACGGCCGTCTCCCGGCGACCCCCAACGTGGCCGAGCCCATCGAGGAACTCGGCGCCGCCGGCGGCCGGTTCGCGCTGCTGCCCGAGGGCCGCCCCTGGACCGAGGAGACCGGCCGTCCGCGCAGCGCGGGCGTCAGCTCCTTCGGCGTCGGCGGCACCAACGCGCACATCGTCGTCCAGGAGCACCGGCCGGCCGCCCCGGCCGTACCGGCTTTCACCGCCGAGCGCCGCGAACTCGAAAGGGTGTGACGTCCCGTGGCCGCCTCTCCGACTTCCCCGACCCCATCGACCCGATCGACCGCATCGCCCCCTCCGCCCTCCCTGCCCCGCGTCCTGGCGGTGTCCGCCCGGGACCCCCGCTCCCTCGCCGTCCTGTGCGACCGGCTGGCCGACCGGCTGGCGCGGGCCCCGCAGACCGACCCCGACGACGTGGCGCTGACCCTGGACACCGGCCGTGAGCGCTTCGACTGCCGGCACGCCGTGGTCGGCCACGACCTCGCGGACCTGGTGAACCGGCTGCGCGAACCGGTCGGCGGCGAGGACGCCGCCGGGCCCCGGCCGGGCGACCCGGCCGCCGGTGTCGTCCTGCTGCTGGACGGCACGTCCGGCGACGGCCCGGCCGCCGAACTGCCCGGACTCGCCGACGCCCTGCGCCAGGCGGAGGACGCCGCCCGTCAGGCCGAGGAGGCCGCCCGTCAGGGCGAGGACGCCGCCCCGCCCGGTGCGGACGTCGCCGCGGCGCGGGCCGTCGCCGTGCAGTACGCCGCCGCCCGCTGGCTGCTCGCCCGGCGCCTGACCCCGGTCGCCGTGCGCGGAGAGGGCCGCGTCGGCGCTCTCGCCGCGGCGGCGGTGCGCGGCGACCTCCCGGTGGCCGACGTGCTGCGGGCCGCCGCCGCGGGCCTCGCCCCGGCACCGGCCGAGGACGCGCCCGGCCCGCGGGAGGCGCTCGTGGTCCGCGTCGGCCGCCGCGCCGCCGTGGACGGCACCGCCCACGGCGAGGAGGAGCCGCTGGTGCTCGACCCCGCCGACGGGACGTCCGCGGCCCGGCTCCTCGCGCGGCTGTGGTGCCGCGGCCTGGACGTGGACACCACGCTGGGCCGGCCCGGCCGCCGGCTGCGGCTGCCCGGCCACCCGATGTGGCGCCGCACCCCCGGCGAACACCGGGCCGAGGACACCGGCCGCCCGCTCACCCCCTACGAACAGCGCTGGCTCTTCTACGACCTGGTGCGCCGGGAGACCTCCGGCGACCACGCCGCGGTGGCCGCCCGCGCCGTCCCCGGCCCGGCACCCGAGGCCGCGGCGGTGGCCGCCGCCTTCACCGAGCTCCAGCGCCGCCATCCCGCCCTGCGCACCGTCTTCGGCGAGCGCGGCGGGCGCTGGTGGGCTTCGGCCGGAGCCCTGCCCCCGGCCGCCCCCGACCTGCTGCCCGCCGACCCGGACGGCGATCCGCGGCGCCTGACCGAGGCCGTCCGCACCGCCGCCGGCCGGCCCTTCGTCCTGCGGGACGCCCCCCTGGTGCACTGCTGCGTCCAGGAGGGGCCCACGCACTGGGCGCTGGCCCTGGCGGTCTACGAGCCCCTGACCGCGTCCGTCACCCCGGCGGACCTGACCGCCGAACTCCAGGCCCTGCTCACCGCCGGCCCGCTCCGGCAGGCCGCACCGGCCCCCGAGGCCGCCGCCGTCCTGGCGGCCCCCGCCTGACCCGTCCCGTCCGGCTCGGCCCGGGCACCGGCTCCGCACGACTCTCCAGCTCCGCACAACTCCCTCCGTCCTCCCTACCGAACGGAACCGCGATGACACTGCTGCACACCGCCCCGGCCGTCCCCGGCCCGGCCTCGACCGCCCTGCCCGCCGACTGGCACGGCGCCGCGCCCGCGCCGATCGGCGTCGACCAGGCGTTCAACGGCTTCGTGGCCGCCACCGTCGTGCACACCCTCGACCGGCTGGGCATCTGGGACCGCTTCGCGCAGAACCCCTGCCTCGACGTGCCCGCGTTCGTCCGCGCCGCCGGGCCCGCGGTCCGCGAACGGGTCGTCCGCGAGGTGCTGCGCGCCGCCGCCGTGTGCGGATGGCTGCGCCTGGAGGACGGCGGCGACGCCGCCGTCCTCACCGACCAGGGCCGCGAGACACTGCGCATGCGCGGCTACTTCACCTGGGCCGTCGGCGGCTACAGCGACGTCTTCTCCCGCGCGGCCCAACTGGCGTCCGGCGAGGCCGCCTTCGGCACCGAGGTGCTGCGCGACGAGGCGATGGTCGCCCTCGGCTCCGGGCAGAACGACCGCAACTTCATGTCCGGCACCCTCGACGAGGTGCTCGCCGGCGTCGACTTCGGCACCCTCGCGGACCTCGGCAGCGGCATGTCGGCCCGGGTCAGCCGCGTCGTCGCCGGCCGTCCCGGCACCCGCGGCCTCGGCCTGGACATCAGCGGGCCCGCCACCGAACTGGGCCGGCGCACCATCGCCGAGGCCGGTCTCCAGGACCGGGTGCGGGCCATCCAGGCCGACGTGCTCGACGTCTGCCACCGCGAGGCGCACCGCGAGGCCATCGCCGAGGTGGACACCGTGATGAGCTTCTTCCTGCTGCACGACCTGCTCGCCGACCCGGTCACCCGGCCGCAGTTGTTCACCCGGCTGCGCGAGGCGTTCCCCGCCGCCCGCACCTTCGTACTCGCGGACACCATGCTGCGGCCCGACGCCGAGCAGGCCGCCACCCTGCCGGTCTTCTCCCTCGGCTACGAGCTGGCCCACGCGCTGATGGGCGTACCCCTGCACACCAAGGAGACCTACGAGGAGCTGTTCGCCGCCGCCGGTCTGCACCCCGTGCGCACCGTGCCGTTCGGCACCCCGCACTCGTGGCTGTACGTCCTGGAGGCGCGGTGAACGTGCGCATCGTCGCCACCGTGCGCGAGTTCTCCCCGCGCACCCGGGCCGTCCTGGCCGTCAACGCGGTCAACTCCTTCGGCGGGGGCCTGGTCCTGCCGTTCCTGTGGATCTACCTGGGCCAGGTGCGGGGCCTCGCCGGATGGGTGCCCGCCGCCACCCTGGCCGTCCAGGCGGCCACCTCGGTCGTCGGCGGCCTCGCCTGGGGAGCGGTCCTCGACCGGGTCGCCCCGCGCCCCGTCGTCACCCTGGTGATGTGCGTGGCCGGTGTCGGCACCGCACTGTACGCGGCCGCGGGCTCCGCACCCCTGGCGCTCGCCGCCGCGCTCGTCTACGGCCTCGGGATCAGCGGCGTGGGCACGGTGCTGCGCTTCCTCTACGCGGGCGCCGCCACCGCCCGGGAGCGCGGGCTGGCCTTCTCCGCGGACTACGCCGTCTTCAACGCGATGACCGGCCTGGGCGTGCTCGTCGGCGGCGTGGTCGCCGCCGGCGGTCCGGGCGGGGACGTCGCCAGGTTCGCCGCCCTCTACGTGGCCGACGGTGCCACCTTCCTGCTGGCCGGCCTCGCCTTCCTGGTCCTGCTGCCGCGCATCGAGGCGGCCTCGCCCAAGCCCGCCGCGGGGGAGGGGGACGGCGGGACCGCCGTGGGCTACCGCGCCGTGCTGGGGCAGCGCACGCTCGCCGTCCTGATCGCCACGATGGCGCTGTGCTCGCTGGTGTCGTACGGCCAGCTCCGGTCGGGACTGCCCGGCTACCTCACCGCGGGCGGCGCGGTCGGGGCAGAGGGACTGTCCGGCACGTTCGCCGTGAACGTCGTCGTCGCCGTCCTCACCCAGGTGCTGTTCGGCGAGCGCGTCCAGCGCATGCGGCGCAGCGCCGTCCTGTCGGCCACCGGCGCCGTGTGGACGGCCGCCTGGCTGCTCGTGCTGGCGGCCGGCCGCCAGCACGGCACGACGGCGGTGGCGCTGGCCATGTGCGGCGTGCTGCTGCTGTCGGTGGGCGAGGCGCTGGTCTTCCCGGCGCTCACCGGGCTGCTCAACGACCTCGCCGAGGAGCGGGTCCGGGGCCGGGTCAACGCGATGCTCTCGGTGGCGATCTCGACCGGGTCGGTGGCCGGACCGCTGCTCGCCGGCGCGACGCTGCCACTGGCCCGGGGCGTCCCGCTGATCGTCGTCCTGGCCGCGGTGTGCGTCGCCGTCGTCCTGGTCGGCGCGGTCCTGGGCCGCGGCCTGCCGGCCGCCGTCGACCTGCCGGCACCGGAGGACGAGGCGGCTGACACGGCTGACACGGCCGGTACGGCCGAGGCCGCCGGCGCCCGTCCGGAGGAAGTGCCCGCCGCCCTGCCCTAGCCCCCGGCAGGCATCAGCAGTGAAAGGAGAAACGCCGTCATGAACAACTGGCCGCTGACCGGTCTGCGCGTGACCACGCCGCTCGTCGAGCTGCGCTGGCCCACCCCCGATGACCTCGACGCCCTCGCCGACCGCGCCGCCGAAGGGGTGCACGCCCCCGGCTTCATGCCCTTCTTCTCGCAGTGGACGGACGGCGACCGCTCCACCGTCGCCCGCCGCGTCCTGCAACGGCACTGGCGAGCGGCGGCCGAGTGGAGCCCCGACGACTGGACGCTCTACCTGGCCGTGCTGCACGACGGCGAGGTCGTCGGCTCGCAGTCCCTGGGCGCACGCGACTTCGCGGTGAACCGGGAGGTCCTGCTGACCTCCTGGCTGGGGCTGAGCCACCAGGGCCGCGGCCTCGGCGGCCACGCCCGTGCCGCCGTCCTGGACCTCGCCTTCACCGGTCTGGGCGCGCACGACGCGTTCTCGGTGGTGCGGCGCGGCAACGCCAACTCGCAGGCGGTGTGCCGCAAGTTCGGCTTCACGCCGGACGGTACGCAGGTCAACGCGGTGCGCGGGGAGCGTGCCGTCAGCGACCGCTACCGCCTGGAGCGGGCCGCCTGGCAGGCGAAGCGCACCGTCCCCGTGGAGATCACCGGCCTGGACGGCGCCCTGGAGCTGTTCGGCGCCGCCCCGGCCGCGGACTCCCCGGCCATCGCGCAGGGCGGCGGGGCCCCGGAGAAGGACCTCGCCTCCGTTCTGTCCGGGGTGCGCTACGCCCCCGCTCCCGACCACGCCGACGCCTGAGAGGCCGTCATGCCGCGCCCCGTCCTCGCCGTCGTCTACGACTTCGGCTCCGTCTCGCCCGTCGACGCCGTCGAACGCCTCGAACCCCTCGGGGACGTCGTCCTCGCGGTCGTCGACTCCCCGCACACGGCGGACGTCGCTCCGCTCCTGGCCGAACTCGCCCCGCTGGTACGCGTGGACGCCTCCGGCGAGCGCGGCCTCGACGCGGCGGCGGCCGAGCTGCGGGCCCACGCGCCCGCGGCCGTCCTCACGTTCAGCGAGCGCCGCCTGGACACCACGGCCGCCCTGGCGGCGCGGCTGGGCCTGCCGGGCCACACGCCGGGGACCGTGCGGCTGCTCACCGACAAGCACGCCCAGCGCCGCCGGCTCGCCGAGCGGGGCGTGGACCGGGTCCGTACCCGCCTCCTGCGCTCCCCGGCGGACTGGGCGGCGGCCGTCGCGGCCGTGGGCCTGCCCGCGGTCCTGAAACCGGTGCGCGGCGAGGGCAGCCGCAGCACCCACCTGGTGCACGACGCCGCCGCCGGCGCCGCCCTCGCCCACCGCCTGCTCGCCACGGCGCCGGACCAGGGAGGCGAGGACGGCCTGGTCCTGGAGGAGTACCTGGCCGGAACCGGCCGGGAGCCGTTCGGCGACCACGTCTCCGTGGAGAGCGCGGTCGTCGGCGGCCGGGTCAGCCACTGGGCCGTGACCGGCAAGTTCCCCCTGGCCCCGCCCTTCCGGGAGGTCGGCCACTACTGGCCCGCCCCGCTCACCGCCGACGAGCGCGTCGCCGTGCTCGACCTGGCCGCCCGCGCCGTCCGGGCGCTGGACCTGCACACCGGCATCACGCACACCGAGCTGAAGCTGACGCCCCAGGGCCCTCGCGTGATCGAGGTCAACGGCCGTCTGGGCGGCTTCCAGAGCGGCCTGGGGCTGCTGGGCGGCGGCCCGGACCCGATCGAGCTGGCCGGCCGGGTGGCCCTCGGCGAGGACCCGTTCGGGGCGGACCCCGGCCCCGGTGCTCCCGCCCACGACGCCACCGCCGCGTGGATGCCGCAGGACCGCGTCGTCTACGTACGGGCCGTGCCCACCCCCGCCGACGGCGGCCTGCTCACGAAGGTGCACGGCATCGGCGACGTCCTGGGTCTGCCCGGTGTGCGGAGCTACGACAGCCGGGTGCGGCCCGGCACCCGGGTACCGCCCGGTGTGCGCACCGGTGAGCTGGCGGTCCTGTGGGGGACGGCCGGCAGCCACGCCGAGATGGTGGCCGTCCTGGACCGGGCGCTCACCGCCCTCTCGTACACCTTCGACGACCCCGACCCCGGCCCCGGCCCCGACCCCGACCCCGACGACGGCGCGGCAGGGCAGCGCACGCTGCGCGCCCGCGACCTGGACGCCCGCCCCGCCGCAACAGGCTTCCCCGGCGGCCGCCCGCCTGCCGGTTCCCCGCTTCACCGACCCTGAGAGGCAGCCGATGAGCACCGAGACGATCGACGACGCGCCGGCCACCGCGACGACCCCGCCGTCCGGCCGCGCGCCGGCCGAGATCCGCACCGACCTCCCGCGGTTCCTGCCGGTGGCCGGACACCACGACCCCGCCCCCTTCTGGCTGACGTCCGACATGTTCGGCGGCGTCCCCGTGCAGCTGGCCGGCGGCCCCGTCGACCACCTCGTCGGCAAGCCGGTCGCCGACCCGCACCGGCACGACGTCGACGAGATCTACTTCCTCGTCTCCCCCCACCCGGGAGGCGCCCGCATCGAGGTCCGGGTCGACGGGGTCCGCCACGAACTCGCCTCGCCCGCCCTGCTGCGCGTCCCGGCCGGCGCCGAGCACTGCTTCCTCACGCTGGAGGCCGAGCCCGGCAGCTACTGCTTCGGCCTGCTGATCGAGGAGGGGCCGTGACCGTCGCCGCGCCCCCGCAGGCCGCCCCGCCCGGCGCCCTCGTACGCCTGCACCTGAGCGAGAGCCCCTACGGTCCGAGCCCGCTCGCCCTGGCGGCGGCGCACGAGGCCGTGGACGCCACCGGCACCTACCCCGACCCCACCCGCTCCGCGCCCGCCCGCGCCATCGCCGACCTGCTGGGAGTACCGGCCGAACAGGTCGTCGTCGCCAACGGCAGCGACGAACTGGTCCTGCTCAGCGCCCTGGCGCTGGGCGACCCCGGCCGTCCGGGCGTCGCCACCGCCGGCACCTTCCCCGGGTACCGGATCTGTCTGGAGAACGTGCGGCGCGGCTGCCGCGAGGTGCCCCTCGACGGCACCCGGCCCGGGACCGCCGCCCTCGCCGCCGCGCTGGACGGGGCCGGCATCGGCTACGTCTGCAACCCGCACAACCCCTCCGGGGCCACCCTGACGCGCGCCGAGTTCGACCTGCTCGTCGAGCGCGCCGCCGCCACCGGCACCCCGCTGGTGGTGGACGAGGCGTACCTCGACTTCGCTCCGCCCGGCACCCCTCAGGTGCTCGACTACCTGGACACCGGAGCGCCGTTGGTGGCGCTGCGCACCTTCTCCAAGGCGCACGGCCTGGCCGGGCTCCGTATCGGCTACGCGGTCGGCGAGGCCGGTGCCATCGGCCGGCTGCGGGCCGTCCAGGGCACCATGCCGTTCAGTGTCAACCGGGCCGCCCAGGCCGCGGCCGTCGCCTCCCTCACCGACCGCGGCCACCTGGCCGGGGTGCGGGAGGCCAACGCGGCGGCCCGCGAGGAGTTCCGGGCCGCGCTGGCCGCCCGGGGACGCCGCGCCCTGCCGTCGGTGACCAACTTCCTCGCCGTGCCCGTCGCGGACTCCGCCACCGCCGAACTGCTGCTGGAACGCGACCACGGCATCCTCGTCCGCGACGCGGGCCGCTTCGGACTCCCCGGCCACCTGCGGATATCCGTGGGCCGCGCCGGCGAACTGGCCCGGCTCCTGGACGCGCTGGACGTCGTCGCCCCCGTGCGGGACGTGCGCGGCCCGGCGCCGGCCGCCGGCTGACCGCCCCGCACCCTTTCCGCACCCTTCCCGCAGTACGCCTCACCCGACCGACCCCGCACCGCACCACAGGAGCGACAGAAAATGACCCATGTGATCGCCATCGGCCCGAAGGACGACTTCGCCGTCCTGCCCGCCGGTGAGCCCCTCCCCGACGGGTGGCGTCCCACCGGCTGGTCCGGCGACGAGGACGCCTGCCGCCGGCAGGTGGCCGGGCACCCGCGGGCCGCCCTGGAAGCCGACCGGCTGCGGCTGCGCGAGGTCACCCCGGCCGAGGCGGCCGAGCTGTCCGCGGGGCGCGACGCGGGATTCGGGTGGCTGGGCGGCGACCCCGGCGCGGGCTCCCGCGAGGCCGCCGGGATGCTCGTCCGCGCCCACGAGGCCGGCCTGCACCGCCCCGGCTGGGGCATGTACGTCCTGATCCGCACCGAGGACGAACACGCCGTCGGCGGCATGGGGTTCCACGGACCCCCCGCCGAGGGCAGCGCCGAGGTCGGCTTCGACCTGCACCCCGAGGCCCGCGGCCACGGCTACGCCACCGAGGCGCTCACCGCCCTCGCCCGCTGGGCGCTCACCGACCCCGGCACCGACACGGTGATCGCCACGACCACGCCCGACAACATCCCGTCCCAACGGGTGATGGAGCGCGCCGGCTTCGCCCGCCGACCCGACCACGACGGCATGTACGTCTACGCCCTGACCGGCTGACACCCCGACCGGGGCCGGCCCTCACGGGGTGTCACGGACCGGCCCCGACGACGGCACGGGTGTCTGCCTACGTCCTCACCGACTGACGCCCCGACCGGCACCGTCCCCCACCGGCCCCCATCGGCCGTCACCGACTGCCCCGACGACGAGGACACGAGTGTCTGCCTACGCCCTGACCGGCTGACACCCCGACCGGGGCCGGCTCTCACGGGGTGTCACGGACCGGCCCCGACGACGGCACGGGTGTCTGCCTACGCCCTCACCGGCTGACGTGGCTGACGTCCCTGCCTGTCCCGACCGGCACCGGTCCCCATCGTCCCGACCACGACGAGATGGACCTCTGTCCGCGCCCGGCCGCCGGACCGGCCGGCGCCCCCGCCCGTTCGCACCGGCGCCCCTTCCGCCCGGACGCCGCCGCCCGTTCCGGCGGCGTCCGGAACCGCATGCTCCGCCCACTCGCCCCGCCGTCCGGCTGGGAGAAACCGAGGAATCTGGTGACCACCGCATCCCTTCCGGCCCCGAGGCCGGTGATCGCACCGCTCGCCGGGCCCGACGTCGCCCAGCCGGCCGCGGCCCAGCCCTACAGCTACCGGCGCCGCGAGGCGGTCGAGCCCGACTGGCGCCGCTTCCCCGGCTGGCGCGACGTGACGCCCGCCCAGTGGCGCGACGCCCAGTGGCAGCGCGCCCACTGTGTCAAGAACCCCGCCCAGCTGCGCCAGGTGGTCGGCCCCGGCGTCGACGACGCCTTCTTCGCCGACCTGGAGGCCGACCAGCGGCAGTTCGCCACGATGCCGGTGCTGCTCACCCCGCAGGTGCTCAACACCATCGCCCCGCACACCGAGCCCACCGCCGCCGCCTTCTACGCCGACCCGGTGCGCCGCTACATGCTGCCCGTCGCCACCGACCGGCACCCGCGCTGGCCGAGCCACCCCCTCGCCTCCCGCGACTCCCTGCACGAGGCGGAGATGTGGGCCGTGGAGGGCCTGACCCACCGCTACCCGACCAAGGTCCTGGCCGAGCTCGTCACCACCTGCCCCCAGTACTGCGGGCACTGCACCCGCATGGACCTGGTCGGCACCTCTACGCCGCAGATCGACAAGTACCGCTTCGTGCTGCGGCCCGCCGACCGCCTGGACCGCATGATCGCCTATCTGCGGGACACGCCCACCGTGCGGGACGTGGTGGTCTCCGGCGGCGACGTGGCCAACGTGCCCTGGCCGCGCCTGAAGTCCTTCGTCGACCGGCTCCTCGACCTCGACTCCGTCCGCGACATCCGCCTCGCCAGCAAGGCGCTGGTCGGGCTGCCGCAGCACTGGATGGCACCGGCCGTCCTGGACGGCATGGCCGAGCTGGCCGCCAAGGCGTCGGCGCGTGGCGTCTCGCTGGCGATGCACACCCATGCCAACGCCGCCCAGCAGGTCACCCCGCTGGTCGCCGAGGCATCGCGCGCACTGCTCGCGGCCGGACTGCGCGACGTGCGCAACCAGGGCGTCCTGCTGGCCGGTGTCAACGACACCTCCGAGGCCCTGCTCGACCTGTGCTTCGACCTGCTCGACACCGCCGGGATCATGCCCTACTACTTCTACCTCTGCGACATCATCCCCGGCGCCGAGCACTGGCGGCTCTCCCTGGACCGCGCGCAGCGCCTCCAGCACGCGATCATGGGCTACCTGCCCGGCTTCGCCACCCCGCGTCTCGTGTGCGACGTGCCCTACGTCGGCAAGCGGTGGGTGCACCAGATCGACGCCTACGACCGTGAGCGCGGCATCTCCGACTGGTCGAAGAACTACGTCACCTCCGTCGAGCACGGCGACCCGGAGGCCCTGCGCCGCGTCTACCACTACTACGACCCGCTGCACACGCTCGGCGAGTCCGGGCAGGCGTACTGGGCCGACCGGATGCGGGAGGAGCGGTGACGGCGCCGGCGGCGGAGGACTCGCCGCTGGGCCTGCACCGGGTGGTCTCGCCGCGCGGGGTGCTGCCGCAGGCGGCCGACCGGCTCGACCCCGACCCCCGGCTGCGCGAGGACGAGGTGCGCGTCGACGTCGAGCACCTCAACCTGGACGCGGCCTCCTACCGGCAACTCCACGAGCAGCACGACGGCGACGGCGACGCCATCAGGGAGACGGTGTGCCGGATCGTCCGGGAGCGCGGCAAGATGCACAACCCGGTCACCGGCTCCGGCGGGATGCTCATCGGCACCGTCGCCGAGGCCGGGGCGCGCGCCTCGCTCGGGCTGCGGCCCGGCGACCGGGTCGCGAGCCTGGTGTCGCTGACGCTCACGCCGTTGGAGCTGACCGACGGGCTGCGGTCCTGGGACGGCCTGAGCGAGCGTGTGCCCGCCCGTGGGCACGCCATCCTCTTCGGCCGGTCGGTCGCCGCGGTGCTGCCGCCGGACCTGCCCGACGAGCTGTGCCTCGCCGTCCTCGACGTGTGCGGGGCGCCCGCGCTCGCCGCCCGCACTGTGGCCGAGGCGGCCGTCGGTGCCGGGGCGGCGCCGTCGGTCGCCGTGCTGGGCGCCTCCGGCAAGTCCGGCAGCCTGGTCCTCGCCGCCGCGCGCCGGGCCGGGGCCGGGCGGCTGGTGGGCGTGGTCCCCGACGCCGCCGAGGAGGCGGCGCTCGCCGCGACGGGGCTGGCCGACACGGTGCTGCGCGCCGACGCGCGCGACGCGGTGGCGCTCAGCGGGGCGCTGGCCGGCTGCGGCGGGCCGGCCGACATCACCGTCGTCTGCACCGACGTGCCCGGCTGCGAGCACGCGGCGATCCTGGCCACCCGGGAGGGCGGCACCGTCGTCTTCTTCTCGATGGCCACGTCCTTCCCGGCCGCCGCCCTCGGCGCCGAGGGCCTCGGCGCGGACGTCAGAATGCTCATCGGCAACGGCTACCAGCCGGGCCACGCCGAAGCGGCCCTCGCCCTGGTCCGCACCGAACCGGCGGTCCGTGACCTGCTGGAACGCCGGGTCACCGCGGAGACGGCCCCACCGGCCCCACCGTCCCCACCGGCCCCGTCGGCGGCCGGACATACCGGGACGGAGGGTGCCACCGGACCCGTCGAGCCGACCGGGGAAGCCCGGGAAGCCGGGAAGACCGGGGCCGCCGTGCCTCCGGAGGCCGCCGGGCCCGTCGTACCGGCCGTACCCGCGGAGGCCGTCGGCCCCGATGCCCCCGCCGGCCTCCTCGGCGCCGCGGCCCCGACCACCCCCGTCACCTCCCGTGCCACCACCTCCTCCCGGCCCGCGGCGCGGCTCGGGCTCGACGGCGAACTGGTGCGGCGGGCGCGGGTGCTGGCCGCTCGGGCCGGGCGGCCGGTGGTCGACATGGCGCGGACGCACACCACCGTCGCCGTGGAGCGGGCCGCCCTGCGGCTGGCCGGGCTGTCCGGGGCCGATCCCGAGGGCATCCCCTGGGCGAACCGGCTGGTGGACGCCGTGCGCGACCAGGTGGGGCTGGAGCACGGCGTGGCCCTGCCGGTGTGGCACGCGCTGCGCGAGGGCGCCGCGCCCGACCTCGCCGGGCTGGCGGCCCGCGCCACCGCGCGCAACGTCGGCTTCCGCGTGCCCGAGGGCGTCGACGCGGACAGGGCCGTGCGGGACGCCCGCCGAGCCATGGCGCGGGGCATCGCGGTCATCGACGGCCGGCGGGAGGAGCGGGAAGGGATGCTCCGGCGCTGGGGCCGGACCGCGGGGCCGCTGATCTACCTGATCGTGGCCACCGGGGACATCCACGAGGACGTCCGGCAGGCGGTGGCGGCGGCCCGCGGCGGTGCCGACGTCATCGCGGTGATCCGCTCCACGGGCCAGTCCCTCCTGGACTACGTGCCCGACGGCGCGACCCGCGAGGGCTTCGCCGGCACCTACGCCACCCAGGAGAACTTCCGCCTGATGCGGGCGGCCCTGGACGGCGTCTCCGCCGAACTGGGCCGCTACGTGCGGCTGACCAACTACGCCTCCGGCCTGTGCATGCCGGAGATCGCGGTCCTGGCCGGCCTGGAACGGCTGGACATGATGCTCAACGACTCCATGTACGGCATCCTCTTCCGCGACATCAACCCCGTCCGCACCTTCGTCGACCAGCGCTTCTCGCGCCAGTTGCACGCCCGCGCCGGCATCGTCATCAACACCGGCGAGGACAACTACCTCACCACCGCCGACGCCATGCAGGCCGCCCACACGGTCACGGCCAGCCAGCTGCTCAACGAGTACTTCGGCAAGGAGGCCGGACTCACCGACGCCCAGCTCGGCCTCGGGCACGCCTTCGAGATCGACCCCGACCTGCCGGACTCCTTCCGCATGGAGCTGGCGCACGCCCTGCTGGCGCGCGAGCTGTTCCCCGACGCCCCGCTGAAGTGGATGCCGCCGACGAAGCACATGACCGGCGACATCTTCCGCGGCTATCTCCTCAACGGCTTCTTCAACCTGGCCGGCGCGCTGACCCGGCAGGACATCCTGCTCGTCGGCATGATGACCGAGGCCGTCGTCACCCCCTTCCTGTCCGACCGCGACCTCGCCCTGCAGAACGTCCGCTACGTGATGCAGGCCGCGGGCGCGCTGGAGGAGGACTTCCGGCCCGCCCCCGGCGGCACCATCGCGCGCCGCGCGGAGTCGGTGCTGCGCGAGGCCGTCGGGCTGCTGGAACGCATCTGCGACCGCGGCCTGCTCGACGCCATCGACGCCGGCACCTTCGGCGGGACGCGCCGCCCGGCGGACGGCGGCCGGGGCCGTGACGGAGTCGCCGAGTGCGCTCCCGGCTACCGCAACCCCGCCGTCGAACTCCTGGAGAACCCCCCGCCTCATTCCGAGACCGCCGGAGCCCCGGCGGCCGCACGTCCCGCCCGACGGGAAGGAGCCGACCGGCCATGACCCACCCCGAATCCAGTCCGGAAGAACGACCGAGGGTGATCCGGCCCTACGGGGACACCACCGACGACGGCATGGTGCAGCTGTCGTTCACGCTTCCGCTGCCGCACGACGCCCTGGCCGAGGGCGCCGCGCTGCGCCTGGCCTCCCTCATGGGCGTCCAGCGCCCCCTGCTGGTGCACGCCCGCCCGGTGGGCACCGAGTTCAGCTTCTTCGTCGTCTACGGCGCGGTCCTGCACGGGGTGGACCTCGACGCGGTGCAGGTGCTGGAGCGCGAGTACCCGCTGCTGTCCGCCCACGAGGCCGACGAGGCGATCCAGGAGGGGCTCGGCCGCGACCTCGTCGTCGTCGGCGCGTGCGTCGGCACCGACGCCCACACCGTCGGCATCGACGCCATCCTCAACGTCAAGGGATTCGCCGGGCAGAAGGGTCTCGAGTACTACCACGGCATACGGGTGGTCAACCTCGGTGCCCAGGTGCCCGTCGGGGTCCTGGCCCGGCGCGCGGCCGAGGAGGACGCCGACGCCGTGCTCGTCTCCCAGGCCGTCACCCAGCGCGACGCCCATCTGACCAATGTGCGGGAGCTGAGCGCCGAACTCGACACGGTGTTCGCGGACCGCGGCCGGCGGCCCCTGCTCGTCGTCGGCGGCCCCCGCTTCGATCCGCAGATGGCCGCGGAACTCGGCGCGGACCGTGTGTTCGGGCGCGGCACCACGCCGAACGACGTGGCGAGCTACCTGGTGCACGCGCTCACCGCCGGGCGCCGCCCGGTCGCGGACGAGGCCCGCGCCGAGACCGAACGGAGCACGGTGTGAACGCGGCCCAAGCGCTCCACGCGCGTCCCCTCACCGGCCCGCTGCCCGACGGCCTCCCCGCCGCCCCGCGACCGCCCGGCGCCGCCGCGCCGCCCGACCGGCTCGATCTCCGCTTCCACCGCGTGGCCGCCCGGCATCCCGGCCGCCCCGCGCTCACCGACGCCGAGGGCACGGTCAGCTACGGCTGGCTCGCCGAACAAGCCCGCGCCGTGACGGCCGCGCTGCGCGGCAGGGTCGCGCCCGGCGCCCCGGTCGCGCTGCGCTCCGGCGCCTCCCGGCACGCGCTCGCCGGACTGCTCGGCATCCTGGGCGCGGGCGCCTGCTACGTACCCGTCGATCCCGCCTATCCCGCGGAGCGCCGGCGCCATCTGCTCCAGGACTCGCGCGCCGCCCTGGTGCTGTCCCCCGACGAGCCGGACCCGGACGCCGCCGAGCGGGTCGTGGAGCGCGTCGGCGGGCTGCTGCTCACCGCCCGGCCGACGGCCGCCGCGCCGCACGAGATGCCCGATGACACCGCCTACGTCATCTACACCTCCGGCTCCACCGGGGCACCCAAGGGCTGTGTCGTCGGGCACGCCCAGGTGCTCGCCCTGCTGGACGCGGCCCTGCCGCTGTACGGGGCGGGACCGGACGACGTATGGACGCTCTTCCACTCCTGGAGCTTCGACTTCAGTGTCTGGGAGATCTGGGGGGCGCTGCTGACCGGCGCCCGCGCGGTGATCGTCGACCGGTCCGCCGCGGCCGACCCGGAGGCGTTCGCCGAACTCCTCGCCGAGCAGCGGGTCACGGTGCTCAACCAGGTGCCGTCCGCCTTCGGCGCCCTGGTGGCCGAGACCGCCGCCACCGGACGCCGGCTGCCCGCCCTGCGGCACGTCGTCCTCGGCGGTGAGGCGCTGGTCCCCGACGACGTCCGGCGCTGGTGGGCGGCGGACGTCGCCCCGGGAGCGGCGGTCACCAACATGTACGGCATCACCGAGACCACCGTCCACGTCACCTACGGCCCGCTCACGCCCGAGACGCTGGCCGAGGGCGTCCCCGGCCGCACCCCGATCGGCCGCCCCCTGGCCCATCTGACGGTCGAGCTGCGCGACGAGCACGGCCTGCCGGTGGCTCCGGGCGAACCGGGGGAGCTGTGGGTCGGCGGCGCCGGTGTCGGACACGGCTATCTGGCCCGCCCCGAGCTGACCGCGGCCCGCTTCCCCACCGGGCCGGACGGCCGCCGGTACTACCGCAGCGGCGACTGGGCCGTGGCCGGCGAGGACGGCCGGCTGTACTACGTGGGTCGCATGGACGGGCAGGTCAAGCTGCGTGGCTTCCGGATCGAACTCGGTGAGATCGAGCAGCAGTTGCGGACGGTGCCGGGGGTGAGCCAGGCGGCCTGTCTGGTCGAGTCCGCCGGTCCGGCCGGTGGCGCCGAGCGGCTGACCGCCTGCCTGGTGGCCGACCGTGCCGTGGCGCCGTCCCGGGCCGTGCGCGAGGCGCTGGCCGCCCGGCTGCCGGCGCACATGCTGCCGCAGCGCCTGGTCTACCTCGACCGGCTCCCGCTGACCGACCACGGCAAGCTCGACCGGCGGGCTCTGGCCTCGCTGTCGTCCGCTGCCGGGGGACCGGACCGGGGCTGAACGGCCCCACGCCGTGGCGCCGCTCATGGCTGCGTCAGGTTCAGGCCAACTTTCTGCGACACCTCGAGGGCGAGAATCATCAGGTGTGCCCGGTTGCTGATCCCCGTCTTCCCGCGGATCCGGCGCAGATAGGTGTCCACGGTGTGGGGGCTCAGGTTCAGGCGCCGGGCGATGGAGAGGTAGGTGTAGCCCTCAGCCAGGTACGACAGCACTTCGCGTTCGCGATCGCTGAGGGTGTCCAGGACTTCCACGGTGACGAAACTCATGGCGGGCCTTTCGTGGCAGGCGGTGCCGTACGGTGCGGCGGCTCGACGGCTCGGGCGCGGGGTGACTGAATGGGCAGACCACTCACCCGAGTTAAGGTGTGAGGGTTTTGTAGACGGACAATCGAGGGTGCGGACTGAGTGTGGTGGCCTGACTCGAGTGCGAGCCGCGCGTGACCGGCGGATCAGCCCCAGCCGCTGTCGTCGTCGGTGCGGGCGGGCGTGACCGCTGCATCGTCGGCGGCCGTGACCGCCTTCGCGGCGGTTGTCCGGTGGCCCCAGCCGCTGTCGTCGGTGTCGGCGACGGCGACCGTTTCGTCGTGGGCGGGTGCCCGGCGTCCCCAGCCGCTGTCTCCGTCACGCTCGGCGGCCGTGACCGCCTTCGTGGCGATCCGGTGGCCCCAGCCGCTGTCGTCGGTACCGGCGACAGCGACCGTCTCGTCGTGGGCGGGTGCCTGGCGTCCCCAGCCGCTGTCTCCGTCACGCTCGGCGGCCGTGACCGCCTTCGTGGCGATCCGGTGGCCCCAGCCGCTGTCGTCGGTACCGGCGGCCGTCATGGAGGCCGGGCGGACGTCCTGGGACGAGGCGGCCTGTACTCCGCAGAGTCCGACGGCGATGATCGCGCTCAGCGGGGCGAGGGCGACGAGGCAGGAACGA
Organism: Streptomyces sp. NPDC046915; assembly: GCF_040644935.1. Taxonomy (NCBI): domain Bacteria; kingdom Bacillati; phylum Actinomycetota; class Actinomycetes; order Kitasatosporales; family Streptomycetaceae; genus Streptomyces; species Streptomyces sp. NPDC046915. Next base: position 60,304 of record NZ_JBEYXB010000026.1, on the reverse strand, counting down.
AGGGATTTCATCGGGGCACTCCTGACGCTTGCTTAGGAAGGGAACTGGTCGGGCGGTTCCGTTCATCTGGTGCTTCAAGACTGTCGTGGGAGCGGGGCCATGACTACGAATGACGCTGCTCACCAAGCTGCCGGGCAGCAAGACGAACAGGGGTCGGAAGTGTTCATAGCGGACGAAAGCTACTCAACCGATCCGTCGATACGGCCGAACGAACGGGAAGCGACGCTCTATCGCTGGGTGGCCCGCAACGAACGCCTGGAACGGGACCGCGCCGCCCGGGAACTCGGCCTGGACCGCGAGGAGATAGACGCCGCCCTGCTCTCCCTGACCGGCATGGGCCTGCTCAAGGCCGACTCCGAGGACCCCGCCCGGCTGCGGCCGGTCGACCCGGATCTGGTCGGCGCGGTCGTCACCGGCCGACTGGAATCCGTCATCCGCACCCAGCAGGCCGAACTGCACCGCATCCGGGAGCGGTTCTCCGATCTGCGCGGCCACTACATGGACAGCCTCAGCCACGCCTCCGCCGACGTGGAGGTCGTACCGCGCCTGGAGGAGGTGCGCGCCGCCCTCAACCGGGCCTCCGCCGAGTGCACCGAGGAGATGCTGACCAGCCAGCCCGGCGGCCAGCGGGACCCCGCGGTGCTCCAGGAGGCGCTCGGCCGGGACACCGCCATGCTCGCCCGCGGCGTGCGCATGCGCACCCTCTACCACCACACCGCCCGCTTCAACGGCCCCAGCCAGGCCTACATCGCCACGGTCTCCGCGCTCGGGGCCGAGTACCGCACCGTCCACCAGCTGTTCGGCCGGCTGATCGTGTTCGACCGCAAGATCGCCTTCGTGCCCGACCAGGGCGACTCCTGGGGCGCCGTGGTGGTGCGCGAGCCGTCCCTCGTGCACTACCTGTGCGAGGTCTTCGAGCAGACGTGGTCCGTCGCCGAGCCGTTCTCCGACGCGGCCGTCGACGGGCTCGAACTGGTCGCCAAGGACATCGACCGGACCATCGTGCGGCTGCTCGCCGCCGGGTTCAAGGACGAGACCATCGCCCGCCGCACGGGCATGTCGCTGCGCACGGCCCGCAAGCACATCGCGGACATCATGGAGACACTCGGCGCGGAGAGCCGCTTCCAGGCGGGCGTCCTGGCCGCGCGCAGCGGACTGACCGACCCCGAGAACTTCGGCACCGGCGAAAGCTGAGACGCCGCCCCGAGTGGGTCCCCTTCGCCCCGGGTCTCGGTACCGTGAGTCCGGGACTACCGCCGGACGCTCCGACGTACGAGAGTTCGAGCACGCGGGAGCGCGCCGGAGCCAAGATCCGCACGCGCCCGTGGCCACGTGCCGGAGGGGACGGGAGATCGTGTCCTTCCCCCGGGACGTGCCGCACGCCCTGTGACGCACGGTGTGAGCGTGCCTCCGCTCACGGGTGACCCGAACCGCGGAGCACCCACGCCGGCCCGTCGGCCGGGCGGGCGTCCAGGGTGTCCGTCACGGCCGTACGGCACGTCGGCGGAAGGCGCGACGAGGGGGAATCAGGACGTGGACATGGAATCGGCTCCAGTCGCCGGCAGGTCGCCCCTGGAGGTGTTCGCCCGGGATCTGGCGTTGTGCCTGTCGGTCAACCGTGACCGAGGTCCGGCCCTCGTCTGGCCGGACGGTGTGGAGTCCCTGGTGGCCGAGTCCTCCGTGGCGGACCTGGCCCAGGCGGCCGCCGGGGCCGCGCCGGGCACCCCGCCGCCCGCCCCGCCCGGACTCGCCCGCGCCGCCGAACTCTCCGAGGAACTGGGCCGGTTGCTCAGCTGCGAGGTGCACAGTTCCCTCGTCCTGCTGCCGGCCGGGGCGGAGCGGAACGGCGACACAGCCACCACCGACCTCGTCCTGCTCCCCGTACGGGGCGGCTGCGACTGCCGCGTGCACCTGGAGCCGCGTACACCGGAACCCACCGCCGCCGAGAAGGTCCTGAACCTGCGGCTGCGGGTCGGCGAGGCCCTCTACGTGCCCGCCGGACTCCGCTACGCCCTCGGCGGGGTGCACGCCCCCTGCGTCCTTCAGGTGCTCTCGCTGCACGACTCCGCCTGGTGACCGCCGCCCGGCCCGGCCGGCCGCCCGCCATCACGCGGGGGACCGCGAACCCGTGACTGGCTCGCGGCCCGCCCGCCGACGACGATCGCTGTCGTCACGAAAGGTGGGTCGCATGAAGTTCTCCGTTCTTGGACCGCTCGCCCTGAGCGACGGCGGCGGCAGCCGGGCCCTGCCCACGGCGCCGAAAACCCGCAGCCTGCTCGCGCTGCTCGTCCTCCACGCCGACCAGCCGGTGCCACAGGACATCTGCCTCGAGGAACTGTGGCCCGAGGAGATGCCGCCCTCCGCCGTGCAGAGCCTGCACACCCGGGTGCTGCACCTGCGCCAGGCCCTCGCGAAGGTGCCCGCGGTGGGCTCGCTGCGTGCCGCCAAGCAGATCCTGGTCACCGGGCACGGCGGCTACGCCCTGCACCTGGGGGAGAACCACCTGGACCTGCACGACCTGGAGCACCGGCTGCGCCTCGCCCGCCAGGCGGAACTGGCCCACGACGACCGCAAACTGTCCTTCGCGCTGCGTGACGCGCTGAGCCTGTGGCGCGGCCCGGTCCTCGGGGACACCCCGGCCGGCCCGCGCATCCAGGCCCACGCCACCAGCCTGGAGGAGCGCCGCGTCACCCTGCTGGAGAAGTGCGTGGAGGCGGAGCTGCGCCTCGGCCTGCACCACGAACTCCTGCCCGAACTGCGCAGTCTGACGGTGTATTTCCCCACCCACGAGAACCTGCACGCCCAGTACATGCTCGCCCTCTACCGGTCCGGCCGGGTGGCCCAGTGCCTGGAGGCGTACCGCCTGCTGCGCGACCGCCTCGTGGCGCAGATCGGGATCGAGCCCTCGCCGAGGCTGCGCGAGCTGCACGCGGCCGTCCTCGCCGAGAGCCCCGACCTCACCCTGCCCGGCCCCGGCTCCCGCCTGCTCAGCGCGGGCTGAGGGCGGCCGGCCGGGACCCGTGGCCCGACGCCGGCACCCGCCGCGCCACGTCCGCCGTGAGCGCCCCCAGCACGTCCTGGAGATAGAAGTGCCCGCCGGGGAAGTCGACGACCTCGGTGGGCCCGCTGGTGTGCCGCGCCCACTCGCCGGCCGCCGCGGCCGAGACGTCCTTGTCCTGCCGCCCGTAGTACACGGTGACCGGGGCCGCCAGCGCGCGGTCCGGGCCGCTGAACTCATAGGTCTCCATCAGCCGGTAGTCCCCGCGGATGGCCGGCAGCAGGAAGGCGCGGAACTCCTCGTGGGCCAGCAGCGCCGCGTCCGTGCCGCCCTGCTCCAGGATGTCGGCCAGCAGTGCCTCGTCGCCCTCCAGATGCCGGCGCCCCGGCGGGACCAGGTGCGGCGGCACCATCCCCGACACGAAGAGGTGGGCGACATCGCGGCCGTGCGCCCGGCGCAGCAGCCGCGCCACCTCGTAGCCCAGGGCCGCCCCCATGCTGTGCCCGAACAGGGCCAGGGGCCGGTCCGTCAGCGGCAGCAGCGCGGCGGCCACCTCCTCGGCCAGCACGGGCATGCTCGTGACGCAGGGCTCGCCGAAGCGGTCCTGGCGCCCCGGGTAGCAGACCGACACCACGTCCAGCGAGCCGGCCAGCTCCTCGGCCCACGGGCGGAAGAACGTCGGCGCCCCGCCGGCGTGCGGCAGGCAGACGAGGGTCGCCGGCCGCGGCTCCCCGGCCAGCACGTAGCGGCGCAGCCAGAGGTCCTGGCCGCGCTGTTCCCCGGTGTGCACACTCATGGTCGGTCCTTCCCTCGGGCGGTCGGTTCCGCGGTCAGCTCCCCGGCGGGCATCCACCGCAGGAACGGTACGATCAGGCCGGCCGCCGCGAGTGAGAACACCGCGAAGGCCGCGGACAGGCCGGCCGCCTGCGCCAGCGCGCCCGCCAGGGCCGAACCGAGCGGCAGCGCGCCCCAGCTGAACATGCGCAGCGCGGCGGTGTAGCGGCCCAGCAGCGCGTCCGGCACCAGCGACTGCCCGATGGTGCGGGAGTTGACCGACCACAGGACGCCGCCCATCCCGCCGAGGAACGCCGCCCCCGTGTTGAGCACCAGCGACGACGTCAGCCACGGCGTGGCGACCAGCACCAGGGTGCCGAGCAGGTCGGCGAACATCGCCCCCTTGCGGCCCAGTACCCGGTTGACGAGGCCGACGGTCACCGCCCCGACCACACCGCCCAGGCCCAGGGCGCTCATCAGGACCCCGTAGTCGCCGTCGTCGGCGCCCATGGACCGGGTGGCGGCGAGCGGGATCAGCGCCATCCAGGCACCCCAGCAGGCGCACATCACGGTCAGCGTCAGCGCCATGGTGCGCAGCAGCCGGTTGCCCCACAGGAAGGCGAGGCCCGCCCGGATGTCGCCGTGCACCGAGCGGACCGGGCCGGCCGGGGCCCCGTCGGCCCGGAACCGGCCGGCGAGGGGGACGAGCGGGAGCAGGATCAGCGTGCCCAGCACATAGGTGACGGCCGTCGCGCCGAGCGCCGCCGCCGTGCCCGCGGCCAGCAGGGCCGCGCCCACCAGGGGCCCGGCGAACTGGTTGCAGACGGTCTCCGCGCCCGCCATCCACGCGTTGGCCCGCTCCCGGCCGGGGCCCGCCACGGCGGCCGGCACCAGGGACGCGGCGGCGGTCAGGGCGACCACCTCGGCGATGCCGAGCACCAGCCCGCAGGCGAAGAGCAGCGGCACGCCCGCCCCGCCCCGGGCCACCGCGGCCATCAGCACGACCACCGACAGGGCCCGCACCCCGTCCGCGAGCCACAGCAGCAGCCGCCGGTCGAAGCGGTCGACGAGGACGCCGACGTGCAGCGAGGTCAGCAGCCAGGGCAGGGTCAGCGACAGGGTGACGGCGGAGACCGCCAGCGGCGAGCCGGTGACGTGGGCGGCCATGAGCGGGACGACGAGCTTCGTCACGCCGTCGGCGAGGTTGGTGACGGCGGTGAAGACCGTCAGCAGCCAGGTGTTGCGCGGACCCGTCCGCTCCGGGCGGGCGGCCGTGCCGGCGACGGGGGCCGGGGTGGGTGCGGTGGTCATACGCACGACTCCAGGGGCGAGGAGCGGCGGGCGAAGTGCACCAGGGGCGTCAGGTCCTCGCGCGTGCGGGTGTGCAGGACCCGGCCGGAGACCAGGACGTGGTCGTCCAGGGGTACGCAGTCCGCCACCCGGCACACGGCGCCGGTGACGGTGCCCGCCAGCAGCGGGGCGCCCTCGACCGTGTCGTAGGGCACCTGGTCGAAGCGCCGCTCGGCGGGCAGCCGCGCGAAGCGGTCGGCGAGCGCGCGCTGCTGCCACGACAGCACGTTGACCGCGAAGCCGCCCGCCGCCCGGACGGCGCGCAGGGTGCCGCTGCCCGCGGCGAGCGACACGACCAGCGTCGGCGGGCGGTCGGTGAGGGAGAACACCGCGGTGGCGGTGCAGCCCACCGGGCGGGTGCCCGTATGGGCGGTGATCACCGTGACGCAGGTGGCGAAGCGGGTCATCGCCTCCCGGAACTCGGCCGGCTGGACGGAGCCGGCGCCCTCGGGCACCGGACCCGGGGCGGTGGTCTCCGCGGTGAGCGCGGTCATCGGGAACTTCCTTCCAGGCGGGGGAGCGGCGGGTTCTGTGGCGGGTTCGGTACCGGAGCCGTCATCGGCTGCCGGCGTCCAGGGCGCGCCGCAGGGCCGTGCGGTCGGTCTTGCCGTTGGCGTTCAGCGGCAGGGCGTCCAGGACCGTGAGCGAGGCGGGGACCATGTACGCGGGCAGCCGGGACCGCAGCGCGGTGAGGACCACGGAGGGGTCGACGGCGTCGCCGGTGCAGGCGGCGGCCAGACCGGTCTGTCCGCCGGTGCCCGGCAACGCCAGGACGACGGCGTCCCGGACCCCGGGCACGGCGCGCAACGCCGCCTCGATCTCGCCCAGTTCGACCCGGTAGCCCTGGATCTTCACCTGCTGGTCGAGCCGGCCCAGATGGACCAGGCCCGCCCCGCTCACCCGCACCCGGTCGCCGGTGCGGTAGTACAGGCCGGGCTCCGGGGGCGCGGTGTCCGTCACGACGGTGGCCCTGCCGTCCGCGTACCGGACGAAGCGGCCCCGGTTGTCCTCCGGGTCGAGGTACCCGGGGAAGCGCTGGACGCCGCGGACGCACAGCTCGCCCTCGGCGGCCGGGCACCCGTCCTCGTCCAGCACCAGGTGGTCCAGGCCCGGATACAGCGTGCCGATCGGCACCGCCACCCCCGCCTCCTCCGGGCCGGCGGCACCGTCCAGGCGGAACTGGGAGCAGCTCAGGGTGAGTTCGGTGGGGCCGTACAGGTTCTCGGTCACGGCCGCCGGTGCCGCGGCCCGCCAGGCCGCCGCCTGGGCGTGGGTGAGCGGCTCGCCGCAGAACAGGCTCCAGCGCAGCCGCGGCATGGAGCCCGGGGCGAGCTGCCGCAGCCGCGCGGCGAGCGAGACGACCGAGGGCACGGAGAACCAGTGGGTGATGTCCTCACGGGCCACGAACCGGGCCGGGGCGAGCAGGTCGTGCGGGCCGGGCACCACGACGGTGCCGCCGGACGCCCACGCCCCGAACAGGTCGAAGACGGACAGGTCGAAGGTGAGGTCGAAGGTCTGGCTCAGCCGCGACCCCACGCCGAGGCCGTAGCGCGGGACGACGTGGTCGAGATACGCCTCGACGCTGCGGTGCCGCACCGGGACGCCCTTGGGGGTGCCGGTGGAGCCGGACGTGAACAGCACGTACGCCACGTCGTCCGCGGCCACCGGGCGGGGCGGCGGGGCGAGGCGGTCCGCCACGTCGTCCGGCCCCTCGGCGAGCGGAGTGACGACCGGCACCGGCAGTGCCGCCTGAGCCTGGTCGGGCTGGGCCAGGACCAGGTCGAGCCGGGCCCGCGCGGCGATGTCCGCGGTGCGCGCCACCGGGAAGGCCGGGCCCAGCGGTACGACGACGGCGCCCAGGCGCTGCACCGCGAGGTAGCCCGCGTACGCCGTGACGGTGCGGGAGGCCAGCAGCCCCACGCGCCGGGGCACGGCGCCGCCGCGCACGTCGAGGAGCAGCCGGGCCAGCCGGCCGGCCAGCGACTCCAGCCGCCGGTAGGTGTAGGTCTCGCCCCCGACCTCCAGGGCGACCGTGTCCGGATGGCGGCGCGCGGTGGCCGCGAACCGGCCGTACAGGCCGCTCGGGGCCGCGTCCGCCGCCGTGCCGTCACCGGCCGGGGTGCTCGTCACGCTGTCATCGCTCATGGCTCAGGTCCTCCGTCCGCTTGATGGCCGTCGTCTCCAGGTCCCGCAGGGCGTCGAGCAGTTCCGTGAACGCCCGCTCGATCACGGCGGGGCGTGGCCGGCCGCGGTCGGCGGAGGCCGTCGCGAAGCGGGCCGCGCGCGGCAGTTCCGCCCAGGCGGCCGCCGCCCGGCCCACGGCCTCGGGCGCGCCGGCACCCTCGCCCAGGGCGGCGAGCCGGTAGCGCTGGTGGCGGGCCGCCGTCCACAGGTCGTCGGCGTGCGCGGCCAGGGCCCGCGGGTCCCCGCACACCCGTGCGGCGACGTGCCGCAGGGCGGCGTCGCCGTGCACCCAGTGGCCCGCGCCGACCGGTCGCCGCACGGCGGCGGCCCGTTCCAGCCAGCGGTACTCCCCGGCATCCGCCGGGGCGTCCTCCTCGCCGAGCGCGTAACGGTCCCGGTTGGCGGCCTGCCCGGTCAGGGCGGCCGGCGGTGTCAGGGCGGTGCGCAGCTCGGCGTCGGTCAGGGTGCCCGCCCACGGATTGTGGGCGCCGTGCGGTGTGAGCGCCTGGAAGGGGTCGCGCACCGCCCAGCGGCCGTCCGCCAGGGCCTCGACGAGCAGCCAGTGCGGGGTCTCGGTTCCGCCGTACGCCGGGGACCAGGGCAGGTACCGGGTGTTGCCGACGGCGATCAGCCGGCCGCGGCGGGCGGCCTCCCCGGCCAGCGCCGCCCGCGCCGTCTCCCAGGCGGCGGCCGAGCGGTGGGTGAGGCCGGTGCCGTGCGCGTCGACGTCGATCCGCGTGTGGTGGGAGAAGGCCATCCCGCCCTCGGTGGGGTCGGTGCGCACCGCCAGGCGGATCGCGGCGGCGAACTCGGTGTGCGCCGACGGGCGTTCCGTCTTCAGATAGGGCAGGAGCGCGGCCGTGTAGCAGCTCAGTTCCGGCGCGGCGGCTTCGGTGGTCATGGTGTCTCCGGTGCGGGATTCGGGTCCGGCAGGGCGGTGTGGGCGATGCTCAGCGGGACGGTCGTGCGGCCGCGCAGGCTGGTCCAGCGGTAGGGGCCCCAGGTGCCGCGGGTGGCCGGGAGGGGGACGTCGATGGACCACGGCCGGCCGGCCAGGCCGGTGCCCGCCGCCTTCACGCACGCCTCCTGTACGGTCCACAGCCAGGCGAACTCCTCGGCGCGCGGCCCTGACGGCAGCCGGATCAGCGTCTCCGCGCGGTCGCGCGCGCAGCGGCGCAGCAGGGCGTCCGCCACCGACGGCGGCGCGTGCTGCACGTCGAGCCCGACCGCGTGGCCGAGGGCGGCGCAGGCGGCGACGGCGTCACCGTCGTGGCTGACGCTGATGCCGAGCCCGGGCCAGCCGGCCAGGGCGGGGCGCCCGTGTGCGGAGTACACGACGTCGGCGTTCCGGGCCGCGGGGAAGCGCGCCGCGAGCAGTCCGCGCAACGCCCGCCGGGCGGCGAGGCGTTCGGCGGCGCGCACCGGGGGCAGCGCGGCGGCGTCGGCCAGGTCCCGCTCGGTGAGCCGGCCGTGGGGCGGGCAGCCGTCGGCGAGCGCCACCCACACCCCCGGGGCGGCCTCGGCGAGCAGCCGTCCCCGGGGTCCCGCGGCCCGCGGGGGCGCGGTGCGCAGCGCGGTGCCGGTCATGCGGCCAGCCCCTCCACCAGCGGCACCAGCCGGTCGGCCACGGTGTCCAGCACGACCTCGGTCGCGCCGCCACCGATGCCGAACAGCGCGGCCTCGGAGCGCAGTTGCTGGATGCCGCCGGCGGCGAACCCGTCCGCGCCCCACAGCTGGGCGCAGACCGTGAGCACGTGCTCCACCGTGGCGCCGGAGGCCGCCTTGAGGACCGCGGCGGCGGTGGCGTCCCGCCGGCCGGTGATCCGCTCGCGCGAGGCCGTCCACAGCGCGTCCAGCGCGCTGACCCGCACGGCGCACTCCGCGAGCCGCTGCCGTACGGCGGGGTTGCGGTCGAGCGGGGTGCCGTCGACGGTGCGTCCGGCGAGCCGCGTCGCGGTGTCCGCGAGCACCCGGCGGCACAGTTCGGTGCCCCAGGCGGCCGAGGCGAGCCGTTCCACGGCGATGTTCCGGGCGAACAGGGCCAGGCCCCGGCCGGGCCGCCCCAGGAGGTGATCGCGGTCCAGCCGGCACCCGGAGAAGGTGACGTGGCCGACGCCGGACCCGGCGAACAGCGGGGTGTCGGCCGGACACACCGTCACGCCCGGGGCGGAGAGCGGGACGAGGAGCCAGGTGAAGCTGGTGAAGTGGCGGCCGGGGCGGTGCCGGGCCAGGACCAGGGCGTGGTCGGCGGTGGTGGCCGAGGTCACCCAGCGCTTGACGCCGTCGAGGACGACGGTGCCGCCGTCGGTGTCCGCCGCCGTCAGGTCCACCCGGGTGGCCATTCCGGCCAGGTCCGAGCCGGCCTGCTGGTCGGTGGCCGCCAGCGCGAGCAGGTCCTGCCCCTCGGCCGCGGAGCGCAGCACCTTCTCCGCCACCGGCGACGACGCGGTCTGCGCCAGCAGCGGCAGGGCGGTGGCCAGTTGGACGAGCAGGGACAGCACGAGCCCCTGCGGGCCCCGCGCGTCGGCGGCGCCCAGCAGCCGGCGCAGCAGCACCGCGTCGATCTCCCCGGCGGGACCGGCCGGGTACAGCCGGTCGAGCAGGCCGGCACGGGCCAGGCCTGCCAGCACCTCCCGGGCGTCCCGGCCGGGCGGCAGGACGCCGGCCGCCTCGTCAGGCATAGCGCACCTCCTGGTCGAGCAGGGCGAGCCGGCCGTCGGCCAGGTGGAGGCGGTCGTTGCTGTAGTTGAGCGCGGCCGACCGCAGGTCGCGCAGGGAGCGTTCCAGGCCGGTGGGGGAGTCCTTGAGGTAGCCGTGCCGCATCCCGACCGCGGTCACCAGGTCGTCGACGGCCCGGTGGCACTGCTCGGACGCGGTCAGCTTCAGGGCGTTGACGAGGAGCTGGTGGCGCGGGTGCGAGAGGTCCGCGCCCTCCTCGACGGCCCGGCGGACGGCGCCGGCGGTGTGCCGCAGCATCGCGTGCACCGTGTCCAGGCGCTGGCGCGCGGTCGAGAGCCGGGTGAGCAGCAGCTCGGAGGAGAGGTCGGAGCGGCGGCGGCCGGAGCCGCCGCGCAGCTCCGACACCACCCGCGACAGGGCGCCGCTCGCGGTGCCCAGCCACGCCGCCGACCAGCCCAGGTGGGCCAGCGGCCCGAAGGTGTTCATCGCGATCCGCCGGAAGGCGCCGTGCTCCCCGACCACCTGGTCCTCGGGGACCCGGCCGGTGAGCTGGAGCGCCGTGCTGTGACTGGCGCGCATGCCCAGCGGGTTCCAGGTGCCGCGCTGTGTCACCTCCAGCTGGTCGCGGTGGGCGAAGACCAGCGAGACCTCGCCGTCGGACCGGGCGTGCGGGCTGCGCATGGTGATGAGGTAGCCGTCGGCGTGCATCCCGCCGGTCACCACGGGGGCGAACCGGTCGATCTCCAGCCGGCCGTCCCGCGCGCCGAGTTCGGCCCGCGCGGAGAGCAGGTGGCCGCCCTTGCCGGCCTCGGTGGTGACCGAGGCGAGGTACATCCGCCCGGCGGCGATCTCCGGCAGCAGTTCCCCGGCCAGCCGCGGGCCGGCGTGCCCGGCGATCGCGGCGACCTGCTGGCAGTGCATGGCGAACACCATGGCCGTGGACATGTCCGCGCGGCCCAGCTCGATGGTGATGTCGATCAGGTCGTCGACGCTGCCGCCGGGGCCCCCGTGCCGGGTGGGCACCAGCAGCCCGAGCAGCCGGGGCCGCAGGGCGTCGAGCACAGGGACGGGGAACTCGGCCCGCTCGTCGCCGTGCGCCGCATGCCGGCCCGCGAGGGCGGCCACCTGGTCGACCTCGGCGCGCAGCGACGCGGACAGCCCGCAGGACGTAGGGACGGCCGGCGTGGCCGCGGCCGGCGCGGGGGCGCTCACACCGACTCCGCGGCGACCGTGGCGGTGTCCCGCGCCGCCTGCGTGGCCCGCCACAGGTTGCCGGCCGTGGTGAAAGTCTCCTCGACCAGGGCCTCGTCGGGCAGGGCGACGCCGAGGGTGTCCTCCAGCGCGAACATCAGCTCGATGGCCTGCATGGAGTCCAGCCCGTAGGTGCGCAGGGGGGTGTCCTCGGTGATCGTGTCGCCGTGCAGGAACGGCAGGAACGGCGTGAGCGTCTCGACGAAGCGTGCGTCCATCGTGATCAGTGCCTTTCTTGGCATGAGGGAGGAACAGGAGGAGGGGCGGTCAGCGGGCGGCGGGTGACCGGCGGATCAGCGCGCACAGATCGGCCACGCGGTGCAGGTTCTCCGGCATCAGGTCCTCGGGGGCGAACTCGACGGCGAAGCGCTGCTCCAGCCGTTCCACGACCTCGACCATGCGCATCGAACCGAACTCCGGGAGCCGGCTGAGGTCTCCGTCGAAACCGCCGGCCCCGACGACCAGGGCGTCCTCGGACACGTGCAGCACCGCCGCGACGACGGCGCGCACCTCGTCCTGAAGGTCCTCGGGCCGCCGCCCGCCGAACACCTCGGCGTCCGCGCGCAGGGCCTCGCCGGCCCGCTCGAACAGCCCGGCCGGTTCCGCCCGGCCGCGTGCCACCCGGCGGTAGGCGAGGTAGGTGTGCTCGACCACGCCGTCCCACCGCGCCAGGTGCGCGCGCACCGCCTCGCCCCGCCCGCCGCCCGCCAGGTGGGCGGCGTACTCCGCGTGCAGGTGCCGGGCGCGGGCCAGCAGCCAGGTCTCCAGCGTGAACCGCTCCAGGGCGAGGACGCGGTCCTCGTGATCGGCGTAGGCCCGCACATAGGCGTCGATCGCCGCGCCGTCGGCGGGCTCGTGCACCGGTGCCGGGGCGGGCCCCGGCGGGCGGGCGGACAGCCGCACGGTGACGGTGTCCGCCGGCAGCTCCGCCAGCAGGGCGTCCAGTCGACCGGGCGCGTGGACCTGGCGCAACGGGCGGGCCGGGCCCCACGGGGTGTCGTTGTGGTAGGCGTCGGTCACCGTCACGCCGTCCGCGCCGGCCTCGACGAGGAAGCTGTGCTCGACGTGCTTGTGCCCGTGGTACGGCACCCACGGCAGGTGGAAGGCGTCCGCGACGACGTACGCCGGCTCCGCCGCCCCGTCCGCTGCCGTGCCGGGCGGCCGCGTCCCGTACTCGTCGACGGCCAGGCCGAGCAGTTCCGCGGCCGCGGCGAGCTGGCCGGCGACCGTGGGCTCGACGGTCGGCAGACCGCCGGGTCCGCGCGGGGCCGGGGCGAAGCGCAGGACGGCGCCCAGGCGCAGATGGGTGTCCGGGCCGTGGTGACGGTCGGCGAGGACGGCCAGGTTGGCCTGGAGGCAGTCGAGCAGCGGGGCCCGCACCTGGGGTGCCGGCAACGGGTGCGGCCCGGCCGCCGCCGCGGCGTCCTGGGGGAGGACGGTGGTCATGCCGGGCCTCCCGCCGCCGTCAGCGGTCCGTCCTCGATGCGGGCCAGGCCGCGCACCGCGTCCCGCAGTCCCGCGGGGTCGGGCGCGCTGTCCGCCAGTTCGCCGGCCAGCAGCTGCTGGTAGGCGCCGAGGTCGAGGTAGCCGTGTCCGCTCAGGCAGACCAGCACGCCGTCGGGCAGGTCGCGCGCCTCCTCCCCGGCGGCGAGCCGGGCCGCCACGGCGAGCGCGTGTCCCGACTCGGGGGCGGGCAGCACCGCCTCCGAGAGCGTGAACCTGCGCCCCGCCTCCAGCGCCTCCACCTGCCCGACGGCCACGGCCTCCACGTCCCCGGAGTGCCGCAGCGCCGAGACGAGCTTGGCGGCGCCGTGGTAGCGCAGCCCGCCGGAGTGGGAGTCGGGGATGCGGTAGTCGCTGCCGATGGTGTACATCGCCTCGCGCGGGCCGGTGCCCGTCGCGTCGGTCTTGTCGTACGCGTACACGCCCTGGCTCAGCTTGGGCGAGGCGGCGGACTCGGCCGCCACCAGGCGCGGCGGCTCGGCGCCGGCCGCTCGGGCGGAGGCGAGGAACGGCAGGGCGATGCCGCCGAAGTTGGAGCCGGCGCCGACCGCGCCCACCACCGCGTCCACCGAGGTGCCGGCGGCGGCGAGCTGCTCCTCGCTCTCCAGGCCGATGACCGACTGGTGCAGGATGCTGTACGTCTCGCCGCTGCCGATGCAGAACGCGGCGCCGTCGTGGGTCTGGGCGTACTCGACGGCCTCGCCGATGGCGAGGGAGAGGCTGTTGCCCTGGCTGCCGTCGTCGGCTGCGGCCACCGCGGTCAGGGTGCTCGGGCTGGCGTGCACCCGCGCTCCCAGCATCCGCATCAGCACGCCCCGGTAGGGCTTCTTGGCCAGGCTGGAGCCGACCATGAAGACCGTGCAGCGCAGGCCGAACATCGCGCAGGCCGCGGCCATCGCCGTGCCCCACTGGCCGGCGCCGGTGCCGGTCACCAGCTCGGTCACCCCGGCCCGCTTGTAGTAGTACGCCTGGGCCAGCGCCGTGTTGAGCTTGTGGCTGCCGGAGATGTTGCCGCCCTCGTACTTGACCCAGACCGGGACACGGGCCCCGATCGCCCGCTCGAAGCCGCGGGCCCGCCACAGCGGGGTGGGGCGGAACGAGCGGTACGCCTCGGCGACCTCCTGCGGGATGTCCCAGAACTCCCGGGGCTGGAGGCTCTGCCGCATCAGCTCCATCGGCAGGTTGATGTGGATGCCGGAGCCGGGTGCCGGGCTCTCCGGCGGCAGGTCGGCGGGCAGTTCGGTGGTCAGGTGCGGCAGGACGCTGCGCCAGCTGCCCGGCACCCCGGCGGCGGGGACGGCCGGGGCCGCGGCGGCGCGCTCGGTGACGGGCGCGCTCATCGGGCGCTCCCCGCGGCGGCCGTGGCGGCCGTGGCGGCCGTGTCGACCAGGTCGATCAGGTCGCGCACGGTGGCGAAGCTGCGGCCCACGAACAGGTCGTCGGGCAGGGCCAGCCCCAGGTCGTCCTCCAGGCGGATCAGCATGCCGAGGAAACCCAGGGAGTTGACCTTCAGCAGGGCGCCGTTGAGGGGTTCCTCCTCGGCGATCGTGGCGGGGTCCACGGACAGCCGGGACTCGGTGACGACCAGGCGCCGCACGGCGGCGGCGATGAGGTCGCGCTCCGGCACGGAGGACGCGGAGGATGCGGAGGACACGGACGGTACGACGGACACATTCGGTTCGCTGGACATGCGGGGTGCGCCCTTCTCGGCCCGGGGCGGTGCGCGGGCCGGTTCGATGAGGGGGGAGCGGAAGGAGAGGGGGAGCGGGGCGGGCCGTCAGGTGCGCAGCGCGCCCCGGGCCCGCACCACCCACTGGGTGGTCAGCAGGGAGCCGAGGGCGACCGGGCCGCGCACGTGCAGCCGGCCGGTGGAGATGGACAGTTCGGGGCCCAGGCCCATGGTCGGGCCGTCGTGCAGACGCAGGGAGCCGTTGACGATCAGCGCGGCGGCGTCCACCGCGCCGGTGTAGGCCGCGACCGCCGCCTCGTCGGTGGCGACGATGCCCTCGGTGTGCCCCGAGCCGTGGCGGCGCACGTGGGCCACCGCCGCGTCCAGGCCGTCGACGACGTGGACACCGATCGCCGGTTCCAGCACCTCACGGCCGAAGTCGTGGTCGGCCAGCGGCTCTTCGTACAGCCCGTCGGCCGCCGCGCCCTCCGGGTCGGGCAGGGCCGGCAGCGACGGGTCCGTGCGCAGCGTCACCGGCCCCGCCCAGCGGCGGGCCGCCTCGCGCAGGTGCGCCACGAAGTCGCCGGCCACCGCGCGGTCGACCAGGACCAGTTCCAGGGCGTTGCAGGCGGTCGGCTCGGTCATCTTGCTGTTGAGGGCGATCGACGCGGCCAGCGGCAGGTCGGCGCTGGCTTGCACGAACAGGTGGTTGACCCCGCCGCCGCTGGCGATGACCGGCAGCTTGCCCGCGGTACGGCAGTAGTCGACGAGCGACGGCCCGCCCCGGGGGACCAGGACGTCCACGGCGTCCGGCCGGGCCAGCAGCCAGCGCAGCTGGGAGCGGTCCGGGTCGTCCAGCACCGTGGCCAGCGCCTCGGGCAGCCCGGCCTGCGCGCAGGCGGCGCGGATCGCCTCGGCCAGCTCGGCGTTGGTCGCCGCGATCTCCTTGCCGCCGCGCAGCAGCACGGCGTTGCCGGTGGCGACGCACAGCAGGGCGCCCTCGATGGTGGCCGTGGGCCGGGCCTCGTACACCATGAGGACCACGCCGAGCGGCTTGCGCACCTGGCGGCGGCTGCCCCAGGTGCCGGCCGGACTCTCCGGGCCGGGGGCGGTGACCTGCGGCAGCGCCTCGTGCACCTGCTCGGTCAGCCGGGTCAGCACCTGAAGATGGGCGTCGCCGAGCCGGAGCCGGTCCACCAGCGTGGGCGGCAGACCGCGGGCCTCGGCGGCGGCGACGTCCTCCTCGTTGGCCTTGCGGATGCGGGACCAGCGGGTACGCAACTGGTCCGCAAGCCGCAGGCAGTACTCCTGATAGGCGGGGTCCCCGACGGCGGGCGCCTGCACGCAGGCCGCACGGGCCGCGCGGGCGGCTTCTTCGATCATGATTTCCCTACCACATGAATTGGCCGCCGTCGACGATCAGCTTCTGCCCGGTGACGTACGAACTGCGGGAGTCCACGAGGAACTCCAGGGCGTCGGCGATCTCGGCGGTGGAGGCGATTCGTCCTTGCGGGATGTGGCGCAGCACGGCTTCGCGTGCCGCTTCGTCGTCCAGGCGGAACCTGGTGACGACCTCGTCGGTCCAGGTGAAGCCGGGAATGAGGCAGTTGACCCGGACCGCCGGCGCCAGTTCCAGGGCCAGACACTTGGTGAGGTGCAGCAGGGCCGCCTTCGCGGCGCAGTAGGCGGCACCGTCCGTGCGGGGACGCAGGCCGGTCGTCGCGCCGATGTTGACGACGCTGCCGCCGGCCTCGTCCAGCATGTGCGGGGCGCACGCGTGGGTGAGGTTCAGGGCGCCGAAGAGGCTGGTGCCGATCACCGTGTGCCACTCGGCGGGGGTGCTCTCCAGGAAGGGCCTGTCGATGTTGACGCCCGCGTTGTTGACCACGACCCGCGGCGGCCCGTACCGCTCCACCGCGTCCGCCACGGCGGCGCGCACGGCGTCCGGGTCGGTGACGTCGGCGCGGACGGCCCGGACGGCGGGGCCGAGGGCGGCCTCGGCGGCGCGGGCGGCCGACTCGTCGGCGACGTACAGGGCGACGACCTGGTGGCCGCGGCGGGCCAGACGCTCGGTCAGGGCCCGCCCGATGCCCCGGGTGCCGCCGCTGACCAGGGCCAGGGAGCCGGCGGCGACCCTGCCGGTGACCGGGGCCGGTTCGGTGGCGGTGCTCATGCCTCCCCCGCCCCCGCCAGCACCCGGGCGCGGTCGACCTTGCCGGTCGCGCCGAGCGGCAACTCGTCCAGGACCCTGATCAGTTCGGGGACCATGTAGACGGGCAGCCGGCCGCGCAGCGCCCGGCGCACCCGGTCGGTGAACTCGTCCTGCGGCACGGCGGCGTCCTCCGGTACGACGTACGCCTCCAGCCGGTCCCGGCCGCCGGGGCCCCGGCCGACGCCGACCACCGCGCCGCGCACCCGCGGCAGGCCGCGCAGCACCACCTCGATCTCCTCCGGCTCGATCCGGAAGCCGCGGATCTTCACCTGCCGGTCGACGCGCCCCAGGAACACCAGGTCCGCGCCGGCCCGGGAGACCAGGTCTCCGGTGCGGTAGTACACGCCCTCGCGTCCCGGGAGGGTCACGAACCGCTGGGCCGTCAGGTCCGGGCGGTTCAGATAGCCGCGCGCCACGCACACCCCGCCGAGGTACAGCTCGCCACTGGAGCCCGGCGGCACCTCACGGCCCTCGGCGTCCAGCACCACGGCCTCGTGGCCCGGCACACAGGTGCCGATGGGCACCTGGTCCCCGCCGTCCCAGCCCTCCCGGATCCAGTACCGGGTGGCCGCGATCACCGCCTCGGTGGGGCCGTAGCCGTTGCACAGCGGCACATGGGCCAGCGGGCCGGACGTCCACCGCCGCAGCACCGCCGCGCTGGGCGCCTCCCCGCCGAAGAACACGGCGCGCAGTCCGCTCAGCAGCTCGACGTCCCGGGCCGTCAGCTCCTCGCCGAAGAACGTCTCGAAGTAGGCGGTGGTGCATCCCACGTAGGTGACCTTGTGCGCGCGCACCCGGGAGAAGAGCTGCGGACCGGTCCACAGCGCGGCACCGCGCAGCAGCACGGTGCCGCCGGCCACCAGACCCGCCCACATCTCCATGACGGTGGCGTCGAAGGCGGGCGCCGAGAAGGACAGCAGCACGTCGTCGTCGGCGAGGCCGTACGCCTCCACCGCGCCCGCCAGGTGCGCCGCCAGCGGCCCGTGGTCCACGCACACGCCCTTCGGGGTGCCCGTCGAGCCGGAGGTGTAGATCACGTACGCCTGGTCGCCGGGGCCGGGACGTCCGGGCAGCGGGCCGTCGTCCGGCGCGGCCTCCGCGATCGCCTCGGCGACCCGGAGGACCGGCGCCCCGTGCAGCCGGGCCGGGACCCCGGTCCCGCCGGTGGCCAGGACCAGCGGTGCGCCGGTGTCCGCGAGCACATGCCGCTGACGTTCCTCGGGCCACGCCGGGTCCAGCGGCGTCCACGACGCCCCGGCCAGCCAGCAGCCGAGGACGGCGGTCATGAACCGCTCGTTGCCGGGGCCGAGCACCCCCACCACGGCCCCGCGGACCGGCCCCCGGGCGGCCAGCGCCCGCGCCACGGCCTGTGCGCCGTCCCACAGCCCGCGGTAGCCGAGCCGGGCGTCGCCGCAGATCACCGCCGTACGGTCCGGGGTGCGCCGGACCCGTTCCTCGATCGCGTCCAGGGTCGTCGGCAGGTCCGTCCTGTCTGCCATCGCTCACGCACCCCCGTCCACGTGGGCGGCGAGCGCGCGGACGGTCGGCCGGCGGAAGAAGTCGCCGATCGACGGGGGCCGGCCGGTGGTCTCGCGCAGTGCCGCGATCAGCTTCAGTACGTCGAAGGAGTTGCCGCCCAGGGCGAAGAACGACTCGTCGGGGCCGCTCGGCGCGGTGGGGAGCAGCGTCGCCCACAGGTCGCGGATCAGGCGCTCGGACCCGGTCGGCTCCCACCCGGCCGCCGCCCCGGCGGGCTCGGCGGTGCGCAGCCGGCCCGCCTGGAGGGCGGTCGTCAGGGCCGTGCGGTCGACCTTGCCGTTCGGGGTCAGCGGCACCGCGTCGATCAGCCGCACGTGCCGCGGCAGCATGTAGGAGGGCAGGATCCGCTCCAGATGGGCGCGGACGGCCGGCTCCTCGGGCGCCGCCCCGCCTGCCGGGCGCACGAACAGGCACAGGGCGGCCTGTTCGCCGCTGCCCAGCACCGCCGCCACGGCCTCGCCCACCTCGGGCAGGCGTTCGGCGGCGGACTCCAGCTCGCCCAGCTCCACCCGGTGCCCGCGCACCTTGACCTGCGCGTCGCGGCGGCCGAGGAAGACCAGCGCGCCGTCCTCCGCGAGCAGGGCCAGGTCACCGGTGCGGTAGACCCGTGCGGTGGAACCGGGCGGCGCGTCCGGCGCGGGCAGGAAGGCCGCCGCGGTGCGCTCGGCGTCGTTGATGTAGCCGACCGCCGGGCACACCCCGCCCAGGTACAGCTCGCCCACCGCGCCCGGCGGCACGTCGCGGCCGTCCGGCGTGAGCAGATGGGCGTCCACGCCGGGCACCGGACGGCCCACGGGGACGTGGTCGTGCGCGGGCAGGTCGTCGCCGCGCACCACGTGCCAGGTGACCGCGGTCGTCTCGGTCGGCCCGTACAGGTTGACCAGTTCGCGTCCGGTGTCCCGGGCCAGCAGCCGGCGCAGCCGCTCGTCCAGGTTGAGCTGCTCACCGGAGACACAGACGTACCGCACGGTGGGCAGGTCCAGCCCGGCCTCCTCGACCGCGCCGGCGAACGCCCCGGCCACCGCGACCGGCAGGTAGACGTGGGTCAGTTCCTCCCGCTCGGCGAGGCGGGCCACGGCCGTCAGGTCCCTGCGGTCCACGGCGCCGAGCCCGACCACCGTGCCGCCGCAGGCGAGCGTCGGGAAGATCTCCTGGTAGGAGACGTCGAAGCCGAGCGGCGCGTACTGGAGGAACCGGCTCCGCGCGTCCATCCGCAGTTCGCGAAGCTGCCAGTGCAGCAGGTTCACCAGGGGGCCCTGGCCCATGTGCACGCCCTTGGGGCGGCCGGTGGAGCCGGAGGTGAACATGATGTAGACGGGGTCCGTGCCGTCCGCCGCCTCCGGGGCCGGCGCCGTACCGGCCTCGGCCTCCAGCAACGCCGGGGTGGCGCGCGGCGGCCCGTCCGGCACCGCGTCCCGGTCGCCGATCACGAAGCGGCAGCCGGACCGCTCGATCATGTAGGCCAGCCGTTCGGTGGGCAGCGAGGTGTCGAGCGGCAGATAGGCCGCGCCGCGCCACAGCACGGCGAGCATCGCCACCACGGTCTCCACCAGGTCGCCCGGGACGACCGCCACGGTGTCGCCGCGGCCCGCTCCGCGCCCGGCCAGCCCGGTGGCGGCCCGCTCGGTGCGCCGCAGCAGCTCCGCGTAGGTGACCTCCGCCCCGTCCGGCTGCCGCACGGCGACGGCGCCGGGGTGGCGGAGCGCGGCCTCGCGCACCAGGCCCAGCAGACCGCCCGGCGCGTCGGTGTTCCCGGCGGCGCCCCGCCGCAGTACCCGGGCGTTCGTGCAGCGCCGCACGCTCAGGCCGGACAGCAGGCTCGCGGTGCCCGCCGACGGCGTCTCGACCGCGCGCAGCAGCAGCTCCCGGTACTCGGCCAGGAAGCGCCGCGCGTAGGAGGCGGGCAGCAGGTCCTGGTCGTGGTCCAGCTCGATCCGCAGGCCGTCCTCGACCGCCGTCGCGCCCAGCCACAGGTCGAACTTGGCCGAGCCGTTCTCCAGGATCTCGATCCGGCCCTCGATCCACGGCATCAGCGCCACCCGGGTGCGCAGCTCGTCCTGCATGGCGAACATGCACTGGAAGACCGGGTTGCGGTTGCCCGAACGCTCCGGGGCCAGCCGGGACACCAGGGCGTCGAACGGCACGGACTGCCGGGCCCGCGTCTCACGCACCGTCGCCGACACCGCGCGGCAGTGCTCCTCGAACGGCACGTCGCGGGCGGGCAGCGCCATGGGCAGCGTATTGACGAAGAAGCCGCACAACTGGTGCGAGGCCACCGTGCGCCGGGTGGCGAACGGGCTGCCCACCAGGACGTCCCCGGTGCCGGCGTAGTCGCCGAGCAGCAGCGCGTAGCAGGCCAGCAGCAGCGCGTACGGCGTGGTGCCCAGGTCGCGGGCGGCCCGCTCCACGCGCGCCCGCTCCGTCCGGTCCAGCTGGAGCCGCAGCCGCTCCGCCCGGTGGGCGGTGTCCTGCGGCCGGCCGGGCACCGGGTACAGCGTGGTGGGGGCCACGCCGGCCAGTGGTCCGGCGAGCGCGTCGGCCTCCCCGGCGGCCACCGCCGCCCGCGCCGCGGCGCACTGCGCCGTCAGCTCCGCGCGCAGCGTCCGCTCCCGCGACCGGGCCAGCGCGGCCGGGTCCTCGGTGTCCCCGTCGGCGGCCGCGCGGCCCAGGGCCAGCCGGTACCCGGCGCAGATCTCGTCGACGAGGACCCGGACGGACACCCCGTCGCTGACGGTGTGGTGCACCGTCACCAGCAGGGCCGACCGGGCGGGCGTGCCGGGCGCGGACGTCAGCAGCCGGAACCGGCCGAGCGGCGCGCGGGACAGGTCCAGCGGCAGCCGCACGAACCGCTCGGTCTGCTCCTCCAGCCAGCTCTCCCACGGCGTCGTGCCGCCGTCGTGGGAGAGCGTCTCCCAGGGCAGCGGGACGTCCCGCGCGATGCGGGCCTCGGGGCCGTCGGGGCCGGTGCGGAACTCGGTGCGCAGCGCCGGCTGCACCAGCACCAGCCGCTCCAGGGCGGCGTGCAGCGCGTCGGCGTCCAGCTCCCGGTCGAAGACGATGCGGAAGCTGTTGTTGTAGAGGTCCTTGCGGGCGGCGGCCTCCTGGATGAACAGCAGGCTGCGCTGGGCGTCGGTCAGGGGGAGCACGTCGCCGTGCCCGTCGGTCCGCGTCGCGGACGTCTCCTGGCGCAGGTCGAGGGCGGTCACGGGCGCGGCCCGCCGTTCCACCGGCCGACGAACTCCGTCAGGTCGCCGACGGTCACGAGCCCTGCCAGGTCGTGCGGCTCGATCTCCTGGTTCTCGTCCGCCGCCAGGTCGGTGATGATGCGCAGCAGCAGCAGGGAGTCGACGCCGAGGGCCGTCAACTCACTGGTCTCGCTCATCGGTTGGTCCCCGACCCGGCGGGTGATGGAGGCCAGGACGTCTGTGGTGGTCGTCATGCGGAGCAACCGCCCTTTCTGCGGGATCCGGCTTCGGTGACCAGCACATCAGCCCGTCCTAACGATCCGGTCCTCACCGGCTACCGGGTGTCCGGACACCCCCGCCGACCTGCGCGGCTAGTGATCCGGTAGCCGTCGGTGAGCGAGACGTCAGGCGCCGGTGGTGAGCTTGCTGCGCATCCCAGGGGCGGCTTCGCGGCCCGCGACGAGCCGGCCGCGCCCGCCCTCGCCCCCGCCCACAGGCCCGCCGGGCCGGAGAACGGAGAGCGGAGCATTGGCAACCCCACAGGACCTGATCGAACGACGCACCGCGCCGCCGGCGTCCGGCGGCCCCACGGTGCACGGCCTCCTGGACGAGGCCGTGGCCCGGACCCCGCACCACCCGGCCGTACGGGACGCGAGCGGCGCCTGGACCTACGCCCAACTCGCCGACCAGGCGGACCGGTTCGCCACCTGGCTGGCCGCCCGTGGTGTGGGCCGCGGTGACCGCGTCCTGCTCCAGCTGCCCACCGGCCGGCCGCTGGCGGCCCTCTTCTACGCCACGGTGCGGCGCGGCGCGGTCTTCGTGCCGGTGCACCCGGCCATGAAACCCTTCCACCTGCGGTCCGTCGTCGCCGACGCCGGCCCCGCCCTGGTCCTGACCGACACCGAGGGCGTCGCCCGCCTGCGCCCCCTCACCGACGCCCCCGTCCACGACATCGGCGATGTCCTCGCCGAGACGGCGTCCGTCGCCCAGCCGGCGGCCCTCGCCGGCACGGCCGCCCTCGCCGAGCCGGCGCCCGAGGTCCGCGCCGACGACCTGGCCACCCTCATCTACACCTCCGGCAGCACCGCCGCGCCCAAGGCCGTGGCCTGCCCGCACGCCGCCGTGGTGTTCGCCTCCACCGCCCTGGTCGAAGCCCTGGGATACCGCTCCGACGACGTCGTGTTCTGCCGCTTCCCGATGTCCTGGGACTACGGCCTCTACAAGGTGCTGATGACCTGCATCGCCCGCTGCGAGATCGTCCTCGCCGACGGCGACTCGGACTTCACCGTGCTGCGCCGCATGCACGACACGGGCGCGACCGTGGTGCCGCTCGTCCCCTCCTACGCCTCGATGATCGTCTCGCTGGCCCGCCGCCACCCCGACCAGCGGCCCCCCGTCCGGATGTTCACCAACACCGGCGCCGCGCTGCCCGCCGCCACCGCCGACGCCCTGCGCGCCCTCTTCCCCGGCGCCCGCGTGGTGCGCCAGTACGGGCAGACGGAGGCCAAGCGGATCACCGTCATGCCGCCCGAGGAGGAGCACGAGCGGCCGCTCAGCGTCGGGCGCCCCCTGCCCGGCACCCGTGTGGACATCGCCGGGCCCGACGGCGAGTCCCTGCCGCCCGGCGTCACCGGCGAGATCGTCGCCACCGGACCGCACGTCATGAGCGGCTACTGGCGCAACCCCGGGGCCACGGCGCGCAGCTTCCGCCCCGACCCCGCCGACCCGGCCGTCACCCGGCTGCACACCGGCGACTACGGACACCTCGACGAGGACGGCTACCTCTACTTCCAGGGCCGCCGCGACGACATGTTCAAGCGCAAGGGCTTCCGTATGAGCACCGTGGAGATCGAGACCGCGGCCCTCGACATCCCCGGCGTGCGGGCCGCCGCCGCGCTGCCCCCGGACGACCGCCACGACCTGACCCTCTTCGTGGAGAGCGACCTCGACGAGCGCACCGTCGTCCGGGAACTGATGGAACGTCTGGAGACCGCGAAGATGCCCGCCCAGTGCCGGGTCCTGGCCGAGTTCCCGCTCACCCTGCACGGCAAGAACGCCCGGCGGGACCTGGCCGCCCTGATCGACGGAGAGCGCCCGTGACCGTCCGCCCCCACCACCGCGACCTCGCCGACCGCTACGGCACCCCGCTGTACGTCTACGACCGGGCCCGGGTGCGCGCCGCCCGCCGCGACCTCTTCGGCTGCCTGCCCGAGGGCGTGGAGGTCTACTACGCCTTCAAGGCCAACCCGCATCCCGACCTGGTCCGCGCCCTGCGCACCGGCGACGGGCCCGCCTGCAAGGCGGAGATCAGCTCCACCGGCGAGCTGGCCACCGCCCTGGAGGCCGGCTACCGCGGCGAGGACATCCTCTACACCGGCCCCGGCAAGACCCCCGGTGAACTCGACGCCGCCGTCCGCGACGGCGTGGGCCTGTTCTCCGCCGAGTCCCTGTCCGACCTGGAGCACATCGGCCGCGCCGCCCTCCGCCACGGCACCACCGCGCGCTGCCTGCTGCGCATCAACAGCGTGACGGCGAGCGCCGCCAGCGGGGTGCGCATGACCGGCAAGCCCACCCAGTTCGGCATCGACAGCGAGACCCTGCCTGAGACCGCCGCGGCGCTGACCTCCGTGCCCGGCACGTCCGTCGAGGGGCTGCACCTGTTCTCGCAGAGCAACGCCCGCGACGAGGAGAGCCTCCTGGCGGAGTTCCGGCACACGCTTCGGACCGCCGCCCGCATCCAGGACGAACTCGGGGTGCGGCTGCGCGTCCTCGACATCGGCGGCGGCTTCTCCGTGCCCTACGGCCGGACCGGGGAGCGGGCCGCCTACCCCAAGCTGCGCGGCGAACTCGCCGCCGATCTGGACGTGTTCTTCCCCGGCTGGCGGCAGGGCCTGCCGCGGATCGCCGTCGAGTCCGGCCGCTACCTCGTCGGAGACAGCGGCCACCTCGTCACCGCCGTGAGCAACGTGAAGACCGGGCGCGGCCACACCTTCGCCGTGTGCGACGCCGGCATCAACGTGTTCGGCGGCATGTCCGGCCTCGGCCGCCTGCTGCCGGTCTCCGTCGAGGTCCCGGTGGAGGAGGAGAGCCGGCAGGTCACCCTGGCCGGCCCGCTGTGCACCCCCGGCGACGTCCTGGGCCGGGGCGTCACCGTCCCGGCGGACCTGGCGCCCGGCGACCTCCTCGCCGTGCCCAACACCGGCGCCTACGGGCCCACCGCCAGCCTGCTGATGTTCCTCGGCCGGCCCAGCCCCGTGGAGGTGGTGACCGACGGGGAGGAGACCGTCTCCGCCACCCGTATCGAACGCACCCGCGTCCCCTACGCCGCGGAGCACGCGCATGACTGACCTGACCCGGGCCGCGGGCGGCCCCCCGGACCGCGCCGGGGCCACGGTCGTCGTCACCACCGTGGCCTCCGACTCGCACACCTGGAACCTCGTGTTCCTGCAACTGCTGCTGGAGGAGCTCGGCTTCGACGTCGTCAACCTCGGCCCGTGTGTCCCCGACGAGCTGCTGGTGCGCCACTGCCGGGAGATCCGCCCGGCCGCCGTGGTGATCAGCAGCGTCAACGGGCACGGCGCCCAGGACGGGCTGCGGGTCATCCGCGCGCTGCGCGAGGACAGGCTGACCGCGGACCTGCCCGTCGCCATCGGCGGCAAGCTCGGCGTGGACGGCGGCGCCACCTCCCACGCCGACCGGCTGCTCGCCGCCGGGTTCGACGCCGTCTTCGAGGACGGCCGCGACTCCCTGACGGCGTTCCGCCGCTTCCTCAACGGCCTGGACGCCGGGGGCGGCACCGCGCTCACCGCCGACGAACAGATGGGCGTCCCGGCGTGACCGCGCCCGCCTCCGCCCCCGGCGCGCTGCCGGGGGCCCGACAGCCCACGGCCCCCGCCGGTTTCGGGGACTTCGTCCGCGCCCACGGCGGCAACGGCCGGCTCGTGGTGCAGCCCCGGATGGGCTTCAGCGATCCGGCCGCCATGCGCGCGGGCCTGATGGCCACCCGGGCCGCCGCCGCCCGCACCGTCGGCACCATCACCCTCGACGCCCACACCCGCGTCGGCCGGCTCGACGCCGCCGATGCCGCCCTGCGTGACGGCACCCCCCTCAACGGCTACCCCGTCGTCAACCACCCCCCGGCCACCACCGCGCGGGTCCTGCACGGCATCCGCGGGCCGCGCTTCCCCGTCCAGGTCCGGCACGGCTCCGCCCGCCCGGTCGGCATCTTCCGGGCGCTGGCCGCGCTCGGCCTCGACGCCAGCGAGGGCGGCCCGATCTCCTACTGCCTCCCCTACGGCCGGACCCCCCTGGCCGAGTCCGTCGCCGAGTGGGCCACCGCCTGCGAGCTGTTCGCCTCGTTGCGCGAGCGCGGCCGCGAACCCCATCTGGAGACGTTCGGCGGATGCATGCTCGGCCAGCTGTGCCCGCCGAGCCTGCTGGTGGCGATCAGCGTCCTGGAGGCGCTGTTCTTCGTCCGGCACGGCGTGCGCAGCCTCTCCGTCAGCTACGCCCAGCAGGTGTCCGTGGAGCAGGACACCGAGGCGGTCGGGGCCCTGCGCCGGCTGTGCGCGGAACTCCTGCCGACCGACGACTGGCACGTGGTCCTCTACACCTACATGGGCGTCTTCCCGGAGACCGAGCAGGGCGCCCGGCGGCTGCTGGCGGACTCCGCCGAACTCGCCGTGCGCACGGGAGCGGAGCGCCTCATCGTCAAGACGGTCGCCGAGTCCCGGCGCATCCCCACCATCCAGGAGAACGTCGACGCCCTGGAGCTGGCCGCCGCCACCGCGCGGGCCGCCGGCACCACCGCACCGGCCCCGCTCGCGCACCTCGCCGACAGCCCCACCTACCAGGAGGCCGCCGCCCTCGTGCACGCCGTCCTCGATCTGCACCCCGACCTCTCGCGTGCGCTGCTCGACGCCTTCCGCCGCGGCTACCTCGACGTCCCCTACTGCCTCCACCCCGACAACCAGGGCCTGACCCGCAGTTACCTCGATCCCTCCGGACGGCTGTGCTGGGCCGCCACCGGCAACCTGCCCATCGCCCACCTGGCCCGTCCGCGCGGCGGCACCCGGCTCACCTCCGCCGGACTGCTCGCCGACCTCACCCACGTCCGCAACCGCTTCGACAGCCCCCCGGCGCCCACGCTCGCCGCCCGCACGGAGACGGCCGGCGTGTCCTCCGGCTGACCGCTCGTGGGCGGAAAACGCTTGGACCGCGCGGTCGCCGCTGCGGGACACTGCGATTCCCGGGGGGTGGGATGGAATCGCCTGAATCGCACGGAATTCCGCTGGGCAGGGGCTCGGTGCTCCTCGCCCTTCGCTACTACGGACGAGAGTTGTCACGGCTGAGGTGGCTGGCGCTGCCGGCGCTGCTGCTGCCCGCGCTCGGCAACACCGGCATCAACTACCTGGCTCCGCTGGTCGTCGCGAAGCTCGTCGGAAGAATCGCGGGCCACGCCGGCACCGGCATCGGCGCGACCCTGCCGTACGTCCTCGGCTTCGCCGGTGTCCTGCTGCTCGCGGAGACGCTGTGGCGCATCGGCCTGCACTGCCTGAACCGCGTCGACGCCCTCGGCATCGAGCACCTGTACGTGATCGGGATGGACGAACTGTTCGCCAAGGACGCCGTGTTCTTCCACGACAACTTCGCCGGGTCGCTGACCAAGCGGGTGCTGAGCTTCGCCACCCGCTTCGAGGAGTTCGTCGACACGCTGACGTTCAACATCGCGGGCAGCCTCGTGCCGCTGCTGTTCGGCTCGGTGGTGCTGTGGCGCTACGACCCGCTGCTCGTCGTCGGGCTCCTGACGATGATCACGCTGACCGCGCTGTTCGTGGCGCCCCTCGTCCGGCGCCGCCAGGCACTGGTCCGCAAGCGGGAGGCGGCGATCGCCCGGGTGTCCGGGCACGTCGCCGACAGCCTGATGAACATGGACACGGTCAGGGCGTTCGCCGCCGAGGAACGCGAGGCCGCCGAGCACCGCGCCCGCGTCGCGGTCTCGCGGCGGCTCACCCTGCGGTCGTGGGACTACGGCAACCTGCGCATCGACACCCTGGTCGCGCCGCTGTCCGTACTGACCAACGCGCTGGGCCTGCTGCTCGCGGTCGCGCTCGGCGGCGGGGAGCACGGCGTGGAGGCGGTCGTGGTCGCCTTCACGTACTACAGCAACGCGACACGGATCATGTTCGAGTTCAACCAGATCTACCGCCGTCTGGAGAGCTCGATGACGGAGGCCGCGCAGTACACCGAACTGCTGCTGGATCCGCCGACCGTGCTCGACCCGGCCGAGCCGGAGCCGCTGCTGCCCGGGGCCGCCGACATCCGCTTCGAGCGGGTGACCTTCGCCCACGGCGGCGCGGAGCCGCTCTTCGAGGGCCTCGACCTGGCGGTGCCCGACGGAGCGAGGATCGGCCTCGTCGGCCGGTCCGGCGGCGGCAAGACCACGCTCACCCGGCTGCTGCTGCGGATGACGGACATCGACGCCGGCCGGATCCTGATCGGCGGCCAGGACATCAGCAGACTGCGCCAGGCCGACCTGCGCGGCCTGATCTCCTATGTGCCGCAGGACCCGGCGATGTTCCACCGCACCCTGCGGGACAACATCGCGTTCGCCCGGCCGGACGCCACCGACGCCGAGATCCGCCGCGCGGCCGAGGCCGCACACGTCACCGAGTTCGCCGACGCGCTGCCGAACGGCTTCGCCACCATGGTGGGCGAACGCGGGATCAAGCTGTCCGGCGGCCAGCGCCAGCGGGTCGCGCTCGCCAGGGCGATCCTGCGCGACGCCCCGGTCCTGCTGCTCGACGAGGCGACCAGCGCCCTGGACTCCGAGAGCGAGATCCTCGTCCAGGAGGCGCTGTGGCGGCTCATGGAGGGGCGGACGGCACTCGTGGTCGCGCACCGGCTCAGCACGGTCGCCGGCATGGACCGCCTGGTGGTCCTCGACCGCGGACGGATCGTCGAGCAGGGCACCCACAAGGAACTGCTCGCGGCGGAGGGCGCCTACGCCAGGCTGTGGCAGCACCAGTCGGGCGGCTTCCTCGACGACACCCCCGCGCGGGCCGACCTGGGCGCTTTACCAGACTGACCGGCCGCGCGGGCCGGGACGACCGAACCGGCGCCCGGCCCGCCGGTCCGGGCCATGCTGCTCCCAGCGACGAGAGCGGGGGAGCGGGGGACACGTGCAGGCATTCCTGGCGGGGGGCGTACTACTGGTGAGTCTGAGCACACCGCTGATAGCGGGGACGCAGCGGCCTCGGATGAGGTCGAAGCGGATGGTGCCCGAATTCTCGCTGGGGGCGCCGTTCGCGGTGGGGTTCGGCTCCTGGGCCCTGTGGGTGCTGGTGTTCCCGGCGCTCCGCGTCGGCTTCACCGGCACGCGGAACACCTGGATCTGCGGGGCACTGTTCGCGCTCTGCGTGCTGATCGCCCGGCTCATGGTCCGCATGGCGGCGCCCGAGCGGCTCAAGGGGAACCGGCTGCTGGTGGTGGCACGGGCGGTGGTCCTGTGCTGCGTCGTGGCGGCCGTCCTGGCGCCACTGGACGCCAACGTCGACAGATACCCCTTCGCCGGGCTGACCGTGGTGTACGCGACGGCCGCGGCGGTACTGGGCCTCCTGCGGACCGTGGATCACGGCTATTTCCCCCTGGTCCTGCTGCGGACGGCACTGTGGAAGGGGCTCCTGGCCGCCGCGACCGGCTACTGGATCCACCACTCCGGCGGCACCCTCGTCCCCGACCCGGACCACGCCACCGCCGGCACCCTGGTGCTCGCCGTCCTGTGGTGGTCGCTGCCGGTGCTGTCCGCCGGCTGCGCGACGGTCGCGGCGGTCCGGCTGGTCCGCTGGCTGAAATGCGGACCACCGGCCAGTCCGGCACCGCCGGGTGTCACCTCACCCTGGCCGCCGTCGGTGGGCTACGTATGGACGGCCGAGCTCACCCATGACGACGACACCCACAAGGAGCGCCCGGTGGTGGTGCTGGAACACACCCCGGAGTTCGTCCGCGTGCTCTGCGTCACCAGCGTCGACAAGTCCGGCCGCTCGCGCGGCTACCTGAGACTCCGGGCGTCCGAGTGGAACGGTGTGCTGACCAAGGACGGCTGGCTCGACCTGGAGATCGCGCACATCCCGTACTGCGACTTCCTGTGGAAGCGCGGGGAGTGCCCGGACCGGGTGTGGGACGTGCTGAACACGACGGCCGACGTCCGGGAGCGCCCCGCGAAGGCGGGGCCCGCCCCGGGGTTCGCCTTCCGGCACCGGCTGTCGTCGGCCATGAACGCCCACGTCGGCCGCGACTCGCGCACCGTCCACACCGCGTCCGGTGACAAGGCGCGGGCGAAGGTGTGACGCGGGCCGCCGCCTCAGGACACGTGACCCACGTGCGCCAGGGCCTGCTTCAGCAGCACCCCGTGCCCGCCCGGCATCTCGCTCTGGAGGGCCTGTGACGCGGCCTCCTGCGGGCTGAACCACACCAGGTCCAGCGCGTCCTGCCGGGGACGGCAGTCGCCGGCCACCGGAACGATGTAGGCCAGGGACACGGCGTGCTGCCGCGGGTCGTGGTACGGCGTGATGCCCGCGGTGGGGAAGTACTCGGCGACCGTGAACGGCTGCAAGGAGGCCGGCACGCGGGGCAGCGCCACCGGCCCGAGGTCCTTCTCCAGATGGCGCAACAGGGCGTCGCGTACCCGCTCGTGGTGCAGGACACGGCCGGAGACCAGGGTCCGGCTGACCGTTCCGTCCGGCCCTATGCGCAGCAGCAGCCCGATGCTGGTGACTTCGCCGCTGTCGTCGACGCGCACCGGCACGGCCTCGACGTACAGGATCGGCATCCGGGCGCGGGCCATCTCCAGCTCGTCGGGAGACAGCCAGCCGGGCGTGGTTTCGGTCATGTCAGACATTGCTTGATCATACTTTCCGGGCCTCGGAAACGGCGTGTCATCGGTCACAGGAGCTAGGGCGAGGGCGGTTCGCGGGCGGGCAGTCCGTACACGCGGCGGGCGTTGTCGCGCCCCGTCCAGGCGGCGATCCGCAGGGCGTCGGGCAGACTCAGCTCGTCGGCGTCCACCCGGTCCTGGAGCAGCGCGGCCAGGCCCTGGCGGAAGCACAGCGCGCCGAGGTGGTGGAACTCGGCGACACCGTACGCGTCGGAGCTGTACAGCAGTTTGCGGAACGGTGTGATCTCCAGGGCTTCTTCGAGGATCGCCCGGGACCGGGCTGGCCCGGCGTGGTGCAGGGCGAGTCCGACGTCGAGGTGGACCTGCTCGAACACGGCCGCCAGATAAGCGGCTTGGCGCTGGTAGGGCCAGCAGTGCAGCAGCAGGACCGGGACGGTGCCACGGGTCAGGTGGAGCCAGTCCGTCAGCAGGGCGGGGTCGGCCCGGTGCAGCCGGATGTCGTCGTCGCCGAAGCCGGTGTGCAGTTGCAGCGGCAGCCCGAGGCCGACGGCGGTCCACAGCAGGTGGCGCACGAGGACCGGGTCGGTGAGCGGGCCGCCCCGGGCCAGCCAGTGCCGGGCCGCCCCGGTGACCTCGGCGTCGGCGGGCCGCGCCGGGTCCAGGGCGAAGCCGGTGCGGTAGGCGGCCACGGACTTCACCCCGACCACGCCCGGCCGGCGCACGGCGGCCTCCGCGGCCGTCCGGAAGGCGTCCGCGTACTCGCCCGCCTCCACACCCCGCGCTGCCACCGACTCCGCCACGCCCTCCAGCCGTACCACTTCGTACGCGGCAGCGCCCGAGGCGTCCGCGAGCTCCGCCGGGGAGGTGACGGGATGCGGGGCGTACCCGGTGTCCACGCAGAACACCTCCGCCCCCGCCGCGGTGAGGAACCGCCGGTTGACCTCGCGTGGTCCCAGGTCCGCCCGCCGGGCCACGTAGTCCGCGGCAGGCGCGTGCCGGGGCAGGTCCAGCAGGGGCGCGCAGTGCCGGCGTACGGCCACCCCGGCCGGGGTGTCGAAGGGGGAGAGACCGCTGCCCGGCCGGGCCTCGGTGAGCAGGGAGGCGAACTCCTCGGCGCCGAGATCGCCGGTCACGGCGCCGTGGCAGTGGTGGTCGACCAGGGGCAGCGCGGCGAGGGACTCCTGGACCGGTCCGGACACGGGGCCGCGCACGTCAGTACTTCCAGCGGTAGGCCGCCGCGATCCGGGCGTCGTCCAGCCCGTCCACGGCCGCGGCCTCCCCGAGGCGTACGGCGGTCACCGCGTCGGCCAGCACCTCGCCCAGCGCGGCCCGCAGCACCTCGTCCTCACGGAACTCGGCGACGGCCTCCGGCAGCGAGACGGGCAGCCGGCGCACGGCCCGCGCCGCCGCCTCCCCGGCATCGAGCCGGGCCGGGTCACCGGTGATCTCCTCGGGCAGGGTCGCCGCCGACGCGATGCCGTCGAGCCCGGCGGCGATGACACAGCCGAGCGCGAGATAGGGGTTGGCGGCCAGGTCGACCGGTTTGACCTCGAGGTTCGCCGCCTGCTCCCGGTGCCCCGTCGTGCCGGTGACGACACGCACCGCGGCCTCGCGCCGCTCGCGGCCCCACGCGGTGAACACCCCCGCCCACCGGGAGGGTTTGAGGCGGAGGTAGCTGGCCGGGCTGGGCGCGGTGACGGCCGTCAGGGCGGGCAGGCGCGCGAGGATCCCGGCCGCGAACGACTCGGCCCGGTCCGTCATGCCGTACGGGCCGGGACCTCCGGTGTGCAGGTTGCGGCCGTCGCGCCAGCCGGACAGGTGGAGGTGGCCGCCGTTGCCGACGCCCTCGGCGGACACGGCCGGGGCGAAGGAGACCCGCAGACCGTGCCGCTGCGCCACCGCACGGACGGTCTGCCGCACCAGCACGCTCCGGTCGGCCGCCGCCACCGGGTCCAGCGCGCCCACCGACAGCTCGAACTGGCCGGGCGCGTACTCGGGGTGGAACTGGTCGACGTCGATGCCCTGCGCCGCGCAGGCCGCGAGCAGATCGGCGCCGTAGTCGCTCAGCTCCGTCTGCCGGACGGCACCGTACGCGGGCCCGGACACCGCCGGCACGAACTCCCCGCCGGGCGCCGAGCCGAGGCCGAGCGCCCACTCGACCTCGACGGCCGCGCGGAAGGTGATGCCGTGCCGTTCGGCGGCGTCCGTGACGATCCGGCGCAGGAACGTGCGCGAGCACCCCGGGTGTCCCTGCCCCTCCTGCGTGATCCGGTCGACCGGGGCCCAGGCCCAGCCGGGCTGCCCGGCCAGGACCACCAGGTGGTCGAGGTCCGGGTACAGGCGCAGATCGCCGTCCGGGGAGCCGAGGACGTCGGTGGTGACGATGGAGTCGTCGGCCAGGAAGGTGTCGAACACCGGGGACATTCCCACGCCCCAGGCGGCCGCCCGGGGCAGCCGTGCCGCCGGGACGGTCTTCACCCGGCCGATGCCCGCGGTGTCGACATAGGCCAGTACGACACCGTGCACGCCCCGTCCGGTCAGTTCGGCGGCCAGCGCGGTGGCCCGCTGGACGTCGCCGGGACGCCCGCCGGGCACCGGGTCGGCAAGGGTGGTCATCCGCGCTCCTCCTCGACGGGCGGGGCCGTGCCTGGTCGGGGTCAGGGTTTCACGGCCACTCCGCCGAGCTGCGGTACCACGGCGGGCCGGTCGGATCCGCAGCGCCACCGGGAGCACGGCACCAGGCCCGGTTCGAGCAGCCGGAGCCCGTCGAAGTAGGCCGCGATCCGCGCCCGGTCGCGGGCGGTGACCGGCGGGGTGGCGTGCTCGTTCCAGAACCGCATCGCGGCCTCGTTGCCCGCGCCGCCCAGTTCGGAGTCGCAGGTGGGGTGCGTGAGCACGAGGTAGCTGCCGGAGGGGACCGCCGCCATGATCCGGCGCACGGCCTCCCGGGCCGTGCCGTCGTCCAGGACGAAGTTGAGGATGCCCAGCATCATCACCGCGACCGGCCGCGTCAGGTCGAGGGTTCCGGCGGCCAGCCGGACCACCGTGTCCGGGTCGTGGACATCGGCGTCGACGTAGTCGGTGACGCCCTCGGGGGCGCTGGTGAGCAGGGTGCGGGCGTACATGAGCACGATCGGGTCGTTGTCCACGTACACGATCCGCGACTCCGGAGCGATGCCCTGGGCGATCTCGTGGGTGTTCTCCGCCGTCGGCAGTCCGGTGCCGATGTCCAGGAACTGCCGCACTCCGCGGTCCCCGGCCAGGAACCGCACCGCCCGCCCCAGGAACTCCCGGTCCGCGCGTGCCACGTCCCGGATCACCGGCAGCATCCCGGCGACCTGCTCGCCGACCCGCTGGTCGACGGCGTAGTTGTCGCGGCCGCCGATCCAGTAGTTCCACACCCGCGCGGCGTGCGCCACCGTCGTGGTCACCGCCGGTCCACCCTCGCTCACGTCGCCGTCCTCCGCCCCCCGCGACCGCCCGCGTGTGACCGTCCCCTGTGACTGTCCGCGGCCATTGTGCCGTCCGGTGATCGCGCTGTCCCCGGATTCGGCGGACCGGCCGGGTTCCGGGCCCGTCCGCCCCATGAGGAACACTGGACTCCGTACGCCCGCCCCGACCGGAAGCAGGACATGCCCGCCACGCCCGCGTCCCTCCTCACCGCCCCCGGCCTCCCGGCCGGCTCCGCCGACATCCGGCTCGTCGTCACCGACATGGACGGCACGCTCCTCGACGACGACAAGCGGATCCCGGAGGGACTGTGGCCGATGCTGGCCGAACTGCGCCGGCGCGGTGTGCTGTTCAGCCCGGCGAGCGGCCGCCAGTACGCCACGCTGGCCCGGCAGTTCGCCGAGGTGGCCGACGGCATGGTGTTCATCGCGGAGAACGGCACCTATGTCGTCCGCGACGGCGTGGAGCTCAGCTCGGACCCCCTCGACGGGCCGGTCGTGGCCTCCCTCGCACGGACCGTGCGGGGGCTGGTGGCCGACGGCGTGGACGTGGGCGCCGTGATCTGCGGCAAGCGGTCCGCCTACGTGGAGCGCACCGACGAGGCCTTCCTCGCCGAGGTCCGCAAGTACTACGTGGAGCACCGGATCGTCGAGGACGTCACCGCCGTCGACGACGAGGTGATCAAGGTGGCCCTGTTCGACTTCGGTCCGGCCGAGCGGACCACCGCGCCCGCGCTGAAGGCCTTCACCGCCACGCACCAGGTCGTCGTCTCCGGCGAGCACTGGGTCGACGTCATGAACCCCACCGCCAACAAGGGCGCCGCCCTGCGCGGCCTCCAGCGGGAACTGGGCATCACGCCGGCGCAGACCATGGTGTTCGGCGACTACCTCAACGACCTGGAGATGCTGGACGCCGCCGACTGGTCCTTCGCCATGGCGGGCGCCCACCCGGAGGTCGTCCGCCGGGCCCGCCACCTCGCCCCGTCCAACAACGACAACGGGGTGCTGCGCACCATCGCCCGCGTGCTCGGCACCGGCGGGGCGTAGGGCCTCTCGGGCCGGTTCAGGCGGCCGTCTTGAGCCCCACCCCGCCGTACAGCGACACCGGAGGCTCCCCGTCCGCCCCGGTGTCGGGGCGCCAGTCGCAGACGGCGACGACACCGGGGTCCGCCAGCTGAAGTCCGGTGAAGAAACGGGCGACCTCGGCCTGCGAGCGGGCGACGAGAGTCACTCCGCCCGCCCCGTAGGCCGCGATGCCCCGCCGGACGTTCTCGGGCTCGAAGTCGGCCGTCATCGCCGACAGGACCAGGCAGCTGCCCGGGGCCAGGGCGCCGAGCAGGGTGGCCACCAGGTCGTGGGCGCCGTCCTCGTCCGCGACGAAGTGCAGCAGCGCGATCAGGGACAGCGCGACCGGCCGGTCGAAGTCCAGGACACGCGAGGCGAGTTCGAGGATCGTGCCGGGCTCGCGGGCATCGGCCTGGAAGTACTCCGTGACACCTTCGGGGGTGCCGTGCAGCAGGGCTGCCGCGTGGGCCGGCACGATCGGGTCGTTGTCGACGTAGACGACACGGGCGTCCGCCGCCACGGACTGGGCGACCTGATGCAGGTTGGGCTCGGTGGGGATGCCGGTGCCTATGTCGAGGAACTGGCGGATTCCCGACTCCCCGGCCAGCAGCCGGGTGGCCCGCCGCATGAACGCGCGGTTGGCCCGTGCGGCCCGCGGGGCCCCGGCCTCGATCGCCATGATCTGCCGCCCGAGCCGCTCGTCGGCCGGGAAGTTGTCCTTGCCGCCGAGGAACCAGTCGTACACCCGGGCCGGATGCGGCCGGGTCGTGTCGATCTCGTTCAGGGACGGCTCGGTCCCGGTCACGCGGCGCTCCTCCGCTCGACGGCCGCCGCCGCTTTCCGGCGGGGCCGTCGAGCAGTCTGGCACGATCACGCGGCGCGGCGGAGACTGTCTTCGGTCACCTCTTTGTCCAGCGCCGCGCGCACCAACGCGGCGGCGAGCACGGCGGGTTCGGTGTCACCGGCGAGATCGAGCAGGCGGCCGGGATCCTTCGGCAGGCCCAGCCGCTCCGCGCCCGACAGCGCCTTGCCGTCCAGGTACGGCGCCACCTCCGGCCACACCCGCTGCACCTCGCGCAGGAAGATGTCGGCGCCGGCCGGACCCAGCCCCGGCACCTCCCGCAGCAGCCGCCCCAGCGCGTCCACGTCGCCGTCCGCCTCCGCACGCATCCGCCGCAGGTCGCCGCCCCACCGCTCGGCCAGCACCGCGGCGCCGTCGCCGAGCTGGGTGGCGGTGCGCTCGTCGTAGCGCCGGTAGCCGCCCCGGCCGAGCGCGTCCACCCGCTCCTGCCAGTCGGCCTCGGCCGTGCGACGCGCCGTGTCGAGGCCCGACTCGTGCAGCGCGCGGGCGGCGGCCACCGCGACCGAGGCACGGATCCGGGCGCTGAGCAGGACGGCTAGGACCAGCAGCCGGTACAGGGGCTGCGGGGTGTCCTTCAGCCGGATGCCCGCCTCCTCCGCGTACGTCCGCCCGTACCCGGCGACCAGCTCGGCGAGAATCCGTCCGGACTTCTCGGCGCGGCTCATGGCTACGGCTTGAGCGGGTCGTGGCCGAGGGTCATCAGCTGGTGCCGGCGGCGCGTGTCCTCGGGCGAGCTCTCCGGCTCCGGCTCGTTCTCGACGTCCGCCAGGTCGCTGACCCGGTCCACCACCCGGTACATCACGCGGATGTCGTCGTCGGTGAGGTCCGTGCGCCGCTTCTGGAGGATCGCGAGGACGTGCTGCCCGGTGGGCGTGCCCGCCTCCTCCGGCAGCGGCTCCGCGTCCTCGTCGGCGTCGCGCACCCGCAGCCAGGCGGCGAGCTCCGCCGAGGTCATGTTCACCACGCGGTGGAAGTCCTCCCACAGCGCGTCCATTTCGAGGGCGTCGGCCATGCTGTGTTCCCTCCGTTCCCTTCCGTACGTACGTACGTTCCGTGCGTACGTGTGCTTCAGCGCGGGCCGGTCACACGCCGGTCACCCGTCCTCGCGCGGCCAGTTCTCGGCCTCGAACATCCAGCGCTGCTTCTCCAGGTCGGCGGTGATGCCGATCAGCAGGTCCTGGGTGACCGGGTCGGCCTTCTCGGTCGCGTCGATCCGCGCGCGCAGCCGCCCGATCGCCGCCTCGAGCGACTCCACCAGCAGCCGCACGACCTCCGTGTCACGCAGCCAGCCGTCCTTGGTGCCCGGCAGCGCGAAGGTCGCCGCGATGGTCTCCGGCCGCCCGTCCGGCGTCACACCCAGCGCGGCGGCACGCTCGGCGACCGTGTCGGCGTAGGCGCGCGCCGTGTCCACCACCTCGTCGAGCTGGAGGTGGATGGACCTGAAGCGCGGCCCCACGATGTTCCAGTGCGCCTGCTTCCCGACCAGCGACAGACCCAGCAGGTCCACGAGGGTGTCCTGGAGGGCGGGGCCGGTGACGCGGAGCGCCTCCTCGGGCAGCGTGCTCTTCACCACGGTCATAGAACGCTTCTCCCTTTCTCGGTTTTCTCGAGCTCTCTCGCGCCCCTGGACGACTCCCTGACGCCTCTGGACGCACGGAGCAGTTCGTCGCGCTCCTCCTCGCAGGTACCGCCCCAGACACCTGAGGTCTGGCCGTACGCCAGCGCGTACGTCAGACACTGGACCGTCACCGGGCAACGGGCACAGACACGCTTGGCGGCCGCGATGTCCCGCAGCGCCGGTCCGGTCGTACCCACCGGGAAGAACAGCTCGGGGTCCTCACCCGCACAGGCGGCAGCACGCAACCACTCCATGGGGGCGCGGGTGCCCCTGGCACACACCCGCAAACGCGGTGCTGGGCGGGCCGGAACCGGGTCCCAAGGGTCTCGGGCTAGAGCGCGGGCAGCCCGTCGAGGAAGCCGGTCACGTCCGCGAAGACCTCCGTCCGGTTCGTCTCGTGGAACACCTCGTGCCGGGCCCCGGCGTAGATCCGCTCGGCCGCCCGGCCCCCGGTCAGCCGCTCCACGCCGGTCCGGCTGCCGGACAGCGGGACCAGCCGGTCGTCGTCGCCGTGCAGCCACAGCACCGGGAGCGGACCGACGTCGCCGCTCCCGTCGACGGCCTCCAGGGTCGTCACGAACGCCTGAAGCGTCGGCCGCTTCATCGGGCCGTGCCACACCAGCGGGTCGGCGGCGTACGCGGCCCCCACCGCCGGGTCGCGGGAGAGCGCGGCCGGGCTGATCGGCCGGTCCGGGACCTCGGGCAGGGCGAGGAGCCGTCCGGGCAGCTCCCAGGCGCCGATCACCGGCCCCGAAAGGACGAGCGCGGCGAGTTCGTCGCCGTACCGCTGGGCGTGCCGCGCCGCGATCAGGCCGCCCATCGAGTGGCCGACCAGGACGAGCGGCAGGCCGGGGTGCGCGGTGCGGGCGAGGGCGGCCACGCCGTGCACGTCGGTGACGACGTCCTCGAAGTCCTCGATCACCACGCGGTCACCGGCCGACCTGCCGTGCCCCATGTGGTCGGGCGCGTAGACCGCCGCGCCGTGTCCGGTGAGGACAGCCGCCAGCTCCGCGTACCGGCCGGAGTGCTCGCCGTAGCCGTGCACCACGAGGGCGACGTACCGGGGCTCGGGGTGCTGCCAGACGCGGGCGGTGATCGTGCCCCGGGTCCCGGTGAGGACGTGCTCGCGGGCGTCGGCCATGGCTCCTCCGGCTGCGTCGGTGAAGGTACCCGG
Source organism: Streptomyces sp. NPDC046915 (assembly GCF_040644935.1). Classification (NCBI taxonomy): domain Bacteria; kingdom Bacillati; phylum Actinomycetota; class Actinomycetes; order Kitasatosporales; family Streptomycetaceae; genus Streptomyces; species Streptomyces sp. NPDC046915. The sequence goes on along the minus strand of NZ_JBEYXB010000026.1, from coordinate 21,896 downwards.
GGATCTTCCCAGGGGGTGGGCCGGCGGTCTATAGTCAAAAACTAGCGGTGCTAATTAATGGTGGTGCCGACCGGTGCCGCCGGTTCACCGAGTGCTGATCCACAGCGTCGTCGGTCAGGAGTCCTTCCCTTGCGTCCCGTCCATTTCGCGGCCGCCCGCCGCACCCCCATCGGCAAGCTGCGCGGAGCCCTGTCCCCGGTGCGCCCGGACGACCTCGCGGCGACCGTGATCCGCCGCCTCGTGGCCGACGTGCCCTCCCTCGACCCCGCCCGGATCGACGACGTCTACTGGGGCGCCGCCAACCAGGCCGGCGAGGACAACCGCAACGTCGCCCGCATGGCCGCCCTGCTCGCCGGCCTGCCCGAGACGGTGCCCGGCGCCACGGTCAACCGGCTGTGCGCCTCGGGCCTGGAGGCGGTCACCCTCGCCGCCCGCACCGTCGCCGCCGGCGAGGCCGACATCATGCTCGCGGGCGGCTCGGAGTCGATGAGCCGCGCCCCGTTCGTGCTGCCCCGCCCCGACGAGGCCCTGCCGCACCGCATCGAGACCGCCGACACCCGCCTCGGCTGGCGGCTGGTCAACCCGGCGATGAAGGACCTGCACGGCCTGCTGTCCATGGGCGAGACCGCCGAGGAGGTCGCCGAACGGTACGGCATCCCGCGCGAACGCCAGGACGAGTTCGCGCTGCGCAGCCACCAACGGGCCGCCGTCGCCCGCAAGGACGGCCACTTCGACGACGAACTCCTGCCCGTCGAGCGCCCGGACGGCGTGGTCGTCGACGCCGATGAGTGCGTCCGCGAGGACACCTCCCACGAGAAGCTGGCGCGGCTGAAGCCGGTCTTCCGCGAGGGCGGCACGGTCACCGCGGGCAACGCCTCCCCGATGAACGACGGCGCCGCCGCGGTGCTGCTGGTCAGCGAGGAGGCCCTGAACGAGCTGGGCCTGGAGTCCCTGGGCCGCTATGTCGCCGGCGCCTCGGCGGGTGTGCACCCGGACGTGATGGGCATCGGCCCGGTGCCCGCCACCCGCAAGGCGCTCGCCCGCGCCGGCTGGGAGGTCGCCGACCTCCAGGAGGCCGAGTTCAACGAGGCCTTCGCCGCCCAGGCCCTGGCCTGCGTCGACCTGCTCGGCATCGACCCCGGTCTGGTGAACCCCAGCGGCGGCGCGATCGCCCTCGGCCACCCCCTCGGCTGCTCCGGCGCCCGCATCCTCACCACACTGCTGCACCGCATGCGCCGCACGGGCGCGGCGCGGGGGCTGGCGACGATGTGCGTGGGGGTGGGGCAGGGGAGCGCGGTGCTGGTGGAGCGGCACTAGCGGCACCCGCGGCACCCGCGGCAACGGCCAACTGGCGAGACGGTGCTTACGCCGCAAGATGCGTGCGCATAGCATCGGCCCGGCATGAACACGATGACGCTCTGGCACATATCCGGGTGGGGATTCACCGCGCTCGCCTTCGCGGCGCTGCTCGTCGGCTTCTCCAAGACCGCCGTCAGCGGGGCCAACACCGTCAGCCTCGCCGTATTCGCCGCGGTGCTGCCCGCCCGGGCCTCCACCGGGGTGCTGCTGCCCCTGCTCATCGTGGGCGACGTGCTGGCCGTCCTCACCTACCGGCGGCACGCCCACTGGCCCACGCTGTGGCGGCTGTTCCCGGCGGTGGCGGCCGGAGTGGTCGTCGGCACGCTGTTCCTGACGTGGGCCGACGACGGCGTCGTACGGACCTCGATCGGCGCGATCCTGCTGCTGATGGCGGCCGTCACGGTGTGGCGGCGGCGCCGGGCCGGCACGGAGGGGGAGCCGGAGCCGGTCGGCGGCCGGGCGGGCCGGGCCAAGGCGCGTTCGTACGGTGTGCTCGGCGGCTTCACCACGATGGTCGCCAACGCGGGCGGTCCGGTGATGTCGCTGTACCTGCTGTCCGCGGGCTTCCGGAAGCTGGGCTTCCTGGGGACCTCGGCCTTCTTCTTCCTGATCGTGAACGTCTCCAAGGTGCCCTTCAGCGTCGGTCTGGGCCTGATCGACGGCCGCTCACTGCTGCTCGACGCCGTACTCGCGGTGTTCGTGCTGCCCGGGGCGTTGATCGGCAAATGGGCTGTGAACAGGATCAACCAGCGGCTGTTCGAGCAACTGGTGATCGCGGCGACGGTCGTGGGCGGGGTCCAGCTGCTACTGCGCTGACCCCCGCCGCAGCCCGAGCAGCCCGGGGAGGTCCGCGAACGAGTCCAGGACGTGGTCCGGGGTGCCGCTCGCCCTCTCGTGCGTCTCGGGCAGGTACTTGCCGGTCTTCACCAGCACGCCGGTGATCCCCGCACGCTGGGCCGCGAGCACGTCCGACTCGATGTCGTCGCCCACCATCAGCGCCCGGTCCGCGCCCACCCCCAGCCGGGACAGCGCGGCCTCGAAGAACGCCGGCGACGGTTTGCCGGTGACCTCCGCCTCGACCCGCGCGGCCTTCTCCAGCCCGATGAGGAAGGCACCCGTGTCCAGTTGCAGCCCGGCGTCCGTCCGCCAGTACAGATTGCGGTGCATGGCCACCAGCCGGGCCCCGCGCTGGAGGTGCCCGAAGGCCCGGTTGAGCGCCGCGTAACCGAACTCGGGACCGGCGCCGCCGACGACCACCACATCGGGCACGGCGGCCCCGTCCCCGTCACTGTCACCGTCCCTGCCATCGGCCTCGTCGACGAGGGTGAGGCCGCCGAGGTCCTCCTCGATGTCCCCGCTGTTGAGCAGAGCGCAGCGGGCGCCGGGAAAGCGCTCGGCGAGATGGGCGGCGGTCACCGCGGGCGCGGTCAGGACGTCCTCGGCGGTGACCGGGAAGCCGGCTCCCGACAGCGTCTCGGCGATCGACGCCCGGGTCCGGGACGTCGTGTTGGTCACCAGCGCCACGGCGAGGCCGGCCGCGCGGATCTCGCGCAGCGCCGCCACCGCACCCGGCAGCGCCTCCCACGACACGGTGAGCACCCCGTCGATGTCGATCAGCACGCCTCGCACGGATTCCATGCCTGGACGATAGCGATCCGGCCGCGGGATCGGCCCGTACGCTGACGCCATGTCCCCGCACCCCGCCACCCCGCACGTCCTGGTCCTCGGCGGCACCACGGAGGCCCGACGGCTGGCCGCCGGGCTGACCGCGCGCGGCGGCGTTCGGGTCACGACCTCCCTGGCCGGACGGGTGACCCGCCCCGGGACCCTGGAGGGGGAGGTCCGGACCGGCGGGTTCGGCGGGGCGCAGGGGCTGGCGGAGTGGCTGCGTGCGGAGCAGGTGGACGCCGTCGTCGACGCGACCCATCCCTTCGCCGCCGGGATCACCGCCAACGCGGCGCGGGCCGCGACGGCGACCGGGCTGCCGCTGCTGGTCCTGCGGCGACCGGGCTGGCGGCCCGCCTCCGGAGACCGCTGGCACCCGGTCCCCTCGCTCGGCGCCGCGGCCGACGCGCTGCCCGCACTCGGCCGCCGGGTGTTCCTCACCACCGGCCGCCTGGGCCTGTCGGCCTTCGCGCACCTGAGCGACCTGCACTTCGTCGTACGGTCGGTGGAGCCGCCCGAGCCGCCGATGCCGCCCGGCCTCGAAGTCCTCCTGGCCCGCGGCCCGTTCACCGTCGCCGGCGAACTCCGGTTGCTGCGCGGCCACCGCATCGACGTGCTGGTGACCAAGGACAGCGGGGGAGAGGCGACCGCCGCCAAGCTGACGGCCGCCCGTGAACTCGGGCTGCCCGTGGTGGTCGTACAACGGCCCGCGCTGCCGGAGGGCGTGACGGCACTGCCCGACGAGGCGGCCGTACTGGCACGGCTGGAGACGCTTCAGCGGCTCGGCCTCAACCGGTCGTGACCGAGGCCCGCAGCCGGTCGATCGCGCGCAGCACCTCGTCACGGTTCTTGGCGGCCTTGATCCACGCGGGCAGCCGGGCCACGTAGGTCATCTTCCGTCCGTGCTCGTACCAGGGGGCCCGCTCCCGCAGCGAGGCGGCCACGAACCGCCGGAGCAGGCCGAGGTGTTCGAGGTTGTACGCCCAGATCTCCCCGTGCCGGGTGGTGGTCCGCAGCCACAGCGCCGGCCGGTGCCCGTCGACGAGCCACGAGGTCCGGGACAGACCGCAGGACCGGCAGATCAGCCGGTGTCGCGCGCCCTCGGCGAGGTCCGGCCGCTGCTCCGCGTGGGCGATCCGCGCACAGCGCGGGCAGCGGACGAGCATCGCGGACCCGAACCGGCAGGCCGCGAGGCCGGTGTCGGTTTCGGTGTCGTGGAAGCGGACGGGTGCGGGAGACATGCCGGGAGTATGACGACCGCCCCTCCTCCCGGGCCACCCGGTTTTCGAGTGGCCGGCCTCAGGCGTCCTTCGGGTGCCGGCGCAGCAGGTACGTGTCCATGATCCAGCCCTTGCGCTCCCGGGCCTCGGCGCGCAGCCGCTCGATACGGGGGGCGGCCTCGGTGATCGGTCCGGAGACGAGGATCTCGTCGGGGGTGCCTATGTAGGCGCCCCAGTAGATGTCGATGTCGTCGCCCGCGTACTGCCGGAAGGTCTGATGGGCGTCCAGCATCACGACGAGGTCGTCCACGTCCTCCGGGAAGCCCTCGGCCAGCCGCCGTCCGGTGGTGATCTGCACCGGCCGGGCGACCCGGTTCAGCCCCGTGCGGTGCCGGGCGGCGAGCGCGGAGACGCTGCTGATGCCGGGCACGACGTCGTACTCGAAGGCCACGGTGCCCCGCTCCAGCACCTCCTCGAGGATCCCGAGCGTGCTGTCGTACAGCGCCGGATCCCCCCACACCAGGAAGGCGCCGCTCTCGTCCTCGCCCATCTCCTCGACGATCAGCCGCTCGTAGATGCCGGCGCGGGCGCTGCGCCAGTCCCCGACGGCGGGGGAGTAGGCGGCGCCGCCCGCGCTCCGGTCCCGCTCCGGGTCCCAGGCCTCGACCAGCCGGTACGTCCCCTCCGGCAGGTGCGCGTCGAGCATGTCCCGGCGGAGCCGGGTGAGGTCCGACTTCACCTCACCCTTCTCGAGAAGGAAGAACACGTCCGTGGCGCGCAGCGCCTTGACCGCCTGAAGGGTCAGCTGGTCGGGGTCGCCCGCGCCGATACCGATGACATGAATCTTTCGCACGCCCCGAGTCTGCCGCATGCCACTGACAGTGCGTGCACCGCCACCGCACCCGAACCCGCCCGCTACGGCACCCGGAGGCGGGGCGCCCGGATCTTCGCGTCGACCGGCTCGCCGCCCCGTTCCACGGCCCCGGCCAGCTCCCGCGCCCAGCCGACGATCCCGGCGAGATCGATCCCGTACGGCTGCCGTTCCCCGCAGCCCTCCGCCCATCCCTCGACGGCACCCGCCCCGCGCCGCAGCAGCCGCGCCCCGCCGGTGGTGTTCCCCCGCGCGGCGTGCGTCAGCCCCACGGAGAGCTGCGCCAGCCCCCGCCACAGCGCGCGCTCGGAGTCCGGGCCCGATTTCCAGGCGTCCTCGAAGACCTCGTGCGCGTGGAAGGGCTTCCCCTCCGCCAGCAGCGCCTGCGCCTCGCCGACGGTCTCCTCCGGGGTCCGCACGACACCTTCCGGCTGCCGTGCCACGCCCCGTGCCCCGTACGGCAGGGGCCGCCCCAGCCCGTCCCGCGGCCGCGCGTTCCGCGCCCGCCCCTCACTGTCCCGGTCCCGTCCGCTGCCCATACGCCCGATTCTCCCCCGGCCCGCGTCCCCCGGCCCGGCCGCCCCCTTCGGCCGACCCCCTCGCGTACGGTAAAGTGCTGTCCGCGCGATCACACGGCACACCGTGGGCGAGCGCACCGGGACGTGGCGCAGCTTGGTAGCGCACTTGACTGGGGGTCAAGGGGTCGCAGGTTCAAATCCTGTCGTCCCGACTTGCGGAATAGCAGGTCAGAGGCCGTATCGGCAGAAACCGATACGGCCTTTTGTGCGTTCCTCGCTGAGGCGTGGGTCACATGCTTCCTGTGGATGTCACACTTCGGGCGCTTCCGCGGCTCTCAGTGGTCAGACAGGGCGGGAGGTCCGATGAAGTCCGACGAGAGCGCGGTGGACACGGCTACCAGGGTGTTCGTCGAGCACCGGGAGTTGTTGTTCTCCGTCGTCTACAACATGCTCAGCAGTGTCGCCGACACCGAGGACGTGCTCCAGGAGACCTGGCTGGCGTGGGCGTCCCGAGACGGGGCACCGGGCGTGGCGCGGATCGAGAGCCCACGCGCCTATCTGGTGCGGATCGCGGTGAACAAGGCCCTCGCCCGCCAGGCCGCCATCAGCCGCCGTCGCGAGACCTATGTGGGTCCGTGGCTGCCCGAACCGCTCGTCTCCTCCCTCGCCGACGGCCGTGCGCACGGCGAGGCCGCGGACGCCGCCGACACGGCCGAGCGCATCCAGTCGGTGTCCATGGCACTGCTGGTCGTCCTGGAGACCCTCACCCCGCTGGAGCGCGCGGTGTTCGTCCTGCACGAGGTGTTCGGCTATGCCCATACCGAGATCGCCGGCATCCTCGGCCGCAGCCCCGCGGCCGTACGCCAGCTCGCCCACCGCGCACGCGAGCACGTCCACGCCCGGCGCCCCCGCTATCGGACCGACCCGCACGTGCGTCAGCAGGTGACCGAACGGTTCACGGCCGCGGTGTCCGGCGGCGACCTGCGGACGCTGCTGACCCTTCTGGCGCCGGATGTGACCTTGTGGGCCGATGGCGGGGGCAAGGCCACCGCCGCGGGTCCGCGCCCGGTCCACGGCCGCGACAAGGTCGCCCGGCTGCTGGCCGACGGCGCCACCCGCGCACGCGGCGGCCTGGACATCCGCTACCGGCGGGTCAACGGCGATCCCTCGGCGCTGCTGTTCAGCGGCGACTCGCCCTTCGCCGTGCTGGTCCTCGACCTGGTCCCGGACGGCGGACAGGTCCGCGGCATCTACTTCGTCACCAATCCCGAGAAGCTCGAAGGTCTCACCTGAGCCCGGTGAGGAGGACGGGAATGAAGAAGATCGAACTGTCCGCCGGGACCATCGAGTACGAGGACACCGGCGGCGACGGTCCTACGGTCGTGCTGCTGCACGGATTCATGATGGACGCCTCGCTGTGGGCCGGGCCGATCGGTGATCTGTCCGCCGATCACAGGTGCGTGGCTCCGACGCTGCCCCTCGGCGCGCATCGTCACGCGATGCGTGCGGATGCCGACCTGTCGCTGCCCGGGATGGCCCGGCTGGTCGCCGAGCTGCTCGACCGCCTGGATCTGCGGGACGTCACCCTCGTCGGCAATGACACCGGCGGGGCGATCGTCCAGCTGCTCATGTGCGAGGGCGCCGCGCGCGTGGGACGGGTCGTGCTCGCCTCCTGCGATGCGTTCGACAACTTCCCGCCAGGGCTGACGGGCAGGACGCTGGTGCTCACCGGCAAGCTCCCGCCCCGGCTGTTCGGGCTGTTCATGCAACAGATGCGGCTGCGGATGATCCGTCGGCTCCCGATCGCGTTCGGGTGGCTGACCCTGCGCGGGGACGCCGCCACCGCCCGGTGGATGCGGCCGGTCATGCAGCGGCCCGAGATCCGCAAGGACGCCGTGCGGACACTGCGGGCCGCCGCAGCGGACACCGGCCTCCTGGTGGCCGCGGCCGAACGCCTGACCGGCTTCGAACGGCCCGCCCTCGTGGTGTGGGCGAGCCGCGACCGCGTCATGCCGCCCGCACACGGCCGACGCCTGGCCGAACTCCTCCCGCACGGACGGCTGGTCGAGATGGACGACAGCTACACCCTCATCCCGCTGGACCAGCCGGCCCAACTCGCCCGGGTGATCCGGGAGTTCACACCGGACCGCCGCTGACCGGCCCGCGCCGACCGACGAGAGAGAAGAGACAACCGATGAAGCTCACGATCTTCGCGGCGACCGGTGGCATCGGCCGTCACCTCCTCGAACAGGCCGTTGCCGCGCATCACGACGTCACCGCGGTCGTACGCGACCCACACGGCCTGACCGGCTGGGAAGGGCGGGCGCGTGTCGTCACGGCCGACCTGGCCGCGCCGGACGCGGACGTGCTCGCGTCCGCCGTCGTGGGCAGGAACGCCGTCCTCTCCGGGCTCGGACCGCGCAGGCCGAGGTCCGAGGCGGGAGTCACCTCGCGGGGCACGAAGGCCATCGTGGCCGCGATGCGGGCCACCGGTGTGAAGCGCCTCGTGGTGGTCAGCGCCGCACCGATCGGCACCGTGCCGTCGCCCGGTCGGCCGAACCCGCCGAAACACGACGCCGGCGACGGGTTCCTCATGCGCCACCTGGGCAGCCGGTTCGCGCGAGCCATGTTCAGCGCGCACTACGCCGACCTCGCACTGATGGAGGACATCCTCCGCGACAGCGATCTGGACTGGACCGTCTCACGACCGCCGCAACTGACCGACAAGCCCCTCACCGGCGTGTACCGGACGGCGTACGGGCAGAACATCCGGGGCGGCTCCAAGGCCTCACGCGCCGACGTCGCCCATCACATGCTGCGGGTGCTCGACCAACCCGAGACGATCGGACGGACCATCGGCATCGCCAACTGACGAGAGCCAGAAGGCACAGGCCAAAGGGTGCTACGTCCTGCCCCCGGCCTGATACCGGCGCCCGTGCGGGCGCCGGCCCTTGACTTCGTGTGCGCTCCAGGACGAAGACTCCCCTTCGCGGGCCCACCACCGGGCCCGCGGACGGAGGGAGCGACAGCGTGAAGTACCGCACCATGGGGACCGACCCGGCGACCCGTCTGAAGGTGAGCGTCCTCGCCCTCGGCGCCATGCTGTTCGGGTCGCGTACGGACGAGAAGACCTCCTTCGCCGTCCTCGACCGGTACGTCGAGGCCGGCGGCAACTTCATCGACACCTCCGACAACTACGCCTTCTGGGAGGACGGCGGCCAGGGCGGCCAGAGCGAGGAACTGCTCGGCCGGTGGCGCCGCAGCCGGGGGATCGGCGACGAGATCGTGATCGCCACCAAGCTCGGCGCCCGGCCGCTCGCCCCCGGGACGGGTTACGCCGACAACGCCGAGGGGCTGTCGGCGAAGGTGATCCGGGAGTCGGCCGAACGCAGCCGGGAACGCCTCGGGACGGACCGGCTCGATCTGCTGTACGCCCACATAGAGGACCGCACCGTCCCGCTGCGCGAGACCGTCGAGGGTTTCGCGGCACTGGTCGCGGAGGGCACCGTCGGGCTGCTCGGCGTGAGCAACCACGCCGTCTGGCGGGTGGAACGGGCCCGCGCCCTGGCAGCGGCGGCGGGCCTGCCCGGCTACGAGGTGCTCCAGTACGAGCACACCTACCTCAGGCCCCGCACCGACGTGCCCGGCGGCCTCTTCCCGGACGGCAGCCTCGGCGGCGCCGACGCGCAGCTCCTCGACCACCTGCGCGCCGAGCCGGACCTGACCCTGGTCGCCTACTCGCCGCTCCTGAAGGGCGCCTACACCCGCCCGGACAAGCCGCTGCCGACGGAATACGACCACCCCGGCACCCCCGCACGGCTCGGGGTCCTCAAGGACGTGGCCCGGGAGACCGGGGCCACCCCCAACCAGGTGGTGCTGGCCTGGCAGATCGGCGGCCCACTGCCCGTCGTCCCGCTGACCGGGACCTCGTCGGTGGCCCAGCTGGAGGAGAACCTGGCCGCCGTGGACCTGGAGCTCACCGGGGAGCAGCGGGCCCGCCTGGACGCCGCGCGCTGAGCGCGCCGCCCGTCCGCCGCCGACGTACGCTCCTTCATGAACCCAAGGAGCGGGTCATGAGCACACTTCCCACCGCCCATTCCGTCCGCACCACCCCGGAGGGCTTCCTGTGGGAGCCCAGCGAACGCTGGGTGCGCGGGGTGAAGGGCGAGGTCACCGTCGTGGACAGCCGGCATCCCCTGCTGGTGTGGGAGCCGGGACTGCCCGTACCCCAGTACGCCTTCCCGCGCGAGGAGGTCCGCGAGGACCTCCTCCGCCCGGCGGCGCACCCCCCGACCGGCGCGCACGCCGGGTCGCGGATCTTCTACGACCTCGACACCGGCGGCGAGCCGCTGCGGAACGCGGCCTGGACCTACCCCGGCCGCGATCTCGCCGGGTACATCACCTTCGCCTGGTTCCAGCACCGGGACCCCGGCCTCGACCACTGGTACGAGGAGGAGGAAGAGATCTTCGTCCACCCCCGTGACCCGCACAAACGCGTCGACGCCCTGCCCAGCCGCCGCCATGTCGTCGTCGAGATCGACGGCACGGTGGCGGCGGACACCCGGCGCCCCGTGCTGCTGTTCGAGACGGGCCTGCCCACGCGGTTCTACATCCCCCGTGAGGACGTCCGCCTCGACCTGTTCGAACCCACCGACCACAGCAGCAGGTGCCCGTACAAGGGCATCGCCGAGTACTGGTCCTGGCGGGGCGGCGCGGACGTGCCGTCGAACGTCCTGTGGAGCTACCCGGACCCCCTGCCCGCGGTGGGCACGGTCAGGGGGCTCCTCGCCTTCTACAACGAGGCCGTCGACATCACGGTGGACGGCGAACACCGCAAACGCCCCGTCACCCTGTTCACCTGGGCCCTCTTCAGCGGGACCGAGGCGAGCCGGCCCCGGGCAGGCAGTTCGCCAGGGCCCCTCTAGGCGTCCGCGCGCGGCTCCCGTACGACCGCCACGTCACCGGGGGCCAGCGTGACCGAGCCGGCGGTCTCCTTGCCGGTGAGGAGTTCCGTGGCGCCCGGCGGGACCTCGACCTGAGCGCCCTCGCCGGAGTGGTCGATCAGGAACACGTAGTCCGCGTCCGTGCCGCGCCGCCGGACCACCTCGACGCCCGCGGGCACCGTGCGGACCGGCTCCACGCCCGCCTCGGCGCGCACCCGGTCGAGGAGCGCGCCGAAGGTGTCCGGGTCCGGGAGCGTGGCCACGTACCAGGTCGTGCCCGAGCCGTGCGTGTGCCGGGTGACGGCCGGTACGCCCGCGAGCGGTCCGTCCGTGTACGAGGCGACCGCCTCGGCGCCCGCCAGGCGCAGCCGCTCCGACCACAGCGTGCCCGTGGCCTCGGCCGGCACGTCCCCGCCCAGGCCGACCCGCTCGCCGGGCAGCAGCGGGAACGGCTCGTCGGAGCGCACGCCCAGCGCCTCGCGGAAGGCCCCCGGGTAACCGCCCAGCCGCACATGGCAGTTGTCGTCCACCATGCCGCTGTGGAAGCCCACGGCGAGGGTGCCGCCGCGCTCGGCGTACGAGGTGAGGTTCGCGGCGCCCGCGTCGTCGACCAGATAGAGGCTGGGCGCCAGGACCAGGCGGTACGCGGAGAGGTCCCCGTCCGGGCGGACGAAGTCCACGGCCACCCCGGCCCGCCACAGCGGCTCGTACCAGGTGCGCACCAGGTCCAGACAGCGCAGCTCGCCGCTCGGCTGGGAGGGCAGCTCGAGGGCCCAGCGGGCGTTCCAGTCCCAGACGATCGCGACCTCGGCCGTGCCGGTGCTGCCGCGCACCTCCGCCAGCGCCTTCAGGTCGGCGCCGAGACCGACCACGTCCCGCCAGATCTGGCTGTCCGTCCCGGCGTGCGGCAGCATCGCCGAATGCCACTGCTCGGCGCCCGCCCTGGCCGCCCGCCACTGGAAGTAGGCGATGCCGTCCGCGCCGTGCGCCACGTGGGCGAGGGCGTTGCGGCGCAGCTCTCCCGGAACCTTGGCCCGGTTGACCGGCTGCCAGTTCACGGCGCCCGTGGAGTGCTCCATCAGCAGCCAGGGGCCGCCCGCGAGCGAGCGCGTCAGGTCGCCGCTGAGCGCGATGTCGATGTGCGACTCGGTGTCCGTGGACCGGAGGTAGTGGTCGTTGGAGACGATGTCCAGCTCCGGGGCCCAACGCCAGTAGTCCAGCGCCTCGAAGCTGAAGTTCACCATGAAGTTGGTGGTGGCGGGCGTGTCCGGGGCCGCGACGCTCAGCACGTCGCGCTCCGCCGTGTACAGCGACAGCAGCTCGTCGGAGCAGAACCGGCGCCAGTCCAGCTGGTGCGTCGGGTTGGGCACGGCGCCGGTGGCGCGGGGCGGGAGGACCTCGTCCCAGTGGTAGTACCACTGGCTCCAGAAGGTGGTGCCCCAGGCGTCGTTGAGGGCGTCCAGGTCCCCGTACCGGGCCCGCAGCCAGCCGCGGAACGCCTGGGCGCTGGTGTCGCAGTAGCAGGCCGCGTTGTGGCAGCCGTACTCGTTGTGCACGTGCCACATCGCGACCGCCGGGTGGTCGGCGTACCGCCGCGCCAGCCGGTCCGCGATGCTCAGGGCCGCCCTGCGGTAGGCGGGGCTGGACGGGCAGAACGTCTGGCGGCTGCCGTACGACAGCGTGCGGCCGTCCCGGTCCACCGGCAGGGCCTCGGGGTGGGCGCGGAAGAACCAGGCGGGCGGGGCCGCGGTCGGCGTGGCGAGGTCGGCGGCGATGCCGTTCTCGTGCAGCAGGCCGAGGATCCGGTCCATGCGCGAGAAGTCGTACACGCCCTCGGCGGGCTCCATCAGCGCCCAGGAGAAGATGCCGACGCTGACCATGGTCACCCCGGCCTCGCGCATCAGGCGCACGTCCTCGGCCCACACCTCCTCGGGCCACTGCTCGGGGTTGTAGTCGCCGCCGTAGACGATGCCGGGGACGGACAGGGTGCGGTTCATCGGGCGGCTCCGGTAAGGAGGCGGCGCGTGGTGTCCACGCCCCACCGGTCGAGGGAGAGCAGGCGGTCGCTGGAGGCCGTCAGGCCGCCGGTCGCCTCGACGTGGGCGGCCCAGCGCTCGCGGGTCTGAACGGCCGGGCGGGCCATCAGGCAGTCGGGGTCGTTGATCCAGAGCCGGCCGTGCTGCCACTGGCGGGCGGCGCCGGTGAACTCGGCCGGGTCCTGCCCCGGCTGGCTGAAGTCACCGGCCTCGGGGCGGCGGTGCGGGGCCGTGTCGGGGCTGACCCGCATCGCGTCGAACAGGCCGAGGGAGGGCAGGATCGGGGCGCCACAGCCCAGCAGGTAGGCGTCGGCGCCGATGGCCTCACGGATGACGGCGATGCCGGCCCGGTAGGCGGACACCGCGTCCACATCGGAGTGCCGTACGCCCTCCAGCGCGCCCGCGTACAGGAAGTCGGTCTTGAAGTAGTCGTAGCCCTCGGCGCGCAGCGTCCGGAAGACGCCGGCCAGGTAGGCGGCCGCGTCCGGGTGGGTGGTGTCCAGGACGCACAGGTCGTGGCCCCAGTTGCGGCCGGCGTGCGCGAAGCCGCCCGCGGCGTCGCGGACCAGCCAGCCGGGGTGCTCCGCGGCCAGGTCGCTCGCCGGGTCCACCAGGAACGGGGCCGTCCAGATGCCCGCCCGGCGCCCGCGCGCCCGGATGGCGTCCGCGATGCCCTCCCGGGAGCGGAAGCGCCCGGAGAGGGTGAGCCAGTCGCCCAGCGCGCGCTGGTAGCCGTCGTCGATCTGGACGACGTCGATCGGCAGGTCGAGGGTGTCCATCGCCCGCAGGTTCTCGTGGATGTCGTCCTCGGTGACCTCGGTGAAGTACTCGTACCAGGAGCACCACACCGTCGGCGCCGGGCGCGGGGCGGGCAGCCCGAGGCCGGCGGCCCAGTCGCCCAGCACCGACGGGATGTCCGTGCCGGTCCACTCCTTCACCGGGCCGTCGGCCGCCACCTCGGCGTGGTCGCCGGTGACGGTGAGGCGGACGGACGGCACTTCCCGGGTCGGGTCGGCCGCCGCCCACAGCCGTGCCGGGGAGCCGTCGCCGGGGTCCAGGGCGAGCAGGCCCTCGCCCTGGAAGGCACCGGCGGGGACGGTGACGCCCGGCCGGTAGCAGACGGTCGCCCAGTTGCCGTTCGTCGGGCGGTACGGCGTGGCGTCGAGGGCGTAGGCGCCGCTGGGGCTCCAGGACTGCCAGCCCTCCTCGTGGACGCGCGCGCGGCGCGGGTCCACGAGGACCGAGGCGACCGGGGTGAAGGGGTCGTGCACGGGGATCTCTTTCACGGAGGAAGGGGCCTCAGCCCTTGTTCGCGCCCAGCGTCAGACCGCTCACGAACTGCCGTTGCAGCACGAAGTACACGATCAGTGTCGGGATCGCGGTGAGCAGGGCGCCGGCGGCGACCAGGTTGGGGTCGGTGAAGTACTGCCCGGAGAGGTTGTTCAGCGCCGAGGTGATCGGCATGTTCTCGCCGGTCGAGATCAGCACGATGGCCCAGAAGAAGTCGTTGTAGATCCAGATGGACAACAGCGTCGCCAGGGCGGCCATCGCGGGCTTGCACAGCGGCAGCACGATCTGCCAGTACATGCGCCACACCGACGCGCCGTCGACGAGGGCGGCCTCGGTGAGCTCGTGCGGCAGCATGCGCATGTAGTTGCTCAGCACGAACGCGCAGAAGCCGGACTGGAACGCCACGTGGATGAGGACCAGGCCGAGCGCGGAGTCGTACAGCTTGCCGCTCATCGTGATGCCGGGCAGGTCGATGAGCAGGTACATGCGGTACAGCGGGGTGATGATGACCTGCTGCGGCAGCAGGTTGCCGGCCGTGAACACCAGCAGCAGGAAGATGTTGAGCCGGAAGTCGAAGCGGCTGACGTAGAACGCGACCATCGACGACAGCAGCAGCGTCAGCAGCACGGCCGGGACCGCGATGATCAGCGTGTTGCTGAAGTAGTGCATCATGTCGGACTGCTCGAACGCGTTCTTGAAGTTGTCGAACGTCAGCTTGTCCGGCCAGGAGACGTAGCCCTTGGTGCTGGTCTCCGAGTACGGGCGCAGGGCCGCGAAGACCGCCCACAGCAGCGGGGCGAGCCAGGCCAGCGAGGTGACGACCAGGAACACGTGCAGCAGGACCCGGGCGGGGCGGACGGGCGCGCGCTGCTTCAGCGGCGCCGCGGCGTTCACGGTGCTCATGCGCGCCGCTCCTTCCGGAAGGTCGCGATCAGGTACGGGATGATGACCGCGAGCGAGATGACCAGCAGGACGACGGCGATCGCGGAGCCGTAACCGATCCGGCTGGACTCGCCGATGATGTTGTTGGTGATCAGGATCGACAGCAGCTCGGTGCCCTGGGCGCCCTTGTTGAAGACGAACACCAGGTCGAAGGCGCGCAGGGCCTCGATGATGGTGACGACCAGGACGACGGTGTTGGTGGGCCGCAGGGTGGGGAAGATGACGTTCTTGAACGTCTGCCACTCGTTGGCGCCGTCCAGCGCGGAGGCCTCCCGCAGGGACGGGTCGACGCCCTTCAGGCCGGCCAGGTAGAGGATCATCATGTAGCCGGTGTGCCGCCAGGAGGCGGCGACCAGCACAGCCCACAGGTTCAGGTGCGGGTCGCCGATCCAGTCGATGTAGTGGCCGGGCTTGTTGGCGCCGATGATGCTGTTGATCAGGCCCGTGTCCGGGTTGTAGACGAGCTGCCAGACGAAGCCGGTGACCGCCAGCGAGACCACGACCGGCAGGAAGAACGCGGTCTGGTAGACACGGCTGAAACGGATCCTCTTGTCCAGCTGGACGGCCAGGAACAGGCCCATCGGCGTCGGGATCAGGATGAGCACGACGAACCAGATGATGTTGTGCTCGACCGCCGGCCAGAACTGCGGGTTGTCGCTGAACAGCTGCTTGAAGTTGTCCAGCCCCACCCACTTGATGGAGTCGAAGCCGATGCCGTCCCAGCTGGTGAAGGCGAGGGCGATCGAGGCGAGGGCCGTGAACCAGACGAGGGCCACGTGCAGGACCGTGGGCACGCCGGCCATGAAGCCGAGCGTGATGCGGTCACGGCGGGTCAGCAGGCGCTTGTGGCCCTGCGGGACCCGCTTCTTCTCAGGCGCGGGGCCCGGAGGCGGCACGGGCGCCGCCTCCGGGCTCTTCGGGGTGATGTCGGTGGTCATGCGGAGGCGAAGATCTGCTTCTTCTGGCGGTCGATCGAGGACAGCAGGCTGTCGACGCCCTTGGGGTTCTGGAGGAACTTCTGGAGCCCGGGCTGCATCACCGTGGAGGTGAAGTCCGGCCGGGAGTCACGGTCCATGAACTGGGTGAGGCTCTTGGCGTTGCTGATCATCTCGTACGCCTTCTTCTGGATCGCGGTGTACGAGGAGGTGTCGGCCTTGCTGGAGGCGGCCACCACGCTGTTGTCGGCCTTGAGGTAGACCTGCTCGGCCTCCGGCGTGCCCAGGAACTCCATCAGCTTCACGACGCCGGCGTGGTTCTTCGGGGACTTGCTGACCATGAAGCCGTCGGTGGGCGCCTCGACGGTGTCCTGGCCGTACGCGGAGTTGATCTCCGGGAAGGCGAAGAAGTCGAGGTCCTCGAGGTCGGCCTTGTCGGTGAACTGCTGCCCGACGAACGAGCCCAGGAGGTACATGCCGGCCTTCTTCGACACCAGGGTCTGGGCGGCGTCCTGCCAGGTGCGGCCCATGAAGCCGTCCTGGTGGTAGGGGAGGATCTCGGCCCAGTGGTCGAAGACGGCCTTGACCTTGGCGTCGGTCCACGACTCCTTGCCCGCCATCAGGGACTTGTGGAAGTCGTAGCCGTTGAGGCGGAAGTTGATCTGGTCGAAGGTGCCCATCGCCGGCCAGGCGTCCTTGTCGCCGAAGGCGATCGGGACCAGGCCGTCCTTCTTCATCTGCTTGCAGAGCGCGACGAACTTGTCCCAGGTGGTGGGGACTTCGTAGCCGTGCTGCTTGAAGACGCTCTTGCGGTAGAAGAGCGCCCACGGGTAGGTGTACAGCGGCACGAAGTAGTACTTGCCGTCCTCGCCCTTGCTGAGCTGCTTCATCGCGTCGGGGAAGTTGTCCCCGATCTTCGCCCACACGTCGTCGATCGGCGAGGCGAGCTTCTTGGCCGCGAAGAACTGCATGCGGTAGCCGGCGAACCAGGTGAACACGTCGTCCGGCGTGCCCTGGAGGTAGGAGTTGATCTGCTCCTGGAAGGTGTTGTGGTCCTTCGTGTTCACGTCGACCTTGATGCCGGACTTCTTCGTGAAGGCCGCGTAGATCTCGGCGAACGCCTTCTTCGGCACCGCGTCGGAGGAGTTGGAGCCGAGGGAGACGGTCTTCGGGTCGGAGGACGAGCCGCTGCCGCCGCAGGCGGACAGCAGGGGTATGCCGGCGCCGGCGAGGAGGGCGGCTCCGCCCGCTCCGCGGAGCAGTGAACGGCGGCTGGGCCCCGGGACGGACAGGCCGGAGGGCGAGAGGCGCATGGCGGCTCCTGAAAGGCAGGGTTCGGACAAGGGGAGAGCCGGCTTCCGAAAGGTCCTCGAAACCGATCAGAAACCAACTCGACCGAACATCGTGGGCGTAATAACAGCCGCATGTCCGCTCATGCGTCAATACCTTCCGTCCGTCTCTTGCGTCTCTTGCCCGAAACGTAATCGACACGGCCACCAGCGAATTCGTTCACAAAGTGACAGTCACGGTCTGACCAGCAGCTGGAAGTCGAAGGCGTACCGGGACGCCCGGTAGATGTGGGTCCCGTACTCGACCGGGCGGCCCGCGTCGTCGTACGCCGTGCGCTGCATCGTGAGCAGGGCGGCGCCCTCCTTCTCGTCGAGCCGGGCGGCCTCCTCGGCGGTGGCCGAGCGGGCGCCGACGGTCTGCCGGGCGCTGTGCAGGGTGATCCCGGCCGAGCGCATCATCCGGTACAGACCGGTCGACTCCAGCCGCGTGTCGTCGAGTTCGAGCAGGGCGGCGGGCAGGTAGTTGCACAGGAACGCGACGGGCTGGCCGTGGGTGAAGCGCAGCCGCTCCAGGACGGCCACCTCGCCGCCCTCGGGCAGGCCGAGCGCGGCGGCCACGTCGGTGGCCGCCGGGACGCGCTCGTGGCGCAGCACCCGCGTCGTCGGGCCCTGTCCGGCCGACTCGAGGTCGTCGTAGAGGCTGCTGAGTTCCAGGGGCCGCTTGACCTGGCTGTGCACGACCTGCGTGCCGACGCCCCGGCGGCGCACCAGCAGTCCCTTGTCCACCAGGGACTGGATGGCCTGCCGCACCGTCGGCCGGGACAGGCCCAGGCGTACGGACAGGTCGATCTCGTTGCCCAGCAGATTGCCGGGAGCCAGGCTCCCGTGCTCGATCGCCGTCTCCAGCTGCTGGGCGAGCTGGTAGTACAGCGGGACCGGACTGGTCCGGTCCAGGGCGAAGTCGAGGGAGTCGAGCGCGGAAACAGTGACGGGGCGGGTGCGGGCACCGGTCCTCGGCATCGGGACACTCCTAGGGGTGTGGGGGATTTCAGAGGTGCCGGCGGCGGGCCGCGACCTGCCGCTCGTAGTCCTCGCGGGCCCGTACGGCGGCCTCGCGCGAGGCCGTCTCGGCGACGGGGACGTCCCACCAGGCCTCGGCCGGGGGAGCGGCGGGGGTGGGACCGTCCAAAGCCGTCTCGACGTACACACAGGTCGGCCGTTCGGCGGCGCGGGCCGTGGCGAGCGCGTCGCGCAGCTCCCGGACCGTCTTGGCGCGCAGCACGTCCATGCCGAGGCTCGCCGCGTTGGCGGCCAGGTCCACGGGCAGCGGGGCGCCCGTGAAGGTGCCGTCGGCCGCGCGGTACCGGTAGGCGGTGCCGAACCGTTCGCCGCCCACCGATTCGGACAGGCCGCCGATGGAGGCGTACCCGTGGTTCTGGATCAGGACCAGCTTCACCGGCAGCCCCTCCTGGACGGCGGTGACGATCTCGGTCGGCATCATCAGATACGTGCCGTCCCCGACCAGCGACCAGACCACGGTGTCCGGGGCCGCCTGCTGGACGCCGATGCCCGCCGGGATCTCGTAGCCCATGCACGAGTAGCCGTACTCCAGGTGGTACTGGCGCGGGCTGCGGGCCCGCCACAGCTTGTGCAGGTCGCCGGGGAGCGAGCCCGCCGCGTTGATCACCACGTCCTCGTCGCCCACCACCGCGTCCAGGGCGCCCAGCACCTGGGTCTGGGTCGGCACGGCGTTCCCGTCGTCGGCCCGGTAGGCGGCCGCCACGACCCGCTCCCAGCGCTCCTTGCCCGCGCGGTACTCCGCCTCGTACGCCGGGTCCACGCGGTACCCGGTCAGCTCCCCGGCGAGCGCCTCCAGGGCGGTCCGGGCGTCGGCCACCACGGTCCGGGCGGACAGCTTGTGGGCGTCGAAGCCGGTGATGTTGACGCCCAGGAAGCGGACGCCCGGGTGCTGGAACAGGGTGCCGGAGGCGGTGGTGAAGTCGGTGTACCGGGTGCCGATCCCGACGACCAGGTCGGCGGTGCGGGCGAGGTCGTCGGCGACCGCCGTGCCGGTGTGGCCGATGCCGCCCACGTCGGCGGGATGGTCGTACCTGAGGGAGCCCTTGCCCGCCTGCGTGGAGGCGACCGGGATGCCGGTGGCCTCCACCAGCGCCCTGAGCGCCTCCTCGGCCCTGCTGTGGTGGACTCCGCCGCCCGCGACGATCAGCGGCCGCCCGGCGGCGCGGACGGCCCGTACGGCGGCGGCGAGTTCGGCCGGGTCCGGAGCGGGACGGCGTACGTGCCAGACGCGCTCGGCGAAGAACTCCTCCGGCCAGTCGAAGGCCTCCGCCTGTACGTCCTGCGGCAGCGCGAGCGTGACGGCACCGGTTTCCGCCGGGTCCGCCAGCACGCGCATGGCGTTCAGCGCGGAGGGGATCAGGGCTTCCGGGCGGGTGACGCGGTCGAAGTAGCGGCAGACGGGGCGCAGGGTGTCGTTCACGGACACATCGGCCTCGGCCGGGTGCTCCAGCTGCTGGAGCAGGGGATCGGCGGGGCGGGTGGCGAAGGTGTCGCCCGGGAGGAGGAGCACGGGCAGGCGGTTGACCGTGGCCAGGGCGGCGCCCGTGACCAGGTTGGTCGCGCCCGGACCGATGGACGTCGTCACCGCCTGCGCGGACAGCCGGTCGAGGTGCCGGGCGTGTCCGACGGCCGCGTGCACCATGGCCTGCTCGTTGCGGCCCTGGTGGTAGGGCATCAGATCGGGGTATTCCAGGAGGGCCTGCCCGATCCCGGCGACGTTGCCGTGGCCGAAGATCCCCCAGGTGCCGGCGATCAGCCGGTGCCGGACGCCGTCGCGTTCGGTGTACTGGACGGAGAGGAACCGCACCAGCGCCTGCGCGACGGTCAGGCGGCGGGTTGACTGACTCGAGTGGCTCATGCCTCTCAGGTGTAAGCGCGGACCGCTGCACTGTCAATTGTTTGTACTTACATTCGGACTAGCTCGTGAAATGATGTCTTAACAAAGCATTGACAGCGGGCTTCACAGGGACTTGGATCGCGTCCCAGCGCAACAGCGTCCTTTCCCCCGTCGCACAGTGAGGTGCAGGACAAATGGACCGCTCTTCTCTCTCCCGCTCCCACAGACTGGCCCCCGTCGTGGCCGTGGCCGCCGCGGCAGCACTGACCCTCGCCGGCTGCTCCAGCAGTTCGGGAGGGAAGAAGGCCGAGGACGGAGGGTCGAACGCCTCCGCGGGCAAGGCCGACACCCCCCGCATGACGGTCGCCCTCGTCACCCACCAGGCGCCCGGCGACACCTTCTGGGACATCGTCCGCAAGGGTGCCGAGGCCGCCGCCGCCAAGGACAACATCAAGCTGATCTACTCCAACGACCCCAACGCGGGCAACCAGGCCAACCTGGTGCAGAACGCCGTCGACCAGAAGGTCGACGGCATCGCCCTCACCCTCGCCAAGCCCGACGCCATGAAGGACGTCGTCGGCAAGGCGACCGCCGCGAAGATACCCGTGGTCGGCCTCAACTCGGGCGTGAGCGACTGGAAGAAGCTGGGCCTGCTGGAGTTCTTCGGGCAGGACGAGTCGGTGGCCGGCGAGGCGCTCGGCAAGCGGCTGAACCAGGAGGGCGCCAAGAAGGTCGTCTGTGTCATCCAGGAACAGGGCAACGTCGGCCTCACCCAGCGCTGCGACGGCGTGAAGAAGACGTTCTCCGGCACGACTGAGACGCTGAACGTGAACGGCACCGACATGCCGTCCGTGAAGTCGACGATCACCGCGAAGCTCAAGCAGGACTCCGCACTCGACTACGTGGTCGCCCTCGGCGCCCCCTACGCGCTGACCGCCGTGCAGTCGGCGGACGAGGCGGGCAGCAAGGCCAAGGTCGCCACCTTCGACCTGAACAAGGACCTGACCAACGCCATCAAGAAGGGCACCATCCAGTTCGCCGTGGACCAGCAGCCCTACCTCCAGGGCTACCTGGCGATCGACTCCCTCTGGCTCTACAAGAACAACGGCAACTACAGCGGCGGCGGCGAGCAGCCGGTGCTGACCGGCCCGGCCTTCGTCGACAAGTCCAACGTCGACACCATCGCCCAGTTCGCCGCGAAGGGCACCCGGTGATGAGCATGACCCAGCACGCTGAACCGGCGGTGGGCGCGCCGCCGGGCGCGGGCCCCGGGAAGACCGACGGGCGCACCGCCGAACGGCCCCTGGTGATCCGGCTGCTGGCCCGCCCGGAGGTCGGCGTCTTCCTCGGCGCCGCGGCCGTCCTGGTCTTCTTCCTGATCGCGGCGCCCACGGTCCGCCAGGGCAGCTCCATGGCCACGGTCCTCTACCAGTCGTCGACCATCGGGATCATGGCGCTGCCGGTGGCCCTGCTGATGATCGGCGGCGAGTTCGACCTGTCGGCCGGTGTCGCCGTGATCACCTCGGCGCTGACCGCGAGCATGCTCAGCTACCAGCTGACCATGAACGTCTGGGTGGGCGTGATCGTCGCGCTGTTCGTCTCGCTCGGCATCGGCGCCTTCAACGGCTGGATGGTGGTCCGCACCGGGCTGCCCAGCTTCCTGGTCACCCTGGGCACCTTCCTGATCCTCCAGGGCGTCAACCTCGCGGTCACCAAGCTGATCACCAGCAACGTGGCCACCGACGACATCAGCGACATGGACGGCTTCGACCAGGCGAAGAAGATCTTCGCCTCCTCGTTCGACGTCGGCGGGGTGCAGGTGAAGATCACCGTGGTGTGGTGGCTGGTCTTCGCGGCGCTGGCCACCTGGGTGCTGCTGCGCACCAAGTACGGCAACTGGATCTTCGCGGT
>NZ_JBEYXB010000025.1:0-118211 GCF_040644935.1 Streptomyces sp. NPDC046915 | reverse complement strand
GGTCGTTGCCGAAGGACGCCGTCTCCGAGGTGAACCGGTCACCGGTGAGCTGCATACCGTCGCCGGAGTCCCCGGCGAACCGGATGACCACCCGGTCCAGACGGCGGATCTCCTTGGCGGGCGGTGCGCCCGCCCCGGGCGGCTCGGTGGTTTCCACAGACATGGCGAGAGGCTAACCACGCCCGTTAGAGGGCCACTCGCGTCACCGTATCGGCGCCGCCCGGGGTCTGGGGGCTGTCCGTCAGCCGGGGATGATCGGGCCGAGGTAGGTGCCGCCCGAGACGTCGAGGGTGCGGCCGGAGATGTAGGCGGCCTGGGGGCCCGCGAGGAAGGCGACCACGTCGGCGATGTCCTCGGGCTCGGAGAGCCGGCCGAGGGCGACGACCGACTCCAGCTGGGCGACCACCTCGGGGATGGCGGTGTAGTGCGCGGTCATGTCGGTGCGTACCGTGCCCGGCGCGACCGTGTTCGCCGTGATACCCCGCCGGCCCAGCTCGTTGGCCAGCGCCGGGGTCAGCGCCTCCAGGGCCGCCTTGGTGATGCTGTAGCCGATCTGCGTCGAGACGGCGAACCGGCTGGCCACCGAGCCGATGGTGATGATCCTGCCGCCGTCGTTCAGCATCGGCACGGCCCGCTGGGTGACGAAGAAGGGCGCGGTGATGTTGACCGCCAGCAGCGCCTCCCACTCCTCGGCGGAGATCTGGCCGATGGAGTGGGACGAGGAGATGCCCGCGTTGTTGACCAGGATGTCCAGACCGCCGTCCGCCGGCAGCTGTGCCGTCAACCCTTCGAACAGCCGGTCGACCGCGCCGTCCTCACCGAACTTCGCCTGGACGGCGAACGCCCGGCCGCCGTCCTTCTCGATCCGCGCGACGGTCTCCGCGGCGGCGGCCGCGTTGCTGCCGTAGTGCACCGCGACCAGGGCGCCCTCCGCGCCCAGGCGTACGGCGATCGCCCGGCCTATGCCTCGCGAACCGCCCGTGACCAGAGCCGTCCTGCCCGCCAGCGTGCCCATGGTGCTCCCCCTGTACCGAATCGGGTCCGCCGGGCCCTGCGGGGCCCGGCGGTGTCGGCACCACTGTGGCGGAAGGGGCTCGCCCTGTCCTCGACTCGGCCTCAGCGATTGGCGGAAACGCCGTCCAGGAACTCCTTCATCACCTTCTGGAACAGCTCGGGCTCCTCCAGGTGGGGCAGGTGGCTGGACTCCTCGAAGATCTCCCAGCGGTTGTCCGGAATCAGATCGTGGAAGGGCTGCACGGTGGCGGGCGTGGCCTCGTCGTACCGGCCGGAGATGATCAGGGTGGGCACGGCGACGTCGGGGCAGTGGTCGGTGACGGTCCAGTCCTTGAGGGTGCCGACGACGTGGAACTCGCTCGGGCCGTTCATGGCGTAGTAGACGGTCGGGTCGTTGTACACCTCGTAGAACGAGGCCAGGTAGTCGCGCGGCCAGGGCTTGAGGCGGCAGACGTGCTTCTCGTAGAACGGGCGCATCGCCGCGTGGTACTCCTCGGTGTCCGTGGTCCCGGCCGCCTCGTGGCGCAGCAGGGTCTCGTTGACACCGGGCGGCAGCTCGGCGCGCAGCCGGGCCGCCTCCTCGAGCCACAGCGGGTAGGAGGCGGGCGCGTTGGCGATGACCAGGCCGCGCAGTCCGGCGGGCTGGGCCGCGGCGAACTTGGTGACGAGCAGACCGCCCCACGACTGGCCGAACAGGACGTAGTTGTCGTCGATGCCGAGCTGGGTGAGCAGGTTGGCGAGTTCGTCGGCGAACAGGTCGGGGGTCCAGAACTCCGGTCCCTTGTCGGGCAGATGGGTCGAGCCGCCGTTGCCGAGCTGGTCGTAGAGGACGACCGGGCCGGTGTCCGCGGCGAGTTCGGTGAGGTTGCGCAGGTAGTCGTGGGTGCTGCCGGGGCCGCCGTGGACGGCGACCAGGGCCGGGCGGCCGGAGGAGAGGTCGCCCGTCACCTGGTACCAGGTCTCGTACGGCCCGAACGGGACCGTGCCCTTGCGTCGTTTGGGTTTCGCCGGCATCTCACATCACTTCCTGGTTCTGGTGGGCGGCCCGCGAAGCGGCGAGCGTCTCGGTCGTGTCGAGGGCCTCGGTGGTGAGCCACTCCTCGATGGCCCGGGCGGTGACGTCGGCGCGTTCCTCGACGAGCGTGAAGTGGTTCGCGGGAATCGGGCACAGGGTGTGCTCGGTCTCCCAGGGCTCGGCCCGGCCGGTGGTGAGCTCCGGCGAGGGGTCGTCGCCGTCCGGTACGAAGGACTGCGTGCACTGCACGAACAGCACCGGCGCCGACACCGGCGCGACCGGCAGGTCCGGCACGAGTTCCACCCAGCGGCCCATGGCGGACAGCCGCGTGGTGTCGAACTCCCCGAACACCGCCTCCTTGTCGAACAGGCCCTGGGCCAGGGCGTCCATGGGCACGCCCTCGCTCGCCCCGTC
The DNA here is from genome assembly GCF_040644935.1 of Streptomyces sp. NPDC046915. Lineage (NCBI taxonomy): Bacteria > Bacillati > Actinomycetota > Actinomycetes > Kitasatosporales > Streptomycetaceae > Streptomyces > Streptomyces sp. NPDC046915. The sequence continues at coordinate 115,768 of NZ_JBEYXB010000025.1, read as the reverse complement.
GTGCACGGTGTAGGTGTCGAGCAGGACCACGCCGTGCGGGCGGACGCCGTGGGCGTGCTCCAGGTGTGCGGCGGTGGCGTAGGCCAGGGTGCCGCCGGAGGAGTAGCCGATGAGTACGAACGGCTCGCCGCCGGTCGCCTCCAGCACCGTACGGGCCAGTCCCTGCACGGCCGCCTCGGGCGTCGCCGGGAGCTGTTCGCCGGCGTCGAAGCCGAGGACGGGCAGGGCCGACACCCGGCGCCGGCCGCGCAGTTGGGACACGATCCGGGCGTGCTGGTAGGAGCCGCCGGTCGCCATCGGGGTGTTGACGAAGACCAGGTGCGGTCCGTCGGGTCCGTCGGCGAGCCGGGTGGCCTGCGGTACGCCGTCCAGTTCGGTGGCGTCGGTGAAGGCGGGCCGGACCGCGGCCGCCGCGCTCAGCAGGTCGAAGCCCTTGTCGGCCCGGCCGCCGAACACCGCGGCGTGGAAGAGGTCGCGCAGGGTCTCCCCCGCGGCCCGCGCGGGCCGTACGGCCTCCGCCCGCTCCGCGGCTGCTTCCGCCTCGGGTGTGTCGGCGGCCGGTGCCTGTACGGCGTACTCGTCCAGGAGCAGCGCGGCCAGCCGGGCCGGGGTCTCGCTGTCGAACACCACCAGCGGCGGCAGCTTGAGCCCGGTGTCCATCATCAGGACGTTGCGCAGCTCCATCGCGCTGAGCGAGTCGAAGCCGGACGCCAGGAACCCGCGCTCGAGGTCGATCTCCGCCGGGTCCGCGTACCCGAGGATGGCCGCGGCCCGCGTCTGCACCAGCTCCCGCAGCGCCGCCTCCTGCTCGCCGCGGGAGGCCTGGGCGATCCGCGGCCAGATGAGCTCCGCCTCGACCGCCTTGGCCCCTGCCGTGCGCCGCTGGGCGGTGACGGGACGCAGCAGGGCGGCGAGTTTCCCGGCCGTCCGCGACTGGAGGGCCGTGCGGTTGATGTGCAGGGGCACGGTGGCGGGGCGGCCGGAGGTGAGGGCCGCGTCGAACAGGGCGAGGGCCTCCTCGGCCGTGAGCGGCGGCAGGCCCTGGCGTTCCATGCGCTTGACGTCGGTGTCGGAGAGGTACTGCCCCAGGCCCGTGTCCAGCCACAGGCCGTACGCCAGGGACTGCGCGGGCCGGCCGTGGGTGTCGCGGTGGGTGGCGAGGGCGTCGAGGAAGGTGTTGGCGGCGGCGTAGTTGGCCTGTCCGGCGGCGAGGGTGAGACCGCCCGCCGAGGAGATGAGGGCGAACAGGGCCAGCGGGGCGTCGGCGGTGAGCTCGTGCAGGTACCAGGCCGCGTCCGCCTTGGGGGCGAGGACGGCGTCCAGGCGGTCGGGGGTCATGGTGGCGATCAGACCGTTGTCGCCCGTGCCCGCCGCGTGGATCACGCCGGTGAGGGGGTGGGCGGCGGGGATGCCGGCCAGGAGCTCGGTCAGGGCGTCGCGGTCGGAGACGTCGCAGGCGGCGACGGTGACCCGGGCGCCGAGCTCGCCGAGTTCGGCGGTGAGCTCGGCGGCGCCTTCGGCGGCCGGGCCGCGCCGGCTGGTCAGCAGCAGGTGGCCCACGCCGTGCTCGGTGACCAGGTGGCGGGCCAGGTGGGCGCCGATGCCACCCGTGCCGCCGGTGATCAGGACGGTGCCCTCGGGGGCGAGGGCGGGGCTGTCGATGGGGGTGGCGGCGACCGGGGCCAGGCGGGGGATGCGGACGCCGCCCGCGCGCAGGGCGCTCTCGGGCTCGCCGGAGGCGATCACCGCGTCGAGGCCGTCGAGGTCGTCGCCGGTGGTGTCGGTGATCTGGATGCGGCCGGGGTTCTCGGCCTGGGCGGCGCGGACCAGGCCCCAGACGGGGGCCTGGGCGAGGTCGATGCTCTCGTCGTCGTCGACGGCCACACCGGACCGGGTGACGACGACGAGGGTGGAGTCGGTGAAGCGTTCGTCGGTGAGCCACTGCTGGATGACGGCGAGGGTGCCGCCGGTGGCGGCACGTACGGCGTCCGGCACCGGCCCGTCGGTCCGCGGGACGCGGTGGACGACCGCGCCGGAGACCGGCTCGTCACCGGTCACGTCCTCCCACAGCCGGTGGGCGGCGGTCCCGGTGGCCGCCGCGCCGGGCAGGGGCCGCCAGGCGATCTCGTGCAGGGAGTCCGGCCGACCGCCCTCCAGCTGCTCCTGCGACACCGGGCGGAACGTCAGGCTGCGCACGGACAGCACCGGGGCGCCGGTCGTGTCGGAGGCCTCCAGGGACATGGTGTTCTCGCCGGTCCAGGCGATGCGCACGCGCAGGGCGGTGGCGCCGACCGCGTGGAGGGCCACGTCCTCCCAGTGGAAGGGCAGCAGCGGCCGGGCGCCGTCCTCGCCGTCGTCGGCGGAGCCGCCGATGCCGAGGGCGTGCATGGTCGCGTCGAGCAGGGCCGGGTGGATGCCGAAGTCCTCGGCGTCGCCGTGGGCCTTCTCCGGCAGCTCGATCTCGGCGTAGATGTCGTCGCCGGCCGTCCAGGCGGCCTTCAGGCCCTGGAAGACCGGGCCGTAGTGGTAGCCGCGCTCCTGGAGGACCTCGTAGGTGTCCGTCACGTCCGCCTGGACGGCGCCGGCCGGGGGCCAGGCCGTGAGGCCCGCGGCGGGAGCGGGCGCGCCGGTGCCGAGGAGGCCCTCGGCGTGCAGCAGCCACGGGCTGTCGGCGGTGGCGTGCTCGTGCCGCGAGTGGATACGGACGGCCCGTCGGCCCTCGTCGTCGGGCGCGCCGAGCGCGACCTGGAGGGCGATGCCGCCGTCCGCGGGCAGCACCAGGGGCGCCTGGAGGGTGAGTTCCTCCAGGGTGGTGCAGCCGGCCTGCTCCCCCGCCCGCAGGGCGAGTTCGACGAAGCCGGTGCCGGGCAGCAGCACGGTCCCCAGAACGTCGTGGTCCGCCACCCAGCCGTGTGTTGCCGCGGCCAGCCGCCCGGTGAGGACCACCTCGTCGGAACCGGCCAGGGCGACGGAGGCGCCGAGCAGCGGGTGGCCGACCGAGGTCTGGCCGTGGTGGGCGACGTCGGTGACCGCCGTGGCCTCCATCCAGTACCGCTGGTGCTGGAAGGCGTAGGTGGGCAGGTCGACCCGGCGGGCTCCGGTGCCCTCGTAGAACGCCGTCCAGTTCACGCGGACGCCCGCGGTGAACAGGCGTGAGACGGCGGTCAGGAGGGTGCGGGCCTCGGGGCGGTTGCGGCGTACGGCCGCCTCGACCACGGTGTCGTCGACGGTGGCCTGGGTGAGCGCGGACAGGACGGCGTCCGGGCCCAGTTCCAGGAAGCGGGTCACTCCCCGTGCGTTGAGGTGGGTGACGGTGTCGGCGAAACGGACGGCTTCGCGCAGGTGACGGGTCCAGTAGTCGGGGGTGCCCCAGCCGTCGGTCACCTCGCCGTGGACGCCCGCGACCACGGGGATGCGCGGCGCAGCGACGGTGATGTTCTCGGCGACCAGGTGGAACTCGGCGAGGGCCGGGTCCATGAGCGGGGAGTGGAAGGCGTGGGAGACGCGGAGGCGGGTGGTCTTCCGGCCGCGCTCCGAGAACTCGGCGACGATCGCTTCCACGTCCGCCTCGACACCCGAAACCACCACGGACTGGGGACTGTTGATCGCCGCGATGCCGACGGTCTCGGAGACGAGGGGGAGGATTTCGTCCTCGGTCGCCTGGATCGCGGCCATCGCGCCACCTGCGGGGAGGGCCTGCATCAGACGTCCGCGTGCGGTGACCAGACGGGCCGCGTCCTCCAGCGAGATCGCGCCCGAGACGTGAGCCGCGGTGATCTCGCCGATGGAGTGCCCGGCGAGGTAGTCCGGGCGGATGCCCCACGACTCCACCAGCCGGTACAGAGCGGTCTCGACGGCGAACAGCGCCGGCTGGGTGTACGAGGTGCTGTTCAGCAGCTCCTCGTCCTCGCCCCAGATCACCTCGTACAACGGCCGTTCGAGGTAGGCATTCACGGCCGCGGCGACCTCGTCCAGCGCGGTCGCGAACACCGGGAAGGCGGCGTGCAGTTCGCGCCCCATCCCCAGCCGCTGGGCGCCCTGACCGGTGAACAGGAACGCCGTCCTGCCGTCCACCCGGCCGCCACTGACCGCAGGAGCCGAAAGCCCCGCCAGCAGTTCCTCCCGCGACTCCGCGACCACCACGGCCCGCTGCTCGTGCAGTGTGCGACTGGTCACCGTCGAGAAGGCGAGATCCGTCAGGGAAAGCTCCTCGTCGGCCTCCACCAGCGCGCGCAGCCGTGCGGCCTGCTCGGCGAGGGCCTGAGGCGTACGGGCCGTCACCGCCACGGGGACCAGGGGCAGTTCGGCGTGCTCCTCGGCCGCCACCGGTTCCACGGCGGGCGCCTCTTCGAGGATGACGTGGGCGTTCGTACCGCTCAGACCGAAGGACGACACACCCGCGCGGCGCGGACGGTCCCCGCCGGGCCACTCCACCGCCTCCGTCAGGAGCCGGACGTTGCCCTCCTCCCAGTCGACGTGCGGGGTCGGCTCGTCCACGTGCAGCGTCTTCGGCAGCACCTCGTTGCGCAGGGCGAGGACCATCTTGATGACGCCGCTGACGCCGGCGGCGGCCTGGGTGTGGGCGATGTTGGACTTCAGGGAGCCGAGCCACAGCGGCTTGTCGTCGTCGCGGTCCTGGCCGTACGTCGCCAGCACCGCCTGCGCCTCGATCGGGTCGCCGAGCTTGGTGCCGGTGCCGTGCGCCTCGACCGCGTCGACGTCGGCGGTGGTCAGGCCGGCGGCGGCGAGGGCGCTCTGGATGACCCGTTGCTGGGAGGGCCCGTTGGGGGCGGTCAGGCCGTTGCTCGCACCGTCCTGGTTGACCGCGGAGCTCCTGACGAGGGCGAGGACCTGGTGGCCGTTGCGGCGGGCGTCCGACAGGCGCTCCACCACCACGACGCCCACGCCCTCCGACCAGGCGGCGCCGTCCGCCGCGCCCGCGAAGGACTTGCAGCGGCCGTCGGCGGCCAGGCCACGCTGGCGGCTGAACTCGATGAACATGTCGGGGCTCGCCATCACCGCGACGCCGCCGACCAGCGCGAGCGTGGACTCGCCCGAACGGAGCGACTGGATCGCGAGGTGGAGGGAGACCAGGGAGGAGGAGCAGGCCGTGTCCACGGTCATCGACGGGCCTTCCAGGCCCAGGGTGTACGAGACACGGCCGGAGATCAGGCTGCCGCCGGTGGTGGCGGCGGCCTCGGTGCCCTGGCCGTAGTCGTGGTACATCACGCCCGCGAAGACACCGGTCCGGCTGCCCTTGAGGGAGCGCGGGTCGATCCCGGCCCGTTCCAGGGCCTCCCAGGACACTTCGAGCAGCTGACGCTGCTGCGGGTCCATGACGAGCGCCTCGTTGGGGCCGATGCCGAAGAAGCCGGGGTCGAAGTCGCCGGCGTCGTAGAGGAATCCGCCCTCGTTCGCGTACGTCTTGCCGGGGGTGCCCGGCTCGGGGTCGTACACGCCCGGGTCCCAGCCGCGGTCCGACGGGAACACGGACACCGCGTCCCGGCCCTCGAGGAGCAGGTCCCAGAGGTCCTCGGGTGAGGTGACGCCGCCGGGCAGACGGCAGCTCATGGCGACGATCGCGATCGGGTCGTCGTCGTCCGAGGTGCCGCGGACCGGGCCGGTGACGGCCGCGGCGGCGGTCGTCCCGGCGAGGCTCTCGCCGAGGTAGTCGGCGACGGCGCGGGCGTTCGGGTAGTCGAAGACGAGCGTCGCGGGCAGCCTGAGGCCGGTGCGGGCGGCGAGCTGGTTGCGCAGTTCGACGGCGCTGAGGGAGTCGAAGCCCAGCTCCTGGAAGGCCCGGTCGGGCTCGACGGCGTCGGCCGAGGCGTGCCCGAGAACGGCGGCGACGTTCTCCCGGGCCAGCTCCAGCAGGGCGTCGGCGCGCTCGTCGGCGGTGAGCCCCGCCAGCCGGGCGGCGAGGGCCGAGCTGTCGGCCGCCGCGCCCTGCGCGCTCCGCCGGACCGTGCGGCGCTGCGCGGTCGCGGGCCGCAGGAGGGCGGCGACCTCGTCCGTACGGGCCTTGAGCGCCGCGCGGTCGATGTGCAGCGGGACGGTGGCGGGGCGGCCGGAGGTGAGGGCCGCGTCGAACAGGGCGAGGGCCTCCTCGGCCGTGAGCGGCGGCAGGCCCTGGCGCCGCATCCGCTTGACGTCGGTGTCGGAGATGTACTGGCCCATGCCGGTGCCCATCCACAGGCCGTAGGCGAGGGACCGGGCGGGCCGGTCCTCGGCGTGCCGGTGGGCGGCGAGGGCGTCGAGGAAGGTGTTGGCGGCGGCGTAGTTGGCCTGTCCGGCGGCGAGGGTGAGGCCGCCCGCCGAGGAGATGAGGGCGAACAGGGCGAGGGGGGTGTCGGCGGTGAGTTCGTGCAGGTGCCAGGCCGCGTCCGCCTTCGGGGCGAGGACGGCGTCCAGGCGGTCGGGGGTCATGGTGGGGATCAGGCCGTTGTCGCCGGCCCCGGCCGCGTGGACCACGCCGGTCAGGCGGACGCCCGACAGGAGCTCGGCGAGGGCGTCGCGGTCGGAGACGTCACACGCCGCGACGGTCACCTCCGCGCCGGACTCGCGCAGTTCCGCGGCGAGTTCGGCGGCTCCCTCGGCCGCGGGGCCGCGGCGGCTGGTCAGCAACAGGTGCCGTGCGCCGTGCTCGGTGACCAGGTGGCGGGCCAGGTGGGCGCCGATGCCTCCCGTACCGCCGGTGATCAGCACGGTGCCCTCGGGGTCCAGGGAGGGTGATTCGGCATCCGGCGCGGTCACCGGGACCAGGCGCGGGATACGGACCTTGCCCTCGCGCACCGCGCTCTCCGGCTCGCCGGAGGCGATGACCGCGGCGAGGCCGTCCAAGCCGTCCGCGATGTCGGTGATCTGGACGCGGCCGGGGTTCTCGGCCTGCGCAGCGCGCACCAGGCCCCACACCGGTGCCTGCGCCAGGTCCGCGCGCTCACCGGGCTCCGCGGCCACACCGCCCTGGGTGACGACGACGAGGGTGGAGTCGGCGAACCGCTCCTCGGCCAGCCATTGCTGAATGACCGTCAGGGTCTGGTTCGCGGCGGCGCGTACGGCCTCGGGGAGCGGGCCGTCCGTCCGCGGGACGCGGTAGACGACCGCGCCGGTCACCGGTTCGTCGCCGGTGACCTCCTCCCACAGCCGGTGGGTGGCCTCGGTGTCGGCCGTGCCGGGCAGGGGGTGCCACCCGATCTCGTACAGCGACTGCTGCGGTCCGCCGTCCAGTTGCTCCTGGGAGACCGGGCGGGAGATCAGCGAGCCGACCGTCAGGACGGGCGCGCCGCCGGCGTCGGCCACGGTGACGGTCACCGTGTTCGGGCCCGACGGTGTGATGGCCACCCGGAGCGTGGCCGCGCCGGCGGCGTGCAGGGTGACGTCGTTCCAGGAGAAGGGCAGGACCGTGGACTCGTCCGTGCTCGAACCGTCGTCGATCAGTGCCACGTGCATGGCCGCGTCGAGGAGGGCGGGGTGGATGCCGAACTCGGCGGCGGCTTCGTGCGACTGCTCGGGGAGGGAGACCTCGGCGTACAGCGAGTCGCCGGAGGACCAGGCGGCCGTCAGGCCCTGGAAGACCGGGCCGTAGTGGTAGCCGCGGTCGCGCAGCAGCTCGTACGCGCCCTCGACGGTGGTCGGGGTGGCGCCGGGCGGCGGCCACGCGGTGAGGTCGGCGGCCGGGGCGCCGGCCTGCGGGGCCAGGGCGCCCTCGGCGTGCCGGATCCAGTCGGCGTCGTCGGCGTGCTCCGGACGGGAGTGCACGGTCACCGTACGGCGGCCCGCGGCGTCGGGGGCGCCGATCCACACCTGGACGGCGACCCCGCCGCGCTCGGGCAGTACGAGCGGTGCGTGCAGGGTCAGTTCCTCGACCCGGTCGCAGCCGGCCCGGTCGCCCGCGCGGACGGCGAGTTCGACGAACCCGGTGCCGGGGAACAGGATGGTGCCGAGGACGTCGTGGTCGGCCAGCCAGGGCTGGGAGTCGACGGACAGCCGCCCGGTCAGGACGATCTCGCCGGAGTCGGCGGAGGAGATGGCGGCACCCAGCAGGGGGTGCCCGACGGACTCCAGGCCCGCCGAGACCGGTCCGGCACCGCTGGCCTCGTCCGGCTCGACCCAGTACCGCTCGTGCTGGAAGGCGTAGGTGGGCAGGTCGGCCCAGCGTTCCCCGACCGCACCGAAGTAGGCCGCCCAGTCGACCGCCACGCCCTGCGCGTGCACCCGGCCGGCGGCGGCGATGATCTCCCGCGCCTCCGGTCGCTTGCGCCGCAGTGCCGGCACGAAGACGGCTCCCTCGGCGTCGGCGGCCGTCTGTGCGCCTAGCGCGGTGAGGATCGCGTCCGGGCCGAGCTCCAGGAAGGTTTCGACGCCGCGCTCCTGGAGGTGGGTGACGGTGTCGGCGAAGCGGACGGCTTCGCGCAGGTGGCGGGTCCAGTACTCCGGGGTGCCCCAGTCGTCGCTGATCTCGCCGTGCACACCGGCGACCACGGGAATGCGCGGGGCGTTGACCGTGATGCTCTCCGCGACCCGGCGGAACTCGGCGAGGGCCGGTTCCATCAGGGGCGAGTGGAAGGCGTGGGAGACGCGGAGGCGGGTGGTCTTGCGGCCCTGCTCGGCGAACTGGGCGACGATCGCCTCGACATCCGCCTCGACACCGGAAACCACCACGGAAGTGGGGCTGTTGATCGCCGCGATGCCGACGGTCTCGGAGACGAGAGGGAGGATTTCGTCCTCGGTCGCCTGGATGGCGGCCATCGCGCCGCCCGCCGGGAGCGCCTGCATCAGACGTCCGCGGGCGGTGACCAGCCGGGCCGCGTCCTCCAGCGAGATCGCGCCCGAGACATGGGCCGCGGTGATCTCACCGATGGAGTGCCCGGCCAGGTAGTCGGGGCGGATGCCCCACGACTCCACCAGCCGGTACAGAGCCGTCTCCACGGCGAACAGCGCCGGCTGGGTGTACGAGGTGCTGTTCAGCAGCTCCTCGTCCTCACCCCAGATCACCTCGTACAACGGCCGGTCCAAGTGGGCGTCCACGGCCGCCGCCACCTCGTCCAGCGCGGACGCGAACACCGGGAAGGCGGCGTGCAGTTCACGTCCCATCCCCAGCCGCTGGGCCCCCTGACCGGTGAACAGGAACGCCGTCCTGCCCTCCCGTACGGAACCCGTGACGACGTCCGGTGCCGCCGCGCCCTCGGCCAGCGCGGACAGGCCGGCCAGCAGCTCGGCGCGGGACTCGCCGACGACGACGGCCCGGTGGTCGAGGCGGGCCCGCCGGGCGGCCAGGCCCCGGCCGGCGGAGGCGATCGCCGTGTCGTCCAGGCCCTCCGCGTACGCGGCCAGACTCGCCGCCTGGGCCCGCAGGGCGTTCGGGGTACGGCCGGAGACCACCCACGGCACCAGTGACGGCACGGGCGCGGTGCCCTCGGTGGCGGCCTCCTCGGCGGGTTCCTCGGCGGGCGCCTCCTCCACGATGACGTGGGAGTTCGTACCGCTCAGCCCGAACGACGACACACCCGCCCGGCGCGGGCGCTCCCCGGAGGGCCACTCCACCGCCTCCGTCAGGAGCCGGACGTTGCCGGCCTCCCAGTCGACGTGCGGGGTCGGCTCGTCCACGTGCAGCGTCTTGGGCAGGACGCCGTTGCGGAGCGCCTGCACCATCTTGATGACGCCGGCGACACCGGCGGCGGCCTGCGAGTGGCCGATGTTGGACTTCAGGGAGCCCAGCCACAGCGGCTTGTCGTCGTCGCGGCCCTGCCCGTACGTCGCGAGCAGTGCCTGGGCCTCGATCGGGTCGCCGAGGGTGGTGCCCGTGCCGTGGGCCTCGACCGCGTCGACGTCGGCGGTGGTGAGGCCGGCGTTCTCCAGGGCGGCGCGGATGACGCGGCGCTGGGAGGGGCCGTTGGGCGCGGTCAGGCCGTTGGAGGCGCCGTCCTGGTTGACGGCGGAGCCCTTGACCACGGCGAGCACGCGGTGGCCGTTGCGGCGGGCGTCGGACAGCCGCTCCAGGAGCAGCACGCCGACGCCCTCCGACCAGCCGGTGCCGTCGGTGGCCGCGGCGAAGGACTTGCAGCGGCCGTCCTTGGACAGCCCGCGCTGGCGGCTGAACTCGACGAACACCTCGGGCGAGGACATCACGGCCACGCCGCCCGCGAGCGCGAGGGTGGACTCGCCGGAGCGCAGCGACTGGGCGGCCAGGTGGATGGCGACGAGGGAGGAGGAGCAGGCGGTGTCGATGGTGACCGACGGGCCCTCGAACCCGAAGACGTAGGAGACCCGGCCGGAGGCGATGGAACCGGTGGCGTTGTTGTACGGGTAGTCGTGGTACATCATCCCGGAGTACACGCCGGTCCGGCTGCCCTTGAGCGTGTGCGGGTCGATGCCCGCGCGCTCGAAGACCTCCCAGGACGCCTCCAGCAGCAGCCGCTGCTGGGGGTCCATGATGAGCGCCTCGTTGGGGCTGATGGAGAACAGCGCCGGGTCAAAGCGGTCCGCCTCGTGCAGGAAGCCGCCCTGGTTGACGTACGTGGTGTTCGGGCGCTCGCCGTCGGGGTCGTACAGGCCCTCGGTGTCCCAGCCGCGGTTGCCGGGGAACTCCGTGACGGCGTCGCGCCCTTCGTCGACCAGCCGCCACAGCCCCTCGGGGGAGTCCACGCCACCCGGGTAGCGGCAGGCCATGCCGATGATGGCGATGGGCTCCCGGGCGGCGGCCGTCAGGTTCCGGTTCTGGGTGCGCAGGCGGGCGGTTTCCTTCATGGACGCCCGGAGTGCGTCGAGGAGCTTCTGGTCTGAATTGGACATCTGCTTCTCTCACATTCCCTGTGTGTCGTCCAGCCCGAAACCGTCGAGCGCCATGCTGATGAGACTCTCGGCGTCCAGGTCGTCGATCGCTTCCTCGTCGGCGACGGCCGTGCCCGGCGCGCTCTCGGCGCCGTCCCCGTCGGCGAGTTGCAGCAGGGTGTCCACGACGCCCAGCTCGCGCAGCCGGGCCAGCGGGACGGTCTGCAGCAGCCGGCGGATCCTCGCCTCGTCCTCCGCGCCCGGCCCGTCCGCGCCGTCCGTCCCGCTCTCCGGGCGGAACTCCTCGGCGAAGTACTCGGCGACCGCCGTCGGGTTCGGGTAGTCGAAGACCAGCGTGGGCGGCAGGCGCAGCCCGGTGGCCTCGGCGAGGCTGTTGCGGAACTCGACGGCCGACAGCGAGTCGAAGCCCAGCTCGTTGAACTCGCGGGTCTTGCCGACGGCCGATGTGGAGGAGTGGCCGAGGACGGCGGCGGCGTGGGCCCGTACCAGGTCGATCAGTTCGTCGGTGCGGGCCTGCTCGGACAGGGCGGCCATCCGGGTGCGGAACGCCGTCGCGTCGGCGGCGGCGGCCTCCGCGCGGCGCCGGGACCGGCTCGGGGCGAGGCCGCGCAGCAGCGGCGGCACGTCCGTGGCGGACCGCAGCGCCCTGAGGTTCAGCCGCAGGGTGACCAGGGTGGCCTCGCCCTCGGTGAGCGCGGCGTCGAAGACCTCGGTGCCGGCCGTCGTGGACAGCGCCTCGATGCCGAGGCGGCCGATCCGGTCGGCGCCGGAGGCGGCCAGGTCGCCCGCCATGCCGCCCGTGCTGTCCTCGCCGGCCCACGGCCCCCACGCCAGGGACTGGGCGGGCAGGCCGGCGGCGCGGCGGTGGGCGGCGAGGGCGTCGAGGAAGGCGTTGGCGGCGGCGTAGTTGGCCTGGCCGGGGTTGCCGAGCACACCGGCCGCCGAGGAGAACAGGACGAACGCCGCCAGGTCGCGGTCGGCCGTCAGCTCGTGCAGGTGCAGGGCGGCCTCGGCCTTCGGGCGCAGCACGGCCGCGACCCGCTCGGGGGTGAGGGAGGCGAGGACGCCGTCGTCGATGACACCCGCCAGGTGCAGGACGCCGGTCAGCGGCCGGGCGGCCGGGATGCCGGCCAGCAGTGCCTCCAGGGCCGCGCGGTCGCCGGTGTCGCAGGCGACGATCTCAGCCTCGGCTCCCAACTCACTGATTTCCTGTACGAGTTCGGTGGCGCCCTCGGCCGCGGGGCCGCGCCGGCTGGTGAGCAGCAGGTGTCGTACGCCGTACCGGGTCACCAGGTGGCGGGCGAAGATCCGGCCCAGCAGACCGGTGCCGCCCGTGATCAGGACGGTGCCGTCGGGGGCGAACTCCGGTGCGGGGGCCTCTGTTTCGGTGGTGGCGCGGGCCAGGCGCGGGACCAGGTGGGCGCCGTCGCGCACGGCGAGCTGCGGCTCCCCGGAGGCGACGGCCACGGCGACGGCGGTGTCCGCCGTGTCCCCGTCCAGCAGGACGATCCGGCCCGGGTTCTCCGACTGCGCGGACCGGATCAGGCCCCACACGGCCGCACCGGCGAGGCCGGGCCGTTCCCCGTCGGCGACGGCGACCGCGCCCCGGGTGCGTACGACCAGGGTGGCGCCCTCGAAGCGCGCGTCCGCGAGCCAGTCCTGGACGGTGCGCAGCGCCGCGTCCACGGACTCCCGTACGGCGGAGGTGTCAGCGGAGGTGTCCGCGTCCCAGACGACGGCGTCCGGTACGGCGGCCTCGGCGGAGGCGGTGACCTCCGCCCAGGTCCCCACGGTCGGTACGTCGGCGGGCGTGTCGGCGGTCAGCTCCGTCCAGTCCACCCGGAAGAGCGCGTCACGGGCGGCGGACGCGCCGGAGACCTGGTCGGCGGCGGTCAGCGGGCGCAGGACCAGCGAGCCGATCGAGGCGACCGGCGCGCCGGAGCCGTCCGCGAGGTCCACGCTCACGGCACCCTCGCCGTGCGCGGTGACCCGGACTCGCAGCCGCGTGGCCCCCTCGGCGGTCAGGGACACCCCGGACCAGGCGAAGGGCAGCGCGGCCTTGCCACCGGTCACACCGGACAGCGCCACCGGGTGCAGCGCGGCGTCGAGCAGCGCCGGGTGGACGCCGAACCCGTCGGCGTCGACGCCCTCGGGCAGCGCCACCTCGGCGTACACGTCGTCACCCGCGCGCCAGGCGGCACGCAGCCCGCGGAACACCGGCCCGTACCCCAGCCCGGCCTGAGCCACCTCGTCGTAGAACCCGTCCAGGTCGATCGGCTCGGCACCCTGCGGCGGCCACACCGCCGCGTCGAACTCCCGGGCGATCTCAGCGACTTCGGCGAGCGTGCCGGTCGCGTGCCGGACCCACGGCTCGTCCTCGTCGCCGCGCGAGAAGAACAGCACGGGGCGCCGCCCGGTCTCGTCGAGGGCCCCGACCGACACGCGCACGGCCACACCGCCGCGCTCCGGCAGCACCAGCGGCGCCTCCAGCGTCAGTTCTTCCACGACCGGGCAGCCGACCTCGTCGCCGGCGCGGATCGCCAGCTCGGCGAACCCGGTGCCCGGGAAGACGGCCGCCTCCCCGATCCGGTGGTCGGCCAGCCACGGCTGCACGGCGGCCGACAGCCGCCCGGTCAGCACCACCCCGTCCGTCTCCGGCGAGGAGATGACCGCGCCGATCAGCGGGTGGTCGAGTGTGGTCAGACCGAACGAGGCCGCGTCGCCGGCGCCCTGGTTGTCCAGGATCCAGAACCGCTGGTGCTGGAAGGCGTAGGTGGGCAGGTCGATCCGGCGGGCGCCGGTGCCCTCGTAGAACGCCGACCAGTCGACCTGGACGCCCGCGGTGAACAGGCCGGCCACGGCGGTCAGGAGGGTGCGCGGTTCCGGGCGGTTCTTGCGTACGGCCGCCTCGACCACGGTGTCGTCGAGTGTGGCCCGGGTGAGGGCGGTCAGGATCGCGTCGGGGCCCAGTTCCAGGAAGCGGGTCACTCCGCGTTCGTTGAGGTGGGTGACGGTGTCGGCGAAGCGCACGGCCTCGCGCAGGTGACGGGTCCAGTAGTCGGCCGTGCCCCAGTCGTCGGTCACCTCGCCGTGGACGCCCGCGACCACCGGGATGCGGGGCGCGTCGACCGTGATGCTCTCCGCGACCAGGTGGAACTCCGACAGGGCCGGGTCCATGAGCGGGGAGTGGAAGGCGTGGGAGACGCGGAGGCGGGTGGTCTTGCGGCCCTGCTCGGCGAACTGGGCGACGATCGCATCCACGTCAGCTTCGACGCCTGAAACGACCACGGACTGGGGGCTGTTGATCGCCGCGATGCCGACCGTGTCGGACAGCACCGGGAGGATCTCCTCCTCCGTCGCCTGGATCGCCGCCATCGCACCGCCCGCCGGGAGCGCCTGCATCAGGCGTCCGCGGGCGGTGACCAGCCGGGCCGCGTCCTCCAGCGAGATCGCACCCGACACATGGGCCGCGGTGATCTCACCGATGGAGTGCCCGGCCAGGTAGTCCGGCCGGATCCCCCACGACTCCACCAGCCGGTACAGCGCCGTCTCCACCGCGAACAGGGCGGGCTGGGTGTAGGCGGTGCTGTTCAGCAACTCCTCGTCCTCACCCCAGATCACCTCGTACAACGGCCGCTCAAGATAGGCGTCCACGGCGGAGGCCACCTCGTCCAGGGCTTGAGCGAACACCGGGAACGCGGCGCGCAGTTCACGCCCCATCCCCAGGCGCTGTGCGCCCTGCCCGGTGAACAGGAACGCCGTCCTGCCGTCCACCCGGCCGCCACTGACGGCAGGAGCCGAAAGCCCCGCCAGCAGTTCCTCCCGCGACTCCGCGACCACCACGGCCCGCTGCTCGTGCAGCGTGCGACTGGTCACCGTCGAGAAGGCGAGGTCCGTCAGCGACAGCTCCTCGTCGGCCTCGACCAGCGCGCGCAGGCGGTCGGCCTGCTCGGTGAGGGCCTGCGGGGTGCGGGCGGTGACGACCACCGGGACGACCGGCAGTTCGGCGCGCTCGTCGGCCGCCGCCGGCTCCCCGGCAGGCGCCTCCTCCAGGATGACGTGGGCGTTCGTACCGCTCAGGCCGAAGGACGACACACCGGCACGGCGCGGCTGCTCTCCGGCGGGCCACTCCACCGCCTCGGTCAGCAGCTTGACGTTGCCGGCCTCCCAGTCGACGTGCGGGGTGGGCTCGTCCACGTGCAGTGTCTTGGGCAGGACACCCTTGCGCAGGGCCTGCACCATCTTGATGACGCCGGCGACACCGGCGGCGGCCTGTGCGTGGCCGATGTTGGACTTGAGGGAGCCGAGCCAGAGCGGCTTGTCGTCGTCGCGGTCCTGGCCGTATGTCGCCAGGACGGCCTGGGCCTCGATCGGGTCGCCCAGTGTGGTGCCCGTGCCGTGTGCTTCCAGGGCGTCGACGTCGGCCGTGGTGAGGCCGGCGGAGGCGAGGGCGCTGTGGATGACGCGCTGCTGGGAGGGGCCGTTGGGGGCGGTCAGGCCGTTGGACGCGCCGTCCTGGTTGACGGCGGTGCCCTTGACCACGGCGAGCACGCGGTGACCGGCGCTGCGGGCGTCCGACAGGCGCTCCACCACCAGGACGCCCACGCCCTCCGACCAGGCGGCGCCGTCGGCCGCGCCCGCGAAGGACTTGCAGCGGCCGTCGCGGGCCATGCCGCGCTGGCGGCTGAACTCGACGAAGATCTCCGGGTCGGACATGACGGTGACGCCGCCGACCAGGGCGAGGGTGCACTCGCCGGAGCGCAGGGCCTGGGCGGCGAGGTGGAGGGAGACCAGGGAGGAGGAGCAGGCCGTGTCCACGGTCATCGAGGGGCCCTCGACGCCGAGGACGTAGGAGATGCGGCCGGAGGCGATGCCGCCGGTGGACGCGTTGTGCGCGTAGTCGTGGTACATCATCCCGGCGTAGACGCCGGTCCGGCTGCCCTTGAGGGTGCGCGGGTCGATCCCGGCGTCCTCGAAGGCCTCCCAGGACGCCTCCAGCAGCAGCCGCTGCTGCGGGTCCATGAGGAGTGACTCGTTGGGGCTGATGCCGAAGAAGCCGGGGTCGAAGTCGCCGGCGTCGTAGAGGAATCCGCCCTGGTCGGTGTAGCTGGTGTCGGGGCGCAGGCCCTCGGGGTCGTGGATGCGGGCGATGTCCCAGCCGCGGTCGGTGGGGAACGCGGAGATGGCGTCGACCTCGTTCGCCACCGCCTGCCACAGGTCCTCCGGGGAGGAGATGCCGCCGGGGTAGCGGCAGGCCATGCCGACGATGACGATCGGGTCGTCGGTGCCCGGGGTGGTGGGCGCGACGGCGGCCGGGGTGGCCGGGGCGGGGGCGCCGCCGACCTCGGCGAGGAGGTGGCGGGCCAGGCCGAGCGGGTTGGGGTAGTCGAAGACGATGGTGGCGGGCAGACGCAGGCCGGTGGCCTCGGCGAGGCCGTTGCGGAACTCCACGGCCCGCAGCGAGTCGAAGCCCAGCTCCTTGAAGGCGCGTTCGGGTTCGATGGACTGGGTGGAGCCAAAGCCGAGGACGTCCGCGATCTGCTGGAGCACGATCTCCAGGACGGCGCTCTCCCGGTCGGCCTCGCCGAGAGCGGCCAGCCGCTGCTGGAGTCCGCCCGCGGCGACCTTGCCGCCGGCCTTGCGGCGGGCGGTGACCGGGGCGAGGGCGCGGAAGACCTCGCGGGCGCCGGCGCCCTGGGCGCGGATGGCGGCGAGGTTGAGCTTGACGGGGACGAGCGTGGCGTCGCCGGACCGGCGGGCGGCGTCGAAGAGGAGCACGCCCTCGTCGTTGGCGATGGGCAGGACGCCGCCCTGTGCGGCGATCCGGGTGCGCTCGGCGTCGGTGAGGGCGCCGGTCATGCCGCTGGCCTCGCCCCAGAAGCCCCAGGCTAGGGACTGGGCGGGCAGGCCGGTGGCGCGGCGGTGGGCGGCGAGGGCGTCGAGGTAGGCGTTGGCGGCGGCGTAGTTGGCCTGCCCGGGGTTGCCGAAGGTGCCGGCGACGGAGGAGAACAGCACGAACGCGGCGAGCTCCCGGTCGCGGGTGAGGTCGTGCAGGTGGGCCGCCGCGTCCATCTTGGGACGCAGGACGGCGTCGAGGCGCTCGGGGGTGAGGGAGGCGAGGATGCCGTCGTCGAGGACGCCGGCGAGGTGGATGACGCCGTTGAGGGGGTGTGCGGCGGGGATGCCGTCGAGGAGGGCGGCCAGGGCGTCGCGGTCGGCGGCGTCGCAGGCGGCGATCTCCACCTCCGCTCCCAACTCGCTTATCTCTGCGATGAGTTCGGCGGCACCCTCGGCGGCGGTGCCGCGGCGGCTGGTCAGCAGCAGGTGGCGTACGCCGAGCTCGGTGACCAGGTGGCGGGCGAAGACGCGGCCCAGGACTCCGGTGCCGCCGACGAGCAGCACGGTGCCGTCGGGGGTGAACTCGGGTGCCTCGCCCTCGGGTTCGGGGGCGCGGACCAGCCGCGGGGCGAGGAGGGCGCCGTCGCGCAGGGCGAGCTGGGACTCGCCGGTGGCGACGGCCGCGGTGACGTCGGTGTCCGTCGTGTCCGCCGTATCCGTGTCCAGCAGGACGATCCGGCCCGGGTTCTCGGACTGCGCGGACCGCACCAGGCCCCAGACGGACGCACCGGCGAGGTCGGTGACGTCGTCGCCGGGGCCGGCGGCGACCGCGCCGGTGGTGCTCACGACCAGGGTGGCGGCCGTGTACCGCTCCTCGGCCAGCCATTCCCGTACGACGTCCAGGGCGTGGTGGACGGCGGTGCGGGCGTCCTCGGCCGAGGTGCCGGGGGCGGGGCGGTGCACGACCACCTCGGGGACGGTGTCCCCGAGGGCGTCCCAGGTGCCGACGGTGAGGGCGTCGGCGCCGGCGGGCGGCACGGGCTGCCAGTCGACGCGGAAGAGGGCGTCGCGGGCGAGGGAGCGGGCGGTGTCGGTCTGTTCGCCGGTCAGGGGGCGCAGTACGAGGGAGTCGACGGCGGCCACGGGGGCGCCCGCGGCGTCGGCCAGGTCGACCGAGACCTCGCCCTCGCCCAGGGCGCGGACCCGGACGCGGACGGCGGTGGCGCCCTCGGCGGCGAGCGAGACGCCGGTCCAGACGAACGGCAGGGCGGCCTGGTCGCCGGTGACGCCGGTGAGGGCGACGGTGTGCAGGGCGGCGTCCAGGAGGGCGGGGTGCAGGCCGTAGGCGGAGCCGTCGACGCCCTCGGGCAGCTGGGCCTCGGCGTAGAGGTCGTCGCCGGTGCGCCAGGCGGCCTTCAGGCCCTGGAAGACGGGGCCGTAGCCGAGGCCCTCGGCGGCGACGGCGGCGTAGAAGTCCGCCAGGTCGACGGGTTCGGCGCCGGCCGGGGGCCACTGGGCGGTGTCGAAGGGGCGCGGCTCGGCGGCGGCGCGGCTGAGGGTGCCGACGGCGTGCCGGGTCCAGGCGCCGGAGGCGTCCTCGGCGCGGGAGTGGACGGTGACCGTGCGCCGGCCCGCCGGGTCGGGGGCGTCGACGGTGACGCGCAGGGCGACGCCGCCGCGCTCGGGCAGGATCAGCGGTGCTTCGAGGGTGAGTTCGTCGAGGGTGGTGCAGCCGGCCTGGTCGCCGGCGCGGACGGCGAGTTCGACGAAGCCGGTGCCAGGGAAGAAGGCGCTGTCGCCGACGCGGTGGTCGCCGAGCCAGCCGTGGGTGGCCAGGGCGAGCCGGCCGGTGAGGGTGAAGCCGTCGCCGTCGGGGACGGTGACGACCGCGCCGAGCAGCGGGTGGTCGGCGGGCTCCAGGCCGGCGGCGGCGACGTCGCCGCGGACGGCGGGTGCCTCGGCCCAGTAGTGCTCGCGCTGGAAGGCGTACGTGGGCAGGTCGACCGGGGTGGTGGGGCCGCCGAAGAACTGCGCCCAGTCGACCGGGGCGCCGGCCACGTGGGCCTCCGCGAGGGAGGTGACGAAGCGGTCCAGGCCGCCCTCGCCGCGGCGCAGGGAGCCGACGCCCGCGGCTCCGGCGCCGGTGGAGGTGACGGTCTCGGCGAGTCCGACGAGCAGCCCGGGGTGCGGGCTGGCCTCGACGAACAGGGTGAAGCCGTCGTCGAGGAGGGCGCGGGTGGTCTCCTCGAAGCGGACGGTCTGGCGCAGGTTGCGGTACCAGTAGCCGGCGTCCAGGCCGGAGGTGTCGACGGGGGCGCCTTCGACGGTGGAGTAGAAGCCGATGGGCGCGGAGCGCGGGGTGACGTCGGCGAGGGCGGGGATCACCCGGTCGCGGATCTCCTCGACGAACACCGAGTGCGAGGCGTAGTCCACGGGGATCTTGCGGGCCTGGACGTCGCGGGCGGTGAGCTCGTCGTACAGCTCGTCGAGGGCGTCGAAGGCGCCGCAGACGACCACGGAGGTGGGGCTGTTGATGACGGCCAGCTGGAGCCGGCCGTCGAAGCGGGGCAGCAGTTCCTCCGCCTCGGCGACGGGCAGCCGTACGGACATCATGCCGCCGAGCCCGGCCAGTCCGTCGCGGATGATCTGGGCGCGCAGGGCGACGACGCGGGCGCCGTCCTGGAGGGTGAGGGCGCCGGCGGCGGTGGCCGCGGCGATCTCGCCCTGGGAGTGGCCGACGACGGCGTCGGGTTCGACGCCGAAGGAGCGCCACAGCTCGGCCAGGGAGACCATCACCGCCCACAGCACCGGCTGGACGACGTCGACCTCGGCGAAGGTGGGGGCGCCGTCCCGCTCGTACAGGACGTCGAAGAGGTCCCAGTCGACGAACTCGGCGAGGGCCTCGCCGCAGGCGCGCAGCTTCTCGGCGAACGCCGGGTGGGATTCGAGGAGTTCGATGGCCATGCCGGCCCACTGGGAGCCCTGGCCGGGGAAGACGAAGGCGATACGGGGGTTGCCGACGGCGGTGCCGCGGACCACGTGGGCCGCCTTGTCGCCGGCGGCGAGCGCGTCCAGGCCGGACAGCAGGCCCTCGCGGTCGCCGGCGAGGACGACGGCCCGCTGGTCGAAGGGGGTGCGCCGGGTCAGCAGGGAGTGGCCGAGGTCGGGCAGGCCGGCGTCGGGGTGCTCGCGGACGAACGCGGCCAGCTTGGCCGCCTGGCCCTTGAGTGCCTGGCCGCCGCGCGCGGAGACCAGGTGCGGCAGCACCGGCGAAGCGACGGCGGGCGGCACGGGCTCGGCGGGCGCGTCGGCGTCGGTGGCGGTGTCGGCGGACTCCGCGGCGACCGCGGGGGCCTCTTCGAGGATGAGGTGGGCGTTGGTGCCGCTGAGGCCGAAGGCGGAGACGGCCGCGGTGCGCGGGTGGTCCTCGGCGCGCTCCCAGGACACGGGCTCGGTGAGGAGTTCGACGTGGCCGGCGTTCCAGTCGACGTGGCTGGAGGGCCGGCTGACGTGCAGGGTGCGCGGCATCAGGCCGTTGCGCATGGCCATCACGGTCTTGATGACGCCGCCCACGCCGGCCGCGGCCTGGGCGTGCCCGATGTTGGACTTGAAGGAGCCCAGGCGCAGCGGCCGTTCGGCGGTGTGGTCCTGGCCGTAGGTGGCGAGCAGGGCCTGTGCCTCGATGGGGTCGCCGAGGGTGGTGCCGGTGCCGTGCGCCTCGACCAGGTCGACGTGGGAGCCGGGGATCTGGGCGTTGGCCAGTGCCTGCCGGATGACCCGCTGCTGGGCGGGGCCGCTGGGCGCGGTGAGGCCGTTGGAGGCGCCGTCGGAGTTCAGGGCGGAGCCGCGGATGACGGCGAGGACCTGGTGGCCGTTGCGGCGGGCGTCGGAGAGCCGTTCCAGCAGGACGACGGCGGCGCCCTCGGCCCAGCCGGTGCCGTCGGCGGAGTCGGAGAACGCCTTGCAGCGGCCGTCGGGCGAGAGGCCCTTCTGCTTGCTGAACGCGACGAACGGCGACGCCGTCGACATGATCATCACACCGCCGGCCAGGGCGAGTCCGCACTCGTGGTTGCGCAGTGCCTGCGCGGCGAGGTGGAGGGAGACCAGCGAGGAGGAGCAGGCGGTGTCGACGGTGAGGGAGGGGCCCTCGAAGCCGAGGACGTAGGAGACGCGGCCGGAGATCACCGAGGAGGCGCGGGAGGTCGCCATGTAGGCCTGGACGGCCTCGGGGACGCCTTCCTCGTTGTCGCCGTAGTCCTGGATGCCGGAACCCATGTAGACGCCGACCCGGCCGCCGCGCAGGGTCTCCGGGTCGATGCCGGCGCGTTCGAACGCCTCCCAGGACACCTCCAGGACGAGCCGCTGCTGCGGGTCGGTGCCCTCGGCCTCCATGGGGCTGATGCCGAAGAAGCCGGGGTCGAACTGGCCGGCGTTCTGAAGGAATCCGCCCTCGTGGACGTAGCTGGAACCGGGGGCGTCGGGGTCGGGGTCCATGAGGGCCTCGAGGTCCCAGCCGCGGTCGGTGGGCATGCCGGTGACCGCGTCGCGGCCCTCGGCGACCAGCTCCCACAGCTCCTCGGGCGTGGTGATGCCGCCCGGGTAGCGGCAGCTCATGGCCACGATCGCGATCGGTTCCCGGGCCTGGGCCTCGGCGTCCTGCAGCCGCTGGCGGGTCTGGTGCAGGTCGGCCGTGACCTTCTTCAGGTAGTCGAGGATCTTCTCGTCGTTTGCCATGTCGGGTCCCACCGAGTCCTTTGCCGCGTCCTTTGGTGAATGGGTCGTCAGTTGTGCTCGGTCAGGCCAGGCCGAGTTCTTGGTCGATGAAGGCGAACACGTCGTCCGCGGAGGCGGATTCGAGCTGCCCGCGGACGTTCTCGCCGCCGCCCTGGAGGTCGGTGAGCCTGCCGACCAGGGCCTGGAGCCGGGAGGTGAGGTGGCTGCCGCGGATCTCCTCCGGGTCGAGGGAGGCCGCGAGCTGCTCGAAGCGGTCCAGTTCGGCGAGTACGTCCGTGCCGCCGGAGCCGTCCGGGAACAGCTCGGTGCGCAGGAAGCCGGCCAGGGCGGCCGGGGTGGCGTAGTCGAACACCATGGTGCTGGGCAGGCTGACACCGGTGGCCTCGCTGAGCCGGCTGCGCAGCTCGACCGCGGCGACGGAGTCGAAGCCCAGGTCCTCGAAGGGCCGGGTGGGTTCGAGGTCGGCCGGGGAGTCGTAGCCGAGCAGGCCGGCGACCTTGCCGCGGACCAGGTCCAGCAGGGCCCGGGTCTGTTCCGCCTCCGGCTTGCCGGCCAGCTCGGCGACGAGGCCGGTGCCGCTCGCCGCGGCGGGCGCGGCCGAGGCGCCGGTGAGGATGTCCCGGACCTCGGGCAGGGCGTCGAGCAGCGGGCGGGGCCGGGCGAGGGTGTAGGTGGGGACGAAGCGCTCCCAGTCGAACTCGGCGACCACCAGGTGGCTCTCCTCGTGCTCGACGACCTGGCGGAGCGCGCCGACCGCGATGGACGGCCGCATGGCGGGGGCGCCGATGCGCCGCATCATGGCGGCGAGTTCGGCGTCGACCATGCCGCCCTCCCAGGAGCTCCACGCGACGGAGGTGACGGTGCGGCCCTGGGCGCGGCGGCGGTGGGCGAGCCCGTCGAGGTGGGCGTTGGCGGCGGCGTAGGCGCCCTGTCCGGCGCTGCCCCACACGGCGGCGCCGGAGGAGAACAGCACGAAGGCGTCCAGCGGCCGGTCGCCGAGCAGGTCGTCGAGGTGCAGTGCGCCGGTGACCTTGGCGTCGGCGACCTCGGCGAACTCCGGCAGCGGCAGGTCGGCCAGGGGTGCGATGCGCTGCATGGCGCCGGCCGCGTGCACGACCGCGGTCAGCGGCAGTTCCTCCGGTACGGAGTCCAGGACCCGGGCGAGGGCGGCGCGGTCGGTGACGTCGCAGGCCTCGACGGTGACCTTGGCGCCGAGTGCCTGGAGTTCGGCGGTGAGTTCGTCGGTGCCGGCGGCGGCCCGGCCGCGGCGGCTGGTGAGCAGCAGGTGTTCGGCGCCCTCGGCGGCGAGGGTCCGGGCGACGTGCGCGCCGAGGCCGCCGGTGCCGCCGGTGATGAGGACGGTGCCGTGCGGCCGCCAGCTGCGGCGGGGGGCGGTGGTGCCGATCGGGGCGCGCACCAGGCGTCGTACGAACATGCCCTGGGGGCGCAGGGCGACGGCGTCCTCGCCGGTGGCGCCGGTGAGCCAGGCGGCGAGCCGACGGGCGCCGCGGTCGTCGAGTTCGGCGGGCAGGTCGGCGATGCCGCCGTAGGTGCCAGGCAGGTCCAGGGCGAGCGCGCCGGCCAGTCCCCACAGCGGGGTCTGGGACACGGCGGTGACCTCGTGGGCGCCGGCCACGGCGGCGGCCTGGGAGGTGATCAGCCACAGCGGCGCGGTGACCTCGGCGTCGCCGAGGGCCTGGACCAGGGTGACGGTGGCGGCGAGGCCGCGGCTGAGGACGGGGTGCGCGGGGTGCGGGCGTTCGTCCAGGGCGAGCAGGGACAGCACGCCCGCCGCGGTGTGCTCGCGCAGGGTGGCGGCGAGGGTCGCGCGGTCCTCGCCGTCGGTCTCCAGGACGTCCGGGGTGGCGCCGTGCGCGGCGAGCCCGGCGACCACGGCCGTCACCCGCGGGTCGGCGGCCGACTGCTCCGGTACGACGACCAGCCAGGTCCCCGACAGCGCCGGTTCGGCGGACGCCGCCTCGGGGGAGGGCTGGAAGACGATCCGGTAGCGCCAGGAGTCCAGGGTGTGCAGGTCGTGGTGGACGCGCCGCCAGCGGGCGAGCGCGGGCAGCACCTCGGCGAGCGGGCCCTCCTCGATCTCCAGCCGGCCGGCGAGGGTGGCGGCGTCGGCCTGTTCGACGGCGTTCCAGAAGGCGGTGTCGGCTGCGCCGTCGACCGTGCCGGGGGCGGCGGCCATGCCGGGGGTGGCGGGGGCGGCGTCGGCCCAGAAGGTGCGGTGCTGGAAGGGGTAGGTCGGCAGGTCCACGCGCCGGCCGCCGCGCCCGGCGAAGAACGCCGCCCAGTCGGTCCGGCCGCCGCGCGCGAAGGCCCGGCCGACGGCGTCGAGCAGGGTGCGCTCCTCGTCGCGGTCGCGGCGCAGCACCGGGGCGACGACGGCGCCCGGCGACAGCGAGTCGCCCGCCATCGGGGTGAGCGCGGCGTCGGGGCCGAGTTCGAGGAGGACGCGGACGCCGGCGGCGTCCAGGGTGCGCAGCGCGTCGGAGAAGCGGACGGCCTCGCGGACGTGCCGCACCCAGTAGTCGGGGTCCTGGAGTTCGCCGGGTCCGGCGGCCCGGCCGGTGAGGTTGGAGACGACCGGGATACGGGCCTCGTGCCAGGTGACGCTCGCGGCGACGGCCCGGAAGCCGTCCAGCATCGGCTCCATCAGCGGGGAGTGGAAGGCGTGCGAGACGCGCAGTTCGCGGGTCTTGCGGCCCTGCTCCTTGAAGTGGGCGGCGATCGCGAGGACGGTGTCGCGGGCGCCGGAGACGACGACGGAGGACGGTCCGTTGACGGCGGCGATGCCGGTGTCGTCGGTGAGGTGGGGGCGGACCTCGTCCTCGGTGGCCTGGACCGCGGCCATCGTGCCGCCCGCCGGCAGGGCCTGCATCAGCCGCCCGCGGGCGGTGACCAGCCGGGCCGCGTCGGCGAGGTCGAGGACGCCGGAGACGTGGGCGGCGGTGAGCTCGCCGATGGAGTGCCCGGCCAGGAAGTCGGGGCGGATGCCCCAGGACTCCACCAGCCGGTACAGGGCGGTCTCGACGGCGAACAGGGCGGGCTGGGTGTACGCGGTGCTGTTGAGCAGCTCCTCGTCCGTACCCCACATGACGTCCTTCAGCGGGGTGTCGAGGTGTGCGTCGAGCGCGGCCACCGCCTCGTCCAGGGCGGCCGCGAACACCGGGAACGCGGTGTGCAGTTCACGTCCCATGCCCAGGCGCTGGGCGCCCTGCCCGGAGAACAGGAACGCGACCTGTACGTCGGGTTCGGCGACCCCGTGCGCCACCGAGTCCGGGATGTCCCCGCCGGCGAGCGCGGTCAGTTCCCGGGTCAGTTCCTCGGTGCCGGCGGCGAGGAGCACCGCCCGGTGTTCGAGGGCGGCGCGGGTGGTGGCGAGGGACAGGGCGAGGTCGGTGACGGACGCGGGGTGCTCGGTGAGGTGGGCGAGCAGCGTGGCGGCCTGGGCGCGCAGGGCGTCGGGGGACTTGGCGGACAGCGGCAGCGGTACGACGGCGGCGGCCGGGGCCGGGGTGGCCTGGTCCTCGGCGGCGGTCTCCGGTTCCGGGGCCTGCTCGATGATGACGTGGGCGTTGGTGCCGCTCAGGCCGAACGCGGAGACGGCGGCGCGGCGGGGGTGTCCGCGGTCGGGCCAGGGCACGGCCTCGGTGAGCAGGGCGATGTTGCCCGCCGACCAGTCGACCTCGGTGCTGGGCTCGTCGACGTGCAGGGTCTTGGGGAGCAGGCCGTGCCGGATCGCCTCGACCATCTTGATGACGCCGCCGACGCCCGCCGCGGCCTGCGCGTGCCCGATGTTGGACTTGATGGAGCCCAGCCACAGCGGCTGGTCGGCGGGGCGCCCCTGCCCGTAGGTGGCGAGCAGCGCCTGGGCCTCGATCGGGTCGCCGAGCGTGGTGCCCGTGCCGTGCGCCTCGACGGCGTCGACCTGGTCGGCGGTGAGCTGGGCGCCGGCCAGGGTCTGCCGGATCAGCCGCTGCTGGGCGGGCCCGTTGGGGGCGGTCAGGCCGTTGGAGGCGCCGTCCTGGTTGATCCCGGAGCCGCGTACGACGGCGAGCACGGGGTGACCCTTGGCGCGGGCGTCGGCGAGCCGCTCCAGGACGAGCATGCCGACGCCCTCGCCCCAGCCGGTGCCGTCGGCGGCGGCGGCGAAGGACTTGCAGCGGCCGTCGGGGGCCAGACCGCGTTCCTGGCTGAAGCCGACGAACGAGGTGGGCGTGGCCATCACGGTGACCCCGCCGGCCAGCGCGAGGGTGCACTCCCCGGCGCGCAGCGCCTTGACCGCCCAGTGCAGTGCGACCAGCGAGGAGGAGCAGGCGGTGTCGACGGTGACCGCCGGGCCCTCCAGGCCGAGGTTGTAGGAGATGCGGCCGGAGGCGACGCTGCCCAGGCCGCCGGTGCCGCCGTCGGAGGGGTAGTCGTGGTAGACGACTCCGGCGAAGACGCCGGTCCGGCTGCCCTTGAGGGACAGCGGGTCGATCGAGGCGCGTTCCAGGGCCTCCCAGGAGGTCTCCAGGAGCAGCCGCTGCTGCGGGTCGGTCTCCCGCGCCTCCTTCGGGCTGATCTTGAAGAAGTCGGCGTCGAAGGCGTCCGCCTCGTGCAGGAAGCCGCCTTCGCGCGCGTAGGACTTGCCGGGCGTGCCGGGCTCGGGGTCGTACAGGTTGTCCACGTCCCAGCCCCGGTTGAGGGGGAAGCCGGTGATGCCGTCCCCGCCGGAGGCCACCAGGTTCCACAGGTCCTCGGGGGAGTCGACCCCGCCGGGATAGCGGCAGCTCATCCCGACGATCGCGATCGGCTCGTGCTCGCGCGCCTCGGCCTCGCGCAGCCGCCGCCTGGCGCTCTGGAGGTCGGCCGTCGCGCGCTTGAGGTAGTCGCGGAGCTTGTCCTGGTCAGGCATCTGAGGTCAACCAATCTGAAGCGGGCGGTGGTACGTGCCGGTCGGGGCGGAACGCAGGCATGTCAGGACAGCCCCAGTTCCCGGTCCAGTGCCGCGAACAGTTCGTCGTCGGAAGCCCCTTCCAGGTCCTGCTCGGGGGCGTCGGGTTGCGTGTCGCGCGAGTCCTGCCAGCGGCGCAGCACCGCTTCGAGCCGTGCGGTGACGCCGTCCGGGTCCGCCGCGCCGGCGCCGACTGCGGCGAGGGCCGCGTCGAGCTGGTCCAGTGCGGCCGTCAGGGCCCGGCTGCCGTCGTCGGTGTCGGGTTCCAGTACGGAGTCCAGGTAGCCGGCGACGGCGCGCGAGGTCGGGAAGTCGAAGGCGAGGCTGGCGGGCAGGGCCAGTCCGGTGGCCGCGCCGAGCCGGGCGCGCAGTTCGACGACGGCCAGCGAGTCGAAGCCGAGTTCCTGGAAGGAGCGGTCGGCGGCCACGGCGTCGGCGCCGGCGTGCCCGAGGAGTCCGGCGACGTGCGAGCGGACCACCTCCACCAGCGCCCGCTCCCGGCCGTCCGCGTCCAGTCCCGCGAGCTTGCGGCGCAGCTGCTTGGCTTCGTCGGCGCCGCCCCGGCCCTGCTGTCCCGGTGCGCGCACCAGCCCGGCGAGGACGGCGGGCAGCCGGCCGGCGGACGGGCCGCGCAGCACGGCCCGGTCGAGGTCGAACGCGGCGAGGTCGCTCTCGCCGCCGCGCAGTGCCTCGTCGAGCAGGGCGAGGCCCCGGTCGGTGTCGAGGGCGGGCAGGCCGAGGGAGGCCAGCAGCCCCCGCTGCTCGTCGCTCTCCGGGCCGGCCTGCCAGGGGCCGAGGGCCAGCGCGGTGCCGGGCAGGCCCAGGGTGCGGCGGTGACGGGCCAGGGCGGCGAGGCGGGTGGCGCTCGCGGCGGGGGCCGCCTGTCCGGCGCCGTGCATCAGTCCGGCGGTCGAGGTCAGCAGCAGGAACGCGGCGAGGTCCCGGTCCCGGGTGAGTTCGTCGACGATGCGCGCGCCCTCGGTGCCCGCGCGCAGGGCCGCCTCGAACTCGGCCGGGCCGGTGCCGTCGACGAGGGCGGCTTCGGGGGCGGGGGCGAGGTGCACGGCGGCCACGAGGGGGTGCTCGGCGGGGATGCCCGCGAGGAGGTCCGCGAGGGCGGCGCGGTCGCCTTCCGGTGTCTCGCCGGCCGCGATCAGCGTCCGTACCCCGTACTTCGCCGCGAGGTGCTCGGCGATCACGGTGACGGTCGGCTCGGGGGCGCCCGTGATCAGCACCGTGCCCCCGGTCAGGGCGGGCGCGGCGTCCACCGCGGTGACCCGGGTCAGGCGCGGGGCGAACACCGTGCCCGCGCGGACGGCGAGTTCGGTCTGTCCGGTGCCGAGCGCGGCGTACAGGTTCTCCTGGGAGGCGTCGGTGTCGTCGAGGTCCACCAGCAGGAACCGGCCCGGGTGTTCGCCCTGCGCGGCCCGCACCAGCCCCCAGACGGCGGCCTGCCGCGGATCGGCGTCCGCGTCGGGCCGTACGGCGACGGCACCGCGGGTGACGACGGCGAGCGGCGGCCGGTTCCCGTCACCGAGGTGACCGGCGATCCGCTCCAGCACGGCGGCCGCCGCGTCCTCGCCCTCGGGTGTCTCGAAGTCCCCGGGTGTCTCGAACACCTCGACGGCGTCCGGTGCCACGGGCGTGCCCCCGGCCGTCTGTTCCCAGGCGAGCCGGTACAGGGCGCCGGCCGGGGCGCCGCCGCGCAGTTCGGCGGAGGTCACCGGCCGGCGGCGCACCGCGCCCGCCGACAGCACCGGTGTGCCGTCCTCGTCTGCGGCCTCCAGGGTCCAGGCGCCGGTCTCGTCCTCGGTGAGCCGCACCCGCAGGCCGGTGGCGCCGGTCCGGTGGATCCGGACGTCGGACCAGGCGGAGGCGGTCAGCGGCCCGTCGGCGCCGGCGTCGAGCAGGCCGAGGTGCAGGGCGGCGTCCAGCAGGGCCGGGTGCAGCGCGCAGCGGGCGGCGACGGTCTCGCTCTCCTCGGGCAGCGCGATCTCGGCGAACATCTCGCCGCCGCGCCGCCAGGCCGACACGAGGCCCTGGAAGACGGGGCCGTAGCCGTGGCCGCGGGCGAGCAGCCGCTCGTAGAGGTCGTCGACGTCGACCGGCTCGGCGCCGGCCGGCGGCCAGGCGGTGAGGTCGTACGACGGTGCCGCGTCCGCGCGGTCGAGGACGCCCTCGGCGTGCCGGATCCAGGCGTCCTCGGTGCCTTCGGCGCCCCGCGCGTACACGGTCACCGGGCGTCGGCCGTCCTCGCCGGCGGCGCCGACCACCACGTGCAGCGGGACACCGCCTTCCTCGGGCAGCACCAGCGGGGCGTCCAGGGCGAGTTCGGCCAGCCGGTCGCAGCCGAACTCGGCTCCGGCCCGCAGGGCGGCCTCCACCAGGGCGGCGGCGGGCAGCGTGACCGTGCCGAGCAGGTCGTGGTCGGCCAGCCAGGGCTGCGTGGTGCGCGCCGGGCGGCCGGTCAGCGTGGCGCCGCCGCCCGGTCCGGGGGCGGGCACCACGGCGCCCAGCAGGGGGTGGTCGAGGGCGTCGAGGCCGAGCGTGCCGGCGTCGCCGCCCGCGCTCTCGGGCAGCGCCCAGAACCGCTCGTGGCGGAAGGCGTACGTCGGCAGGTCCACGCGGCGGGCGTCGCGCCCGGCGAAGAACGCCTCCCAGTCGACGTCGACGCCCGCGGTGTGGGCGCGGGCGAGGCCGGCCACCAGGGTGTGCTCCTCGTCGCGGTCGCGGCGGGCCAGCGCGACGAACTCGGCGTCCTGGACGGCCTGTTCCGCGTCGGCGAGGCAGGCCGGGCCGAGGCCGGACAGGACGGCGTCCGGGCCCACCTCGACGTAGGCGGTGACACCGGCCTCGCCGAGGGTGCGGATGCCGTCGGCGAACCGCACGGCCTGGCGGACGTGCCGCACCCAGTAGCCGGGGTCGGCGATCTCCTCGGCGGTCAGCAGGCGGCCGGTGACGTTGGAGACGACCGGGGTGTGCGGCGCGGCGGCGGTCAGGTTGGCCGCGACCTCGGCGAACTCGGCGAGCATCGGCTCCATCAGCGGCGAGTGGAAGGCATGGGAGACCCGCAGCCGGGAGGTCTTGCGGCCCTGCCCGGCGAAGTGTTCGGCGATCGCCTGTACGGCGTCCTCGGCGCCGGAGAGCACCACCGAGCGCGGGCCGTTGAGGGCGCCGATGCTCACCTCGGCGGTCAGCAGCGGCAGCACTTCCTCCTCGGTGGCCTGGACGGCGGTCATCGCGCCGCCCGCGGGCAGCGCCTGCATCAGCCGGCCGCGGGCGGCGACCAGCCGGGCCGCGTCCGCCAGGGACAGCGCGCCGGAGACGTGCGCGGCGACGAGTTCGCCGATGGAGTGCCCGGCCAGGAAGTCGGGTCGTACGCCCCACGACTCCAGCAGCCGGAACAGCGCGGTCTCGTAGGCGAACAGGGCGGTCTGGGTGTAGCCGGTGCGGCTGAGCAGCTCGGCGTCCTCGCCCCAGACGACCTCGCGCAGCGGGCGGTCCAGGTGCCGGTCCAGTTCGGCGAGGGCCGCGTCGAAGGCCTCGGCGAACACCGGGAAGGCGGCGTGCAGTTCGCGGCCCATGCCGGGGCGCTGGGCACCCTGCCCGGAGAACAGGAACGCGGTCACCGGGCCGGCCTCCGCCCGCCGGGCCGGTACCGCCCCGGGCGTTCCGCCGGCCAGCGCGGCCAGCTCCCGCCGGGCCTCGTCGAGGCCGGTGACGGTCAGCGCGGCCCGGTGCTCCATCGGGGTGCGTCCGGTCGCCAGCGAGTATGCGACGTCGGCGGGGACGGCGGGACCGGTGGCGGCCGGTCCGTCGAGGTGGGCGAGCAGCCGCCGGGCCTGGTCGCGCAGGCCTTCGGGGTCACGGGCGTTGAGGATCCACGGGACGGGCCGGCCGGGGGTGGCCACAGCGGGCTCGGTGGGCTCGGCCTCCGGCTCGGCGGAGGCGCCGTCGGTGCCGGGGGCCTCCAGGATGACGTGGGCGTTGGTGCCGCTGATGCCGAAGGAGGAGACGCCGGCGCGGCGGGGACGGCCGGTCTCGGGCCACGGGCGGCTCTCGTCGAGGAGGGCGACCGCGCCCGCCGTCCAGTCCACCTTGGTCGACGGCTCGTCCAGGTGCAGGGACTTGGGCAGCACCCCGGCCCGGATGGCGTGCACCATCTTGATCACACCGGCGACACCGGCGGCGGCCTGGGTGTGCCCGATGTTGGACTTGACGGAGCCGAGCCACAGCGGCTGTTCGGCGTCCCGGTCCTGGCCGTAGGTGGCCAGCAGGGCCTGCGCCTCGATCGGGTCGCCGAGCGCGGTGCCGGTGCCGTGCGCCTCGACGGTGTCGACGTCGGCGGTGCCCAGGCCCGCGTTGGCGAGGGCCTGGCGGATGACGCGTTCCTGGGAGGGGCCGTTGGGGGCCATCAGCCCGTTGCTCGCGCCGTCCTGGTTGACGGCCGAGCCGCGGATCACGGCGAGCACCTGGTGTCCGTTGCGGCGGGCGTCGGAGAGCCGTTCGACGACGAGGACGCCGACACCCTCGGACCAGGCGGCGCCGTCGGCGGCGTCGGAGAACGACTTGCAGCGGCCGTCCGGGGACAGCCCGCGCTGCCGGGAGAACTCCACGAACGTCTCGGTCGACGCCATCACGGTCACCCCGCCGACCAGCGCCAGCGGGCACTCGCCCGACCTGAGCGCCTGGGCGGCCAGGTGCAGCGCGACCAGCGAGGAGGAGCAGGCGGTGTCGACGGTCACCGAGGGGCCCTCCAGGCCGAAGGTGTACGACACCCGGCCCGAGCCCAGCGATCCGGCGGCGCTGTTGCCCGCGTAGTCGTGGTACATGATCCCGGCGAACACGCCGGTCGGCGTGCCCTTGAGGCCGGCCGGGTCGATCGCCGCGCGCTCCAGCGCCTCCCAGGCGACCTCCAGCAGCAGCCGGTGCTGCGGGTCGGTGGTCAGGGCGTCGTTCGGGGCGATGCCGAAGAAGGACGCGTCGAAGCCGTCGGCGTCGTGCAGGAAGCCGCCGTGCCGGACGTACACCTTGCCGGGGGTGCCGGGCTCGGGGTCGTAGAGGCCCGCCAGGTCCCAGCCGCGGTTGTCGGGGAACTCGGTGATGGCGTCGATCCCGTCGGTGACCAGGCGCCACAGGTCCTCGGGCGAGTTGGCACCGCCCGGGTAGCGGCAGGCCATGCCGACGATGGCGATCGGGTCGTCGGCGTCCGCCGAGGCGACCGCCGTAGGCGCCACGGCCGCCGCGGTGGAACCGGCGAGCAGCGTGTCGAGATGGTCGGCGACGGCGCTCGCGCTCGGGTGGTCGAAGACCAGGGTGGGCGTCAGCCGGAGCCCGGTCGCGGCGGTGAGCTGGTTGCGCAGCTCCAGCGCGGTCAGCGAGTCGAAGCCGAGTTCGTTGAACGCCCGGTCCGGGCCGACCTCGGCGGCCGACCGGTGCCCGAGGATGGCCGCCACCTGGTTGCGGACCAGCTCCAGCAGGGTGCGGCGCCGCTCCTTGTCGTCCAGCGCGGCGAGCCGGGCCGTCGTGTCCCCGGTGCCCTGGGCGCCGGTGCGGGCGGCGACCCGGGCACGGCGCCGGACCAGTGCGCCGAACTGGGCGGGTACGTCGTCGGCGGCGCGCAGCGCGGCCAGGTCCAGGGCGAGCGGCAGCAGCAGGGACTCGCCGGAGGCCGCGGCGGTGTCGAACAGGGCGAGGCCGCGCTCGGCGGACAGCGCGCCGATGCCGGAGCGGCGCATGCGCTCCAGGTCGGCGCGGGCGAGTTCGTCGGCCATGCCGTCGCCGCTGACCGTGCCGTCGGCGCTCTCGGTGGCCCACAGGCCCCAGGCCAGCGACTGGCCGGGCAGGCCGGCGGCCCGGCGGTGCGCGGCGAGCGCGTCCAGGAAGGCGTTGCCGGCCGCGTAGTTGCCCTGGCCGGGGTTGCCGAGGACACCGGCGACCGAGGAGAACAGCACGAACGCGGTGAGGTCCGTGTCCCGGGTCAGGGTGTGCAGGTTCCAGGCCGCGTCGGCCTTCGGGCGCAGCGACCGGTCGAGCTGTTCGGGGGTGAGGGAGCCGATGGTGACGTCCTCGAGCACACCGGCCAGGTGGACGACCGCGCGGACGTCGTGCGCGGCGAGCAGGTCGCGGGCGGCGGCCGGGTCCGCCAGGTCGCAGGCGGCGAAGGTGACGTCGGCGCCCGCCTGCTCCAGCTCGGCGCGCAGTTCGTCTGCGCCGGGTGCGGCCGGGCCGCGGCGGCTGACCAGCAGCAGCCGGCGCACGCCGTGCGCGGTGACCAGGTGACGGGTCACGAGGCGGCCCAGGGTGCCGGTGGCGCCGGTGACGAGTGCGGTGCTCTCCCCGTCGAAGCGAATCGTTTCGTCCGCTTCGGCCGCCTCCGCGCGCACCAGCCGGGGCGCGTACAGCTTGCCGTCCCGTACGACGAGCTCGGGTTCCCCGGCGGCGACGGCGGCGGGCAGCTGCGGCTCGGGATCGCCCGTGACGTCCAGGAGGACGATCCGGCCGGGGTTCTCGGCCTGCGCGGAACGCAGCAGACCGCGGACGGCGGCACCCGCCAGATCGGTGACCCGCTCGTCCGGCACGGCACCATGGGTGACCACGACCAGCCGCGAGTCGGCGAACCGCTCCTCGGCGAGCCACTCCTGAACGACCGTCAGCACACGACCGGAGGCGGAGCGGACCTGCGCGGGAACGTCGTCGTCCCCCGTCGGCCCGGCGGTGTCGAGGACGAAGACGTCGGGCACCGGCTGCGAGGGGTCGTACTCCTCCCAGCGGCGGAAGTTGACGGCGGCGGGGGCGGACACGGCGGCCGCCGGCCGCAGCTCCACGGCGTACAGCGCCCCGCCGGACGAGTCCTCGGCGGCGGCGACGGGCGCGGCCGGCCGCGACAGCAGCGTGTCGACGGAGAACACCGGGCGTCCCTCGCCGTCCGCGCCGTGCACGGCGATGCCGTCGCCGCCGGCGGGTGCGATCCGTACCCGCAGCCGGGTGGCGCCGACCGCGTGGACCTGGACGCCCCGCCAGGCGAACGGCAGCAGCACCGCGCCCGTCGGGTCGTCGTCCAGCAGCGACCCGTGCAGGGCCGCGTCGAGCAGGGCGGGGTGCAGACCGAAGCGGGCGGCGTCCTCGTGGGCCTGCTCGGCGAGTTCGACCTCGGCGAAGACCGTGTCGCCGTCCCGCCAGGCGGCCGTCAGCCCCTGGAAGACCGGCCCGTACGCGTAACCCCGCTCGTGCAGCAGCCCGTACGCGTCCTCGACCGCGACCGGCGTCGCGGACCGCGGCGGCCAGACGGTCAGGTCCGGGCCCGTACCCACCGGCTCGGTGCCGAGGAGACCCTCGGCGTGCAGCAGCCAGGGCGTCTCCGGGAGGGCGTCCTGCGCGCGCGAGTGGACGCGGACGGGACGGCGGCCCAGCTCGTCCACGGCGCCGACGGACACGCGCAGCGCGATACCGCCGCGCTCGGGCAGGATGAGCGGGGCCTGGAGGACCAGTTCCTCCAGGGTGGGGTTGCCGGTCTGTTCGCCCGCGTGCAGGGCGAGTTCGACGAAGCCGGTGCCGGGCAGCAGCACGGTGCCGAGGACGTCGTGGTCGGCCAGCCAGGGGTGGGTGTCGAGCGCGAGGCGGCCGGTGAACGTCACGCCGTCGTCGTCGGGGGCGGAGACGACCGCCCCGAGCAGCGGATGGTCGGCCGCTTCCACACCGAGCGCGGCGGCGTCCGCTCCCCCGGTGAGCTCGCCGAACATCCAGTACCGCTCGTGCTGGAAGGGGTACGTCGGCAGGTCGACACGCCGGGCTCCCGTGCCCTCGTAGAACGCCGCCCAGTCGACGGCCGTACCGGTGGCGTGCAGCCGGGCCAGCGCGGCGAGCAGGGTGCGGGCCTCGGGACGGTTCCTGCGTACGGCCGCCTCGACCACGGCGTCCTCGACGGTGCCCCGGGTGAGCGCGGTGAGGACGGCGTCCGGACCGAGTTCGAGGAAGGTCTCGACGCCCTTGGACTTGAGGTGGGTGACGGTGTCGGCGAAGCGGACGGCTTCGCGCAGGTGGCGGGTCCAGTACTCCGGGGTGCCCCAGTCGTCGCTCACCTCGCCGTGGACGCCCGCGACGACCGGGATCTCGGGCCGGCGGTGCGTAATGCCCTCGGCGACCTGACGGAACTCGGCGAGGGCCGGGTCCATGAGCGGGGAGTGGAAGGCGTGGGAGACGCGGAGGCGGGTGGTCTTCCGGCCCTGCCCGGCGAACTGGGCGACGATCGCCTCGACGTCGGCTTCGACGCCTGAAACGACCACGGAGGTGGGGCTGTTGATCGCCGCAATGCCGACGGTCTCGGAGACGAGAGGGAGGATTTCGTCCTCGGTCGCCTGGATGGCGGCCATCGCGCCGCCCGCCGGGAGCGCCTGCATCAGACGTCCGCGTGCGGTGACCAGCCGGGCCGCGTCCTCCAGGGAGATCGCCCCGGAGACGTGGGCCGCGGTGATCTCGCCGATGGAGTGTCCGGCCAGGTAGTCCGGGCGGATGCCCCAGGACTCCACCAGCCGGTACAGAGCCGTCTCCACCGCGAACAGGGCGGGCTGGGTGTAGGCGGTGCTGTTCAGCAGCTCCTCGTCCTCGCCCCAGATCACCTCGTACAGCGGCCGTTCGAGGTAGGCGTCCACGGCGGAGGCCACCTCGTCCAGCGCGGCGGCGAACACCGGGAAGGCGGCGTGCAGTTCGCGCCCCATCCCCAGTCGCTGCGCGCCCTGACCGGTGAACAGGAACGCCGTCCTGCCGTCGCGGACCGTCCCGGTGACGACGTCGGCCGACACCGCGCCCTCCGCCAGGGCGGAGAGCCCGCTGAGGAGTTCCTCGCGGGACTCGGCGACGACCACGGCCCGGTGTTCGTGCGGGGTGCGGGTCGTCGCGGCCGAGTGGGCGAGGTCGGTCAGGCCGGCCCCGGCCGTCGCGCGCGCGTGCAGGCGGGTGGCCTGCTCGGCCAGTGCCTGGGGCGTACGGCCCGACAACACCACCGGGACCAGGGGGAGTTCACGCTGCTCGACGGACTCCTCGTCCTCGGCGGCGGGTGCTTCCTCGACGATGACGTGGGCGTTGGTGCCGCTGAGGCCGAAGGAGGAGACGCCGGCGCGGCGGGGGCGGTCCCCGGCCGGCCAGGACACGGCCTCGGTGAGCAGCTGTACGTGTCCGGCTTCCCAGTCGACGTGCGGGGTGGGCTCGTCGAGGTGGAGGGTCTGGGGCAGGACTTCGTGGTGCAGGGCGAGGATCATCTTGATGACCCCGCCGACGCCCGCCGCGGCCTGGGTGTGGGCCAGGTTGGACTTCAGCGAACCCAGGTACAGGGGTTGGTCCTGGGATTCACGCTGACCGTACGTCGCCAGGACGGCCTGGGCTTCGATGGGGTCGCCGAGTTTGGTGCCGGTGCCGTGGGCCTCGACGGCGTCGACGTCGGCGATGGTCAGACCGGCGTTGTCCAGCGCGGCACGGATCACGCGCTGCTGGGAAGGGCCGTTGGGGGCGGTCATGCTGCTGGAGGCGCCGTCCTGGTTGACGGCGGAACCCCGGATCACCGCCAGCACGGGGTGACCGTTGCGGCGGGCGTCCGACAGCCGCTCCAGGACGATGACCCCGACGCCCTCCGAGCAGCCGGTGCCGTCGGCCGACGCGGCGAACGGCTTGCAGCGGCCGTCGGAGGCGAGGCCGCGCTGGTGGTTGAAGTACAGGAACATGTCCGGTTCGGACATGACGGTGACGCCACCGGCGAGGGCGAGCGTGGACTCGCCGGAGCGCAGGGACTGGGCGGCGAGGTGGATGGCGACCAGGGAGGAGGAGCAGGCGGTGTCGATGGTGAGTGCCGGGCCCTCCAGGCCCAGGCTGAACGCGACCCGGCCGGTGACCAGGCTGCCTCCGGTGGTGCCGGACGCCTCGGTGCCCTGGGCGTAGTCGTGGTACATCAGCCCGCCGAAGACGCCGGTCCGGCTGCCGCGCAGTGTGTGCGGGGCGATGCCGGCGCGTTCGATCGCCTCGTGGGACATCTCCAGGAGCAGGCGCTGCTGCGGGTCGAGCGCGAGCGCCTCGCGCGGGGAGATGCCGAACAGGCCGGCGTCGAAGTCACCGGCGCCGTAGAGGAATCCGCCCTCGGTGGTGATCGTGCGGCCCGGTTTGCCGGGCTCGGGATCGTAGAGGTCCGTGGCCCAGCCGCGGTCGGTGGGGAACGCGGAGACTCCGTCGCGGCCCTCGGCCAGCAACTCCCAGAGGTCCTCCGGGGAGTCGACCCCGCCGGGGTAGCGGCAGGCCATGCCGACCACCGCGACCGGCTCGCCGGAGACCTTCCGTTCCGCCTCGGCCAGCCGGGCGCGGGTGTCGCGCAGATCGGCGGTAGCCCGGCGTAGGTATTCGAGAAGCTTCTCCTCGTTGCTCACCGAGCACACCCCTCCTATGTCTTTCGAGCGCGCCGAGGCGAGCCGGAAAACGGCACACGCATTTGACGAACTCACGTCGGACCGAGATACCTGGCAAATTACTTCGCCGCCCGTGGCGAGCCCACCCCTGAGCCCCACCGTGGGACCCCTAGAACCCGCACCCGGCCTGTCCCAGGCATCGTCGCCGACGTGATTTCGGGGTCAGGTTAGGGGGTATATAGGGGTGGCCCGTGCCGGTACCACACCGCTACCTTCACGAAGGGGCTTTCTCGAGTCGATCTTTTCCGCTCGGCAAGCGAATCCCGATCCTGAATGCACTTGCGGTCAGGGATTAAAGGAAATGTCTCACACCACCGCATCACACAGGGTTTCTCTCATAACGCATCGGCCGAGCGCCGTGGGGCCGCATCCCACGGCGCTCGACGGACGTGCGCCTGCCCCCGGACCCCCCACAGCCCCAATGAGTACGTGACACGCGGATGCGTACCTGATACGCTCTGCGTACCACGTACACCGAGAGGATTTGGACGATTGCCATGTCGGAACTGAAGCCCAAGGCAGGAATGAAGGAGTGGTGCGGCCTCGTGGTGATCGTCCTGGTCACCCTGCTGGTCGCCGTCGACGTATCGGTCCTGGGGTTCGCCATCGCCCCGCTCAGCGAGGACCTCTCACCCAGCGCGACCCAGCTGCTGTGGATCATGGACGTCTACAGCTTCGTGCTGGCCGGCACCCTGGTCACGGTCGGCTGGCTCGGTGACCGCGTGGGTCGCCGCAAGCTGCTGCTGATCGGTGCCGCCATGTTCGGCGTCGCGTCGGCGGCGGCCGCCTTCTCGACCAGCCCCGAGATGCTGATCGCCTCGCGGGCGCTGCTGGGCCTGGCCGCGTCGACCCTGACGCCGACCTCGCTCGCGCTGATCCGGAACATGTTCCACGACTCCAAGGAGCGCAAGGCCGCCATCGCCGCCTGGGGCGGCACCCTCACCTCGGGCGCGGCCGTGGGCCCGGTCGTCGGCGGTCTGCTGCTGAACAACTTCTGGTGGGGCTCGGTCTTCCTGATCAACACCCCGGTCATGGTCCTGGTCCTGATCCTCGGCCCGATCCTGCTGCCGGAGTACCGCGACCCGAACCGCGGCCGCCTCGACCTGCTCAGCACCATCCTGTCCCTGGCCGGCGTGATGACGCTGATCTACGGGTTCAAGGAGCTGGTCATCAACGGCTACAGCCGCAACCCCGCGATCTCCGCCGCGGTCGGCGGTGTGCTGCTCCTCGCCTTCGTGATCCGGCAGCGGGTCGCCGACGACCCGATGATCAACGTCCGGCTGTTCCGCAACGGCGGCTTCAGCGGCGCGGTGATCACCAACATGATGGTGGCCTTCGCCCTGATGGGCAGCAGCGTCCTGACCAACCAGTACCTCCAGATGGTCCTCGGCTACTCCCCGCTCAAGGCCTCGCTGTGGTCGCTGGCGCCGATGCCCGCCATCGGTGTCGCGGTCGGCCTCGCCCCGGTCCTGGGCCGGAAGGTCCGTCCCGGGAAGATCATCGGCGTTGCCCTGCTGATCATCGCCGCGGGCTTCGGGGTGCTCACCCAGGTCCAGACGGACTCCAGCGTCGCGGTGGTCCTGGTCGGCGTCGGCCTGCTGGCCGGCGGCATGGTCGCCTGCAAGACGCTGGCCGCCGAGATCGTGGTCACCTCCGCCCCGCCGGAGCAGGCCGGTTCCTCGGTCGCCGTCTCCGAGACCTTCACCGAGTTCGGCATCGCCATGGGCTTCGCCACGCTCGGCAGCATCGGTTCCATGGTCTACCGCCACGACATGTCCGACGTGAGCCCGGCCGGCGTCTCCGGCTCCGCGCTGCACGCCCTGCGCAACACCATCGGCGGCGCCGCCGACGTGGCCTCCCACCTGCCCGGAAAGTCCGGCGGCCAGCTCATCGCCAGCAGCCGCGACGCCTTCACCCACGGCATGCAGATCGGCTGCCTGGCCGGTGCCGGCCTGCTGGCCTTCACCGCCCTCGTCGCCACCCTGCTGCTCCGCAAGACCCCGATCGAGGCGGCCCTGCCGGGCTCCCTCGAGGCGGTGCAGGCCCAGGAGGACGGCGTCGCATTCCCGACGACCGCCAGGACCACCGCCCGGACGGACGGATCCCCCGCCGCCGTCCGGCACTCTTCGGCCGTCTAGTCGCTCCCCCGGCGACCGCCCGAAGAGCTCCAAAAAGGTCCGCTCCCGCCACCTGCGAAGGTGCCGGGAGCGGACCGCGTTGTTCTGGGGTGGGCTCCCCTCGCGGGCGACTGGG
Source organism: Streptomyces sp. NPDC046915 (assembly GCF_040644935.1). NCBI lineage: Bacteria > Bacillati > Actinomycetota > Actinomycetes > Kitasatosporales > Streptomycetaceae > Streptomyces > Streptomyces sp. NPDC046915. Next base: position 76,756 of record NZ_JBEYXB010000025.1, on the reverse strand, counting down.
AGGCGCGGCCTGCTCTTATCAGCCCGTCTGGGGGTGCCCCCTCTGGGGGAGTTTGAGGACGAGGCCGTTCAGGCCGAAGGGGGGTCCAGGGGGCGCAGCCCCCGGGCGGGGGCGAGGAACCCCCCTACACCCCCTCCGCCCGCGCCAGCGGATCCGCCCCCGCCCGCTCGCGTACCAGCACCTCCACACCGTCCAGCACCCGCCGCAGGCCGAAGCCGAAATCGTCGTCGGCGGTCTCGAAGGTGCCCGCGTCGATGAGCTCACGGACCGCGGGAAAGTTCTCCGCGTCGACGAACTTGTCCATCGCCTGCCCGTACTCGGCCATCAGCTCGGCCTCGCTCTGCTCCTTGCTGGCCAGCCCCGAGGACAGCTGCGCGTTGTTGCGCACGTACCCGACCATCAGCAGCATCACCGACAGCTTCTCGTCGGGCGTCAGCCCCGTACGGGCGAGGGTGCGCAGCCCGCGCTCCAGCCAGCTCAGCTGCCCCGGCTCCAGCGGCGGCCCGCCGACCGGGATCTGAAGCATCCACGGGTGCCTGCGGAACACCTCCAGGAACGCCCGCGCCCACTGCTCCAGCCCCACGCGCCAGTCGCCGTCGCCCGCCTCGATCTCGGGCGGGCTGCCGTACGCCAGGTCGACCATGAGCGCCTGCAACTCGTCCTTGCTCGACACATGCCGGTACAGCGACATCGTCGCGAACTCCAGCTTCTCGGCGACCCGGGCCATGGACAGCGCCCCGAGCCCGTGCTCGTCCGCGAACTCGATCGCGGCCGCGACGATGCGCCCCGCGCTCAGTCCGGCCCGCTCGCGCTGCGCGCGCTCACGCAGCTCCCACAGCACGCCGATGCTGCTCGGCAGTCCCGCGCTCTCGGTCATGGCCCGCTCCGCCTTCATACGCTCTCTTCCAGGGATCCGCTGCGTATCACGCACGCAAGTGCGTCCATCGTATGCGCCCCGAGCCGTGCGCGGGTATACGTGCGCCGGCCCGCGCATTCACCGCCATATCTTCCGGACGCTTGAATTCCGCTGGAGAACGACTCAAGAGCGTCTGGAGACCGACCCGAGAATGACTTGAGCCACTCGCCTCACGCATTCCATCGAAACCGGCGACGACCGGAATACGCCATTGCCGCGACCCCCAGTGCGCACCCTTTCCACCCCCCTAATTCCGGCCCCTTGTCTCAGGCCCCTTGCCTTAGGGCCCTGACACGGAGAAGTAGGGGTTTTCCGGACCGGGAATTCGAAGGAGTCTGCACGGGGTGAACTCCGTTTTGGCGGAAGCCCCGACCACACCTCACACGATCGATCCAGACCGGGACCGCGCACCCCGTGCGGACGGATGAGAGAAGGAACCATGACGGAACTCACCAACGCGCCGTCGGAGACGCAGGTGCGCGCGTTCCCCCTGGAGCGCCGCTGCCCGTTCGCGCCGCCCGAGGAGTACGGCGTCCTGCGTGAGGCCGAGCCGGTCTCGAAGGTGAAGCTCAAGTACAACGGCCGTGAGGCCTGGCTGCTGACCCGCTACGAGGACATGCAGCAGATGCTGCGCGACCCCCGCTTCGAGTCGGACATCGCCGACCCGGGCTACCCCCTCCAGTTCGCCTTCCCGCTGGACCTGCTGGAGCAGGGCATCGTCAGCAAGACGCTGTTCCACATGGACCCGCCGGTGCACACCAAGCACCGCATGATCCTGATGCCGGAGCTGACGGCCCGGCAGGTCGAGGCCATGCGGCCGCGTACCCAGGAGATCGTCGACGAGCTGATCGACGCGGTCCTGGAGCAGGGCCCCGGCTCGGTCGACCTGGTCAAGACGCTGACCGCGCCGCTGCCGTCGATCCAGACCGCCGAGCAGCTGGACCTGCCGCGCGACACGACGGACCTGTTCTACCGCTGGATCGCGCTGCTGGTGACGCAGGGCACCGCGGAGGAGCACGCCTCCGCCAACGCCGAGGTCGAGATGCTGCTGCACCGGCTGATCGCCGAGCGCAAGGCGAACCCCGGCACCGACCTGATCAGCAACATCATCAAGCGCAACGCCGAGCGCGGCGGCGAGCTCAGCGACCTGGACCTCAGCGCCCTGGTCCGCACGATGATCGCGGGTGGTCACGAGAGCACCCTGAACGGCATGACGGTCGGCATCTTCACCCTGCTGACCCACCCGGAGCAGGCCGCGCTGCTGCGCGAGCACCCGGAGCTGGGCGGGCAGGCCGTCGACGAGCTGATGCGCTACTCCACCGTCTCCGACCACGGCACCGTCCGGGTCGCCAAGGAGGACGCCGAGATCGGCGGGGTGCTGATCAAGAAGGGCGAGGGCGTCATCTGCGCGCTCCAGGCCGCCAACCGCGACCCGCGCGCCTTCGCCGACCCCGACACGCTGGACTTCCACCGCAAGGAGGCGGGCGCCAACCTCGCGTTCGGCTCCGGCCACCACCGCTGCGCCGGCCAGACCCTGGTCCGCATGCAGATGGAGGTGCTGTTCACCACGCTGCTGCGCCGCATCCCCGGCCTGCGGCTGGCCGTGCCCGTCGAGGAGCTGCCGTTCAAGGACGAGAAGGCACTGATCGACGGCCTGCACGAGCTGCCGGTCACCTGGTAGAGGGAGGAACGTTCATGCTGCAAGTCGTCATCGACAAGGACGTCTGCGTCGCCTGCGGAGCCTGTGTGCTCGCCGGCCCCGACGTCTTCGACCAGAACGAGGACGGCCAGGCGATCATGATCGTCGACGAGCCGGACGAGTCGCTGCGCGACCAGATCGAGGAATCCATCGACGCCTGCCCCGTGCAGGCCCTGAAGATCGTCGAGCCCGCGCAGGAAGCGGCCTGACCTCTCCCGGCCCATCGCGGTGACCCCGCGGTCGGCACCCGTCCGCCCGGTGACGCGATGTCACCGGGCGGACCGCGAACGTCCCGGACCACAGAAGTTCCCTCCGTCCGCTGCGGACAACGAAGGTGTGGAGTGCAGATGACTGAGCCCGGAAACCCCGGCACCCACGGCGGTCCGACCGGTGAGACCGCGGCGACCGCGGCGGCGGAGTCCCCGCTCGTACGTGACCTCGCGGCGCTGCCGACCGCCGAGCAGACGTACGTCCTGCTGGGCCTGGTACGCGAGCACACGCTCGCCGTGCTGCGCTCCAAGCAAGCCGACGTGCCCGACTCCGTGGCGGGCGCGGGCTCACCACCGCCGGTCGACACGGACCGGTCCTTCAAGGACCTCGGCCTCGACTCCGTGGCCCTGCTGGAACTCCAGAACCGGCTGAACGAGGCCACCGGTCTGACGCTGCCGCCGACCGTCGCCTTCGACCACCCCTCACCGGCCGAACTCGCCGCGCACCTGCGCACCGAGGTCCTCGGCCTGCCCGAGAGCGAGGCGGCACCCGCGGTGCGCCCGGCGGTGGCGAACGACGAGCCGATCGCGATCGTCGGCATCGGCTGCCGCTACCCCGGCGGGGTGGCCTCCCCGGAGGACCTGTGGCGGCTGGTCGAGGCCGGCGAGCACGTGCGCGACCCCTTCCCCGCCGACCGCGGCTGGGACCTCGACACCCTGTTCTCCGACGACCCCTCCACACCCGGCACCACCTATGTGCGGCACGGCGGATTCCTGCCGGACGCCGCCGAGTTCGACGCGGACTTCTTCGGCATCAGCCCGCGCGAGGCCCTCGCGATGGACCCGCAGCAGCGGCTGGTCCTTGAGACGGTGTGGGAGGCGATCGAGCGGGCCGGCATCGACCCGGGCGCGCTGCGTGGCACCGAGGCGGGCGTGTACATCGCCGCCGAGCCGCAGGAGTACGCGATGCGGCTGCACGAGGCCCCGGACGGCCTCGACGGCTATCTGCTCAGCGGCAACGCCCCGAGCGTCATCTCCGGCCGGGTCTCCTACGTCCTCGGGCTGGCCGGGCCCGCCCTGACCGTCGACACCGCCTGCTCCGGTTCCCTGGTCGGCGTCCACCTCGGCGTGCAGGCGCTCCAGCGCGGCGAGTGCTCGCTGGCGCTGGCCGGCGGTGTGGCCGTGATGGGCAGTCCGGGCACGTTCACCGCGTTCAGCCGGCAGCGGGGCCTTTCGCCCGACGGGGTCGTGAAGGCGTTCGCCGCGGCGGCGGACGGCACCGCGTTCGCCGAGGGCGTCGGCGTGTTCGTGCTGGAGCGGCTGTCCGACGCGCGCGCCAACGGCCACCCGGTCGTCGGTGTCATCCGGGGCTCCGCCATCAACCAGGACGGCGCCTCCAACGGCCTGACCGCGCCCAGCGGCCGGGCCCAGCAGCAGGTCATCCGCCAGGCCCTCGCCAACGCCGGCCTGACCGCCGGGCAGGTCGACGCGGTCGAGGCGCACGGCACGGGCACCACCCTGGGCGACCCGGTCGAGGCCCGCGCGATCATCGCCACGTACGGACGCGACCGCGACGGGGACGCGCCGCTGTGGCTCGGCTCGGCGAAGTCGAACATCGGCCACACCCAGGCGGCGGCCGGCGCGGCCGGCGTCATCAAGATGCTCATGGCCATGCGCCACGACACGCTGCCGAAGACCCTGCACATCGACGAGCCCACCCCCAACGTCGACTGGACGGCGGGCGAGGTGCGGCTGCTGACCGAGCCGGTCGCCTGGCCGCGGGGCGAGGAGCCGCGGCGCGCGGGCGTGTCCTCCTTCGGGGTGAGCGGCACCAACGCGCACCTCGTCGTGGAGGAGCCGCCCGCCGAGGACACCGACGACAGCGAGCAGAGCGGGGACACCGAGCCGCAGTGCGCCGCCCCCGTCCCGGTCGTGGTCTCCGCCGCCACCGCCGGCGCGCTGCGCGCCCAGGCCGAGCGGCTGCTGGAGCACGCCACCGGCACCGACGCCTCCCCCGCCGATCTCGCCCTGTCCCTGGCCACTTCGCGGGCCGCGCTGCGCCACCGGGGCGTGGTCGTCGCCGAGGACCGCGACGAGGTGCTGGCCGGGCTGCGCGCGCTGGCCGCCGGCCAGGAGTCCGCGGCCGTCCACTCCGGCAGCGCCGACGGCGGCCGGCTGGCGTTCCTGTTCACCGGGCAGGGCAGCCAGCGCCTGGGCATGGGCCGGGAACTGTACGACACCGAGCCGGTGTTCGCCGCCGCCCTCGACGCGGCGGCCGGCCACCTCGACCTTCAGCTGGAGCGCCCGCTGCGCGAGGTGCTGTTCGCCGCGGAGGGCAGCGACGAGGCAGCGCTCCTCGACGAGACCGCGTACGCCCAGCCCGCCCTGTTCGCCGTGGAAGTGGCCCTGTTCCGGCTGCTGGAGTCCTGGGGCGTGCGCCCCGACCACCTGGCCGGGCACTCCATCGGCGAGCTGGCCGCCGCGCACGTCGCCGGTGTGCTGTCGCTGGAGGACGCGGCGACGCTGGTGGCCGCGCGCGGCCGGCTGATGCAGGAGCTGCCCACGGGCGGCGCGATGACCGCGATCGAGGCCACCGAGGAGGAGGTGCTGCCGCTGCTGACCGGCGCGGTGAGCATCGCCGCGGTCAACGGCCCGCGCTCGGTGGTCGTCTCCGGCGAGGCCGCCGCGGTCGAGGCGGTCGCCGCCCGGCTGGCGGCGGACGGGCACCGCACCAAGGCGCTGCGGGTCAGCCATGCCTTCCACTCCCCGCTGATGGAGCCGATGCTCGACGAGTTCCGGCAGCTCGCGGAGATCCTGGAGTACCACGCGCCGCGCATCCCGATCGTGTCCACGCTGACCGGCCGGGCCGCCACCGCCGAGGAGCTGTGCTCCCCCGAGTACTGGGTGCGGCACGTCCGTGAGGCGGTGCGCTTCCACGACGGCGTGCGCGCCCTGGCCGGCCTCGGCGTCACCACCTTCCTCGAACTCGGCCCCGACGCGGTCCTGTCGGGCATGGGCCGCGAGATCCTCGACGGCACGGCGGACACGGAGTTCGCCGCCGCGCTGCGCCGCGGCCACGCCGAGCGGCGGCAGCTGACGGCCGCGCTGGCCCGGGTGCACGCGCGCGGCGCCCGGGTGGACTGGGCGGCGTACTTCGCCGGAAGCGGTGCGCGCCGCGTCCAGCTGCCCACGTACGCCTTCCAGCGCGAGCGCTACTGGCTGTCCGCGCCGGCCGGGCGCGGCGAGGCCTCCGGGCTCGGCCAGGTCGCCGTGGACCACCCGCTGCTGGGCGCGGTGGTGCCCCTCGCGGACACCGGCGCGACGGTGCTGACCGGGCGGATCTCGGCGCGCTCCCAGGAATGGCTCGCCGACCATGTGATCGCGGGCACCACGCTGCTGCCGGGCACCGCGTTCGTGGAACTCGCGCTGCGCGCGGGCGAGGAGACCGGACTCACCCGGCTCGACGAGCTGATCATGGAGGCGCCGCTGGTCCTGCCGGCCACCGGTGCCGTGGCCCTCCAGATCGTGGTGGACCCGCCGGCCGCCGGCGGCCGCCGTACGATCGCCTTCCACTCCCGCGACGAGGACGCCCCGGCCGACGCGCCGTGGACCCGCCACGCCTCCGGTGTGCTGGCCGCCGAGGACGCGGCCGGTGCGCGGTTCGAGGCGACGGTGTGGCCGCCGCGCGGCGCCGAGGCCGTCGACCTGACCGGCCTGTACGACGAACTCGCCGGGCAGGGCTACGAGTACGGCCCGTCCTTCCACGGCCTGAAGGCCGTCTGGCGCGGCTCGGGCGAGGCGTTCGCCGAGGTCGCGCTGCCGGCCGAGGTGGCCGGGCAGGCGGGCGGGTTCGGCCTGCACCCGGCGCTGCTGGACGCGGTCCTCCAGTCCACCGACTTCGCCGTGCCCGAGCAGGCCGGCGACGGCCCCCGGCTGCCGTTCGCCTGGTCGGGCGTGAGCCTGTACGCCGCCGGGGCCGCCGCGCTGCGGGTGCGGATCACCCCGGCCGGCACCGACTCGGTGACGCTGGAACTGGCGGGCCCCGACGGGCGCTCCGTCGGCCGGGTCGAGTCCTTCACGGTACGGCCGGTGGACACCGAGCGGCTGCGCGGCGCGGGTCGCGAAGCGCTCTTCCACCTCACCTGGACCCCGCACCCCGTGCCCGCCCCGGGCCCGGACGCGCCGCTCACCGTCGCCCACCCCGTCCCCGCGGGCCCGGCGGACGCGACCGTGCCCGAGCGGGTACGGGCCGCGACCGGCGATGTGCTGGCCGCGCTCCAGGCCTGGCTCGCCGACGAACGCTCCGCGAACGGACGGCTGGTCGTCCTCACCCGGGGCGCGGTCGCCGCGGCACCCGGCGAGGAGCCGGACCTCGCCCAGGCGCCGGTGTGGGGCCTGGTGCGCTCCGCGCAGGCCGAACACCCCGGCCGGTTCGTGCTGGTGGACTCCGACGGCTCCGTCGAGGACACCGAACTGGTCCGGCTGGCGGCCGGTCTGACGGAGGGTGAGGCGGCCGTCCGGGACGGCGCGTTCCTCGTGCCGCGGCTGGCCACCGTGTCCGACGCGCCCGCGGGGTCCGCCCCGTGGGGCCCGGACGGCACGGTCCTGATCACCGGCGGCACCGGCGGTGTCGGCGCCGCGGTGGCCCGCCACCTCGTCACCGAGCACGGCGTACGCCATCTGCTGCTGACCGGCCGGCGCGGCCCCGACACCCCCGGCGTCCGCGAACTCGCCGCCGAACTGGGCGAGTCGGGCGCCGAGGTCACGGTCACCGCCGTCGACGTCGCCGACCGGGCCGCGCTCGCCGCCGTACTCGACGCCATCCCCGCCGACCGGCCGCTGACGGCGGTCGTGCACGCGGCCGGTGTGATCGACGACGGCCTCGTGGAGTCCCTCGACGCCGGGCGGCTGGACACCGTACTGCGGCCCAAGGCCGACGGTGCCTGGCACCTGCACGAGCTGACCCGCGACATGGACCTGACGGCGTTCGTGCTGTTCTCGTCCACGGCGACCCTCCTCGACGGCGCCGGCCAGGCCAACTACGCCGCCGCGAACGTCTTCCTCGACGCGCTCGCCGCCCACCGCCGCGCCGCCGGGCTGCCCGCGACCTCGCTCGCCTGGGGCCTGTGGACCGGCGTCGGCGGCATGGGCGCCGCACTGGACGAGGCCGCGCTGCGCCGCATCGACCGGCTGGGCCTCCAGGTCCTGAGCCCGGCCGAGAACCTGGCCCTGCTGGACGGGGGCGTCACCACCGACGCCGCGGCCCTGGTGCCCGTACGGTTCAACCTGCGCACCCTCCAGGCCCGCGCCGACCTGCCGGACGTGCTGCGCGGCCTGGTCCGCCCGGCCCGCCGCAGCGCGGCCACCGGCGCGGCGGACGTGGAGGAGTCGCTGGCCCGCCGGCTGGCCGGACTGTCCCGGGCCGAGCGCGGGGAGGCCCTGCTCGACCTGGTGCGCACCCAGGTCGCGGCGGTCCTCGGCCACGACGGCGCCGACCGCGTCAACGCCACGCGCGCCTTCAACGAGATGGGCTTCGACTCCCTCGCCGCCGTCGAACTGCGCAACCGGCTCGGCGCGGCCATCGGCGTCCCGCTCGCCGCCACCCTCATCTTCGACTACCCCTCCCCCACCGCACTCGCCGACCACCTCGCGGCCCGCCTCGGGGACACCGACCGCGACACCCGCGGCGCCTCCCCGGCCGTGGCCGTCGCCGCCACCGACGACGACCCGATCGCCATCGTCGGCATGGCCTGCCGCTACCCCGGCGGGGTCGGCTCGCCCGAGGAGCTGTGGGAGCTGGTCCACGAGGGCCGGGACGCGATCTCCGCGTTCCCCACCGACCGCGGCTGGGACTCCGACGTCTTCGACCCCGAGCCCGGCAGGACCGGCAGGAGCCTCACCGACCAGGGCGGATTCCTCTACGAGGCGGCCGAGTTCGACGCCGAGTTCTTCGGCATCAGCCCCCGCGAGGCCCAGGCCATGGACCCGCAGCAGCGGCTCCTGCTGGAGACGGCCTGGGAGACCTTCGAACGCGCGGGCATCGACCCGCACGCCCTGCGCGGCAGCGACACCGGCGTCTTCGCCGGCGTGATGTACCACGACTGGGGCCTGCGCCTCGGCCCGCTGCCCGAGCAGCTCGCGGGCTACCACGGCAACGGCAGCCTGGCCAGCGTCGTCTCCGGCCGCGTCGCCTACTCCCTGGGCCTGGAGGGCCCGGCCGTCACCGTCGACACCGCCTGCTCCTCCTCCCTGGTCGCGATGCACTGGGCGGCACAGGCCCTGCGGCGCGGCGAGTGCGGTCTCGCCCTCGCGGGCGGCGTCACCGTCATGTCCACCCCGGACACGTTCGTGGACATGAGCCGGCAGGGCGGCCTCGCCGCCGACGGCCGCTGCAAGTCCTTCGGCAGCGGCGCCGACGGCACCGGCTGGGGCGAGGGCGTGGGCCTGCTGCTCCTGGAGCGGCTGTCCGACGCCGAGGCCAAGGGCCACCGCGTCCTCGGCCTGCTGCGCGGCTCCGCCGTCAACTCCGACGGCGCCTCCAACGGCCTCACCGCCCCCAACGGCCCCTCCCAGCAGCGGGTCATCCGGCGCGCCCTCCAGGACGCAGGCCTCACCACCGACGACGTCGACGTCGTCGAGGGCCACGGCACGGGCACCACCCTGGGCGACCCGATCGAGGCGCAGGCCCTGATCGCGACGTACGGCCAGGACCGGGACGCGGACAAGCCGCTCTGGCTGGGCTCCCTGAAGTCCAACATCGGCCACACCCAGGCCGCCGCCGGTGTCGCCGGTGTCATCAAGATGGTCCAGGCCCTCCAGCACGACGTCATGCCGCGCACCCTGCACGCCGGCGAGCCCTCCCCGCAGGTCTCCTGGGAACTCGGCGCGGTCGAGCTGCTCAACGAGGAGGTCGCCTGGCCCGCCGGGGACCGCCCGCGCCGCGCGGGCATCTCCTCCTTCGGCATCAGCGGTACGAACGCCCACGTCATCCTGGAGGAGGCCCCGGCCACCCCCGAACCGGCCGCCGACTCCGACGAGTTCGTGCCGTCGCTGGTGCCGTGGGTGGTCTCCGGCCGCACCCCGGACGCCGTCCGCGCACAGGCGGCACGCCTGGCCGCCTACGCCGAGGACCTCGACGACACGGCCGTCACGTCCGCCGGACACGCGCTGGCCACCCGCCGCGCCCGGCTCGACCACCGGGCCGTGGTCGCCGGCGAGACCCGCGCCGAGCTGCTGGCGGGCCTGTCCGCGCTGGCCGAGGGCGCGGTGTCGGCGGACGTCGTCACCGGATCCGTACGCGAAGGAAAGACCGCGTTCCTGTTCACCGGCCAGGGCGCGCAGCGACTGGGGATGGGGCGTGAACTGCACGCCGCGTTCCCGGTGTTCGCCGCCGCGCTGGACGAGGTGGCCTCCGCCGTGGACGCCTACCTCGAACGGCCGTTGTACGAGGTGATCTGGGGCGAGGACGAGGAACTGCTCAACAGCACCGCCTACACCCAGCCCGCCCTGTTCGCCGTGGAGACGGCGCTGTACCGGCTGGTGGAGTCCTGGGGCATCCGCCCCGACTACCTCGCCGGACACTCCATCGGTGAGATCACCGCGGCCCATGTCTCGGGCGCGATCTCGCTGGAGGACGCGGCCCGGCTCGTGACCGCACGCGGACGTCTGATGCAGGCGCTCCCGGCGGGCGGCGCGATGGCCGCCATCCAGGCGACGGAGGACGAGATCCTCCCGGTCCTGTCCGCCACGGTCGGCATCGCGGCGATCAACAGCCCACAGTCCGTGGTCGTTTCAGGCGTCGAGGCCGACGTGGACGCGATCGCGGCCCGGTTCGCCGAGCAGGGCCGCAAGACCACCCGCCTCCGCGTCTCCCACGCCTTCCACTCCCCGCTCATGGACCCGGCACTCGCCGACTTCCGCGAGGTCGCGGAGAGCATCACGGTCAACGCCCCGCGCATCCCCGTGGTCGCGGGCGTCCACGGCAAGATCAGCGACGACTGGGGCACCCCGGAGTACTGGACCCGCCACCTGCGCGAAGCCGTCCGCTTCGCCGACACCGTCACCCACCTCAACGAACGCGGCGTCAGCCGTTTCCTGGAGCTGGGCCCGGACGCGATCCTCACCGCCCTCACCCAGGCCACGCTCGACGACACCGTGGTCGAGGCGGCCGTACGCAAGAACCGCCCGGAACCGCGCACCCTCCTGACCGCCGTGGCCCGGCTGCACGCCACCGGTGCCCCGGTCGACTGGACGGCGTACTTCGGTGCGGCGGAGGACCGTTGGGAGGATCTGCCGACCTACGTCTTCCAGCACCAGCGGTACTGGCTGGAGGGTGCGGCGATCGGCGGGGCCGGGCTGGGTTCGGCCGGGCTCGAGGCGGTGGAGCACCCGCTGCTGAGCGCGGTCGTGGACGCTGCCGACTCCGGTGACGTGGTCCTGACGGGCCGGCTGTCGGTGGACACGCAGCCGTGGCTGGCCGACCACGACGTCCTGGGAACCGTGCTGCTGCCGGGCACCGGCTTCGTCGAACTCGCCGTCCGGGCGGGCGACCAGGTCGGCTGCGAGAAGATCGAGGAACTGCTGCTGGAGGCGCCGCTGATCGTGCCCGCGCGGGGCGGAGTCTCCCTTCAGGTGCGGGTGGGCGCGCCGGACGCCTCGGGCGCCCGTGCGATCGGCATCCACTCGCGCGGCTCCGACCCGGAGGCGCCGTGGACCCGGCACGCTTACGGCACGCTGGTGCCGGGCGGTCAGGCACCCGCGTTCGACCTGGTCCAGTGGCCGCCGGCCGACGCCACCGCGCTGGAGGTCTCCGGCGCGTACGAGCGGCTGCTGGAGCGGGGTTACGTCTACGGGCCGGTGTTCCAGGGGCTGAAGGCCGCCTGGGTGCGCGGCGACGACGTGTTCGCCGAGGTGGCCCTGCCGGAGCAGGCCCACGGTGATGCCGCACGCTTCGGTCTGCACCCGGCGCTGCTGGATGCCGCCATGCACGCCGACCTGCTCGGCGGGGACGGGGCGGCCGAGGGCGACACGCTGCTGCCGTTCTCCTGGAACGGGGTGACGCTGCACGCGGCCGGTACGTCCGTGCTGCGCGTGCAGATCCGCCGGCTCAGGGGCGACGAGCTCTCGGAGATCCTGGTCGCGGACGAGACCGGGGCGCCGGTGGCGACCGTGGAGTCGCTGGTGTCGCGCCCGGTGTCCGAGGAGCAGCTCGCGGCGGCGGCCGACGGCACGGGCGCGGCCCTGCACCGCGTCGAGTGGCTGCGGGCCGGTGCCCCGGCGGAGACCGGGGACGCGGCGGGCGTCACGGTGTACGCGGTGCCGGTGCCTGGCGGCGAGGACGCCGCCGGGCGGGCCCGTACTGCCGTACGCGAGGTGCTCGCGCGGGTCCAGGAGTGGCTGACCGGTGACGCGTCCGCGACGGCCCGGCTCGCCGTGGTCACCCGCGGCGCGCAGGCGGTGCTGCCCGGCGAGGACGCCGATGCGGCGCAGACCGCCGTGTGGGGTCTGGTGCGGGCGGCCGAGGCGGAGAACCCGGGGCGTTTCGTCCTGGTGGACGTGGCGGCCGACGCGGCAGACGACGTGGCCGCGGAGGTCGCGGCGGCGGTGGCCGTCGGCGAGAGCGAGACGGCGGTGCGCGGCGGTGAGGTGCGGGTGCCGCGCCTGACCCGGGTCACCGGGCCGGCCGGGACGCCGGAGTGGAGCTCCACCGGTACGGTGCTGATCACCGGCGGGACGAGCGGTCTGGGCGCGCTGGTGGCCCGCCGGCTGGTCACCGAGCACGGCGTACGGCATCTGCTGCTGACCAGCCGGCGCGGCCCCGACGCCCCGGCGGCCCGTGAACTGATGGCGGAGCTCGGCGAGTTCGGTGCCTCGGTCACGGTGGCCGCGATCGATGTCACCGACCGGGAGGCGCTGGCCGCCGTCCTGGCCGGGATCGACCCGGCTCACCCGCTCAGCGGTGTGGTGCACGCCGCCGCGGTGGCCGGAGGCGGCCTCGTGGGCTCGCTGACGGCCGACGGTGTCGAGACGGTGCTGCGGCCGAAGACCGACGGCGCCTGGCACCTGCACGAGCTGACCCGCGAGCTGGAGCTGACGGCGTTCGTGCTGTTCTCCTCGGCGGGCGGCTCGGTGCTGGCGGCCGGGCAGGCCGACTACGCCGCCGCGAACGCCTTCCTCGACGGCCTCGCCGTGCACCGCCGGGCGCTCGGACTGCCCGCGTCGGCACCGGCGTTCGGCATGTGGGAGCTCAGCACGGGTCTGGGCGGCGACCTCACCGACGCCGACCTGGACAGGATGCGGCGCCTGGGGCTGCCCGCCCTGACGGTCGCGGAGGGCCTGGCCCTGTTCGACGCGGCCGTGGCCGGCGAGGACGCCGTGGTGCTGCCGCTGAAGCTGGACGCGGCGGCGCTCGCCGCCCGGGGCGACGACCTTCCGGCGCTGCTGCGCGGCAAGGTGCGCGGCCCGGTCCGCCGTACCGCCCGTACGGAGTCGGCGGAGACCGGCGAGCTGGAACGGCGGCTGGCCGGGGTGCCGGCGCAGGAGCGGGACCGGATCGTCCTGGACCTGGTGCGCACCCATGTGGCTACGGTGCTCGGGCACCCGTCGGCGGACGCGGTGGGCCCGGAGACGGCCTTCCGCGAGCAGGGCTTCGACTCGCTGGCCGCGGTCGAGCTGCGCAACCAGCTCGGTGCGGCCACCGGGCTGCGGCTGCCCGCCACGCTGGTCTTCGACTACCCCAACTCCCGTGCGGTGGCGGGCTTCATCGTGGAGAAGCTGTCGGCCTCGGCGCCGACGGCCGCCCCGGTGCCCGCCGTCCGTACCGCCGCCCCGGCCGGGGCGGACGACCCGATCGCGATCGTCGCGGTCAGCTGCCGCTTCCCCGGCGGGGTGCGCTCCGCCGACGACCTGTGGCGGCTGGTCGCCGAGGGCCGGGACGCCATCGGCGGCTTCCCCGCCGACCGCGGCTGGAACGTCGACGCCCTGTACGACCCGGAGCCGGGCACGCCCGGCAGGACGTACGCCAAGGACGGCGGATTCCTGTACGACGCCGCCGAGTTCGACGCCGACTTCTTCGGGATCATGCCGAAGGAGGCCCTGGCCATGGACCCGCAGCAGCGGCTCCTGCTCGAGGCCGCGTGGGAGACGTTCGAGCGGGCGGGCATCGACCCGCACACCCTGCGCGGCAGCCGCACCGGCGTGTACGCGGGCATCATGTACCACGAGTACGGCAGCAGGGTGAGCGACGTCCCGGAGGACCTGGCCGCGTACCTCGGCAACGGCAGCGCGGGCAGCATCGCCTCCGGCCGGGTGGCGTACACGCTGGGCCTGGAGGGCCCGGCCGTCACGGTCGACACCGCGTGCTCCTCGTCCCTGGTGAGCCTGCACATGGCCTGCCAGGCGCTGCGCACCGGTGAGATCACGATGGCGCTGGCCGGCGGTGTCACCGTGATGCCGACGCCGGACCTGTTCGTCGACTTCAGCCAGCAGCGCGGGCTGGCCGCCGACGGCCGCTCGAAGGCGTTCGCGGGTGCCGCGGACGGCACCAGCTGGTCGGAGGGCATCGGCCTGCTGCTGGTGGAGCGCCTCTCCGACGCGGAGCGGCTCGGCCACCCGGTGCTCGCGGTGATCCGCGGCTCGGCCGTCAACCAGGACGGCGCGAGCAACGGCCTGACCGCCCCCAACGGCCCCTCCCAGCAGCGGGTCATCCAGCAGGCGCTGGCCGCCGCGGGCCTGACCACCGCCGATGTCGACGCGGTCGAGGGCCACGGCACCGGCACCAAGCTCGGCGACCCGATCGAGGCCCAGGCACTGCTGGCGACCTACGGGCAGGGCCGCGACGAGGACAAGCCGCTGTGGCTCGGCTCGATCAAGTCGAACATCGGTCACGCGCAGGCGGCGGCCGGTGTCAGCGGCGTCATCAAGATGGTGATGGCCCTGCGCAACGGGGTGCTGCCCAAGACGCTGCACGTGGACCAGCCGTCCCCGCACGTGGACTGGGAGGCGGGCGACGTCAGGCTGCTGACGGAGGCCAGGGAGTGGCCCTCGGCCGGCCGTCCGCGCCGGGCGGGCATCTCCTCCTTCGGCCTCAGCGGCACCAACGCCCACGTCATCCTGGAGGAGGCGCCGAACCGTACGGAGGAGGCCGCCCCCGCCCAGGAGCCGGCCGTGCCGGCGCCGGTGCTGCTGCCGGTGTCCGCGAAGAACGCCAAGTCCCTGCCCCGGCAGGCCGAGGCCCTGCGCGCCCACCTGGCAGCCCACCCCGAGCAGTCCCTGCGTGACGTCGGCCTCTCCCTGGCGGTCTCGCGCGCGGATCTCGACCACCGCGCGGTGATCATCGCCGAGGACCGGGCGGCCGCCGTACGGGAGTTGGCGAAGCTCGCCGAGGAGACGGAGTCCGCGGACGTCGTCACCGGCGGCCTGGTGGACGGGGCGACCGCGTTCCTGTTCACGGGCCAGGGCGCGCAGCGGCTGGGGATGGGGCGTGAACTGCACGACACGTTCCCGGTGTTCGCCTCCGCGCTGGACGAGGTGGCCTCCGCCGTGGACGCCTACCTCGAACGGCCGTTGTACGAGGTGATCTGGGGCGAGAACGAGGAACTACTCAACAGCACCGCCTACACCCAGCCCGCCCTGTTCGCGATCGAGACCGCGCTGTACCGACTGGTGGAGTCCTGGGGCATCCGCCCCGACTACCTCGCCGGACACTCCATCGGCGAGATCACCGCGGCCCACGTCTCCGGGGCGATCTCCCTTGAGGACGCGGCCCGTCTGGTCACCGCCCGCGGACGCCTCATGCAGGCCCTCCCGGCGGGCGGCGCGATGGCCGCCATCCAGGCGACCGAGGACGAGATCCTCCCGGTCCTGTCCGCCACGGTCGGCATCGCCGCGATCAACAGCCCCACCTCCGTGGTCGTTTCCGGTGTCGAGGCCGACGTCGAGGCGATCGTCGCCGACTTCGCGTCACGCGGCCGCAAGACCACCCGCCTCCGCGTCTCCCACGCCTTCCACTCCCCGCTCATGGACCCGGCCCTGTCGGAGTTCCACCTGGTAGCGGAGAGCGTGACCGTCGGTGCACCGCGGATCCCGGTCGTGGCCGGTGTCCACGGCGCCATCAGCGAGGACTGGGGCACGCCCGACTACTGGACCCGTCACCTGCGCGAGGCCGTGCGCTTCGCCGACACCGTCACCCACCTCCAGGAACGCGGCGTCAGCCGCTTCCTGGAGCTGGGCCCGGACGCCGTCCTGTCCGCGCTCACCCGGGCCACCGTCGACGACGCCGTGGTCGAGGCGGCCGTACGCAAGAACCGTCCGGAGGCCGGCACGCTGCTGGCCGCCGTGGCCCGGCTGCACGTGACCGGCGCGCCGGTCGACTGGGCGGCGTTCTACCCGGGCGCGAGCCGGGTCGAGTTGCCGACGTACGCCTTCGAGCGGCGGACGTACTGGCTCGACGGTCCGGCGGGGGCACCCACGGGTGATGTCACCAGCCTGGGGCAGCGCCCGGCCGAGCACCCGCTGCTGGGTGCGGTGGTGGTGTCGCCGGAGGGCGGCGGTGTGGTGCTCACCAGCAACCTGTCGGTGCGCACCCACCCGTGGCTGGCCGACCACGACGTCCTCGGCACCGTGCTGCTGCCCGGCACCGGGTACATCGAACTGGCCATCCGCGCCGGTGAGGAAGTCGGCTGCGACGTGGTCGAGGAGCTCACCATCGAGGCGCTGATGCCGATGCGGGAGGACGGCGGCGGGCTCGCCGTGCAGGTCGTCGTCGACCCCGCCGACGGCACCGGGCGGCGCTCGCTGAACGTGTACTCGCGGCCCGACGACGCCGACCCGGACACCCCCTGGACCCGGCACGCCAGCGGTGTGCTGGCACCGGGCGCGCAGCCCGCGCCGGCCGCCGAGTCGTTCGCCGGGAACGCCGCCGTCTGGCCGCCGGAGGGCGCCCAGGAGGTCGACATCTCCGATGTGTACGACTACCTGACCGGCCAGGGCTACGGGTACGGGCCCATGTTCCGCTGCCTGCGCGGCATCTGGACGCGCGGCAAGGAGACCTTCGTCGAGGTGTCGCTGCCGGAGGACAACCTCGCGGTGGGCTCCGCGTTCCGGATCCACCCGTCGATCCTGGACGGCTCGCTGAGCGCGACGGACTTCATGGACGGGCGCAAGCCGCAGGACGTCGGCGGCACCCAGCTGCCGTTCGCCTGGGAGGGCGTGACGCTGCACGCGGCCGGCGCCTCGCAGCTGCGCGGCCGGATCACCGCCGTCGAGGGTCACAAGTCGCAGGGCTCCGACGCCGTCCGGCTTGAGCTGGCCGACCCGAACGGCACCCCGGTGGCCACCATCGAGTCCCTGGTCGTACGGCCCGTCACGGCGGCCCGGGTCAACGCCGCCGCGGCGGCCGGACGCAGCGAGCGGACGTCGATGTTCCACCTGGAGTGGAACCAGCTGCCGCTGGGCGCGAGCCACACGGCGACCGCCGACGGCTGGGCGGTGCTCGGCGACGCCGGCCACGGGCCTGAGGGCGCCACCGCCTACCCTGACCTGGCCGCCCTGACGGGCGCGCTGGACGCGGGTGGCGCGGTGCCCGAGGTGGTGCTGCTGCCGGTGACCGGCATCGGCGGCGACGTCCCGGAGTCCGTACGGCAGGTGTCGGGTGGTGTCCTGGAGGTGCTCCGGGGCTGGCTCGACGACCACCGGCTCGGCCGGTCCCGGCTGGTCGTCCTGACCCGGGGTGCGGTCACCGCGAGGGACACCGACACCGTGGACCTGGCACAGGCGCCGGTGTGGGGCCTGCTGCGGTCGGCCGCGGAGGAGAACCCGGGCCGGTTCGTCCTGGTGGACACCGACGGCTCGGACGCCGCCCGCCAGGCGCTGCCCGCGATCCTCGCCACCGGTGAGCCGGAGTCCGCCGCGCGCGGCGGCGAGGTCAAGGTGCCGCGGCTGGCCCGGGTGCCCGCCGGCCAGGTCACCACCGCGCTGCCGTGGAACGGGGAGGGCACCGTACTTGTCACCGGCGGCACCAGCGGCCTGGGCGCCATCGTCGCCCGCCACCTGGTCACCGAGCACGGCGTACGGCATCTGCTGCTGACCAGCAGGCGGGGCGCCGAGGCGCCGGGCGCGGCCGAACTCGCCGCCGAACTCCTGGAGTCGGGCGCCGAGGTCACGCTGGCCGCGTGCGACGTGTCGGACCCGGCGGCGATCGACGCGCTGCTCGCCGCCGTGCCCGCCGACCGCCCGCTGACCGCGGTGGTGCACGCGGCGGCCCTGATGGACAACGCGCTCATCGCCCAGCTCACGCCCGAGCAGCTGGACACCGTGCTGCGGCCCAAGGCGGACGCGGCCTGGTACCTGCACGAGGCGACCCGCGAGCTGGACCTGGCGGCGTTCGTGCTGTTCTCCTCCTGCGCCGGACTGGTCGTCGGCGCCGGGCAGGGCAACTACGCGGCGGCGAACCGCTTCCTGGACGCCCTCGCCGCGCACCGCCGGGAGCAGGGCCTGCCCGGCACGGCGCTGGCGTTCGGCCTGTGGGAGACGAAGACCGGTCTGGGCGGCGGCGTCAACGACGCCGACCTCGGGCGGATGCGCTCGCTGGGTCTGCCGGCGCTGCCCACCGCCGAGGGCCTGGAGCTGTTCGACGAGGCGCTGACCCTCGACGAGGCGATGATCGCGCCCATCCGGGTCGACGCCGCCGCGCGGGGCGCCAACCCGGGCGAGCCGCCCGTACTGCTGCGGGACGTGCTGCGGCAGGAGCAGCCCGCGCCGAAGCGGCAGGAGGTGCGCGCCCCGTCGGTCACGGCCGCCGCGGCGGCCACCGGCGGGCAGTCCCTGGAGGAGCGGCTGGCGCGGATGCGGCCGACGGACCGGGAGGCGGCGGTGCTCGACCTCATCCGGGTCGAGGTGGCGGCAGTCAGCCACGCCGACCCCGAGCAGCTCGACGTCAACAAGGGCTTCACGGACCTCGGTCTGGACTCCCTGGCGGCGATCGACCTGCGCAACCGGCTCCAGTCGGCGACCGGGATGCGGCTGCCGGCGACGATGATGTTCGACTATCCCAGCCCGGTCGTGATGGCGGAGTTCCTGCTGGAGGAGCTCATGCCGGGCATCGAGGAGTACGAGGAGGAGGCCGGGGCCGCCGAGCCGCAGGCCGCCGCCCCGGCGACGCAGGACGACGAGTCGATCCGCGACCTGCTCACATCGATCCCGGTCGCCGCGCTGCGCGAGGCGGGGCTCCTCGACGCGCTGCTCGCCCTCGCCCCGGCCGACCCCGCCGCGTCGGGCGGCGGTGCGGCCCCGGACCAGGGGGCCGACCGCAGCGAGGAGATCAAGAGCATGGACATCGACGACCTGGTGCGCGCCGCGCTTGCGTCCGCCGAACCGAACCAGACCGAGGACTGAGGTCATCGTGGAAGCATCAGTCGAACAACTCGTCGCCGCGCTGCGGCAGTCGATGCTGGACAACGAGAAGCTGCGCCGGCAGAACGGCGAACTCGCCGAGCAGGCCGCCAAGGTGAGCGAGCCGGTCGCGGTGGTCGGCATGGCCTGCCGCTACCCCGGCGGGGTCGACTCCCCGGAGGGCCTGTGGGAGTTGCTGGCCGAGGGCCGCGACGGGGTCTCCCAGTTCCCGACCGACCGCGGCTGGGCCACGGAGGAGATGTACGACCCGGAGCCGGGCAAGCTCAACCGTACGATCACCACCGAGGGCGGGTTCCTCTACGACGCCGGTGACTTCGACGCCACGCTGTTCGGCATCTCGCCGCGCGAGGCGCTCGGTCTGGATCCGCAGCAGCGTCTGCTCCTGGAGACCGCGCACGAGGCGATCGAACGGGCGGGCATCGCCCCGCACACCCTGCGCAAGAGCAAGACGGGTGTGTTCGGCGGCGTGATGTACCACGACTACGGTCCCGGCACGAGCGACGGCAGCCTGGTCACCGGCCGGGTCGCGTTCAGCCTGGGCCTGGAGGGCCCGGCACTCACCATCGACACCGCCTGCTCCTCCTCCCTGGTCGCCATCCACCTCGCCGCCCAGTCCCTGCGCTCGGGCGAGTCCACGCTCGCCCTGGCGGGTGGCGTCACGGTGATGACCGAGCCCGACATGTTCCTGTACTTCAGTCACCAGCGGGGCATGGCGTCGGACGGCCGCTGCAAGTCCTTCGCGGCGTCGGCCGACGGCACCGGCTGCTCGGAGGGCGTCGGGGTCATCGTCCTGGAGCGGCTGTCGGACGCCCGCCGCAACGGCCACCCGGTACTGGCGGTGATCCGGGGTTCCGCCGTCAACCAGGACGGCGCCTCCAGCAGCATGACCGCCCCCAACGGCCCTTCCCAGCAGCGCGTGATCCGTGCCGCGCTGGACAACGCCGGCCTGACCATCGCCGACGTCGACGCCGTCGAGGCCCACGGCACCGGCACCAAACTCGGCGACCCGATCGAAGCCCAGGCCGTCCTGGCGACGTACGGCCGCCGGGACACCGACTCGAAGCCCCTGTACCTGGGTTCGCTGAAGTCGAACCTGGCCCACACCCAGGCCGCGGCGGGCGTCGGCGGGGTCATCAAGATGATCCTCGCCCTGCACCACGAAGTCCTGCCCCAGACCCTCCACCTCGACGAGCCCACCCCGCACGTCGACTGGGAAGCCGGACACGTACAGCTGCTCACCGAAGCCGTGTCCTGGCCGGCCGGGGACCGCCCCCGCCGCGCCGGCGTCTCCTCCTTCGGCCTCAGCGGCACCAACGCCCACATCATCGTCGAGGAAGCACCCGCCGAGGACGCCACGGAGGCCCCCGAGCACCGGGAGCTGCCCGCGGTGCCGGTGGTGGTCACGGCCCGCAGCACCAAGGCCCTCACCGAGCAGGCCGCCCGGCTGCACGCCCGCGTGGCCGCTCAGCAGGACCTCTCCCTGACCGACCTCGCCCACGCGACCGCGACGACCCGCACCCCGCACGAACACCGGGCCGTGGTCGTCGCCGAGTCCCGCGAGGAACTTCTCAGCGGGCTCTCCGCCCTGGCCGAGGGCGACCCCGCGAGCGGCCCCGGGGTGATCCAGGGGCTTACGCGGGAGGGCAGGACGGCGTTCCTGTTCACCGGTCAGGGCGCGCAGCGACTGGGGATGGGGCGTGAACTGCACGCCGCGTTCCCGGTGTTCGCGTCCGCGCTGGACGAGGTGGCGGCGGCCGTGGACGCCCACTTGGACCGGCCGTTGTACGAGGTGATCTGGGGTGAGGACGAGGAGCTGCTGAACAGCACCGCGTACACCCAGCCGGCGCTGTTCGCGGTGGAGACGGCGCTGTACCGGCTGGTGGAGTCGTGGGGGATCCGGCCGGACTACCTGGCCGGGCACTCCATCGGTGAGATCACCGCGGCCCATGTGTCGGGTGCGATCTCGCTGGAGGACGCGGCCCGGCTCGTGACCGCACGCGGACGTCTGATGCAGGCGCTCCCGGCGGGCGGCGCGATGGCCGCCATCCAGGCGACCGAGGAGGAGATCCTCCCGGTCCTGTCCGCCACGGTCGGCATCGCCGCGATCAACAGCCCCACCTCCGTGGTCGTTTCAGGCGTCGAGGCCGACGTGGATGCAATCGTCGCCGACTTCGCGTCACGCGGCCGCAAGACCACCCGCCTCCGCGTCTCCCACGCCTTCCACTCCCCCCTGATGGACCCGGCCCTCGCCGAGTTCCGCCAGGTCGCCGAGACCGTCACCGTGAGCGCACCGCGCATCCCGGTCGTCGCGGGCGTCCACGGCGAGGTGAGCGAGGACTGGGGCACCCCGGAGTACTGGACCCGCCACCTGCGCGAGGCCGTCCGCTTCGCCGACACCGTCACCTTCCTGCACGGCAAGGGCATCGCCCGCTTCCTGGAGCTGGGCCCGGACGCGATCCTGTCCGCGCTCGCCCAGGCCACCCTCGATGCCGAGGACACGGTCGTCATCGCCCCGGCCCTGCGCCGGAACCGGCCCGAGAGCGCGACGCTCCTGACCGGGCTGGCCCGCCTGTTCGCGGTGGGTGCCCGGGTGGACTGGGCGGCGTTCTACGAGGGCACGGGTGCCCGGCGCGTCGACCTGCCGACGTACCCCTTCCAGCACGAGCGGTTCTGGATCATCGAGAACCAGGGCGGCGGGGATCCGGCCTCCCTCGGTCTCGCCGCCGCCGGTCATCCGCTGCTCGGGGCGGTGGTCTCCGCCCCGGACGACGACGGCGTGACGTTCACCGGCCGCCTCGCGCTCGACACCCACCCCTGGCTGGCCGACCACGACGTCCTCGGCACCGTGCTGCTGCCCGGCACCGGCTTCGTCGAACTCGCCCTGCACGCGGGCGAACAGACCGGCAACCCCACCCTGGAGGAACTGATTCTCCAGGCCCCGCTCATCCTGCCCGAGCAGGGCGGGGTGGCGATCCGGGTCACCGTCGGCGCCGAGGAGGCGGGCGAGCGTACGATCCGTATCCACTCGCGGCACGAGCAGGCCGTCCCGGACGCGCCGTGGCTGCTGCACGCCGAGGGCGTCCTCGGCGCCGGTACTACCGCGCCCGCCTTCGACCTCACGGCCTGGCCCCCGGCCGGTGCCACCGAGGTGAGGGTGGACAACGCCTACGAGCTGCTCTTCCAGCAGGGTTACGACTACGGTCCCGTCTTCCAAGGGGTCAAGGCCGTCTGGCGGGACGGCGACACGGTCTTCGCCGAGGTCGCCCTGCCCGAGGAGACCCACGAGGAGGCCGCCGGGTTCGGCGTGCACCCCGCCCTGCTCGACGCGACCATGCACGCCCTCGGCGTCGGCGAGCACATCACCGGCGAGGAGCCCACGGAACTCCCCTTCTCCTGGTCCGGTGTCACCCTGCACGCGGTCGGCGCCGCCGCCGTGCGCGTCCGTATCACCAAGGACGAGGTCGGCAACCTGTCCCTGGCCCTCGCCGACCGGGACGGCAGCCCGGTCGCCTCGGTCGGTTCGCTGGCGTTCCGGCCGGTGTCGCAGGAGCAACTGGCGGGCGGGCGGCAGGAGTCGCTGTACGAGATCGGCTGGCGTCCGGTGCCGGCCGCCTCCGGCGGTGAGGGCGCGCACCGGTTGTGGGAGGACGTGTCCGGTGCCGACGAGCCGGTCTCGGGCGCGATCGTGTACGTGGTCCCGCAGGCCGAGGGACCGGTCCCCGAGGCCGTACGCACCGCCACCGGCCGGACCCTGGCCGCCGTTCAGCAGTGGCTGTCCGACAGCCGCTTCACCGACTCCACCCTCGTCGTGGTCACCCGTGGCGCCGTGGCCGTGGCCGACGAGGAGACCGTGGACCTCGGCCAGGCGCCCGTCTGGGGCCTGATCCGCGCCGCCCAGGCCGAGAACCCCGGCCGCATCCAGCTCACGGACATCCCCGAGGGCCTCGACGGCATCGCCGCGGTCATCGCCTCCGGCGAGCCGGAGAGCGCCGTGCGCGCGGGCGAGGTGTGGGTACCCCGGTTGACCCCGGTCACCACGGTCACCGGTGACAGGCCGGCGCTCGACCCCGAGGGCACCGTCCTGATCACCGGCGGCACGGGCGGCATCGGCGCCCACCTGGCCCGTCACCTGGTCACCGAGTACGGGGCGCGACACCTGCTGCTGACCAGCCGCCGCGGCCCCGCGGCCGAGGGAGCCACCGAACTCGCCGCGGAGCTGCGCGAGTCGGGTGCCGAGGTGACCGTCGCGGCGTGTGACGTCTCCGACCGCGACGCCCTCGCCGAGCTCCTGTCGGGCGTCCGCCTGACCGGCGTGGTCCACGCGGCGGGCACGGGCGACAACGGCCTGATCCCCACCATGACCCCCGACCGCCTGGACGCCGTCCTCGCCCCCAAGGCGGACGCGGCCTGGCACCTGCACGAACTCACCGCCGACCAGCCGCTGACCCTGTTCACCCTCATCTCCTCCGCCGGCGGCCTCACCCTCGCCGCCGGACAGGCCAACTACGCCGCCGCCAACACCTTCCTCGACGCCCTCGCCACCCACCGGCACACCGAGGGGAAGGCCGCCAACGCCCTCGCCTTCGGCCTGTGGAACGCGCGGACCGGCCTGATGGAGGCCGTGGAGGAGGACGTACGGCTGATGGCGGCCCGGGGTCTGCCCGCGCTGGAGGTCGCCGAGGCACTCACGCTGTTCGACGCGGCGCACGCCTCGGGGCGGGCCGCCACCGTGCCCTTGCGGGTCGACACCGGCACCCTGCGGTCACGTTCGGACGAACTGCCCGCGCTGCTCAAGGGGTTGCTGCCGCAGGCCGCACGTTCCCAGGAGCGGGCCGGCGGACGCGGTTCCGACCCGGCGGCACTGGTCGCACGGCTGTCGGAACTCTCCCCGAAGGAGCGCGAGCAGGAACTGCTGGACCTGGTCCGCGCCCAGGCGGCGGCCGTGCTCGGCCACGCCGGGCAGGACGCGGTCCGGCCGGACCGCGGCTTCCTCGACCTCGGCTTCGACTCGCTGACCGCGCTGGAACTGCGCAACCGGCTGGGCGGGCTCACCGGCTGCCGGCTGACGCCGACACTGATCTTCGACTACCCGTCACCGGACAAGCTCGCCGCGCACCTGCGTGAGCAGCTGTTCGGCCCGGACGACTCGGCCGACGACCTGAGCGGGGCCAGCGCCGAGGAACTCTTCGGCATCCTGGACGGGGAGGGCCTGCTGAACTGACGGCTGAACCGACGGCTGAGCCGACGTCGAGACGCCGAGGAGAAGCCGCCCGGGGAGTGCTCCCGGGCGGCTTTCCCGTTCATTGACGGCTGGTTGGGCGGAGCGAAGAATCCCCGTGCGCGCCGGTTTCCGGCCAGGCCGCGCCGAGGGGTGGAGGTAGGAGCGTGGGCAGACGCGAGTCGCCGGTCCCGGAGGGTCCCCTGCACGACTTCGCCCAAGGGTTGCGCGATCTGCGGGCGGCGGCCGGGTCGCCGCCGTACCGGGAGCTGGCGCGGCGTGCCCGGTACTCACCGTCGGCGCTGTCGGACGCGGCAGCGGGGCGCAGACTGCCGACGCTCGAGGTGACGCTGGCCATGGTGGCCGCCTGCGGCGGAGACGCGGACGTCTGGCGTGCGCGCTGGGAGGAGCTCGACGCGCGATTACGGGCCACCCACCCGGAGCTGCTCGCGGCCCCGGGGCAGTCCGCCCGGCAGACCGCGGACACGGACTCTCCGCCGGAGACGGACCTTCCCTCGGGCACGGCCCCCCTCTCGGGCACGGCCCCCTCCGCCGTCGAGCCGCTGCGGAAGGAGGATCCGAAGCGGGTCGGGGGGTTCCGGCTGCTGGGGCGGGTGGGGGCGGGCGCGATGGGGCAGGTCTTTCTCGGGGTGTCGGCGAGCGGGCGGCCGGCGGCGGTGAAGGTGATCCGGGCGGAGTTCGCCGAGGACGTGACCTTCCGGCGCAGGTTCGCCGCCGAGATCGCCACGGCACGCCGGGTGCAGGGCCCGTACTCCCCGGCCGTGGTCGACGCAGACGCGGACGCCGGACGGCCGTGGCTGGCCACGACCTACATCCCCGGTCCGTCCCTCGCCGAGGCCGTCCGGACGGCCGGGCCGCTGCCGCCGTCGGTCGTACGGGCACTCGCCGCCGGGATCGCGGAGGCGCTGGTCGCCATCCACGACGCGGGCGTCCTGCACCGCGACCTCAAGCCGTCGAACGTCTTGCTCGACCACGACGGCCCCAAGGTCATCGACTTCGGTGTCGCCCGCGCCGCCGACCACACCCGGCTGACCGGCACGGGCGTCTGGCTGGGCACGGTCCCCTACATGTCGCCCGAGCAGATCGAGGGCCGCCCGCTCGGGCCGCCGTGCGACGTGTTCTCCCTGGGCTGCCTGCTGGCGTACGCGGCCACGGGGCTCACCCCGTTCGGCGAGGGCAGCGCCGGAGAGGTGGCCGCCCGGATCACCCATGAGCCGCCCGACCCCGCCGCGTCGGCCGTCGAGGACGACCGGCTGCGCGAACTGATCACGCGCTGCCTCGACAAGGACCCCGAACAGCGGCCGACCCCGCGGCAGATCATCGCCGCCTGCGCGGACGGAGAGCAGCACCCCGCCGGGCTCCCGGCCGGCCTCGCCGCCCGCATGGCGCGCCGCGAGGCCGGCCTGAGCGACGTGCTGGCGCGGGCCGCACGCCGACGCACCGTCGTCCGGCTCAAGGTCGGCACCGCCCCGCTGATCATCGCCCTGGCCCTGGCGGTCGTCCTCGCCCTCACCACCCACCGCGGCCACTCCACGCTCGACACGACGCCGGCCCCGAGCACGACGGCGTCCCCGTACACGCTGGAGTTCCGGAACAGGCCGGTGACGACGGAGGACTACCACTCCTCGATCGATCTCACGACCGGGAAAGCGGCCACCCAGGGCAACTGGCTGCTGTCCACGGACGCCGGAGGCAACCGCAAGGGCGCGTTCGAGCTCCAGGACGCGAGTGAGGCCGCGCTGTCCGCCGAGCCGTCGCCCACGCCCGAGCGGTGCAAAGCCCTGATCGCCGGCAAGCCGCTGCCGAAGGTGCCCTTCGACGACGCGCCGGCCGGGAGCTGGTTCTGCCTGCACTGGGACCTGGGGGACGACTTCGCGGTCGTCCACGTCCTCGACCTGGACCGCGGCAACTGGGGAGTACGGGTCACTGTCGACTACTACCGCTCCCGCGACGGCAGCCCGACGCCCCCCTCTGCCACCGGCTCCACCCCCGGCTACATCGCCGTCTACCGCGAACGACGGGCCGAACTGCGCGACTACCACGACGACATCGACCTCACAACCGGAAAGCGCACCCGGAGCGAGGACACCTGGTACCTAAGCAGCAACGCGGGCGGCGACAGCCACGGCGCCTTCGAACTCGCCCCCGGCACCGACGCCTACGTCGCCGGTACCTCCGCCCCCACCCCGCGGACGTGCGCCGAGCGGATCACACGCCACCACCCGGTCAAGGCACCGGAGGCGGTGCACTTTCCGCAGGTGCCGGCCGGGCACTGGTTCTGTCTGCGCTCGCGCGACACCGGGGACATCGCCGTCGTCCACGTGATCTCGACCGACACCGACGAATGGGGTGCGGTCGTGGTCATCGACCGCTACCACCCCAAAGCCTGACCCGAGTCAATCGGTCATCAATCAGCTCTGGCAGGTCAAAAACCCATGCCCTGCACTGGGTTCACCGCCCCATCCTGCCAACACCAGGGAGTTCTCATGCCCACCACACGCACCCTCCGCCGTCCGTCCCGGTGTACCGGCGCCGCTCTGCTCACCGCCGCCGCCATCGTCGGCACCGGCGTCGCCCTGACTGCGTCCGGCACCCTCAACCCCACCGCCGCACACCGGTCCCCCCGTACGGACAGGGTCCAGGTGGCCGCCGCCGAGACCGCCGCGAAGGCCACCGTCCCCGCCGGCACGCGGTACTACGCGACCGCCGACATGTCCGGCGAGTCCGGCACCGTCACGGACGGCACCTCGTACACCCTCACCTGCCGCACCGACACCGGCGTCGCCAAGCCGGTGGTGGGGATCGTCATCCCGGGCATCGGCGAGGTCTACGTCCCGGGGAGTTCCGCCCCCACCCCCAGCGGCGGCATCGGCCTGCGCCCCTGCCCCACCGACACCTCCTCCGACCCCGCCCCCGCCCCCGGCAAGTACGCGGCCGAGGACTGCGCGAAGTGGGTGAGCACGCAGAAGCTGATGGAGGACTTCGTCAAGGAGTGGATCAGCAACAACGCGGAGACCTGGGCCGAGAAGCTCACCGCCAAGGGCGACCCCGCCACCCCGGCGCCGGCTGGCTCACCGATGGTCACCGATGCCCTCAGCAACGCGTCCGACGCCTTCTATGACAAGGCCGACGCCTTCCTGAGCGCCTTCCGGGACGCGCTCAAGGACTACCCCGAGACGTACGAGGACTGCCAGAAGCAGGCCGAGGGCGCGGACGAGCCGGAGTGGGAGGACGACGGCCTCGCGCACATGGAGGAGGAGGGCCTCTCCGACGAACTGCGCGAGTGGCTGGAGACGGCCGTCGACGAGACCGCGAACCTCGTCGCCGACGCCGCCAAGAACGGCGTCGGCTCCGACGACTGCGCACACTCCGGCACCTCCTCCCAGTGCTGAGCGCCCCGTCGGCAAGCCCGACGAGATGAACACCGCCCGGCCCCGCGCCCTCCCGGCACGGGGCCGCCCGGTCCCTCCTTCGGGCGATGGCAGAGCGATGAGTTTCGAAGTAATTTCAAAGTCATGGCACCCGAGAACGCGGCCGTGAACTTCTCCGAGCTGATCAACAAGAACAAGCAGACGCTCGCCCGGCTCAAGGAGTCGCCGCGACTGCTGCTGCACCGTAGAGATGGGGAGGACCTGGTCCTCACCACAGCAGCACGGGCCGAGCAGGACCGGACAGTGGTAGCGGCCGCCACCCGTCTGCTGTCGGCGATGTCACGCCGGGAGCCCGGCAGCATGGAGCTGCTCCTGGACATACTGCCGGACGCCTTCCCCTGGGTCCGCTTCCTGCCCGAGGCCGATGTCCACGCCTTCGCCGTCGACCTGGTCGACACCATGCGGGCCGCCGACTCGATCGGCAACAGTTCGTCCGTGGCCCAGATGCTCATCGCCTGGCAGCACACCGCTGAGGTCCACGCCGACCCCGAGCTGCTGGCCGCCCTGACCCGGGACCACGGCGAGGACTACGGCCCGGTGCCGGACCCACAGGACGTCGAGTGAGCGCCGGTCGCGGCGACCGCGCCGCGCCTCGATGAATTGGGCTGTCTTGCTCGGGTATGGGCGACGGGGGCCCCGTCAGGAGAGCGGTCTCAGCCGACCGTCGGGGCGTCGGCCAGGCCGCGCTTCACCTGCCGGGTGGTGTCGTCGGCGAGGATCTCGGGCAGACCGGCCGCGATGCCGTCCAGCGCCTGGGTCGCGACCCCGGCGGGGTCGGCCTTGTCCTCGGAAGGCACGTTCGCCGTCATGTCGGTGTCCATGTAGGCGACATGCAGCGCGGAGACGGCGACACCGCGCGGCGCCAGTTCTTCGCGGACGGCGCCACTCATCGCCCAGGCGGCCGCCTTGGACGCCGCGTAGGAGCCGGCCTGGGCCGGGTGCCACCAGGAGATCACGGAGAGGATGTTCAGGACAGCGCCGCCGCCGTTCTTCTCGATGACCGGGGCGAAGGCGCGCGTGGCGGCGAGAGGGCCGAAGAAGTTGGTGTTCATCTCGGCGTGCACCGAGTCCATGTCGCCGGCGATCAGGGGGTTGTAGAGCGCGATCCCGGCGTTGTTGATCAGCAGTGTCGCGTCGGAGGCGATGCGGGCAGCCTCCCGGATCGACGCCTCGTCCGTCACGTCGAGGCGGAGCGGCGTGACGCCTTCCAGGTCCACGGTCTCCGGCCGGCGTGCCGCCGCGTACACCTTCGCCCCGCGCTGGATCAGCTGCTCGGCGAGGTGGCGCCCCAGCCCGCGGTTGGCGCCGGTCACCACGGCGGTCGCACCCTTGAGTTCCATGATCGTTCCCTTTCGTCGCAGCGGGTCGGCCGACCCTCACCGCAATTAGATTACGTATGCAATCTATACGGCCGGGTACTATAGATGTCAACTGACATCTAAACGGGAGGTGGGTCATGGGCCGCGTGTCGCAGGCTCAGGCGCGGGAAAACCGGCAGCGCGTGGTGGAGACCGCGGCGCGACTCTTCCGGGAGCAGGGCGCCCAGGTCAGCGTCGCCGAGCTGATGAAGGCGGCCGGACTCACGCACGGCGCGTTCTACAAGCAGTTCGCCTCCAAGGAGGCGCTCTTCGACGAGGCCACCGCCCAGGCATTCGAAGCGGTCGTGCACGGCGCGGACCGGCACCGTGTAGCGCCGGACGCGGCGTCCCCCAAGGAACAGATCGACGCCTACCTGTCCGCCGAGCACCGCGATGACTCCGCAGAGGGCTGTCCGGTCGCCGCGCTCGCCGTCGATGTCGCGCGGGGGCAGGGCGGCCCCGCTGCCAGGGACAGGTTCAGCGAGGGTGTGGCCGAGTTCGCCCGGCGCGTCGCCACCGACGAGGACGACGGTCTCAGCCGGCTGAGCACGATGGTCGGGGCGTTGATCCTGTCGAGG
The DNA here is from genome assembly GCF_040644935.1 of Streptomyces sp. NPDC046915. NCBI lineage: Bacteria > Bacillati > Actinomycetota > Actinomycetes > Kitasatosporales > Streptomycetaceae > Streptomyces > Streptomyces sp. NPDC046915. The sequence goes on along the minus strand of NZ_JBEYXB010000025.1, from coordinate 46,916 downwards.
GCCACCCAGGGCACCCCCATCTCGGAGGAGATCCTCTCCGCCGCCCGCGCGACGCTGACCGCGGTCGACTGACCTGCCGGGCTCGGGCATGAGCAGTCGAGGCGCACGAAGTACCGCTGAGGCTGATCTTGCTGGAGTCGGTGGACGGCGCCCGCGCAGTTCACGGGCCGCTCGGGCCGCCGTACGACCCCGCCGAGGACTGACTGCGATGCACAGAACCGTGCTGGAACCCCAGCCCGCGAAAGTCAGCCACGACGAAGCCGTACGACGAACGGGCTGGCGCGCGTGTGCCACAGCAAGTCCCACCGGACATCAGCCACGCCTCCTTATTGCCCTGCGATCACCCCGGACGGCCGTTGGCCAGGGAACATCACTGACGAGGTGTCAGTGGACCCGAAGCGCTTGCGCGAGGACCCCAAGAGCCACGCACGTCGAGGCAGTTGGCCGGAGTTTTTGTCGCTTCTAGAGGGCGCAGCCCCTACGCGTCACTGACCTGCAAAAACGCCCGAAGGATCGGCATCCTGCGATGCCTATATCGGCATCCTAGGATGCCGATACCTGATGCTGTAGGTCATGACGCCTGAGGTCATCGAAGGAACTTGGCGGTTCCCTGTTGCCGGCGACGATGAGGACGGTCACGGTGCAGGGCGGCTCAGCCGCCAGAGCACCTCGGTTCCGCTGCCGGAGGGAGCCGCCGGCGGCGTCGCGCGCTCCCGCCGGACTTCGGTGAAGCCCAGCCGGCGGGGGATGGCGCCGCTGGGCACGTTGGCCAGGTCGTGCGAGATCTCCAGGTACTCCACATCCGGCCGGGCGAACATCTCGGTGGCCATGGCCGCTGTCGCTCGCGTGGCGATGCCGCGGCCGGTGGCAGCCGGATGCAGCCAGTACCCGAGCCTCCAGCCCTCAGGTTCGGTCCCGCGGTAGGTCTGGCACATGCCAATGAGCGTGCCGTCTTCGACGATGGCGTAGTTGTACGCCTCACCGCTCGCCCACTTCGCGTCGGACCTCTCGAGGAACTCCCGCGTGTACTCCTCGCCGTGCCGCTCGACCCAGGGCATCCACGGGCGCAGGTGCTCCACGGACTCCTCGATCAACGTGACCACCGGGGCGAGGTCGCTCTGGCCTCGCCAGCGTCGCAGGGTGAAGTCTCCGCACTCGACGATCTCACTCGGCCGCTCCATGACGGTCATGGTTCCACGACGCATCCGCGACGAGTGCCCAGCAGGCGCACCTGAGGGACCGAAGCCGGAGAATGGAGCGCATGAGCAGGGTCGTTGCACTCTCGTACTACCCCATCAAGGGATGCGCCGGCGTCGCGGTGGACGATGCGATGCTGACCTTCGCAGGCCTTACGCACGACCGGAGTTTCATGGTCGTCGGTGAAGGAGGGGTGTTTCGCAGCCAGCGACGTTCTCCGCGGCTGGCGCTGATCCGCCCCGGGATCAGCGCGGAAGGCAGGCGCCTCACCTTGCGAGGGCCCGACCTGGAACCATTGGCCATCGACGTGGACACGTCCGGCGCGCGCCGGGACATCGAGCTGTTCGGGGCCCCGTTCAAGGGAATCGACCAAGGCGATGGGGCCGCTGAGTGGCTGTCGGAATTCCTCGGTGACCCAAGCCGACTGGTGCGCGTGCCGCCGGAGCACAACCGGGTGACCGACGGCCGGACGCCCGGCACCTCCGGTTACGCCGACAGCTGTGCCGTACACATCCTCTCCCTGGCCAGTTGGGACTTGCTCAACGAACGCATGGCGGCACGAGGAGGCGCACCGCTGCCGATGGACCGTTTCCGCCCGAACATCGTCGTCGACGGCTGGGACGAGCCCCATACCGAGGACCTGGCACGTCGGATCGCGATCGGTGACGCGGAGCTGCGCTACGCCAAACTCGCGATCCGCTGCGTCGTCACTATGGTCGACCAGGCAACCGGCGCCAAGGCCGGCCCTGAACCGCTCCGCACTCTCGCCGGCTACCGGCGTGCGGCCGAGGGAGGCGTCGCCTTCGGCTCGAAGTTCGCGGTTCACCGACCCGGCAAGCTGTCCGTGGGCGACGAGGTGATCGTCGGGGCGTGGGGCGAGTCGGAGCTGTAGCCGGGCCTCCCGGAGGAGGATGAAGTCGGCGTCAGGCATGGGGTCGTACGCCTCGGGCTGGAAGCGATCCGACGGCGCACGGGCCGACGCGGCGTAGGAAGCCGACTTCCGAGACCGCGCAGGCGACTCGAGCAGCCGTACTCCCCGTCAAAACACTGGCTGCGTTCCACGGAACCACGCTGGAACCTCAGCCCACGAAAGTCAGCCACGACGAAGCAGTGCGACGAACGGGCTGGCGCGCGTGTGCCACAGCACGTCCCACCGGGCATCAGCCACGCCTCCTCAATGCCCTGCAATCACCCCGGACAGCCGGTGGCCAGGGAACATGGCAGTGCCGCAGGCTTCGTGACCGTATAAGAGGCCGCCGAGCATGAATCGCTTTGACCTGCGAAAACGCTTGGATTCTGCCGATCTCTGCATCGGGTAACCCGACCCTGGCCTCGGTTTACCCGATGCAGAGATCGCCTCCACCCGACTTCCCGATCTACTCGGCCCGACCCCCAGAACGGTTCCACCCGATCCTCAGATCGCTCCACATGAACGGAAAGTACATGTTGATGGGGACACGAGCTGCCGGTGCTGCGGGTGCTGGAGTCCTGCGTCGATACGACACGACCGAGAGGGCGGAATGCATTGACCAAACGAGCATGTACGTTAGGTTCATCTCAACCGACCTCTCGGTCGGCTCACATGGCCAGATCAGCAATGCCCTGGTTCGGAGGAACGTTGGCAGCAGCACGGCCGGTGCGACGCGTGGTGGACGAGTTCGGCAATGAGATCCCCACCGCGCCGTATGCCTACAGCGGCTGGCATGCCACCGTGGACAAGGACAGAGTGCGCGCCATCACGCGCAAGTCGTCCGGGTTCACGCCGGCCGAGAAGTTCATGGTCCTGTGGTTCATCGGTGCCTCACCTCCCGGCATGGATCCCGTTCACCGCACGGGCAAGGACATCGCCGACGAGGTCGGGATGACGCCGGATGCACTCGGACGGATCATCAAGAAACTGGCCAGGCACCGGTTGATCATCGAGACTGGGAAGCTGGGCCGCATCAAGCTGTACAGGATCAGTCCGTACATCGCCTTCCACGGATCTGGTCTTGAACAGAGGGAAGCGGTGAAGGACTGGAACCCGCCGGACATCCCAGGATGGACCGCGCCGGGTCCGCGTGGTTGGGAGGGTCAGTGAAGGCTACCGACGGCGAGTACTACCGGGCAGTGCTGCGGCGTACCGCGGGCCTGTCGCCGAGCCAGCGTCTGATCGTCCTGCTGTACGCCATGATGCCGACGGACCGGGCCGGCGCTGTCCGTATGACCGGCCAGGAACTCGCGGCCGAGGTCGACATGACCCCTACCGTCTTCTCCCGGATGCGGCGGCAGCTCGTTGAGGCCGGCTGGCTGGAGCAGTCCGACCGCTTCTCCAACATCGTGTACTTCCGCCTCACCGCCCGGGCCACGGGCGAAGAGAACATCGTCCCCTTGAGCCGCGTCATGTGAGCTTGGGTGGCTGAAGGCACCCAAGCTCAGCATGTACCTATCGTTCATGTGGAACGACTTCTCGAACGGTATCCCTGAACACATGGCAGGGCAGATGATCCTCGGCACCATGGCCGACCTGACGGCCGACATCACCCCCGACGAGCGTGAACGCATTGACGCCATCAAGGCGGAGATGGCCGACGCCGAGCGAGGACATGAACTGGCTGCTCTTCGCAAGGCACGAAGCCGGCTCTCGCTGTAAGCGAAGGCCGAACCGGCCCGTCCGGCTCCCGCAAGCCCAAGGCCGTCCTCAGGCCGCCGGTTCCCTCCGGCGCTGGGCGAGGAGTTCGTCGGCGCGGCCGGTCAGGGCCTTGCGGTCGACCTTGCGGTTGGAGTTCAGGGGGAACTCGGTGAGGTGTTCGAAGCGGCGGGGGAGCATTCCCTTGGGGAGGAGTTCGCGCAGGGCGCGGGAGAGGCGGGCGGCGGGGCGGGGTTCGCCGGTGTAGTAGACGACGAGTTCGGTGCCCGCGGGGGTCGTCGCGCCGACGGCGACGGCGTCCTCGACACCGTCGCAGGAGCGCAGTACGTGCTCCACCTCGGCGAGTTCGACGCGCCAGCCCTGGACCTGCACCTGGGAGTCGAGGCGGCCCAGGTAGACCAGTTCGCCGTCGGGCAGGCGGCGCACCCGGTCGCCGGTGCGGTACCAGCGGCGTCCGTCCCGCTCGACGAAGCGGCCCGCGTCGTCGCCGGGATCGAGGTAGCCGACGGACATCTGCGGGCCGGTGATGAGGAGTTCGCCCTCGATGGCGGTCTCCCGGTCGTCCTCGTCGACCAGGACGTGGTCGTGGCCCTCGTGCACGCGGCCGATCGGGACCAGGCCGTTGACGCAGAGGTCCGGCGAGGCCGCCGGGTCCCAGCGGTGACCGGTGATGGTGACGGTCAGCTCGGTCGGCCCGTAGATGTTCTCCAGGGTGGAGGCGGGCGCGGCGGCCTGCCAGTCGGCGGCGTCGTGCGCGCGCAGGGCCTCACCGGCGAAGAAGCTCCAGCGCAGGCCGGGCAGCGCGCCGGGGGCGAGGGCGCCCATGCGGCGGGCCAGCGAGATGGCGCTGGGCGTGGCGAACCACACGGTGACGCCGTGCTCGGCGAGGTAGGACGGCAGGTCGAGGTAGGCGGTCTGCGCGGTGACGTCGACGGTGGCTCCGGAGCCCCAGGCGCAGAACAGGTCGAACATCGCGCAGTCGAAGTTCAGGTCGAAGGTCTGGGAGAAGACGTCTTCGGAGCTGAAGTCGTAGCGCGCGTCGAGGAGTTGGAAGTAGTGGTGGGTGCTGCCGTGGCTGATCGGTACGCCCTTGGGGCGGCCGGTGGAGCCGGAGGTGAACAGCATGTAGGCGGCGTCGGACGCGCTGACGGGGCGCGGCGCGGCCGGCGCGCGGGCCGGGTCGGGCTCGATGATGTCGAGGGCGGCGGCGTCGTCGCCCAGGCCGGCCAGGACGGCGCGTCCCTGCTCGTCGGCGATGACGGCGGTGGCACCGGACAGTTCGAGCATGTGCCGGGTGCGGTGGGCCGGGAAGCCGGGGTGCAGGGGGACGACGGTGGCGCCCGCGTAGAGGGCGCCGAGGATACCGGCGTACGCCGTCACCGTCTTGCCGGCCAGGACACCGACGGCCTTGGCGCCGTCCAGGGCGCCCGCCCAGGCGAGGGCCTGGCGGTGCAGGTCCCGGTAGCTGACGGTCTCGGCCCCGATGCGCAGGGCCGTACGGTCCGCGGACCGGTCGAGGCCGCGCAGGAAACGCTCGTACAGGGCACCGGACTCGTGCTGGGTCATGGTTCCTCCGGAGGTCGTGCCCCGGTCAGGCGGCCGCCGGGCGGCGGCGGGGGCGCAGGGCGAGACGCGGGTTGGCGGGGACGACCTTGAAGTTCTTCGCGGCGACGGCGACCCGGCCGAACAGCGCGTCCTGGCCGGCGACGAGGAGGGTGCCGACGCCCTTGCCGCGCAGGGAGTCCAGGGCGGTGGGCCATTCGACCGCGCGGACGCAGCAGTCGAGCAGCAGGTCGCGTACCTCGTCGCCGGCGGTCAGCACGGACCCGTCCTGGTCCGAGACGACGGGCAGCACCGGGTCGCGGAACTCCAGCCCGGCCATGACCTCGACGGCGGCCCGCTCCCGCAGCCCGGCGAAGCGGGCCGAGTGCATGGGCGGCCGCATGACGTACAGGGGCATCCCGCCGGCGGCGCGCAGCCGCTCCTGGAGCCACTCGATACGGGAGGCCCGCAGGGTGAGCATGCGGAAGTCGTCGTCGACGGTGCAGGTGATGTCGTACCACTCGCCGTCGGCGTCCAGCTCGGCGAGGATCTCGTCGAGCCGGCCCCGCGGGGTGCGCGCGAAGGACTGGGTGGCGACCTCCTCGGGGTACTCCTCGGCGAAGAACGCGTCGAGGCAGTGCGCGAACCGCTCGGTCAGCCGCACCCCGTCGGCGAACGACAGGGCACCGGAGCGCACGGCGGTCGCCTTGCCGCCGAAGCTGGGGCCGATGACATAGGCGGGGTCGAGGCCGAATTCCGCCTCCGCCCACTGTGCGAGGGCCAGGCAGTTCACGAAGAAGGCGACCTGCGCGGGCACGGAGTAGTCGCCCTCCGCTTCCCGGAACCCACGGAAGAGCGAATACCCGAGGGCGTCATCGGCTTCCGCGACGAGTTTCCGCGCGAAGGGGTTGACAAGCATGAACTTGCCGACCTCGGCGAACGGGGCAGGCCCCATTCCCGGGAATACCAGGGCGGTTTTCGTCCGGTGCTCGGTCTCCATGCGCCCAAGTCTGGTGTTGCGGCCACCGGGCCAATAACCCCTAACCGGCCCTTGTCCTCGGCACCCGGCCACCGCCCGCCCGCTCGTGGTTCAGGGGGTTTTCAGGGGTCCCGTACGGTGGATGAGCCGGCCGGTGCGCCGCTTGAATGACGAGAATGGGACATCGTGAGGCTCTGCTCGAAGGTGCGAAGCAGTGCCTGATCGAAAAGGGATACGCGCGCACCACGGCCCGCGACATCGTCGCCGCGTCGGGCGCCAACCTCGCTTCCATCGGCTACCACTACGGTTCGAAGGAGGCCCTGCTCAACGCGGCGCTGTTCGAGGCCAACGCCGCCTGGGCGGAGGCGCTGGACAAGGCGCTGGCGCAGGCCCCGGAGGGTCCGGCGGCGCCGCACGAGCGGTTCGAGTCCTTCTGGACCGCGGTGATCGGCCTGTTCGCCGAGCACCGGCGGCTGTGGGCGGTGAACATCGAGGCGGTCACCCGGATGGAGAACTCCCCGGAAATCCGCCAGGCACTCGCCGAAGGCCTCGCGGAAGCGCGGTCCGGTCTGGGGGAAACCCTGTTCGCGCCCTCGGAAGCCCGCACCGATGTGCGTGACGCCCACGCCGTGGGCAATCTCTGCCACGCGCTGCTCATCGGCGTCATGACGCAATGGCTGATCGATCCGGAAAGCGCCCCGAGCGGGCCCGAGCTTTCCCGTGCGCTGCGGGTACTGGCAGCCGCGGCCCTCCCCGTTCCCGTCGTTCCGGTCGTTCCAGCGGTACTCGAGAAGGACGCGAGGAATACCCGTAACCGGTGGGGTAACCACCCGGCGAATCCGGCCGGATAGGGGGAGTTAGGGGTTTGACCGCCGCAGCACCCCCCATACCGTGGCCAACGAGGTTCACGACTCCCCAGCGCATTTCGGCGAACCGAAGCCACAACTCAAAGGCGGGGTGCGACGTTGGTCAGCCACTCGTATTCGACACTGGAAGACTCCGAACTGTCCGAACTGGACGACCCGGAAACGCTTTCCGGGCCGGCCGCCCGGAGCGAACTCGTCCACGGCCTCCTCGACGAAGCCGTCGCCGAGGCTCCGGACGCCCCCGCGGTACGGGACTTCGCCGGAATCTGGACGTACCGGGAACTGGACGACCACAGCCGGGCGTTCGCGGCCTGGCTGCGTGAGAAGGGCGTGCGGCGCGGCGACCGCGTACTGCTCCAGCTGCCCACCACCCGCGAACTCGCCGCGATGTTCTACGGCGCGGCGCGGGCCGGCGCTGTCTTCGTGCCGCTCAACCCGGCGATGAAGACGTACCACCTGCGCCAGGTGATCGACAACGCCGGGCCCACGCTGGTCATCGGCGACGCGGCGAGCGGGGACCGGCTCGCGGAGACCGGCAGCCCGGTGCACCTGCTCGCGGACGTGTGGCCGGAGGTGGAGGAACTCCTCGGCGGCGACGTGGAGCAGTCCGGTGACGAGGTGCGCCCCGACGACGTGGCCACCCTGATCTACACCTCCGGCTCCACGGCCGCCCCCAAGGCGGTCGTCTGCCCGCACGCCCAGGTGGCGTTCGCCTCCCGGGCGCTGGTGCAGGTCCTCGGCTACCGCCCCGACGACGTGGTGTTCTGCCGGTTCCCGATGTCCTGGGACTACGGCCTGTACAAGGTCCTGATGACCTGCATCGCGCGCTGCGAGATCGTCCTCGCCGACCGCGACTCCGACCTGGTGATCCTGCGCCGGATGCGGGAGACGGGCGCGACCGTCGTCCCGCTGGTCCCCTCGCTGGCGACGATGATCGTCACCCTGGCCGGGCGGGACGACCTGCCCCAGGCGCCGGTCAGGCTGTTCACCAACACCGGGGCCGCGCTGCCGCAGACCACCATCGACGCGCTGCGGGAGCACTTCCCCGGGGTGCGCGTGGTGCGCCAGTACGGGCAGACCGAGGCCAAGCGGATCACCGTGATGCCGCCGGAGGAGGACGCCGAGCGGCCCGGCGCCGTCGGACTGCCGCTGCCCGGCACCGAGGTGCTGATCCTCGACCCGGAGGGGCGGCCGGTGCCCACCGGGGAGGTCGGCGAGATCGTCGCCGTCGGCCCGCATGTGATGCCCGGCTACTGGAAGAGCCCCGAGCTGACGGCGAAGGCGTTCCGGCCGGACCCCGGCACCGGACGGCCGCGGCTGCACACCGGTGACTACGGCAGCCTCGACGCGGACGGCTACCTGTACTTCGAGGGCCGCCGCGACGACATGTTCAAGCGCAAGGGCTTCCGGATGAGCACCCTGGAGATCGAGGGCGCCGCCATGGACATCCCCGGTGTGCGGGCGGCCGCCGCGCTGCCGCCGAGCGACCGTCACGACCTGGCGCTGTTCGTGGAGAGCGATCTGTCGCCGCGTGACGTCCTGAAGGAACTGACCCGGCGGCTGGAGCCCGCGAAGGTGCCGGCGATCTGCCGGGTGCTCAGCGACTTCCCGCTCACCCAGCACGGCAAGAACGCCCGCAAGGAGCTGGCCGCGATGCTCGACGGGAGCGGACGATGACCACGCCGAACACCCCGACCCCGACCGAGCTGGCGAGCCGGTTCGGCACTCCCCTGTACGTCTACGACCTGGACCGGGTCCGGGCGGCGCGCGCCGACCTGTTCCGGTGGCTGCCGGAGGGCTTCGAGGTCTTCTACGCCTTCAAGGCCAACCCGCACGTGGACCTGGTACGCGCCCTGCGCACCGGCGACGGCCCCGCCTGCAAGGCCGAGATCAGCTCCACCGGTGAGCTGGCGGCGGCCCTGGAAGCCGGGTACGCCGGCACCGACATCCTGTACACCGGGCCGGGCAAGACCCCCGGCGAACTGGACGAGGCCGTCGGTCTGGGGGTGCGCACCTTCTCCGCCGAGTCGCTGAGCGACGTCACGCACATCGGGGAGGCCGCCCTCGCGCACGGTACGGTCGCCGACTGCCTGCTGCGCATCAACAGCGCCACGGCCAGCGCCACCACCAGCATCCGGATGACCGGCGCGCCCACCCAGTTCGGCATCGACAGCGAGACCGTCGCCGAACTCGCCTCCGAGCTGCGCTCGGTACCGGGCACCCGGGTGGCCGGGCTGCACCTGTTCTCGCAGAGCAACGCCAAGGACGAGGCGGCCCTGATCGGCGAGCTCACCCACACGGTGGGGGTGGCCGCCGCCATCCAGGAGGACCTGGGGGTGGAGCTGGAGCTGCTGGACATCGGCGGCGGCTTCTCGGTGCCGTACGCCCAGGAGGGCGGCCGGGCCGTCTACCCGAAGCTGCGCGGCGAGCTGGCGGCCGTGCTCGACGTGCACTTCCCGCGGTGGCGGGAGGGCACCCCGCGGCTCGCGGTCGAGTCCGGCCGCTACCTCGCCGGGGACAGCGGCACGCTGGTCACCCGGGTCAGCAACGTCAAGGTCAGCCGCGGCAAGAAGTTCGTGATCGCCGACGCGGGCATCAACACCTTCGGCGGGATGTCCGGGCTGGGCCGGCTGATGCCGGTCACCGTGCACGTCCCGACGGACGCGGACACGGAGAAGGCGAGCCTGGTCGGCCCGCTGTGCACGCCGGGCGACGTCCTGGGCCGGCAGATCGAGCTGCCCGCCGGGCTGAATGCCGGCGATCTGGTCGCCATCCCCAACACCGGTGCGTACGGCCCGACTTCGAGCCTGCTGATGTTCCTGGGCCGGCCGGCGCCCGCCGAGGTCGTCATCAGCGGCGGCGAGGTGGTCTCCGCCACCCGTATCGAGCACGTACGCACCCCGCTCGGGGAACTCGGGGAAGGAGACCGCCGGTGAGCGCCTCCCAGCCACCCGCGCCGGCCCCGGGCGCGGACGCCGAGCCGTCGAAGGGCACGGTGATCGTCACCTCGCTGGCCTCCGACTCGCACACCTGGAACCTGGTGTTCCTGCAACTGCTGATCGAGGAGTGCGGCTACAGCGTGGTCAACCTCGGCCCGTGCGTCCCCGACGACCTGCTGGTCGCCGAATGCGACGCGCTGGAGCCGGACATGGTCGTCGTCAGCAGTGTCAACGGGCACGGCTACCAGGACGGCATGCGGGTCATCGACCAGCTCCGGGCACTCGCCCCGCTGGCCGCCACCCCCATCGTGATCGGCGGCAAGCTCGGCACCGACGACGCCGAGGGGGCGAACCGGGCGGCGGAGCTGTCCGCCGCCGGGTTCGACGCCGTCTTCGAGGACGGCCAGGACCCGGTGACCGCCTTCCGCGGCTTCCTCGACACGATGCGGCACTCCGGCCGCATGCTGGACGCCGCCCGCGACGGAGCGGCCCTGTGAGCAGGCTTCCGCTGCTCAGGAACCGGCGCGGCCGGCCGGTGGACTTCGGCGCGTTCGTCCGCCGGGAGAACTCCCGGGGACGGCTGGTCGTGCAGCCCCGTATGGGCTTCGGCGACCCGGCGCAGATGCGGGAGGGGCTGATCGCCACCAAGGCCGCCGACGCCACCACGGTGGGCACCCTCACCCTGGACAGCTACACCCGGGTCGGTGAGCTGCACGCCGTGGAGGAGGCCCTGCGCGAGGGCATCAGCCTGAACGGCTACCCGGTCGTCAGCCATCCGCCGGGCGTCACGGAGGCGGTGCTCTCCGAGGTGCGCGACGCCCGTTTCCCGGTGCAGGTGCGGCACGGCTCCGCGACGCCCATCGACATCTTCTGGTCGCTGCTGCGGCTCGGGCTCAACGCCACCGAGGGCGGCCCCGTCTCCTACTGCCTGCCCTACGGCCGTACGCCCCTCGCCGACGGCATCCGCAACTGGGAGGCCTGCTGCGACCTGTACACCAGGCTGCGGGACGAGGGCATCGAACCGCATCTGGAGACCTTCGGCGGCTGCATGATGGGCCAGCTGTGCCCGCCGAGCCAGCTGGTGGCCATCAGCTTCCTGGAGGCGCTGTTCTTCGCCCAGCACGGCATCCGCTCGCTGTCCCTCAGCTACGCCCAGCAGACCGACATGGGGCAGGACCGGGAGGCCGTCGGCGCGCTGCGCAGGCTCTGCGCCGAGCTGCTGCCCACCGACAACTGGCACATCGTGATCTACGCCTACATGGGCGTGTACCCGGAGACGTACCGCGGGGCGCACCATCTGCTCGGCCGGGCCGCGGAGCTCGCCGTGTCCACCGGCGCCCACCGGCTGATCGTGAAGACGGTCGCCGAGTCGCGCCGCATCCCGACGGTGGCGGAGAACGTCCTCGCGCTGGAGTACGCCGACACGATCGCCCGGCGCACCGCCGCCGGGCAGCCGGACACCTCCGAGGTGCTCGGCGACTCACCGACGTACGCCGAGGCGCGCGCCCTGGTCGACGCGGTGCTCGAACTCGACGACGATATCGGCCGCGCGCTGCTCGCCGCCTTCCGCCGGGGGTACCTCGACGTGCCGTACTGCGTCCACCCCGACAACGCGGGCCGCGCCCGCAGTTACATCGGCCCCGACGGCCGGCTGCGGTGGGCGGACATCGGCCGGCTGCCGCTGCGCGGCATCGCCGAGCAGCGGACCACCAAGCGGATCGGCTCCGCCGACCTGCTGAAGGACCTGTTCTATGTGCGGGGGCTGTACGACGAGGAGGCTCTGCGGATCCGGCCCGGTGCCGGACAGGAGCTGACGCGCGGTGAGCCGGTCCGGCCCACATGACCCCTTCGAAAGGCCCGGCCCGCGGTTCCCGGACCGCCCGCGGGCGCACCATGCCGACGAGGAGTATCAGGTGACCACGCAGACGAACGTCGAGACCGGCGCATGGATACGGCGCTTCAACCCCGCTCCCGACGCCGCGCACCGGCTGGTGTGCTTCCCGCACGCGGGCGGTTCGGCGTCGTTCTACTTCCCCGTCTCACGGGCGCTGTCCCCGGCCGTGGACGTGCTGGCGATCCAGTACCCCGGGCGCCAGGACCGGCGTCACGAGCCGTGCGTCGACAGCATCCACGGGCTGGCGGACGCGCTGGCCGAGGAGCTCGACGGCTGGTTCGACCGGCCGGTGACGTTCTTCGGGCACAGCATGGGCGCCTCCCTGGCCTACGAGGTGGCGCGGCGTTTCGAGGAGCGCGGGACCGTGCTGCACGGGCTGTTCGCCTCGGGCCGGCGCGCCCCGTCGACGGTGCGTGAGGAGCGGGTGCACCTGCTGGACGACGACGGGCTGATCGAGGACATCTCGCGGCTGAGCGGCACCGACACCCAGGTGCTGGGCGACCCGGAGATCCTGCGGATGATCCTGCCGTCGATCCGCGCCGACTACCGGGCCGCGGAGACCTACCGCTACACGCCGGGCCCGCTGCTGACCTGCCCGCTGACCGCGCTCACCGGCGACGACGACCCGCAGGTCACCCTGGACGAGGCGGGTGCCTGGGCGGAACACACCTCGGGCCCCTTCGACCTGAAGGTGTACCCGGGCGGCCACTTCTACCTCAACTCCCAGGCCCCGGCGGTGCTGTCGGCCCTCAAGTCCCACCTGCGCTGACCGCCCCGCACAGCCCCCGAACCGCGGAACCCGGGTCACGACCGCATCCCCCCGCGCCCGTGATCCGGGTTCCGCATGTTCCGGTGCCGGCGGCCCGCCGGGGCCGTCGGCGGTGTCGGGCCGTCAGCGGCGCCGGGCCCGCAGGGGTTCGCCGACGCTCCTGAGGTGGCGCAGGGCCTCGCGGTGGGAGGCGAGCAGGCTCGTCTGGTGGTAGGGGATGCCCAGTTCGGCGCAGTACCGCTCGGTGATGCGCTGGGCGCGCCGCAGGGCGGGGGTGGGCATGCTGGGGAACAGGTGGTGCTCTATCTGGTAGTTGAGGCCGCCCATGAAGGCGTCGACGAGGAGGCCGCCGCGCACGTTGCGCGAGGTGAGCACCTGGCGGCGCAGGAAGTCCAGCTCCTGGCCCTCGGTGACCATCAGCATGCCCTTGTGGTTGGGGGCGAACACCGAGCCGAGGTAGATGCCGAACAGGCCCATGTGGACGGCGACGAAGGCGCACGCCTTGCCGGGCGACAGGGCGGTGAAGACCGCGCCGAAGTAGACGACGAAGTGGGCGACAAGCAGGGTGCCCTCCAGGACGGGCCGTTTCACCGCCGGGGTGGACAGGGCCCGGAAGCTGCCGACGCTGAGGTTGAAGCCCTCGAGCGTGAGCATCGGGAAGAAGAGGGCGGCCTGGTGGCGGCCGACGAACGCGGGCAGTCCCCGGGCGACGCGCGCCTGCCGGCGCGACCACACCAGGAGGTGGGGCGCGACGTCGGGGTCCTTCTCCTCGTGGTTGGGGTTGGCGTGGTGCCGGGTGTGCTTGTTCATCCACCAGCCGTAGCTCATGCCGAGCAGCGTGTTCGCGGCTATGAGCCCGCCGATCTCGGTGGGGCGGCGGCGGGTGAACACCTGGCGGTGGGCCAGGTCGTGGGCCGCGAGCCCGAGTTGCCCGAAGACCGCGGCCAGTCCGACGGCGACGAGCAGTTGCAGCCAGCTGTCGCCGAGGACGGCGAACGCCGTGCAGCACACGACGAACGCGAGGGCCACCGCCGTGAACCGCAGGGTGTAGTAGAGGGGGCGCCGGGCCATGAGCCCCGCGTCGGCCATTCTGCGCGCCAGGCGGGAGAAGTCACTCCCGGATTCCCGAAGGGACGGCGGTGACTGCTCCGTGAGCACTGGGGGGTTCGCCATGCGACCCAGTATGTGGGCCGGAAATTACCCACCATAATGCCACCCGACCCCTGTTGACGGACCTCCGAACCCCAGCGTGGACGGGGGCAAACCTGCGGAAATCCCCTGACTTTCGCAGGTTCCACCGACCCCCCGGCGCCGCTCCGCGACGGCTGTGGCCGTTCACGCCGGGGGCTCGAGCCGGCTGGTGTGCACGGGCGCGTTCGGCACCAGTGCCAGGTGCCGCCCGGCCGACCGCCGACGCGGCCCCGGGATGCGCGTCACCGGGACACCCGGGGCCGGCAGGACGCGCGCGCCCACGGGGACCGGGCGGTGCCGCCGCAGGTCCAGTACCTCCCGCAGCGCCTCGCCGAACCGCGCGATGTCCTGGGGCGAGTTGTCGTGGTGGACGGAGGCCCGCACGGCGGTGGTGACGCCGCGCCCCGGGAGGTACAGCGGGGTCTCCTGCGCGACCGTCTTCCACACGACCACGCCCCGGGCGGCGAGTTGCCGGCGCACCAGGGCGGCGGTCAGTTCCTCGTGCCGGAAGGTGAGGATGCCGGACTGGATCCGCCCGGGGGTGATCAGTTCGGTGCCGGGCGCGTCCTCGACGGCGGCGCGCAGGCCGGGGAAGAGGTCCTCGTACCCGGCGGTCGCGGCGTGCTCGCCCAGGGCGGCGTTCAGCGCGGCGACCGCCGCGCCGTGCGGCGGCACGCGCGGTTCGACGCCGTACGGCGCCAGGGACTGCCGCAGCTTCGGTGCCGCGTAGGCGAAGCCGACGGACTGCGGTCCGCGCAGGAACCGCCAGCCGTCCCCGGTGAGCAGATGGCAGCCGATCCGGGCGACGTCCACGGGCAGCTGGCCGACGGCGTACGAGGCGTCGACGGCGTACAGGCAGCGGTACGGGGCGAGGACGCGCCCGATGTCCTCGACCGGGTTGACGATGCCGCAGCCGGCCGGGACGTACGCCACCGAGACCAGGGCCACGTCGTCGTCGATGTGCCTGGCCATCCACTCCAGGTCCAGGTCGCCGTCGGGGCGCAGCGGTACGACGTCGAGCCCGCAGCGGGTGCGGTCGCGCAGGGCGAAGAGGGTGGTGAGGTTGGCGGCGCTCTCGTAGGGGGTCGTCCAGATGCGGTCCCGCGGGCCGAGCGGCAGGCGCGGCACGAGGGTGGCGAACGCGTCGGCGGCCCCGGTGAACAGGGCGGTGGCGCCGGCCGGCGCGCCCAGCAGGGCGGCGAGACGTTCGTGGATCTCCCGGTGGACGACGTCGTCGAGGTGCTCCTCCAGTTCGTGGGGTCCGTACCGGTCCTCGTGGCGCGTCCATTCGGTGAGGACCGCACGTACGGCGGCGGGCATGCGGCCCAGTCCGGCAGGGTTCAGGTGAATCATCCGGGGCCTCCCCCGTGCGGTTCGGGCAATGAATTGCCGACTTCTTGGCAAGAGATTGCCTGGCATCAGGGGGAGTTGGCAATGTGCGCTCCAGCAGCGCTCGAGCGGGCGGGCCGCGAGCCGTCTTGGCGGAGGCCGGCCGGTGTCCACCTCCGCCCCCGCTCCACCCCTCTTAGAGGTGGTGCTTCGATCCTGGCCCCGACCAGCGCGGCTGCGGCGAAGGGCGGACCCATGACGGAGGCGGACAGAGCATCGGTTTCCGGTGCTCTGGAGACGGTCCTCGCCACGTGTGCGGTGGGCCGCTCCCGGGTGGTACTGATCGAGGGCGCCGCCGGCTGCGGCAAGAGCCACCTCCTGGACGCCGTGGCCGAACGGTCCGCCGCCGCCGGGGCACTCGTCCTCACCGCGGTCGCCACCGCGGCCGAACGCCGGGTGCCGCTCGGTGTGCTGCGCCAACTGGTCGGCAGCGCACCGGTGTTCGCGCTGCCCCGGACGGACGGCGAGGCCGCCGAGGTCCCGCCCGAGGAGGCGATGCGGGCGTTCTGCGCGGAGCTGTGCGACCTCGCGCTCGACGGGCCGGTGGTGCTCTGCCTGGACGACGTGCAGCACGCGGACACGCAGTCCCTGCACCACCTCCGCCATCTGGTACGGCACGCGCGCCCCGCTCCCGTACTGCTGGTCGCGACCATCTCCTCGTACGCCGAATCCCAACAGGACCTGTTCGCACCGGAGTTGACGCGTCAGCCGCACTTCCGCCGTATCCGGCTCGGCCTGCTCTCCCCGGACGAGACGACCCGGACGGCGGCGACCCGGACGCCGGCGACCCGGACGGCGGCGGCCCGGACGGCGGCGGAGCTGCACCGCGTCACCGGCGGCAACCCGCTCCTGCTGCGTGCCCTGCTGGAGGAGGACGGCGCCGCCGCGTCACCGCCGCCGGCGCCCGCCCCGGACGGCCCGTTCGCCGAAGCCGCCACCGCCTGTCTGCACCGCAGCGGTCCGGCCGCCGCGGTCACCGCCCGCGCGGTGGCGATCCTGGCGGAGGAGGCGGCCGAGCCGCTTCTCGCCCGCATGCTGCACCCCGGGACCGCCGCCCCCGGCCTGGCCGCCCTGCGCGCCTGCGGCCTCCTCGACGGCCTCCTCTTCCGGCACCCCGCCGTCCCCGCCGCCGTCCTCGCGGACGCCTCCCCCCGGATCCGCGCGGACCTGCACCGGCGGGCCGCCCGCGTGCTGCGCGAGGCGGGCGCCCCCGCCGCCGTGGTGGCCGACCACCTGCTCGCCCCGCTGGCGGACGGTGTACGCGCACCGGCCCGTCCCGGGGACTTCGCGCTGCTCGCGGACACCGCGGAGCACCTTCTGACGGACCATCGCGGCAGCCGGCGCGCCGACCAGGCCGAGCGCCTCCTCGAACTCGCCCACGGCATCTGCCCCGAGGAGGCTGCGCGCTCCGCCCTGACCCTGCGGCTCGCGCAGCTCGCCACCCGCCGCGACCCGGACGCCGCCGAGCACCGGCTGACCGCACTGGTGACGGGGCACCGCACGCCCCGGCCCGGCACCTCACTCGTCCGGGAGCTGTCCGGGATGCTGCTGGCGCAGGGCCGGGTGCCGGACTCGGCCGCGCTGGCGCGCGGGACCGGCGCCGACCCGGCCTCCTGGGACGCGGTGCTCGACACCCGGCCCGCGGCCGTCGAGACGCTGGTGCGGTCGACGCCGCTGACGGACGCCACCCTCGCCCCGCTCGTCCTGGCGGTGCGCACGCTGCTGCACTGCGAGCGTCCCGAACGCGCCGTGCCCGCGAGCCGCCGGCTGCTGGAGGAGGCGGAGGCGAGCCGGGCGCCCGGCCGGCGGGCGGTCTTCGGGACGCTGCACGCCGAGGCGCTGCTCGGGGTGGGAGACGTACGCGGCGCACGCGAGCACGCCCTCGCCGCGCTGGAGGCGCTGCCCGCGGGCGGTGACGGAACGTTCCGCTACGCCCCTGCGGCGGTGCTCGTCCAGGCGTACGGCGCCCTGGGCCGGTACGACGAGGCCGCCCGCCACGTCCAGTACCCGGTCACCCGGCGGGTGCTGACGAGCCTGCACGGCCTGCGGTACCTGCGCGCCCGGGGGCTGCACCACCTGGCCCTCGGCCAGCCGCACACCGCGCTCGCCGACTTCCGCCGGATCGGCCGCCTGCTCCAGCTGTGGCGGGCGGACCGGCCGGCCTGCCTGCCCTGGCGCACCGACGCGGCCCAGGCCCTGCTGCGGCTGGACAAGGTCCGGCAGGCCCGCGCCCTGGCCGAGGAGCAGCTCGCCCTGCCCGACGCGCGACGCCCCTGGGTACGCGGCCAGACCCTGCGCACGCTGGCCGCGACCGGCGACCCCGGCGAGCGCACCGCGCTGCTCCGGCAGGCCGTCGAACAGCTGCGCCGCAGCGGAGCCCGGCTGGAGACCGCCCGGGCCCTGGCCGACCTCGGCCACGCCCTCCACGCCGACGGCTGCACCTCCCAGGCCACCGCCACCCTGCGGGCAGCCTGGAACCTGGCCCAGCAGATGGGCGCGACGGCCCTGCGCGACGACCTGCTCCCCGCCTCCGACCCCGACCCCCTGCCCCTGAGCCCCTCCGAACGCCGCGTCGCCGCACTCGCCGCCCAGGGCCTGACCAACCGCCACATCGCCGCCCGCCTCCACCTCACGGTGAGCACGGTCGAACAACACCTGACCCGCGCCTACCGAAAACTGGGCGTCCCGGGCCGCACGGGCCTGCCGGCGGGCCTGGCGGACATCCCCGGCACCCTCGTCTGAGGGATCACGCCGTGTGCCAGCACCGGATTCGTTCCGCGATGCCGTACGAGTCCAGGTGCAGGGCACTGATGTCGTGGATCAGGTCGCGCCACAGCTCGAACTTCGTGCTCACGCGCTGCCCCGACGCCTCGAGGTAGCCGAAGAGCTCGGGCGTCGGGGCGGTGCCGCTGGGCCATGCCCACGAGCACCGAGAAGTCGTTGACGGTCCGCCGCCGAACTCGGCGTCGAAGGCCTCCATGACGCCGGGCTCCTCAATCATGCGCCGGAAGGCGGCGGTCGCCGTCAGCAGCGCTGGCAACTCCACTCCCTCCATTTGGCACAAACCCACCCTCTCCCACCAGCGACTCCACCATGACTCGACCGCTCCAAGACAGAGCCTCAGGACACAGTTGCCAAGCTCTAGGCAAGGTTTTGCCAAGCCGGAAGGCTGTCGTAAGGAGCGAGTGCTGATGTCCATCTCCGGCCTCATCGAGCAGCAAGTCCACGCACGGCCCGACGCGACCGCGGTCGTCTACCCCGACTACGCCGGACACCCCGGACACGCCGACGACGACATGTCCCTCACCTACCGGGAGCTGAGCCGCGCCGCGAACCGTCTCGCCGGCCATCTGCGGGCCCACGGCGTGGGGCGCGGCGACCGGGTGGTGACCTCGCTCAGGCCGGGCCCGGACATGGTGACCGCCCTCCTCGGGATCGTGCGGGCCGGCGCGGCCTACGTCCCGGTGGACCCGGCCGACCCGGCCGAGCGCCGCCGGCTGATCGTGCGCGACAGCGCCGCCCGCGCCGTACTGACCGAGGGCGCCGACGCGGCGGAGTACACGGGGCTGGGCGCGACCGTGGTCGCCGTCGACACCGAGGCCGCCGGGATCGCCGCCCGCTCCGACGCGCTGCCCGAGGAGACGACCGGCCCGGACGACGCCTTCTACGTCTGCTACACCTCCGGGACCACCGGCACGCCCAAGGGCGTCGTCGTACCCCACCGGGCCGTGCTGGACTTCGTACAGTCCCACGACTACCTGCGGCTGGACCCCGACGACGTGGTCGCCCAGGCCGCCGGCCCCGCCTTCGACGCCGTCACCTTCGAGGTGTGGACGACGCTCACCGCCGGCGCCCGCCTGGTCGGCCTGGCCAAGGACACCGTCGTCGACCCGGGCCGCTTCGAGAAGGCGGTCCGCGAGCACGACATCTCGGTGATCTTCCTGACGACCGCGCTGTTCAACCTGATCGCCCGCGAGCGGCCGGCCGCCTTCGCCCCGCTGCGGACCGTGCTGTTCGGCGGCGAGGCCTGCGATCCGCGCCGGGTGCGCGAGGTGTTCGCGGCCGGGGCGCCCGAACGGCTGCTGCACGTGTACGGGCCGACGGAGGCGACCACGTTCGCCACCTGGCACGAGGTCGCCGAGCCCGCCGAGGGCGACCGTACGATCCCCATCGGCCGTCCGATCGGCGCCACCACCGCCGTCGTCGCCGGCCCGGACGGCACCCCCGTCGCCCCCGGCGGCACCGGCGAACTGCTGCTCGGCGGACCCGGACTCGCCACCGGCTACCTGCACCGGCCCGAGCTGACCGCGCGGCGCTTCGTCGAGGACCGGTTCACCGGCGGCGACGGCCCGCTCCACCGCACCGGCGACCTGGTGCTGCTGCGCCCGGACGGCGCGCTGGAGTTCGCGGGCCGGGTCGACGACCAGGTCAAACTGCGCGGCCACCGCATCGAGCTGGGCGAGATCGAGTCGGTGCTCACCGCCCACCCGGGCGTGTCCGCCGCCGCGGTGTCCCTGCACGAGACCGAGGACGGCGACAAACGGCTCGTGGCCCATGTGGTGCCCGCCGCTCCCGCCACCCGCGCCGCCGACACCGCCGACACCGCCGACCAGGACGCGCGGCTCACCGAGTGGCAGGAGATCTACGAGGCGCTCTACGACCGCGCCGCCGACACCGCCGATCCGGCCGACCTGGGCACCGACTTCGCCGGATGGAACAGCAGTTACGACGCCCTGCCGATCCCCCACGAGCACATGCGGGAGTGGCAGGAGGCCACCCTGGAGCGGATCCGCGAGCTGCCGAGGCGCCGCGTCCTGGAGATCGGCGTGGGCACCGGCCTGCTGATGGGCCACCTGGCCCGCGAGGAGGAGGTCGAGGAGTACTGGGCGACCGACTTCTCCCCCGCCGTCGTCGCCGCGCTCTCCGCCCGGACCGGGGCCGACTCCGTCCTGCGCGACAAGGTCCGCCTCGGCTGCCAGGGCGCCGACGACACCACCGGGCTGCCCGCGGGCCACTTCGACGCGATCGTCGTCAACTCGGTGGTCCAGTACTTCCCGGGCCTCGCCTACCTGCGCACCGTGATCGAACGGGCCCTGCCGCTGCTCGCCCCGGGCGGCTCACTGCTCCTGGGCGACCTGCGCAACCTCGACCTGGCCCGCTGCTTCCAGACCGGCATCGAACTGGCCCAGCCGGGCGCTGCGGACAAGAGCCGCGACGCGCTGCGCCGCTCCATCGACCAGCGCGTGGCCACGGAGACCGAACTCCTGCTCTCCCCCGCCCTGTTCGCCGCCCTCGCCCGCGAACTGCCCGCGGTGCGCGCGGTGGACGTACGCGCCAAACGGGGCGCCCACCACAACGAGCTGACCCGCTACCGCTACGAGGCCGTCCTGTCCACCGGCGCACCGGTCGCCGACCTGACCGGCGCGCCCGCCGCCCGCTGGGGCCACGACATCTCCTCCGTCGCCGAGACCGAGGACCACCTACACGCCCACCACCCCGCCGTGCTGCGCCTGACCGGCGTGCCCAACCGCCGCGTGCACGACGAGCACACCGCCACGCAGTCCCTGGACAACCCGCTGGAGAGCATCGACCTGGCCGCCCAGGACATCGCCGCCCCCGACGCGGAGACCCTGTGCGCGGCCGGTGAGCGCCTCGGCTACCGGGCCCTGCCGACCTGGTCGGGCGAGGGCGCCGAACTCCTCGACATCGTCTTCATCGACCCGGACCTGGTCTCCGCGGGCCCGCTGACCGGCGTGTACGCGGCACCGGCCGCCCCCGTCGAGGCCTGCGCCAACACGCCGACCACCTTCGACCGCACCGTCGGCCTGGAGGTCGTCCTGCGCGGCCACCTCCAGGAGCGGCTGCCCGACCACATGATCCCCTCGGCGCTGCTGACCCTGGACGCGCTGCCGCTGAACGCCAACGGAAAGGTCGACCGCAAGGCGCTGCCCGCCCCCGCCCGCACCGCCGACCTGCCCGGCGCCGAGCCGGGCACACCCCTCCAGGAGATCGTCCGCGACCTGTTCGCCGAGGTGCTGGGCCTGCCCCGGCGCGCGGTGCGCGCCGACTCCGACTTCTTCCGCATCGGCGGGCACTCGCTGGCCGCGGCCCGGCTGCTGTCCCGGGCCCGCGAGACACTGGGCGCCGACCCGGGCAGCCGCGCACTGTACGAGGCACCGACCCCGGCCGGGTTCGCCGCCCTGGTCGGCGACGCCCCCGTCGCCGCCACCGGGCCCGGCGAGGCGGGCGGGGACAGCGCGGTGCTGCCGCTGAGGCTGCGCGGCGCACTGGACCAGCGTGCCCTGGAGCTGGCCCTGGAGGACCTCGGCCGGCGCCACGAGGCGCTGCGCAACTCCCGGCTGGGCTCGGCCGGCACCCGGCTGCGCACCCTGGCCGCCGACGACCACCTGCTCGACCTCGCGCTGCCCGCCACCTCCGTCGACCTGTGGTCGCACCTGCCGCTGGCCGCCGAACTCGCCCGGGCCTACGGGGCCCGGACCACCGGCGACACCCCGCGCCGCGCCCCGGCCGGGCTGGACGCGGCACCCCGCGCGATCTTCGGCGACCTGCCGCCCACCCAGCTGCCAGGCAGCGCCCCGCGGACCGGCGACGCCTGCTACGGCACCCTGGAAGTGGAGCTCGGCGACGAACTGCACGAGCGCCTCACCCGGTTCGCGGCCGGGTACGGCAGCACCCTGTTCATGGTGGTGCACACCGCGCTGGCGGCCCTGCTGGCCCGCCTCGGCGCGAGCGGCGAGGTCACGGTGGCCGCCCCGGTCCCGGCCCGGGACAGCGCCGGGCTGCGCGGCGCGGTCGGCCCCTTCGCCCGGGTGCTGGCCCTGTCGGTGGACACCTCCGGCGACCCGGCGTTCGGCGAGCTGCTCGCCCGGGTCCGGGAGGCGGACCTCGCCGCCTACCGGGACGGCGAGGCCGCCCTGGCGCTGCCGGGCGGCGGGGTCGCGCTGACCGTGCTCCAGGAGGCCGCCGGACGGTTCGAGGCGGCCGGGCTCACCGTCGAGCCGGAGCAGCCCGAACTCCCGCTGCCCGCCGCCGACCTGGGCCTGACCCTGACCGAGCGGCAGACCACGACGGGCGCGCCCGCGGGCATCACCCTCATGACCGCCTACCGGCACGAGACGGTCGGCGAGGCGGCCGCCGCTTCCCTCACCGGCCAGCTCACCGCCGTACTGGAGGCCGCCCTGGACGACCCGGCGACCGAGCTGAGCCGGCTGCGGCTGCTGCCCGGCCCGGCCGCCGCCGAGAGCGGCGTGTGGGCGGGCGCCGACCTCCCGCTGCCCGCGCGGGACGTGGCCGCGCTGTTCGCCGCCCAGGTGGCCCGCACCCCCGAGGCGCCCGCGCTGGCCGGTCTCGACTACGCCCAGCTCGACGCCCGCTCCGACCTGCTGGCGCACGCCCTCCTCGAGCACAAGGCGGGTCCGGGCACCTCGGTGCTCACCGCGCTGTCCTCGCCCACCGGGTTCGCGGTGGCCGCGCTGGCCGTCGCCAAGACCGGCGCCGGGCTGCTGCCGGTCGATCCGTCGCTGGACCTGGCGGAGTCGCTGCGGCCGGTGGTGCTGCTGCTCGACGAGACGGCCGACCTGCTGCTGCCGGCCGTGCCGGGCGCGGCCCGGCTGGTCCGCGACCAGAGCGCCGACCTGCTGCCGTCGGCCGGGCACTGGCCGGTGACCGACGCCGACCGGACCCGGCCGGCCGAGGCGGACGACCCGGTGCTGCTGGTGCCCGGCGAGGACGGCATCGTGCTGATCGGCGCCGAGGCGGTCGCCGCGGCGACCCTGGCCGAACCCGCGGACGCCGCCTGGCTGGTGCACGGCTACCCGGACGGGGACGCCGCGCTCGGTCTGCTCGGCGCACTGGTCTGCGGAGCCCGGGTGCACGTGCCGGACGGCTCCCTCGCCCAGGCGGTGCCGCACGAGGTGCTGCGCTGGCTGCGGCAGGAGGACGCCCGGGTGGTGCTGGGCGGCGCCGACGACGAGCTGTCCGCGCTGGTGGCGCTGGCCCGCTCCGAGGGCGCCGAGCTGACCGTGAGCGGCGGCTGGGCCGAGGGCCGGCTCGTCGTCGAGCAGGTGCCGGGCGGCCCCGCCCGGCCGGCCCCCGGCTACCGCGCCTACGTCCTCGACGCCCGGCTGCGGCCCGTCGCCCCCGGTGAGACCGGCTCCCTCTACATCGCGGGCGCGGGCGTGGCCCAGGGCTACGCCGCGTCGCCCGGGGCGACCGGCGAGCGCTTCCTGCCGGACCCGTTCGGCGGGCCCGACGGCACCACCGCCCGCATGTGGCGCACCGGCCGCGCCGCCCGCCTGGACGCCGACGGCGGCCTGCGGGTGCTGGACCGCCCGGCGGACGACGACCCCTTCGCCGACGAGTTCGCCACCTTCGTGGTCCTCGCCGACGCCACCGACCACCACGCCCTGTGGCCCGCCACGGCCCCCACCCCGGAGGGCTGGTACGAGGCCCACCCCGAGGACCTGTACGAACTCTGCCTGGACCACATCAACGACCAGCTGAGCGACCCGCTCTGACAACCGCCCGCCCCCGTCCCCGCCCCCCACCCCCGGCCCTGACAGGAGTACGACCATGAGCGCCGTCCCCACCCCGCCCGTCCGCCCCGCCCTCCTGCTCGTCGAGGGCCGCCGGGCCACCTTCACCGACCACGTCCTGGCCCGCGACGACGTCGACGTCGTACTCCTGCGCTTCGACTCCGTACCGCTGAGCGAGGAGTACGTAGCCCGCACCGCGCACGTGCCGACGTTCACCCTGGACACCTCGGCGCCCCTCCAGGACGAGGCCGCCCGCTATCTGCGCTGGATGAACGGGACCGAGGGCCTGCCCCGGCCGGCGTACTTCTGCGACCCCGACGAGTCGCTCCAGGCCGCCGCCCAGCGCTTCGCCGCCCTGGTGGGCCTGCCGCACCTGAGCGAGGAGCAGGTCGGCTGGGTCCGCGACAAGAAGGCGATGAAGGACCGGTACGCCGCACTCGCCATCCCGCACGCCGCGTACCGGCCGGTGAGCACGCTGTCGGACGTGACCGGCTTCGGCGAGGAGCACGGCTGGCCGGTGGTCCTCAAGCCGGTCGCCTCCGACTCCTGCACCGGCACCTACCGCATCGACTCCCCGGACGGCCTGGCGGACGTTCCGCCGCTCGACCCCGGTCTGGAGTGGATGGTCGAGGAGTACGTCAGGGGACGGGAGTTCCAGCTGTGCGCGGTCGTCTCCCGCGGCGTGGTCCTGGACGCGTACCTGTCGAAGAACCCGGTGCCGGTCCTGGAGGCCCTGGACGGAAAGATCAACGCCAACATCGGCTACGCGCCCAGCGAGGAGATCCCCGTCGACGCCCGCGAGCTGGCGCAGGGCCTCACCGACGGACTGGGCATCCCCCACGGCTATCTGCACGGCGAGTTCTTCCTCACCGACGACGGCAAGTTCGTGATGGGCGAGGTCGCGACCGGGTTCGGCGGCTGCGAGGTGCCGATGAACCACGGCCTCGCCTTCGGGTTCGACTTCCTGCGCGTCATCCTCGACACCTACCTCGACCGGGTGCCGCTGCCCGAGTACACCCGTGACCGCGCCGTCGGCGACCTGCTGCTGCCGACCGCGCCCGGCCGTGTCGTCCACATCAGCTCCGAGGAGGAGCTGATGCGGCTGCCCGGCGTGATCGGCGCCCGGCTGACCGCGGCACCCGGTGACGTGCTCGACCCGCCGCGCGCCTCCCACGCCGCCAGCGGCCACGTCCGTGTCGAGGGCGCCACCGCCGACGAGGTCGAGCAGCGGATGCACACCGTGCTGCGGCACTTCGAGCTCAAGATGGATGAGGAGACCGCGTCATGAGCGCCCCCGCCGGCCCCCTGTTCGCCCCGTACACCGACCTCGACGACTACACCCGGGCGGTGGCGGACGCCGAGGCCGGATACGGCCCGCTGCCGGTGTGGACCGGTGACCGCGGCGACCTCCTGGACGGCATCGCCCTCGCCGAACAGGTCTACGGCGGCCACCGCACCCCCGACCCGGCCGACACCGGTGTCCTGTTCGGCCACGACCGGCTGCCCGAGGCGCTGCGCGCCCTCGTCGGCCCGCTGGCCCGCCGCTGGGTGACCGACCCGGCGCGGCTGCCCGAGGACGGCTCCGTCCTGCTCGTGGGCACCTACGCACGGCTGCGCGGCGACGAGGTGCGGCAGGCCGTCGAGGACGCGTACGCCGCCGAACGGCCGCTGTCCCTGCTGACCGGCCCGGACGTGCACAGCCTGAGCTGGCTGGTGGCCCAGCAGTACGCCCGGGTGGTGCCGGGCGCCGCGGCGGGTGTCGTCTGCGAACCGGACGCGGCCGAACCCGTGCCGGAAGCGGTCCGGGTGGCCCGGTAACCCGCGTGCGCCGCACGCCGCACCCGGCCGATACTGCGGGGATCACGCAGGACACGGGAGCAGGGGAGCGTACGGGGGCATGACCGACTCAGGGGCGGGGCACGGCGGGCAGGGCGGGACGGAGGGCTCCGGGGGAGGTTCCTGGGCACCGCTGCGGCACCGGTCCTTCCGGCTGCTGGCGGGCGGGCGGATGCTGGTGTACTTCGCCAACTCGATGGCACCGGTCGCCCTGGCCTTCGCGGTGCTGGACGCCACCGGGTCCACCACGGACCTGGGTCTGGTGGTCGGCGCGCGCTCGCTGGCCAACGTGGCCCTGCTGCTGGTCGGCGGGGTGGTCGCCGACCGGGTGCGGCGCACGCTGGTGCTCCAGGGCTCGGCGCTGGCGGCGGCCGCGGTGCAGGCCGCCATCGCCGCGAGCGTGCTCCTGGACGTGGCTTCGGTCCCGCTGCTGGTACTGCTCAGCGCCCTCAACGGCGCGCTCTCCGCGCTGTCCCTGCCGGCCTCCGCGGCGCTCACCCCGCAGACGGTGCCGGCCGGCCTGATCCGCCCCGCCAACGCGGTGCTGCGGATGGGCATCAACCTCGGCGCCATCGCGGGCTCCGCACTGGCCGGCGTGGTCTCGGCCGTGTTCGGCCCCGGGTGGGGGCTGGCCGGCAACGCGGTGGCGTTCTGCGGCGCGGCCCTGTGCTTCTTCGGCGTGACGACGGCCCCGGCGAACGGCGGGAAGCCCGCCGAACGGGCCCGGCCCTTGCACGAACTGCGGGAAGGCTGGCGGGAGTTCACCTCCCGCGGCTGGGTGTGGATCGTCGTCCTTCAGTTCATGGTGGTCAACGCGGTGATCGCGGGCGGTGTGCAGGTGCTCGGCCCGGTCGTCGCCGACGACACCTTCGGCCGGGGCCTGTGGGGCGCGGTGCTGGCCGCCGAGATGGCGGGCGCGGTGGCCGGCGGAGTCGTCGCCGCCCGCTCCCGCGTCCGGCACGCGCTCCTGCTCGGCGTGGCGCTGGTGCTGCTGGAGTCCGTACCCCTGGTGGTGCTCGCCGGGGCCCCGGACGCCCTGCTCCTGGGCGTCGCCATGTTCGTCAGCGGCGCCGCGCTGGAACAGTTCGGCGTGGCCTGGGACGTCTCCCTCCAGGAGAACATCCCCGAGGACCGCCTGGCCCGCGTCTACGCCTACGACGCGCTGGGCTCGTTCGTCGCCCTCCCCCTGGGCGAAATGGCCGCGGGCCCCGTCGCCGCCCGTCTCGGCGTCCACACCACCCTGCTGGCCGGCGCGGCCCTGGTCCTGGCGGCGACAGCGGCGGCCCTGTGCAGCCGCCAGATCCGCGACCTGACCACAGGACACCCGTCCCCCGCCCCCGGTCCTTCCGTGACGGAGCCGGTACCGCAGTGAACGGCCCTGGTCCGGCCGAGCCCCCGGCGGGTCACACGCTGTGTGCGAACCGGGCGTCGGTCTCGGCCGGGGTGGCCGGTTCGTCGTCCGTGTGGTGACGGGTGGAGACGGCGGGGCAGCGGCGGCAGGCGTCCGCGCCCGCCTGGGCCCACCACTTGCAGTCGGCGCGCAGGTGGCACTGCGGGACGGGGCCGGGACCTCCCGCCGGGTCGGCGGCCACGAGCCGTTCGACGAGGGTGCAGTCGTCGCCGCGGCGGTTGACGCATTCGGCGACGCAGTACGAGGCGAACCGCAGCATCCGCCGCGGCTCGATGTCGGCCGGGATCTGGTCGAGCACCTCGGCGGCCGGCACCGGATCGGCCAGGTAGGTCACCCGGCCGTCGACCCCGGCCCGTACGCCCAGCACCACGGACTCGGGCGCGTGCGCGGCACCGCTCGGGCACCACGCGGCCGGTACGGTGCCGTCCTCCGGTACGACACCGCCGGTCACGGTCGCCGCCCCCGTCAGCACGGAAGGGTGCTGTCGCCGGTCGCGCTCGGCACGCTGCGGCCCACCGTCCCCAGCGACAGCCCGCCGCTGTACGGGAGTGCTCATCCGATCTCCTTCGAGGAAACCCTGCCCTTCAGGACGGGGAGGAATCGAAACCCTGCGAAGTAGGGCAGGGAAAGCCGGTTCGCCGCCAGGGGGGGCCGGCGCCCCCCCAACTGCCGACAGTCGATCACAAACTGATTGGTCAGTATGTGAGGCGTGGAAGTCACCCACGTGAAGCGGGCGTTCAAGTACCGCTTCCATCCGACTGATGCGCAGGCAGCGGAACTGTCGCGCACGTTCGGGTGCGTGCGGAAGGTCTACAACCTTGCGCTCACGGCACGCACCGAGGCGTGGACGCTGCGGCAGGAGCGCGTGAACTACAACGCGACGTCGGCGATGCTGACGGCGTGGAAGAGGACCGAGGAACTCGCCTACCTGGGCGATGTCTCCTCCGTGCCACTCCAGCAGGCCCTGCGGCACCTTCAGACGGCGTTCACGCACTTCTTCGCCAAGCGGGCGAAGTATCCGCGGTTCAAGTCGCGGAAGAAGTCTCGCAAGTCCGCGGAGTACACCACCAGCGCGTTCCGTTTCCGTGACGGGAAGCTGACGCTGGCGAAGATGGCGGAGCCGCTCGACATCGTGTGCTCCCGTCCCCTGCCCCGGGGCGCGCAGCCTTCCACGGTGACCGTGTCCCAAGATGCGGCCGGACGCTGGTACGTGTCCCTGCTGTGCGAGGACCCCGGCATCAAGCCCCTCCCGGACAACGGGAAGGCGGTCGGTGTAGACGCCGGACTCGAGCACCTGCTGACCCTGTCCACCGGGGAGAAGATCAGCAACCCCCGGCACGAGCGGCGCGACCGCGCCCGCATCGCCGACCGGCGACGCGACCACCTGCACAAGCTCACCACTCGGCTCGTTCGTGAAAACCAAACGATCGTGATCGAGGACCTCACCGTTCGCAACCTGCTGAAAAACGGTCATCTCGCCCGCGCCATCAGCGACGCGGCGTGGAGCGAGTTCCGCAGCATGCTGGAGTACAAGGCAGCCTGGTACGGCCGTGAAGTGATCGCGGTCGACCGCTGGTTCCCCTCCTCCAAGCTGTGCTCGAACTGCGGCCGCGTGCAGGGCAAAATGCCGCTGCACGTCCGAACCTGGACGTGCGACTGCGGCGTCACCCACGACCGCGACGTGAACGCGGCGCGGAACACCTTGGCCGCCGGGCTGGCGGTGTCGGCCTGTGGAGCCGGTGTAAGACCTCAACGGAGCACTCCGGGCGGGCAGCCGGCGACGAAGCAGGAACCCCTGCGGCGCGAGCCGTAGGAATCCCCCTCCTTAAAGAAGGGGAGGAAGTCAAACCCGTCCCTCCGTCTGCACCGGTGCCGGGCCCCCGAGCGTGGACCCGGACGCTTCAGCCGGGGTTGAGGTTCGCTGGAGCTGGGACTGGGCCAGCGCCTCGGCGAGGATCCGCCAGACCTCCGCCGCGAGGTCGATGTTGGCGTCCGCCTGCGCCTCTTCCGCGAGGGCGCGCAGCCCCTGGACGCCGCCCTCGTCGCCGGACAGGATGCGCAGCTGGTGGCGCAGGATGTCCAGCCTGACCCGGTCGCGGTAGGTCATCCGCGGTTCCTCCCGGGCGAGTTCGCCGAGCAGGACCCGGGCGTCGTCGTACCGTGCGGTGAGGAAGGCGAGGTCGGCCTTGAGCGCGGTCAGTTCCTGCCGCAGACCGGGTGTGCTGACGAAGGCGAGGGCCGGCTCGGCGGCCGTGACGTACCGTTCGGCGGCCTCGGGGTCGGGCGGGAACTTCTGGAGGTGCAGCCGTCCGGCCGCGAGCCGGAGCCGCAGCCACAGCACCAGGTCCTCGTTGCTGCTGAACTTCTCCAGTGCCTCCTCGAGGCAGGCCTGCGCGGCCGCGTTGTCGCCCTGCCGCAGCAGCACCGCGGCCGCGGTCCACATCGCCTCCGCCCACAGCGTGTCCGACCGCCCCTTGACCAGCACGGTCAGCTCGTCGGCGTGCGCCCGCGCGTCCGGCATCCGGCCGGCCTCGGCCTCCACCGACACCAGCGCGAGCAGCACGGCCGCGCGGTCCTCCACGCCGAGCGCGGAGTCCCGGGCGAGGTGGTGGGCGGTGATGGCGGCGTCGAGGGCCGCGGGGATCTCACCCAGTGACCGCAGACAGCGGGCGAGCCGGGTCAGCCCGCGCACCCTCAGCTCGGTCAGCCCGACCTCGTCGCCGAGCCGGACCAGTTCCTCCAGGTACTCCCGCTCACCGATGTGGTCGCCCTGTACGCGCCGCTGCCGGGCCAGCTGCCACAGCGCCTGCCAGCGCAGCACGGGCGCCTCGTGCGCCTCGGCCGCCAGCGCCTCGCGCAGCGTCTCCAGGGCGTCGTCGGATCCGGTGGAGGCGACCAGCGACAGCGCGTGGGCGAGTGAACCGCCCGCGGGCTCCTCGAAGTCGGCCGGTTCCAGGCCGAGCCGCTCGGCGAGGTGGGCGACGGCGCGCTCGGTGGGCTGGCGGGCCCCGGACTCCAGACGGGAGAGGTATCCGGTGGACATGCCGTCACCGGCCAGTGCGGACTGGGACAGCCCCTTGGCCTGGCGCAGTTTCCTCAGTCGGCGGCCGAACGCGGGCTGTTGCAGCATGTGACCATTCCCCTGGGACGCGCGGACGGATGGGCCGCGGGGCAGGTCGGGCGGGCCTCCGTCAGCCGCGACAACCGTAGGGCGGTGGGCAACACCCGGGCAATGTTTTGCCAGGCGCCGTGCCTTGAGTCTCGTGCGGATCTCACGAGATCTTCATGCGTTCCTCAAGCGAGTCTCGAACGGATCCGGGCAGCATCTCAAGCGCCAAGTCGGCGGCGCCCGGCGCTGTCCCGTCGCGTTCGCGGGAGCTGTCTCCGTCAATTTCACGGGAGTCGTTCATGAAGCACTCGCTTCCTGCACGCCGCGCAGCCCGCGAGGGTCGCTCCGGCCGTCCGGGAACGAGGCGGCGGGCACCGTCCGACGACGACATCGGCTGGCCCAAGAGGCGATCATGACACATACCCCGAACACGTCCCCCGTCACCGACCCCCTCGCCGGGGCGGAGGCCCGCCTGCTGGCCGGCCTCGCCTCGGCGACCTCCCTGGCGGGTGTCGCGGCCGCCGCCTGGACCGCGGTACGGGCCTTCACCCGTCACAACCAGGACCGCGCGGCGGACACACCGGCCACGAAGGCCGGTTGACCCGCCGGTTCGGCTTCAGGCGCACGCCGCGCGCAGCGCGTGGGCCAGGTGCCGGGCGCCGTCCGGGTCGTCCGGGCCGCCGCCGATCACGACGAGCGGTGGGGGTACGTCCTGCGCGGCGACCCGGCGGGCCAGCTCGCAGGCGAGGGCCCCGGCACCGGAGTAGCCGCCGAGGACGAGCCGGGTGCCGGAGCGGGCCAGGGCACCGAGGGCCGCGGCGGCCCGCGGACCGCCCTCGGCGGCGGTGAGCCGCAGCGCGGTCAGCGCCTCGGGCCCGAGGTAGTGCCGTACCAGTTCCCAGTGCCCGGTGCGGGGTGCCCCGGGTACGTCGACCAGGCACACGGTGGCCGCCGAGTCCACCGCCGCCGGGCGCAGCGGCACCAGCGGCGGCGCCGGGCGGCCCGCGCCGGAACCGGCGCCTTCGGGCACCCGGGGCACGACGGCGCCGGACAGCCACTGGAGCGCGTCCCCGACCGTGGTCGCCGCGCCCGCCCGGCGCGGCAGCAGGCGCAGCAGCCGCGCGGTCTGCGCCAGCAGCACGCGGGCGGCGCCGCCGTCGACGACGTCCCGGTCGTACGCGCAGGTCAGGGCCAGCCCGCGGCGGGCGTCGTGACCGGCGCGGACCCCGACGGCGTACCCGGTCAGCGCCCCGGCGACCTCCTGCTCCTCGACCCGGAGGCCCTGCGCGGCGAGCGCGTCGCCGAACGCGTCCTGCGGGCGCGGACCGCAGTCGAAGGCGAGCAGGCCTCCGGCCCGGGACGCGGGTGCGCCGCCCCCGCCGGAGTCCGCGCCCGCGACCCACTCGTACGCGGCCATGTCCACGGCCCGGTCGCGCAGTTCGCGCAGCAGCCCCGGCACGGTGAGCGCCGGGTCGAGGACGACGGACATCGGCAGCGCGTTCTCGAACGGCCCCGGCGTGCCCTCGATGCCTTCCAGGAGCAGCCCCCGGCCCGGGAAGCCCAGCCCGAAGCCGACGGCGGCGGCGCCGGGTGCCGCACCGCAGGACCGGTAGAGCAGCATCGCCCACGCCGCCTGGAGCACGCTGCTCTCGGCGACGCCCCAGTAGGCCGCCCAGCGGGCCAGCAGCGCGGTCTCGGCCGGGGACAGCGCGGTGCGGTACAGACCGGTGCCGCCGCTGCCCAGCGGGGCGGGCGGCCCGGCACCGGGCGCCGGCCGGGCGCCCCGCCCCCAGAAGTCGCGGGCCGGCCCGAGATCGCGTCCCGCCAGCCACCGCGCGCAGTCCCCGAGGTCGGGCCGGCGCTCACCGCCGGGCAGCATCCCGCCCGCGAGATAGGCGCGGCAGCACTCCCGCATCAGCAGCCGGACGCTCCAACTGTCCAGCAGCGCACGGTGGTAGGTGATCAGTACGTCGGTGCAGGCCCCCGTGTCACCACCCGGCCCCGCGCCGCCGCCCTGCCCCGCGTCGGCCTTCCCGTCTCCCTCGCGCCACCCGTCCGCCGACCGCTCGAACCACCCGCCCGCCGGCCCCGGCCCCGCTGTCCGCCCCTCGCCGGCCCACTCGGCCGGCCCGTCGACCACGCCCGCCGTGCCGCCGCCCGCATCGCCCCGCCCCCGTACCTGCCCGTCCAGCAGAGCCACCCGCAGCAGTCCGGGGCGGCGCAGGTCGAAGGGGCGGGCGCGTTCGCGGGCGCGCAGGGCGGCCCGGCGGGCGGTGCTCGGGCAGTCGTGGCGGGTCACGTCCGGGAGTCCGTGGTCGAAGACGACGGCACGCGGGCGCGGGTCCCAGACGAACGCGGTGCGCAGCACGCTCTCGCGGTCGGTGACGGCCTGCCAGGCAGCCGTGAAGCGGGCGGTGTCCAACGGCCCGTACCAGCGCCAGACGAGTTGCTCGACGTGGTGGTCCGGGCGGGCCAGGGCGTCGGCGAGCCGTGCCTGCTGCAAGGGGGTGACCGGCTGGGTGCGCGGCAGCGTCCCGCAGGGCCGCGCTCCCGCGCCGCCGGCGGGTCCGGGCCCGGGGCGGCCGTCCGTCACCGGGTCCGGCCGGGCGGTGAGCAGGTCGGTGAGCAGGCCGACCGGGTACGGCGCCGATCCGGCCTCGTCGGCGGGGAGTTCGACGGTGTGCCGGCCCGGACCGTGCCGCAGCAGCCGGGGCGGGGCGAGGCGCCGGCCGGGGTGGCTCTCGGCGATACGGTGCAGGGCGCGGTGGAACACGGCGACGTCCAGCGGGCCGTGCAGCTCCAGGGCGTACCGTTCGCCCCGCTCCGGATCGAGCACCGCGCACACTCCGGTGAACCGGTCGCCGCTCATCCCCTCCCCCTCCCCCTCGCGGACCGCACCGCCGCCGCCGCACCGCCGCCGTTCAGCGGGGCGGCCGCCGTACGCCGGTCTCGAAGGCATAGATGGCCGCGTGCACACGACTGGGCAGGCACAGCTTGTGCAGCATGTTCTGCACATGCGTCTTGACGGTGTGCGGGGAGAGGGTGAGCGACTCGGCGATCTCCCCGTTGGACAGGCCGCGGGCCAGCAGCTCCAGCACCTCGCGTTCGCGGTCGGTCAGTTCGTCGGGGCCGACGCCGGAGACGCGGGGCGCGGGCCGGGTCCGCTCGGCCGTCGCGGGGGCGAAGGCGTACCCGGCCGCCGCGAGGACGACGGCGGAGGCGAGCTGCCCCGCGGTCGCCGTGCCGGGCAACTGGCCGTGGACACCCGCGGGGGCGTCGGCCGGCTCCGCCCCGCCGAGCACGATCACCTTCACCTCGTCGGCCGCCCGCTCGGCCCAGAACACCCGCTGTTCACCGGTCAGCGGCCCGTGGACGACGAGGACGTGCGGGGCCTGCGCGCGCACGGCGGCGGCGACGAGCGGGCCGGGCGCGCTCTCGCCGGTGACCCGGATGCCGGGCCGGCCGGTCAGCAGCGTCCTGATGCCGACGCGGGCCAGCGGGTCGGCGCCGACCACATGGACACGTACCTGACGCCCCCGGTCGGCGGCCCGCCAGGGCTCGCTCTCCTGCTCCCGCGAACCGGCCACCGGCGGCAGTACGTGCAGGGTGGCATGCCGTTCCTCCATGGCGGCCTCCTCACACTCGCCTCCGCCACCGTAGTGCGGCCACGCCGGCCCCCACCGCTTTCTCCAGCGGACCCCGAACCGTCCCCGACCTGCGCTCGTCCGGCCGGGGCGGGCCGGTGCTCACCCGCCGAGGACCATCTCGTCCCGGAAGCGCCGCAGTTGGTCCCAGTCGAGGGGTTCGCCGCTGAGCTGGAGGCCGGAGAGGGCGGCGAGGAGCGCGGGGACGTGGCCCACGGTCGCGGTGTCCTCGGGACGCGGCCCGCAGAGCAGGACCCGGTGGAACCCGGCGGCGTGCAGGGCCGGTTCGGCGTGGACCCCGGCGTTCTCGCGCGGCCGGCGGTCCGCCACGACCCGCCGTACGGCCTCGTCGAGGCCGACCGTTCCCGCGACGTACGCCGCGGTGACGGCGCCGGTGCCGTCACCGGCGACCGCGCCGACCCGCACGCCCCAGTCCCGCCACAGCCGGTACAGCGCCACCTGGTAGGCGAACAGCGCGGCCCCGCCGAACCCGGCCCGGCGCAGCAGCCGGGCGTCGACCCCGCCCTCCGGGGCGAACACGACGGCGGCCAGCGGCAGCGGCAGCCGTCCGTCGGCCACCCGGCACACCGCGTCGAACTCCCCGCGGAACACGGGGAACGTGCCGTACAGGGCCCGCGCCATGGCCGGGCACACCCCTCGTCCCGCCGCGAACAGCACGCCCGTGTCACCGCCGCCGTCGACCACAACGGGCGTACCGGGGACGGCGGATCGCCCCGCCGGCCTATTACGGCGTAATAGGCCAGCCCCATTACGGCGTAATAGCCCCGTCCGCCCGACGGCCACCGGCAGGGTGGTGCGGGCCATCCGGATCCGTCTGGACACTGTCGTCATGGGACGCCCTCCTCCCGTACGGC
This sequence comes from Streptomyces sp. NPDC046915, assembly GCF_040644935.1. Lineage (NCBI taxonomy): Bacteria > Bacillati > Actinomycetota > Actinomycetes > Kitasatosporales > Streptomycetaceae > Streptomyces > Streptomyces sp. NPDC046915. The sequence continues at coordinate 12,091 of NZ_JBEYXB010000025.1, read as the reverse complement.
GGCCGGGCCACGACCGTGTCGCGCGGCACCGGAGATCCGCAAGAGGCAGGCTCGAGAACCGGTGCGGCGGGGCCGGAGCGCGCCGCCTCAGCGTACGGCCGCCCGGGACACCAGCACGTCGTGGAAGTCCGCGACCCGGCCCGCCGTGTCGAAGCGCAGCTCCGCGAGGAGCGCCCAGGCGGCACGTCCGGCCCGCGCGGTCAGGCGCAGCGCGACACCGTCGCCGTCGGCGAGGACGCTCTCGCAGGTCAGCCGGAGCCCGTCGGGCAGCGACCGCTCCCCCGGGCCGGCGGTGCCCGCCCAGTGGCGGGTGAGCCGGTTCACCTCGCCCTGGTTGCCCGCCGCGACCAGCGCGAGGGCGAGTTCCTTGTTGCGCTCCTGGAGGCAGCGGGCGCTCAGCAGTTCGTGCAGTGCCCCGCTGAGGGGCTCGGTCAGCGTCGGCACCATGACGGACGTCCTTCCGGGTGGCTCGTCGTCCCGTGCATCTGTTCCGGAGAGGATGCTCGCGCCGAGTGGAGAAGCGTTGGAGAACGGGTGAAACTCGGCAGCCTCCGGGCGAATTCCCACCCGGCCTTCCAATGCCACCGCGAACACCCTTCCGACGGAATTCGGCCAATTCCCCCCGCATTTCGGGAAATGCATTCGGCCGGAACCGTTCGCCCACCCCCGGCGCTCGGGGGCGCAGTGGTGAAACGCGCAGCACACCCCTACGTCGCGGCCGCTCGCGCACCACCCTGTAGGGGGTCCTGAACAGTTGCCACCGGTGACCGCAAGCACCACGATGGATTCGGTGCTCTCGCCGCCCAAGGCGCCCCGGGCGACATTTGTTTTCCGGTGTACGCCGCCGCGTACGAAACCGTCGACCGTGAGAGCCGTGGGCCGCCGGCGGGATGGAGGTGCGTGTGCGTGTGCGACCGGTCCCCGGGCTGAGTGTCAGCGTCGACGTGCACGGGCACCTGGACGTGGTGCCGGAGCCGGCGGCCCCGGCCCGCCAGGTGCGGTGCGGTCCCGTGGGCACGGCGATGTGGCTGGCGCTGCGCCAGCACGACGGTGACGTGGGCGCCGCCGCCCGCATGCTGGCGTCGCTGTGGGACACGGAACCCGCCAACGCCCGTGCCGACCTGGACATCTGGGTCGACGAACTGCGCGACGCCGGTCTGCTGCGCACCGAGCCCTGACCCGGCCCGGCCGCGATTCCGCCACGACTCGACCACCCCTATAGGGGGTCTGCCCAGGCTGGTCCAGGTTAGGGGTGGACCAACCGAGACGGGGCGACTATGACGTTGGTCGGCAGGACTGCGGCGATAAGGACGTTGACCGAATCCCTCGCGGACTGCACCGCGGGTCACTCCCGCACCCTGCTGGTGGAGGGACCCACGGGGTGCGGCAAGAGCGCGCTCGTCCATGTGCTGGTGGAGCGGGCGGCGGCCGGCGGTGCCGTGGTGCTGTGCGCGACGGGGTTCCCGGCCGAGCGCCGGGAGCCGTACGGGGTGCTGCGCCAGCTGGTGGGCAGTCACCGTGCGCTGACACTGCCGGACGGGACGGCGGACAGCGCGCCGCGCATCGAGGACATGCAGGCCTTCTGCACCGAGCTGCGCGAGGTCAGCGAGGGCAGCCCGGTGGTGCTGTGCGTCGACGACGTGCACTACGCCGACGACGAGTCCCTGGCCTTCCTCCAGTACCTCGCGCGCTACGCCCGGCCGGCCCGCATCCTCCTGATCGTCGCCGGCACGGTGCACCACGAGGCGGCCCACCCGGCCTTCGCGACCGAGCTGATGCGCCAGCCGACGTTCCGCCGCGTCCGCCTCGAACGGCTCACCCCGGCCGAGGTGGCCGCACTGGCCGGGACCCTGGACTGCCACGGCCACGCGCCCGCGCTCTACGAGTCCACCGGGGGCAACCCCCTCCTGCTCCGCGCGCTCCTGGAGGAGCACACCGCGACCGCGCACACCGAGACCGCGCACGACGTGACCGCGCACACCGAGACCGGGCTCGCCGTGTGCGGCCCGTGGGCGCCGGGCAGGGGCCGCGCCACCGCGTACGCCTCGCCGGCCACGGACGACCACCGCTCCCCGCGGGACACGTCCCCGGCTTCCGGCGACCATCCCGCCCTCCAGGACACCCCGGCTACCGGCGATCCCGGCACGGCCCTGGTCGCCCCCGAGCCCGGCGGCCCCTTCGTCCAGGCCGTGTGCGCCTGTCTGCACCGGGCCGGTCCGACCGCCGTGCTGGTCGCACAGGCCGCCGCGCTGCTGGACGAGGCCGCCGCACCGGAGCGGATCGCGGAGCTGACCGGCGTGGCACCGGCCACCGTGCGGCAGGGCCTCGCGGGACTGGAGGCGGCGGGACTGATGGCCGGCACCCGCTTCCCGCACCCCGCGGTCCGCGACGCGGTCCTGAGCGGGCTCTCCCCCTCCGCCCTGACCGCCCTGCACCGCGACGCCGCCCTGCTGCTGCACCGGCACCGCCGCCCGGCGACCGAGGCGGCCGGCCATCTGCTGTCCGCCGCGGCCTGCTCCGGCGCCGCCTGGTCCGCCTCGGGCACGGAGACGGAGCTGCTGTGCGAGGCCGCCGAGAGCCGGCTCGCCGCCGACGACGGACGCCAGGCACGGCGCCTTCTCGAACTGGCCCACCGGGTGTGCGCGGACGACCGGCAGCGGGACGCCGTGGCGATCCGGCTCGCCCGGGTCACCTGGCGCTTCGACCCGTCCGCCGCCGAGCGGCTGATCACCGGCCCGCTGGCCGCCCTGCACGAGGGCCGCCTCGACGGCGAACCGGTCCAGCCGCTCGCCCAGTTGCTCCTGCTCCAGGGCCGGATCACGGACGCGGCGGACCTGCTGCGCGACGGCGACACGGAGGGCGAGGAGTCCGGCGCCTCCCCCCTGGACGTGGTGATCGACGCCGGTTCCGTGGCCGCCGAGCGCCTGCTGCGCTCCGCCACCCCGACCGAGGCGACGATGACGCCCGTCGTACAGGCGCTGCGCTCGCTGGTGCTGTCCGACCATCCGGAGCGGGCGGTGCCCTGGAGCCGGGCCCTGCTGGAGGACGCGGAACGGCGTGACGCGCCGGGCTGGGCCGCGGCGTTCGCCACGCTGCATGCCCAGGCGCTGCTGCGCATCGGCGACCTGGCCGAGGCCTGCGCCTACGCGAGCAGAGCCCTTGAGGCACTCCCGGAGCGGGGCAGCGGGGCGTTCCCGTACGCGGCGACCGCCGTACTGATCCGCGCCCACAGCGCGATGGGCCACTACACGGAGGCCTCCCGGCTGTGCGACCGGCCGCTGCACCACGGCCTGCTGGACAGCCTGCACGGCCTGGCCTTCCTGCACGCGCGGGGCCTGCACCACCTGACGGGCAACCAGCCGCAGGCCGCGCTGACCGACTTCCTGACGATCGGCCGGATCATGCAGGCGCAGGGCCTCGACCGGCCCGCCTGCCTGCCGTGGCGCAGCGACGCCGCCCAGGCCCTGCTGCGGCTGGGCAAGCCCCAGCAGGCGGAGCGTCTGGTGCTCCAGCAGCTGGCGCTGCCCGACGCCCGCCGCCCGTGGGTGCGGGGCGTCTCGCTGCACCAGCGGGCGCTGACCGCCGGCTCCGCCCGGCAGCGGGTCTCGCTGCTGGAGCAGGCGGTCGACGAGCTGCACCGGTCGGGCGACCGGCTGGCCACCGCCCGCGCCATGGCGGATCTCGGCCGGACCCGGCAGTCGGAGGCGGGCGCCCCGATGAAGGGGACGGCGACGATCCGGGCGGCGTGGAACCTGGCCAAGGAGTGCGGGGCCACGGCGCTGTGCAAGGAGATCCTGCCCGACGCCCCGCTCAGCGACGAGGCACCGGACCGCGCGGACCGGCCGGGCGCGGAGCGGCCGGAGTGCCGGCTGAGCAGCTCGGAGCAGCGGGTGGCGACGCTCGCCGCGCAGGGCCTGACCAACCGTGAGATCTCCGCGAAGCTCTACCTCACGGTCAGCACGGTCGAGCAGCACCTGACGAAGGTGTACCGCAAGTTGCAGATCAACGGCCGCGGGGACCTCCCGGTCGACCTGGCCCTGGGCGGCGGCGCGCACCAGCCGGCCGAACGCCGGGCCCTGACCGGCCCTGGTGATTAGGGGTGGAGAACGGGTTCCCCTGCCCGCGGGGCCGGTATTGGCTCGATTGCAAAACGACCGACACGAACCGACACAGCAAGGGTGGGGTCACCAATGGCGTGGGACGAGAAGTTCGAGGAACTGCTGCGCGACTACCTGCCGTTCCTCGACGCGGAGGAGCCGCTCGAGGCCGACACGGATCTGCGCGACTCGGGTCTGGACTCCCTGGGCGCGGTCGAGCTGCTGGGCTCGCTGGAGAGCACCTACGACGTCCGTTTCGTGGACGAGGCGCTGTCCCTGGACACCTTCGCCACTCCGGCGGTGCTGTGGGAGACGGTCACCCGGCTTCAGACGGCGGGCTGACGCGGGGCACGACACGCCAAGGCCGCCGTCCCAGGACGGCGGCAACGGCGGCGACTTACCGGATGCCGCGGGCGGACCCGCGGCCCTTTCTCATGCCGCGAACAGGTCGAACGTCGAGCTGCGGCGCGGCCCCGCCAGCACGTCCAGCTGCGGGTCGACCGCCAGCATGGCCTGGTGCATGCGCTGGAGCTGCGGCGAGGGCTCCACGCCGAGTTCGTCGATGAGCCGCATGCGCAGTCTGCGGTAGACCTCCAGCGCGGTGGCCTGCCGGCCCGACCGGTACATCGCCACCATGACCTGTGAGTGCAGCCCCTCGTGATGCGGATGACGGGCCGTCAGTTCGGTCAGTTCGGCGATCAGTTCGGAGTGCCGGCCCAGGCGCAGATCGGCGTCGATGCGCCGTTCCACGGTGACCAGCCGGCTCTCCTGGAGCCGCATCACCTCGATCTCGAGTACGGGCCCGACCTTCACGTCGACCAGCGGTGCGCCGGTCCACAGGTCGAGCGCCGCGCGGAAACGGGCGGCGGACACCGCGTTGTCCCCCGCCTCGAACGCGGACTGTCCCTCCCGCGCCAACTTCTCATAAAGGTGTACGTCTACACAGCCCTCTTCGATCTGCAACAGGTACCCGCCGTGCCGGGTGGCCAGCACGTCCTTCGCCCCCGCCGGGGAGCCGGGTCCCATCGCCGTTCCCAGCCGCCTGCGCAGCTGGAGTATGTATGTCTGCAAGGTCGTGAGCGCGCTCGGCGGAGGTTCTGTGCCCCAGAGCTCCTCCATGAGCGTGGGGACGGGCATGACCCGTCCCGGATAGAGCGCCAGCAGCGACAGAATCTGCCGCGGCTTGCCGGCCGTCGGAACGATTGATCCCCCGTTGACCTCGGCACTCAACGGACCCAGAACCTGAATCTTCATGGTGGCCTCCGCACCTCGTCGAGTTCCTTGTCCAGTTCCTTTCGGTGGCCAGAATTCTCCGCCGCCACGCACGCTAGCCGGGTCCGTGCCCCTCAAGCGATTTCCTGTAGTAGTCCTCTAGCGGCATTCCAAGTTCGGTGTTGCGCAAGCTGTTTGATTCACTCAAGAACACTTGTACTGGCACTGGAAGTGAACTCCGGGTTCCGGTCCGAATACTTGATCGACGGATAATCTTGCGATGCGCACGCTCTTTCCCGGCATGCCGATGCGAACGGAGACCCGATGGCAGCGCCCGGTTCTGCACGACACGGCGACGACCGGCCCGCGGCCGCCACCGGTGTGCGCCTGTACGTGTTCCCGCACGCGGGCGGCTCGGGGCTGATGTACCAGGATTGGCCTGCCAGGTTCCCGCCCGACTGGCGGGTGACCGCCCAGGACGCGCCCGGCCACGGCACGCGGATGGGCGAGCCGCCCCTCAGCGACGGCGACGCCCTGGTGAACCACTACCTCGACCGGCTCGGACCCGAACTGGACGGCTCCGAGGCCCCGTTCGCGTTCTTCGGGCACAGCATGGGCGCCATGGTCGCGTACGAACTCACCCGCCGCCTGGTGGCCGGCGACCACCGGACGCCGGTGTGGCTGGGCCTGTCGGCGTGCGGTGCGCCCCGGCCCGACGAGCCGCCGGCCCGGCTGCCGGCGCGCGAGCTGTCCGACGAGGAACTGCGGCGGCAGGTGGCCCGGCTGGGCGGTACACCCCCCAAGGTGCTGGACCACCCCGGTCTGTGGCGGCACTTCGCGCCGGTCATCCGCGCCGACCTGCGGCTGGTGTCGTCCTGGCGGCCGGCCCCCGCCGACACGCCCCTGCCGGTGCCGGTGTCCCTGTTCGGCGGCGCGCGGGACACGGCCGTGGGCCTGGACGCCCTGCAACGGTGGGCGGAGCGCTGCGAGCGGCTGCTGGCGGTGCACGTCTTTCCCGGCGGCCACTTCTACTTCCACGACGATCCGGACGCCGTCGCCGACGCGGTGGTCCTCGGAGTCGCCACGGCCCTCAGGATGCCGTCCGCCCCGCTGGCCGGCCGCTGACTCCGGGCACCCCCGGGAAATATCGCGGCCGGCTCAGAAATTCCCTGCGAATAAACGGGAAACAACCCCTGACCAATAGCTCCTTGCACCCCTACCGATAATCCCTATTCCCGCGCCCCGCCCACCGGTTCGGGCAGGGGGATGGTGTGCGAGGCGGCCCGCCCCCAGGGAAATCCGTGGTGGAGTTGCAGTACGGGCGAGAGCTGCTCGTCCGCCGGTACGGCGACGGCGGCCAGCACGCCGGGCACCGGCTCCAGCTCCAGGAACCGCCACCGCCCGGCCAGGTCGTCGGCGGGCGGCTGGAAGGCGAGCACCCCGCGGTCGTCGGCCAGGGTGAAGGAGAACTCGTCGAAGGGCAGGCCGAGACCCAGGCCCCGGGCCTTGGAGTACGCCTCCTTCAGCGTCCACAGCCGCAGCACCCGCCGGTCCCGGCCCCGGCCCGGTGCCGCGCAAGACGCCCACCGCTGCTCCTCGGGGGCGAAGGTCCGCACGATGGTGTCGATGGCCTGCGCGTCCCGGTCCAGGGCCTCGACGTCCACGCCGATGCGGTGCCTGCGGACGATGCCGAGCAGGTTGTAGCCGGCGGAGTGGGAGAGGTTGAAGTCCAGGTGCGAGCCGCCGCGCGGCAGACCGCCCGGCAGCGGCTGGAGGAACGGACGGCCGCGTGAGGACCGCCAGATGACCAGCTCGGCCTCGGCGAGACCGGCCTCCAGCGCGAGGGCCCGGCGGACCAGGGTATGGGCGACGAGGTACTGCCGGCGGTCGCGTTCGAAGATGAACCGCGCGGCCGTCTCCCGTTCCCGGTCGTCGAGCCAGTGCGCGGCCAGGACACCGGCGAGGGCCGGTGCGAGGTCTTCGTTGGGGCAGATCCACAGCTTGACCGGCGCGACCGTCTCCTCCAGCGGTGCGGGCGCGGCGGTGCGGGTGTCGGTCGCGGTGCCGTGGGTCTCGGGCGCGGTGATCGTCATGGTGTCGGCTCGTCCGTGGTCGGGCCGCCGATCCACAGCGGCCGGCGCAGCATCGCGGTCGGGGGCAGCGGCACCACCGGGGCGGGCTCCGGCGCGCCGCCGGCCGTCGCACCGCCCGCGGTCACGTCGACGCCGGCCAGCCACAGCCGTGCCAGCGCCGCCGCCCGGCGCCCCCGCCACAGGGCCGCCAGATACTCCCCGGTCTCGGGCAACTCCTCGACGAGCGGCCCCTGTCCCGGCCGCCCCCGCAGATCGACGGCCCGCACCCGGCCGGCGGCGCGCCCTTCGGTGCCGCCCGCCTCCGGTGCGAACGCGGGACCCGGATCCGCCGCGAACCCGGCGAGCGCGGTGGCCAGTTCGGCGGTCGTCCGGGCGGACGTGGCGAGCCGGCAGGGCAGCGCGGCGCGGCCCAGCCGCAGTTCGCGGGCGACCGCGGTCAGCTCGGGCGCCTGGCCCGGGGAGCCGTCCGGCGGGTCCAGCCGGGCGGCCAGGCGTCCGGCGGTGCGGGCCAGGTGCTCCGGGGTGGGCGCCGACAGCAGGACCAGTTCCTCGCCCTGTGCCGCGGCGTACGGCCGGGAACCGGCTCCGGTGCGCGGATGCTCCTCCAGGACCGCCCCGGCCACGGTGCCGCTCGCGCCGCGCACGGTGACCGAGGCCCGGCGCGGCAGTCCGCGGCCCGCGTCGTCGTACCGGGGCGGCCATTCGCCGGCGTCCCGGCCGGGCGCCGGCAGCAGGGTGGCGTGCCGCAGTTGCAGCACCGCGCGGACCAGCGCGACGAGTCCGGTGGCCGCGCCCGCGTCGCCGACGGCGGCCGTCGCCGTGGCCCCGGTCTCCCGGAGGGCGACGCTCGATGCGTCGACGCCCGCCGCGGCGAGCGCCCGCCGGGCCACCCGCTCGACGACCCGGGCCGTACCCCGTCCGGCGTGCCCGACGGCGCTGCCGCGGACGACGGCGTGCACGGTGTCCCCGGCGGTCCGGGCGGCCGCCAGCGGCCTGAGCAGCAGGGCGCCCACGCCCTCGGCGCGGTCGGCGCCGTGCCGGGAGGGGTGCAGCCGCAGGTCGGCCGTACCGACCAGGGCCGCCGCGCACTCCCCGGCCCGCAGCGCGCCGAGCGCCAGGTGCAGGGCGGTGAGGAAGGAGGCCTCACCGGTGTCCACGGCCTGGCTGGGCCCGCGCAGGTCGAGCAGCGCGGACAGCCGCCCGGCCGGATCCCCGGACCCGGCCGCGCAACGGGACCGCGTACGTGCCTCCGTGTGTCCCTCCGTGCGCCCGTGCGCGAGCTGTTCGGCCGCCAGCAGCGCGTAGTCCGCCGGGCCGGTCGCGACGTACACCCCGAGGCTGCGTGGCTCGCCGTCGGCCGAGGTGAGCGCGTCGAGCCGGGCGCCGGCGTATCCGGCGGTCTCCAGTGTGTGCCAGACGGTCTCCAGCAGCAGCCGCTCCTGGGGGTCCATCAGGGCGGCCTCCCGCGGGCCCAGTCCGAAGAACTCCGCGTCGAACTCGTCGAAGCCGTCGAGGAACCGGCCGGTCCGCCCGGCCCGTACGCCCTGACCGGACGGCTGCTCCGGGGGCCCGTCGCGCCCGTCGGTCTGCGCGCGCCAGAAGGCCTCCAGGCCGCCGGCGTGCGGGAAACGGGCGTGCAGGGCCGTGACCGCGTACCGGTCGGCGGCCGGGCTCTCGCCGTGCCCGCCGCCCGCCGGCACGGTCGTCAGGGCACGTGCCGGCGGGGGCTCGGACGCGACCGGCGGTCCGGCGGCGGCCGCCGGGACGAGAAGCGCTCCGGTGAGCAGGGCCACGGCCTGTTCCCGGGGCAGCGTTCCGCTCTTGAAGCGGGTGAGGATCTCCCTGTTGTCCATGGGTGCTGTCCGGTTCAGGCGGCCCGGCCCGCCAGCAGGGCGGCCGCCTCGTCGACGCTGAGCCGGTCGTCGCGCACCGCGTCGAGCAGCGCGTCCAGCTCGTCGGGGGTCAGCGGCGGCCGGGAGGCGCCCCGGCCCGCGGCCGCGGTCGTGGCCCGCGTGTCCGTCGCGGGGAGCACGGGCGTTCCGGTCAGCGGGCCCGTGGAGCGGTTGGCGACGAAGGACGCCATGGCGGCGAGGCTGGGGTGGTCGTAGACGGTGACGGGCCGCTCGGTGAGGCCGTAGGCGCGGTTGATGCCGGCCACGAACTCCGCGGCGAGGATGGAGTCGATGCCGAGCTCGGCGAAGCCCGCGCCCGGGTCGATCTCCCAGGGAGCGCAGTGCAGGATCCGCGCCAGTTGTTCGCGCAGCACCTGGAGCACGGCTCCGGCGGCGCCGGGATCCGGGGCGGGGGGCCGGGGCCCGGTCTGCGAGCGTACGTCCGTGACATGGCGGGCGAGCGCGGCCGGGGTCGGGTGGTCGTAGAGCACCGCGGCGGCGATCCGGATGCCGAAGCGGGCGCCCAGGGCCGTCACGAACTCGATGGTGAGCATGGAGTCGAGGCCGAGCGCCTGGAAGGGCTGCTCCGGGTCGATCCGGTCGGGTTCGACGTGCAGGAGGTCGGCCAGCACGGCCGTGAGCTCCGCGAGGACGTCGCCCGGGGCACCGGTGGGCGCCGTCGGCTCACTGGTCATGGTGGAGGCCTCCAAGGTTCGGAAGTGATCAGCGGGTCGGCGTCAGCCGACCGCCCTGCGCGACCGGCGGCACCTGCGGCGCGGGCGCCACGGGGCCCGGCGCCGTCGGGCCGAGCGCGGTCTCCGGCGCGGCCATCAGGATCGAGTGCTGGAGCCGGCGCAGCCGGGGCGACGGCTCCAGCCCCAGGTCCCGCCCGAGGGTGGTGCGCAGCTGCTGGTAGACGGCAAGGGCCTCCCCGCGCCGGCCGGAGCGGTGCAGCGCGAGCATGAACTGGGCGTGCAGGGTCTCGTGGGTGCGGTAACGGCTGGTCAGCACGGTCAGTTCCGCGAGTACTTCGCGGTGCCGCCCGAGCCGCAGATCGGCCTCGATGCGCTGGTCCAGCGCGCACAGCCGGCTCTCGTCGAGCCGCTTGGCCTCCATGGCGAGCTGCGGGCCGGTCTGCACGTCGGCGAAGGCGGACCCGGACCACAGGTCCAGGGCGGAGCGCAGTGTGCGGGAGGCTCCCGCGAAGTCGCCCGCGTCCATGGCCCGGTAGCCCGTGCCGGCCAGCCGCTCGAACTCCCGTACGTCGCTGGACCCGCCGCCGGAGGAGAGCAGGTACCCGCCGGGCAGGGTCAGCAGCACGTCCTTCGCGGTACGGCTCTCGGGCGCGGCGCCGGGTTCCCGCCCGGCGTCGTGCGCGAGCGCCGCGGCGATGAGTTCGCGCAGTTGCAGCACATAGGTCTGGAGGGTGGTGCGGGCGCTGCGCGGCGGCCTGCCCGACCACAGTTCCTCGATGAGTGAGGCGACCGGCACGACCCGGTCGGCGTGCAGGGCCAGCAGCGCCAGGACCTGCCGCGGCTTCGGCGCCGTCGGGGCGATGGAGACCCCGTTCTCCCTCACGTCCAGTGCGCCCAGTACGTCGATGTCCACGCCGTCTCCCTCGTCCACGTGCGCTGCTGGCACTCCACGATTTAAAAACAGCACGAACGGTATGTCAATACCAAACCGTCTGTTCCGTTTTTAACAAGTTGCTAGCAATCATGGAGCGGACCTCGACACCCCACCTGACCTGCCAAAAGCCCTGCCGGGCAGGCGAGCTGACACTCAGTCACCCACCCGTCAGGGCCTATGCACCATTTCGTCCCCGCCCGCAGCTCCCCGACAGCCCACGCAGGAACGGACGCGGATGAAGGGTCGGTGCAGAATAAACAGACTCTACGGTCTTCTATGTCCGGGGTTACTGCGGGGGGTTGCCATGCTTCCTGGAGGGCAGCTCCGCGTGCTTCAGGTGCAGCATCGCCAGGGACCTGATCAGCACCTGGCGCGTCTCGGCGGGGTCGATGACGTCGTCGACGAGGCCGCGCTCGGCCGCGTAGTAGGGGTGCATCAGCTCGGACTTGTACTCCTGGACCATCTTCTGCCGCATGGCCTCGGGGTCCTCGGCATCGGCGATCTGGCGGCGGAAGATGACGTTGGCCGCGCCCTCCGCGCCCATCACGGCGATCTCGTTGGTCGGCCAGGCGTAGGTGAGGTCGGCGCCGATGGACTGGCTGTCCATGACGATGTACGCACCGCCGTAGGCCTTGCGCAGGATCAGCGAGATGCGCGGTACGGTCGCGTTGCAGTAGGCGTACAGCAGCTTCGCGCCGTGCCGGATGATCCCGCCGTGCTCCTGGTCCACACCGGGCAGGAAGCCGGGCACGTCCAACAGCGTCACGATCGGAATGTTGAAGGCGTCGCACATCTGCACGAAGCGCGCGGCCTTCTCGGAGGCCTCGATGTCGAGCACACCGGCAAGACTCTGCGGCTGGTTGGCGACGATGCCGACCACGTGTCCGTCGAGCCGGCCCAGGGCGCAGATGATGTTGCGCGCCCAGCGCTCGTGGACCTCGAGGTACTCGCCGTCGTCGACGATCTCCTCGATGACCCGCGTCATGTCGTAGGGCCGGTTGCCGTCGAGCGGCACCAGGTCCAGCAGCGCCTCACCGCGCCGGTCGGCGGGGTCGGCGGTCGCCACGTGCGGGGGGTTCTCGCGGTTGTTCTGCGGGAGCAGCGAGAGGAGGTAGCGCACCTCGGCGATGCAGGTCTCCTCGTCGTCGTACGCGAAGTGGCAGACGCC
>NZ_JBEYXB010000024.1:0-141794 GCF_040644935.1 Streptomyces sp. NPDC046915 | reverse complement strand
GAGGAGACCGTCGATGCCCGACGCCAGCCGTCGAGACGACGCACACTCGATCACGCTGGCCGATGGAACCGCCACCCGAACCCAGGAGGCGACCCGGCCGCGGCGCTCCAGCGCATGTACGTCGACACGAGCCCGTTCAGCCCGGCGCACCTGAGCCTGAACGCGGAGGTGCTGGGGCCCGAGCGGATGCTCTTCGGCACCGACTCACCGCCGATGGCGGCGCCGCTGGAGGACTCCATCCGCATGATCGAGAAGCTGCCGCTCGACAAGGCGTCCCAGCAGCTCGTCCTCGGCGGCAACGCCGAGGCTCTCTTCGACCTGAGGAGCCGTCCGTGACCACCACGCGAGAGGCCGTCACCGCGGCCGAGCGGTGCACCCCCGAGTTCCGGCGGGATCCGCACACGGTCTACGCCCATCTGCGGGACGCGGTGCCGGTCTGCCCCATGAGACCGCCGCACGGCAACGAGACGTACCTGATCACACGGTACGAGGACGCGCGGGCCGCCCTGGCGGATCCGCGGCTGAGCAAGGACATGTACGGGGCCATGGACGCCTACCGGAGGATCTTCGGTGACTCGTCCGTCGCGCTGGACGACAACATGCTCAACTCCGACGCGCCCAAGCACACCCGGCTGCGCAGACTGGTCAACTCCGCGTTCACCCCACGCCGCGTGCAGGCTCTGCTCCCGAGGATCCAGGAGATCGTCGGGAACCTGCTCGACGAGTGCCCGACCGGGGAGCCCTTCGACCTGCTGCCCGCGTTCGCGTTCCCGCTGCCGATCATCGTGATCTGCGACCTGCTCGGCGTGCCGCCGCAGGAGCGGTCGCGGATGCAGCACCTGTCCACCACGGTGGCGCAGACCGGGTTCGGCGAGGAGGCCAAGCGGGCCCAGCAGCAGGCGGAGGAGGACCTGCACGCGTACTTCACGGACCTCATCGCGGCCAAGCGCGGCCGGCCGGGTGACGACCTGCTGAGCGCGCTCACCGCGGTCCGGGACAACGACGGCGGACTCTCCGAGAACGAGCTTGTCTCCACGGCGTTCCTGCTGATGTTCGCCGGTCACAAGACGACCGCGTACCTCATCGGCAACGCCGTCCACCACTTCCTGTCCCATCCGGATCAGCTCCGCGCCGTGCGGGAGAACCCGGAGCTGATCCGGCCGGCGGTCGAGGAACTGGTGCGGTACGACGGCTCCGTGGAGAGCGCGACGTTCCGCTACGCGACCGAGGACGTCGAGTACGCCGGGACGCGGATCCCCAAGGGCGCCCTGGTCCAGATCGCGCTCAGTTCCGCCAACCGCGACCCGCGGAAGTTCGACGCCCCGGACGAGTTCGACGTGCGGCGGCCGGGGAACGCGCAGGACGCCCATCTGGGGTTCGGGCACGGCAGCCACTACTGCCTGGGAGCCCCGCTGGCCCGGCTGGAGACGCAGCTCGCCCTCACCGGCCTGTTCGACCGGTTCCCGAGGATGGCCCCGGCCGGCCCCGCCGGGCAGGCGCGGTGGCTGGAGGTCCCCTTCCCGGCCTTCCGCGGCCTCGCGGAGCTGCCGGTCGTGCTCGAACCCGCCGGGTGACGGCCGGCAACAGGCCCTAGCGAGGCCGGAGGTCCACGATGCGGCGGATCTTGCCCACCGAGCGTTCCAGCGACTCCGGCTCGACGATCTCGACGGCGACGGACACGCCGATGCCGTCCTTCACGGCCGCCGCGATGTCCCGGGCCGCCGCGGCCCGGGCCTCGGGGCCGGCGCCGGGGCGGGCCTCGGCCCGCACGGTGAGGGCGTCCAGGCGGCCCTCGCGGGTGAGGCGCAGCTGGAAGTGCGGGGCGACGGCCGGGGTGCGCAGGACGATCTCCTCGATCTGCGTCGGGAAGAGGTTCACCCCGCGCAGGATGACCATGTCGTCGCTGCGGCCGGTGACCTTCCGCATCCGCCGGAACACCCGGGCCGTGCCCGGCAGGAGCCGGGTCAGATCACGGGTGCGGTACCGGATCACCGGCATCGCCTCCTTGGTCAGCGAGGTGAAGACCAGCTCGCCCTCCTCGCCCTCCGGCAGCACCTCGCCCGTGATCGGGTCCACGACCTCCGGGAAGAAGTGGTCCTCCCAGATGTGCAGGCCGTCCTTGGTCTCCACGCACTCCTGGGCCACGCCGGGACCGATCACCTCGGACAGCCCGTATATGTCGACCGCGTCGATCGCGAACCGCTCCTCGATCTCGCGCCGCATCTCCTCGGTCCACGGCTCGGCACCGAACACGCCTGCCCGCAGGGAGGTGGCGCGCGGGTCCACGCCCTGCCGTTCGAACTCGTCGAGCAGCGTGAGCATGTACGAGGGCGTGACCATGATGATCCCGGGCCGCAGGTCCTGGATCAGCTGGACCTGCCGGGCCGTCATGCCGCCGGAGGCCGGGACGACCGTGCAGCCCAGGCGTTCGGCACCGTAGTGGGCGCCCAGGCCGCCGGTGAAGAGCCCGTAGCCGTACGCCACATGAACGATGTCTGCGGGCCGCGCGCCCGCCGCCCGCAGGGAACGGGCCACCATGTCGGCCCACATGGACAGGTCGTTCTCCGTGTAGCCGACCACGGTCGGCCGTCCGGTGGTGCCGCTGGAGGCGTGGATACGGCGGATCCGCTCGCGCGGCACGGCGAACATCCCGTACGGGTAGTTCTCCCGCAGGTCGGCCTTGGCGGTGAAGGGGAATCGGGCCAGGTCGGCGAGCGAGCGGCAGTCCTCCGGGCGGACCCCCGCCTTGTCGAAGGACTCCCGGTAGAAGGGCACATGGGCGTAGGCGTGCCGGAGGGACGACCGGAGCCGCTCCAGTTGCAGCGCCCGCAGCGCCTCGACGTCGAGCCGCTCTCCCGCGTCGAGCAGGTTGCCCGTCTCCGCCATGGCACTTCTCCCTCGCCGACCGCACCGATCCTCTCGACCGATCGTTCGGTCGACCCGCATGGGATCAGTTAACGCAACCCGCCCCGCCCCGGGCAAGAGGTCCGGCCGCAGATTCACGGGGGCCACGCGTGCGGTGCCGGGAGAACTCCGTTGCGGCCGACGGTGCCGCGGTCGATGATCGGCCCCATGCCGACCTTCACCGCGCCCGACGGGACCGAGCTCGCCTACCACGTCCAAGGCGAGGGCGAACCCCTCGTGGTCCTGCCGGGCGGGCCGATGCGCGCCTCCGGCTACCTCGGCGACCTGGGCGGACTGACCGCCCACCGCAGGCTCGTCCTGCTGGATCTGCGGGGCACCGGGGACTCCGCGGTGCCGGCGGATCCGGCGACCTACCGGTGCGACCACATGGTCGACGATGTGGAGGCGTTGCGCGCCCACCTGGGGCCGGCACGTATGGATCTGCTCGCGCACTCGGCGGCCGGCAGCCTGGCGACGCTGTACGCGGCGCGGTATCCGGCACGCGTGCGGCGGCTCGCGCTGATCACGCCCAACCCGGCGGCCCTCGGCATGCGGGCCACCGCCGAGGAGCGTCTGGCCGCGGCCCGGTCCCGCGCGGACGAGCCGTGGTTCGAGAAGGCGTTCCCGGCGCTGGAGACCTGGCTGACGGGGAAGGGCGGGTTCGACCTCGCATGCCTGCCCTTCTTCTACGGGCGGTGGGACGAAGCCGCCCGTGACCACGACGCTGCCACCGAGGAGCAGACCAACGAGGCGGCGGGCGAGGTCTACTTCGCCGACGGAGCCTTCGACCCGGACGCGACCCGCGCCGCGCTCACCGCCCTGGCCGCCCCGGTCCTCGTCCTCGCCGGCGAACTGGACGGCGGCCCGTGCCCCGCCCTGGCCCGACGTACCGCCGAGGCCTTCTGGAACGCCGAGTCCGTGGTGCAGCCCGGCGCCGGGCACTACCCCTGGCTGGACGACCCGGCGTGGTTCGTACGCCGGGTCGCCGGCTTCCTCGACGGCGGCGAAACCCCGCTCAGCCCCCGTTCGGGCCGTACGCCGTCATGAAGCGGTCCCGGAACTCGTTCATCCCCCATTCCGGCGCGTCGGCGGCCGGCTTGAGGCCGTCCGTCCAGCCCCAGTCGGAGACGCGGTCCAGCACCTTCGGGTCGCGGGCGACGATGGTGACTGGTACGTCCCTGTTGGCGCTGCCCCCCGTGACCGTCGGGACGGGCTGGTGGTCGCCGAGGAAGACGAGGACGGTGTTGTCGTCGCCGTAGCGCTGGACCCACTGGGTCAGGCTGTCCAGGGAGTACTGGATGGCCTTGCGGTACTCGGTCCGCACCCGCTTCGCGCTCTTCCAGACCTCCGTGGGGTCCGTGCCCTCCTTCTTGATCTTGTAGAAGACCGAACCGTCCCCGAGGTCCTTCCAGTCGATCATGTGGGCGATGGGGGACCAGGGGTTGTGGCTGGAGGCGAGAATGATCTCCGCCATGATCGGGTCGCGGTTCCTCTTGCCGTGCTCCAGCTTCTGGAAGGCCTCCAGGCTGAACTGGTCCGGCACCGGCGTCCAGCTGAAGTACGGGCCCTGGTAGCCGAGATGTGTCGAGTCGTAGATGTGGTCGAGGCCGAAGTACTTGCCCTCGGGCCAGGCCTTGCGGACGCCCGGGACGATGCCGACCGTGCGCCAGGCGCCTGTCTTCTGGAAGTAGCTGGTCAGGGTCGCGCGGTCGCTGGTGGTCAGGGACCGGTACCGCTGCTGGTTCTTGACCCATGTGCCGGACAGGAACGTCGAATGGGCGAGCCAGCTGCCGGCGCCCGTCACGGGGGACCTGAGCCAGCCGCTGCGCGCCGAGAATCCGGCCGCCTTGAGCCGGGCGTCGCCCGCCTTGAGCGTCGCGTCGACCTCCGGTCCCATCGTCGGATCGTCGATGGCCACTCGGCCGTAGCTCTCTATGAAGGTGAGCATCACGTCCTTGCCGCGCAGCCCGGTCAGCAACTGGTCGGACGGGGTGTGGGCGAAGGCGTCGACGGCCATCTGCTTCTTGTAGACATCGGCGTCGCCGAGGCCGTCGCGAACGTACTGCACCCGGTTGAAGAGGAACTGGGCGTAGCCCTTGGTGGCGAAGGGGACACCGCCGAACTGCAGGCCCATGGTGAAGCAGATGACCCAGACGACGCCCAGGACCAGCGTGGCGCGTACGGCCACGGTGCGATGCCGGGCCAGCGCGCCCGCCAGCCGCATGGTCGCGAGCACGCTCAGCACGAGCACGGCGATGACCAGCACGATCACCCCGACCACCGCGAGTATCTCGCCCGAGCGCCCGAACGAGTCCTTCACCCAGTCCGCCCCGTCGCTCAGCAGCACCCAGTCGAAGACCAGGTCGAACGGCCGGGCCAGGGTCTGCCGGAAGCCCATGTCGAGGCACTTCAGGATGCCGGACAGCCCGAGGAGGACCCCGAGGGCACCGGCCGTGATCCGCCGCGCCCTGGCCGGCAGTACGAGCAGGACGGCCGCGAGGAAGACCGCCTCGACCGGGATACGGAGGAACCTCTGGACCGACATCCAGTCGAGGCGGTTGGGCACGAGGAACACGGTGAGCACCAGCGCACCCGCCAGGACGGTCGTGCTCACCCGTACGACACGTGCGGCCCGGGGGTAACGACGCCGCCAGCCGAACCAGCCCGGGCGGGCGGCATCGGGGGTGCGTTCGTCCTCGGCGGCGGAGTGCGAGCCGGCGGCTTCGACGGCGCTCTCGCCGCGCTCGTCGTCGCCGGCCGTCTCCTCCTCCGCCCGTTCTTCCGTGCCGGGGCTCGCGTTCGCCCCGGTCTGTTCGGCCGTCCCGGAGTCCCCCCGGACCTCGTCCGTCGCCGTCGAGTCGGGGTCCGGACCCGTGTCGGCGTCCGGTTGTTGGCGAGGGGGCGTGAGGTGCGACACCCGAAGGTCCTTCCGTGCGTAACCCGGTGCTGGTTCGACGGAGGTTGTTCCGTCATCCCCCGTACGACCGGCCGTCACCTTTGGTTCAAAGGCGGAGGCCGGCCGCGCACAGGGTACGCCGCCACGATCACCCGGATGGAACGACCGGCGGCTACCGGTCCGCCGCCACCGCCACCTCCCGCGCCCACCGGTAGTCCGCCTTGCCGCTGGGCGACCGCTGGATGGACTCCGCGATCACCAGCTGGCGCGGGATCTTGTAGCCGGCCAGCCGGGTACGGCAGTGGTCCTGGATGTCGGTCAGCGAAGGGTGCCGGGCTCCCTGCCGCAGTTGCACCACGGCCGCCACATGATTGCCCCACGTGGCGTCCGGCACCCCGGCGACCAGCGCGTCGTACACGTCCGGATGGGCCTTCAGCGCCTGCTCGACCTCCTCCGGGTACACCTTCTCGCCGCCGGTGTTGATGCACTGCGATCCCCGGCCGAGGACGGTGACCACACCCTCCTCGTCCACCGTCGCCATGTCACCGAGCAGCACCCAGCGCTGCCCGTCCTGCTCGAAGAACGTCTCGGCCGTCTTGCGCGGGTCGTTGTAGTAGCCGAGCGGCACATGGCCGCACTGCGCGACCCGGCCGATCTCGCCCACGGCGACCGGCGCGTGTGTCGCGGGATCGACCACCTGGGTGCGGGAGTTGACCTTGATGCGGAAGCCCCGCTCGGGTCCCGAGTCCTCCGTCGCCGTACCGTTGAAACCGGATTCGGAGGAGCCGAAGTTGTTCAGCAGCATGGCGTTCGGGACGAGTTCCCGGAACTGCCGGCGCACGGTCTCCGACATGATCGCGCCCGACGAGGAGACGCTGAACAGCGCAGAGCAGTCGGTGCCCTTCATGGACCCGCCGAGCGCGTCGACGAGCGGCCGGAGCATGGCGTCGCCGACCAGCGACATGCTGGTGACCTTCTCGTTCTCGATGGTCCGCAGCACCTCCTCCGGTACGAACCTGCGGTGCAGTACGACACGTTGGCCGAAGTTGAAGCCGATGAACGCGGTGAGGGTGGACGTGCCGTGCATCAGCGGAGGGGTGGGGAAGAAGGTGATGCCGGACCCGCCCGCCGCGACCCGCTCCGCCAGTTCCCCGGGCGCCTTCACCGGCTCACCCGTCGGCGCCCCGCCGCCCAGGCCCGCGAAGAACAAGTCCTCCTGACGCCACATCACACCCTTGGGCATGCCCGTCGTACCGCCGGTGTAGATGATGAACTGGTCGTCCCCCGACCGGGCCGGAAACCCCCGTCCCGGAGCCCCGGCCGCCTCCGCCTCGGCGAACGGGACCGCGCCGGGCACCTGGGCCGGCCCGCCGACCCGCAGCAGATGCCGCAGCCTCGGCGCGCGCGGCAGCGCCGCGGCCACCCGGTCGCCGAACTCCGCGTCGAAGACCAGCGCGACCAGATCCGCATCCCGGTAGAGGTACACCAACTCCTCTTCGACATAGCGGTAGTTGACGTTGACCGGGACGATCCGCGCCTTCAGGCAGCCCAGGACCGTCTGGAGGTACTCGACACCGTTGTAGAGGTGCAGTCCCAGGTGCTCACCGGGGCGTATCCCGCTGTCGATCAGATGGTGGGCGACGCGGTTCGCCGCCGCGTCCAGCTCCGCGTATGTCAGACGGCGTTCGGCGCCGGTGCCGGGATGGTCGAGGTACACGAGCGCCTCGCGGTCCGGGACCACGTCGACGACCGACTCGAACAGATCGGCAAGGTTGTACTCCACCGCTCCTCCTGATCCCGGGCAGTCGTACCTGGCACCTGTCGGTTCGCCGGTCATCAGAGCAAAGGGCACCGCAACTGTGAAGGCTTCCCGCAGAGAAATCTGACTACCTGTCAGAAAACCCTTGAAGTGCCCCCTCCACTACTGCAACCTGTTCTCGTTCTGTAGAGGGGAGATGGGCGATGGGTGGAACCGAACACCTCACCGTGGAGCGGGAAGGCGGCACACTGGTGCTCACGCTCAACCGGCCCGAGGCCAAGAACGCGCTCTCGTTGCCGATGCTCGTCGGCCTGTACGACGGCTGGCTGGAGGCCGACGAGGACGACGCGGTCCGCTCCATCGTGCTCACCGGAGCCGGCGGCGCCTTCTGCGCCGGGATGGACCTCAAGGCGCTGGCCGGCAAGGGCATGGACGGGCAGCACCACCGGGACCGGCTCAAGGCCGACCCCGACCTGCACTGGAAGGCGATGCTGCGGCACCACCGCCCGCGCAAGCCGGTGATCGCCGCCGTCGAGGGCCACTGTGTCGCGGGCGGTACGGAGATCCTGCAAGGCACCGACATCAGGGTCGCGGGCGAGTCCGCGACCTTCGGCCTGTTCGAGGTCAGGCGCGGGCTGTTCCCGATCGGCGGCTCCACGGTCCGGCTGCAACGCCAGATCCCGCGCACCCACGCCCTGGAGATGCTGCTCACCGGACGGCCGTACACCGCCCGCGAGGCCGCGGACATCGGCCTCGTCGGCCACGTCGTCCCCGACGGCACCGCGCTCACCAAGGCCCTGGAGATCGCCGAACAGATCAACGCCTGCGGCCCGCTCGCCGTCGAGGCCGTCAAGGCATCGGTGTACGAGACCGCCGAGATGACCGAGACCGACGGCCTGGCAGCTGAACTGGGGCGAGGCTGGCCCGTCTTCGACACCGCCGACGCCAAGGAGGGCGCCCGCGCCTTCGCGGAGAAGCGGCCCCCCGTCTACAAGCGCGCCTGACCCACCGAAGGAGCCCTCAGGCATGCCCGAAGTCCTCAAAGCCCCCCTCGTCGTCGAGTTCCCCTTCACCCGCTCCCTCGGCCCGGTCCAGAGCGCCTTCCTGACCGGACTGCGCGAACGGATCGTCCTCGGGGTGAAGACCAGCGACGGCCGCACCCTCGTCCCGCCCGTCGAGTACGACCCCGTGACCGCCGAGGAGATCCGCGACCTCGTCCACGTGGCCCTGACCGGCACGGTCACCACCTGGGCCTGGAACCCGGAACCCCGCCGGGGCCAGCCCCTCGACACCCCCTTCGCCTGGGTCCTGGTCCGGCTCGACGGCGCCGACACCGCCCTGCTGCACGCCCTCGACGCCCCCGGCCCCGACGCCGTGCACACCGGCATGCGGGTCCGGATCCGCTGGGCCGAGGAGCGCTCCGGCGCCATCACCGACATCGCCTGCTTCGAGCCGCACGACGGTGACGACACCGAAATCACCGTGCACGCGGGCGAGTTCGAGGAGCCGGTCACCGGCATCGTCGCCCCCGCCCGGCTCGACTACACCTACTCGCCCGGCCGCGCCCAGTCCGCCTACATCCACGCGCTGTCCGGGCGGCGGACCTTCGGCGAGCGCTGCCCCTCCTGCCGCAAGGTGTACGTCCCGCCCAGGGGCGCCTGCCCCACCTGCGGGGTCGCCACCTCCGAACAGGTCGAGGTCGGCCCGTGCGGCACGGTCACCACCTTCTGCATCGTCAACATCAAGGCGAAGAACCTCGACATCGAAGTGCCGTACGTCTACGCGCACATCGCCCTCGACGGCGCCGACCTCGCCCTGCACGCCCGTATCGGCGACATCCCCTACGACCAGGTACGGATGGGGCTGCGCGTCGAGCCGGTGTGGACCGAGGGCGCCCGCTACCCCGACCACTACCGGCCCACCGGCGAACCCGACGCGGACTACGAGACCTACAAGGAGCTGGTATGACGCGGGACATCGCGGTCGTCGCCTTCGCGCAGACCGGCCACCGGCGCACCAGCGACGAGCTCTCCGAGGTGGAGATGCTCATGCCGGTGCTGCACGACGTGCTCGACCAGACCGGCCTGAAGACCGCCGACATCGGCTTCACCTGCTCCGGCTCCAGCGACTACCTCGCCGGCCGCGCCTTCTCCTTCACCCTCGCCCTCGACGGCGTGGGCGCCTGGCCGCCGATCTCCGAGTCGCACGTCGAGATGGACGGCGCATGGGCGCTGTACGAGGCGTGGACCAAGCTGCTCACCGGGGACGCCGACACCGCGCTCGTCTACGCGTACGGCAAGTCCTCGCCCGGCTCGGTGCGCGACGTACTCACCCGGCAGCTCGACCCGTACTACGTCGCCCCGCTGTGGCCCGACTCCGTCGCCCTGGCCGCGCTCCAGGCACAGGCGCTCATCGACGCGGGGGAGACCGACGAGCCCGCGCTCGCCGCGATCGGGGCCCGCAGCCGGGCCGACGCCGGCGGCAACGCCCACGCCCAGCTGCGGGGCCCGGTGCCGCAGGGCGAGTACCTCGTACGGCCGCTGCGCACCGGCGACTGTCCGCCCATCGGCGACGGGGCCGCCGCGGTGATCCTGGCGGCCGGGGACCGGGCCCGCGAGCTGTGCGCGCGGCCCGCCTGGATCCGGGGCATCGACCATCGCATCGAGGCGCACGGCCTCGGCGTCCGCGACCTGACCGACTCGCCGTCCGCCCGGCTGGCCGCCGAGAAGGCGGGCGCGTTCGAACGGCCCGTCGACACCGCGGAGTTGCACGCGCCGTTCAGCTCCCAGGAGGTCGTGCTGCGCAAGGCGCTGCGGCTGGACGACAGCGTGTGCGTCAACCCCTCCGGAGGAGCCCTCGCCGCCCACCCGATCATGGCCGCCGGACTCATCCGCATCGGCGAGGCCGCCGCCCGCATCCACCGCGGCGCCGGTGACCGGGCGCTCGCGCACGCCACGTCCGGTCCGTGCCTGCAACAGAACCTGGTCGCCGTACTCGAGGGGGATCCCCGATGAGCAAGGAGCCCGTGGCCGTCATCGGGATCGGCCAGACCAAGCACGTGGCGGCCCGCCGGGACGTGTCGATCGCCGGACTCGTCCGGGAGGCGGCGCGAAGGGCGCTGGACGACGCCGAGTTGGCCTGGGCCGACATCGACGCCGTCGTCATCGGCAAGGCGCCCGACTTCTTCGAGGGCGTCATGATGCCCGAGCTGTACCTCGCCGACGCGCTCGGCGCGGTCGGCAAGCCGATGCTGCGGGTGCACACGGCCGGTTCCGTCGGCGGATCGACCGCCCTCGTCGCCGCGAACCTCGTCGCCGCCCGGGTGCACGGCACCGTGCTCACCCTCGCCTTCGAGAAGCAGTCCGAGTCGAACGCCATGTGGGGACTGTCCCTGCCCATTCCCTTCCAGCAGCCGCTGCTGGCCGGCGCGGGCGGCTTCTTCGCCCCGCACGTACGCGCCTACATGCGGCGCAGCGGAGCCCCCGACACGGTCGGCTCCCTGGTCGCCTACAAGGACCGGCGCAACGCCCTGAAGAACCCCTTCGCCCACCTCCACGAGCACGACATCACCCTGGCCAAGGTCCAGGCCTCCCCGATGCTGTGGGACCCGATCCGCTACTCCGAGACCTGCCCGTCCTCCGACGGCGCCTGCGCGATGGTCCTCACCGACCGGGCCGGCGCGGCCCGTGCGCCCCGGCCCCCCGCCTGGATGCTCGGCGGCGCCATGCGCAGCGAGCCCACGCTGTTCGCCGGGAAGGACTTCGTCTCCCCGCAGGCCGGCAAGGACTGCGCGGCCGACGTCTACCGTCAGGCGGGCATCGCCGATCCGCGCCGGGACGTCGACGCCGTCGAGATGTACGTGCCGTTCTCCTGGTACGAGCCCATGTGGCTGGAGAACCTGGGCTTCGCCGACGAGGGCGAGGGCTGGAAACTGACCGAGTCCGGGGTGACCGAGCTCGACGGGGACCTGCCCGTCAACATGTCGGGCGGTGTGCTGTCCACCAATCCCATCGGCGCCTCCGGCATGATCCGTTTCGCGGAGGCCGCCCTCCAGGTACGCGGACAGGCCGGAGAACACCAGGTGGAGCGGGCCCGGAAGGTGCTCGGGCACGCCTATGGCGGCGGATCGCAGTTCTTCTCCATGTGGCTCGTCGGCGCCGAACCGCCCGACTCCTGAAAGTCCCGCTCACGTGGCCTGTCGGCGGTCGGAACCGATCGCTAGGCTGGCCGCGGACGACGAACCGGGAGGAGCACGGACGTGGCCGAGAGCACCACCCAGCAGAAGCCGCTCATGGGCTGGGACAAGCCGGAGCTGGACCTCAGCAACGCCGAATGGCAGTCCAGCAGCGGAGGCGCGGGAGATGTCCAGATCGCCTTTGTCGAGGGATTCATCGCGATGCGGAACAGCGGCCGCCCACAGAGCCCTTCCCTGATCTTCACCCCCGCGGAGTGGGGCGCCTTCGTGTCCGGGGCGAGGGAGGGAGAGTTCGACCTCACCTAGGTCACGACCCGGGTCACGGCCGGGGGACGAGGACCGACGGTGGCCGGCGCGGTCGCCGTCGGTGTCGAGGGGGACGCAAGAGACGCCGCCCACACGGCGCCGAAGGCCTCCGGGCACGTACCATGGCCGCATGTCGTTCCTCCGCCGCCGCAGTGCCACTCCCGCCGGGCCCGACTTCGACGTACTGGCCATGGATCCGGGCGACTGGCCCGGCAATCTGGGCGCCGGACTGCTGCCCGCCCCCGACGGCAGTTGCCAGGGCGTCTTCCTGCGCTACGACCTGTTCGGCGGCCGAGGCCCCGCCATGATCATCGGCAACCTGCCGGAAGGCTCCCCGGCCCGCGAGGTCGCCGAGACCGAGATCCCCTTCGAGGTGGCCCAGCTGCTGCTGGCGCTGGAGAACGACGAGGAGGTGACGGTCACCGACACCGAGGACATGCCGGTGCTCCAGGGCGACAACCTCCTGATCGTCCGCCGGCTGAAGCTCTCCGAGAGCCGGATCTCCTGCGTGCAGTTCGACCGCAGCGACGGCGTCCTGGTCACCATCGCCGCCTGGGACCGGCCCATCACGGACGACCTGTACGCCCTGCTGAAGCCGCTCCCGGCGGAGCTTTTCCAGCAGGGCTGACCCCCGGGGTCCGGCTATCGGGCGGAGGGCTCCACCTCGACGTCGGCGGCGCGCACGAACGCCACCCGGTGGCCGAACTGGATCTCGTAGTACAGGTCCTCGCCGGCCACGACCCGGTGCGAGTCGGTGGTGAAGGTGACCGCGTAGAAGTACTCGCCCGGCACCGCGTCACCGACCACGTACCGCTGGCCCGCGGGCAGCGTGTACGGCAGCGGTGACACCGACTGCACCGGCACCCCCGCCGGGTACGCCTCCTTCTCCGGGTAGGCGCGGCCGTACACCGGCACGGCGGTCGCACCGTCCTTCGGCGTGACGACCAGGCCGGAGGCGTTCACCGCCGTCGGCTCGTGCCGCGGGTTGCGGAACCAGGCCTTCTGGCCCAGGTACCAGATCGCCGTCCAGTCGCCCCAGTTGTCGGCCACCGCGAACTGCTGGCCGGTGGAGACCCGCGAGGACAGGTCGTTCACCCCGATGGTCGGGTCCGTACCCAGACCGACGTCCTTGATCAGGGCCGAGTTCTCGTCGTGGTCGGAGTACAGCCGCACCTCGCTCGAGCCGTGCGCCGCGCACGGCTCGCCCTTGGTCACACAGCCCGTGTACACCGGCTGGTTCGCCGCGTAGTCCGGCCGGATCGTCACCAGCCCGCCCTTCTTGCCCGCGGTGCGGTGGAAGGGGCGGCCCAGCAACTCGAAGTAGTGCCGCCAGTCCCAGTACGGGCCCGGGTCGGTGTGCATGCCCGGGATACTGGACGTGGTCGGACCCGGAACGTTGTCGTGGCCGAGGATGTGCTGCCGGTCCAGGGGGATGCCGTACCGCTTCGCCAGGTACCTCACCAGCCGGGCCGAGGACCGGTACATCGCCTCCGTGTACCAGGCGTCCGGCGCGGCGAGGAAGCCCTCGTGCTCGATGCCGACCGACTTGGCGTTGACGTACCAGTTGCCCGCGTGCCAGGCCACGTCCTTCGCCTTGACGTGCTGGGCGATCAGACCGTCGGTGGAGCGGATCGTGTAGTTCCAGGACACGTAGGTGGGGTCCTGGACCAGGTTGAGGACGCCGTCCCAGGTGCCCTCGGTGTCATGGATGACGATGTACTTGATGCTCTGCGAGACCGGGCGGTCGCCCAGGTCGTGGTTGCCGTAGTCGTTGTCCCCGAATTCGGCGTACGGCGCCGGGATCCACTCGCAGGACACCTTCCGCGGGCACTCCGTGCCGTCGTCGGAGACCGTGCGCAGCCCGGTCCGCCGCAGCTGGGCGGTGTCCGCGCCGATCCTCGGCTGGGCGACCAGGGCTAGACGCTGCCCCGCGTCCGTGGTGCGCTCCTCGCCGGTGCGCAGCACGTCGTACACGTCGTTCGCGTACGCCGCCGCCGTCGCCGTGTCGTCCGCGCCGGAGAACCGGGCCACCGCGCCGTACCACTCGGCCGGATCCGCGCTCAGCGGCTCGCCCAGGTCCTTCTGGGCGGCGGCCAGCAGGGCGGCGCCGCCGGCCACGTTGGCCTCCGGGTCGGTGCGCAGCCTAGCGGCGGGGATGCCGCTCAGCTCGGCCGCCTTCGGCAGCGTCCTCAGCCGGGCCGGCAGCGCGGGGTCCGCCGGGATCCGCGCGGTCGGGTGCAGGGCCGCGCGGGCGGTGTCGCCGCGGGCGTCCTCGGTGCCCTCGCTGTGGTGCGGCAGCGTGGCGAGCGCGGTGCGCGCGTCGGTGAGGTGCATCGGGCCGTAGCCGCCGGTGACGCTCGGCGCTCCGGCGTGCGTGTCCCAGCGGGACTGGAGGTAGGAGACGGCCAGCAGGACGCTCTGCGGCACGTGGTAGTCGGCGGCGGCGGAGGCGAAGGCGTGCTGTAGCCGGCCGGTGGAGGACTCGGTGGCGCTCTGGGAAGGGGCCGCGCCCAGCAGCGGGAACAGGAGAGCGGCGGAGGCGACGGCGACCCCCGTCGCGCGCTTGCGTCTGCTTCCGCGTCTGCGTCCGGGTGCGGGCGTCGGGTCGGTGACGGATCCTCGCAAGGCAGCCTCCAGGAACGGGCGAGCGTGACGGGGCGTGCGGGGCCGAACGGTGGGTCAGTGGTACCGGCTGGCCGACGATCCGTCAATCATGCCTGGAGGAAGGAGATTTCCCATGTCACACGGGGGATGTGGGAGTTTCGCGGCGCACGCCCGTGGGCCTGCGGGGCGTCAGTGGAGTACACCACTGCGCGCTCCCAGGAGCCGGCGGCACACGAAGGTCCGCGGTGCGCCGCCGCTCTTGGCGCACCGCGGACCTCGTGTCCCCGTCAGCGAGTGCCGACCGCCGCTCGTACCGCCCTGCGGGCGAGCTGGCAGTCGTCGTGCAGCCGCCTGAGCAGCAGCCGCTGTTCCTCGCCGGACGGCGCAGCACCCGGGTGGGCCACTACTCCCGGTGCCGCCGGGGCCGTGTCGTGCATCGAACGCTGCACAGCCGTCTCGTACGTACGGATCTCACGCGTCAGGACGAGCATCAGGTTCACCAGGAAGGCGTCCCGCGAGGCGGGGCCCGCCGCCTGGGCGATCTGGCTGATCTGCCGCCGGGCCGCCGGCGCGTCGCCGAGGACCGACCACAGCACCGCCAGGTCGTACCCCGGCAGATACCAGCCCGCGTGCTCCCAGTCCACCAGCACTGGACCGGCCGGTGACAGGAGGATGTTCGACAGCAGCGCGTCGCCGTGGCAGAACTGCCACATGCCCTGGCGTCCCACCGCGTGCGTGATGTCGTGCAACAGTTTCTGAAGGTCGCCCAGATCCCGGTCGGTGAGCAACCCCAGCTCGTGGAACCGGGCGATGCGGGCCGGGTATTCCAAGGGCTTGCCGAAGGTGTCCGCCGGGGGACGCCACGTGTTCAGCCGGCAGATCGCGGCCAGGGCCGCGCGGATGTCCGCCCGGGGCGGGGCCTCCGCCGGATGCCGCTGGAGTGCCGCCACCCGGCCCGGCATCCGCTCGATGACCAGGGTGCAGTTGTCCGGATCCGCCGCGATCAGTTTCGGCACCCGGATCGGCGGCCGGTGCCGGACGAACGAGCGGTATGCGGCTATTTCGTGCCTGGTCCGCTCCGCCCAGGCGGGGGAGAGGTCCAGAAGACACTTGGCCACTGCCGTGCTGCGCCCCGTCGTCCCGACGAGGAGCACGGACCGTCCGCTGCGGCGCAGCACCTGCACCGGAGCGAACTCCGGACAGATCCGGTGCACCGAGGCGATCGCGGTGCGCAACTGCGCGCCCTGTGGGCCGGACAAGTCGAGTCTCCCGCTGAGCGGTTGGGTGCCCGGGCCCCCGGCGCGCCGCGGCCGGCCCGCGCCGAGCACGGGTGGTCCCGGACGCGCCCCGGGGTCCAGATAGGGGCCGCTGCCCGCCGGGCGGGGACGCAGCGGCCGGGGCGGGGCGGACACGGAGGACGATGCTGCGTACATGGGCGGAACAGATCCCTTCGTGTGCCTGCGGTGCCTGCCTTGGTGAGTCCTTGCGCGCATCCCGGCCCGGTCGCGGCACGGAAGCCCGGGTGCACCCTGGGGAATGCACCCGTCATATGAACCGGCGAACCGGGTCGGGGTGGCGCGTTCCTACTCGACACCCGTTGCCCAGTGGCACACCATCTGGCGCACCCTGGCGAACCGTGGCGAATAGTCGCCCGGCAACCTCCA
This sequence comes from Streptomyces sp. NPDC046915, assembly GCF_040644935.1. NCBI lineage: Bacteria > Bacillati > Actinomycetota > Actinomycetes > Kitasatosporales > Streptomycetaceae > Streptomyces > Streptomyces sp. NPDC046915. The sequence continues at coordinate 125,466 of NZ_JBEYXB010000024.1, read as the reverse complement.
CAGGGCTACTGTCAACTCAGCCGAGAACCTGGGGGCTTGACGTGAGCGGACAACCCAACACCCGCCTCGCGGACCTGTTCGGCCTGGCCGGCTGGTCCAAGGGCGAACTCGCGAGGCTGGTCAACAAGCAGGCGGCGGCCATGGGCCACCCCCAGCTGTCGACCGACACCTCCCGGGTGCGGCGGTGGATCGACACGGGAGAGATCCCGCGCGATCCGGTGCCGCGGGTGCTGGCAGCCCTGTTCACCGAGCGTCTCGGCCGTGTCGTGACCATCGAGGACCTCGGTCTGGTACGGCACGGGCGTACGGGGAAACGGCCTGGCGGCGGGAGTGCGGAACATCCCGACGGAGTGCCGTGGGCGCCCGAACGGACCGCCGCGGTCCTCACCGAATTCACGGGAATGGACCTCATGCTCAACCGACGCGGCTTGGTGGGCGCGGGCGCCGCGCTCGCCGCGGGATCCGCACTCAGCAGCGCCATGCACGACTGGCTGCACTCCGATCCGACCCTGAAGGCCGACGCCCCTGTCCTCGACGACCCCCTGCACGCCGACCCCGCTGGGTACGACCGCTACGAGGCCGCTCCCATCGGGTCGCAGGAGATCGAGGAACTGGAGCGCTCGGTGGAGGTGTTCCGAGCCTGGGACGCGGCCCGCGGTGGCGGGCTGCAGCGAAAGGCGGTGGTCGGCCAGCTCAACGAGGTGGGCGGCATGCTCGCCTACCGCCACCCGGACCACCTCCAGCGGCGCCTGTGGGGCGTCGCCGCCAACCTGGCCGTCCTCGCGGGATGGATGTCCCACGACGTCGGCCTGGAACCGACGGCCCAGAAGTACTTCGTCATCGCCGCCCATGCCGCGCGTGAGGGCGGTGACCGGCCGCGCGCCGGGGAGGCGCTCTCCCGGGCGGCTCGCCAGATGGTGCACCTCGGCCGGCCCGACGACGCACTCGACCTGATGAAGCTCGCCCGGTCCGGCTCGGGCGACGAGGTACTGCCTCGCACCAAGGCGATGCTCTACACCATCGAGGCCTGGGCACAGGCCTCGATGGGCAAGAGCCAGGCGATGCGCCGCACCCTCGGCCACGCGGAGGACCTCTTCGTCTCCGACAAGGGCGACGTGCCGCCACCGAGCTGGATGCAGATGTTCAAGGAGGAGGACCTGTACGGCATGCAGGCCCTCGCCTACCGCACGCTGGCGGAGCACGACCCGAGCGCGGCAGCGCACGCCCAGCACTACGCGGAGAAGGCCCTGGCCCTCAGGGTCGACGGACGCCAGCGGTCGAAGATCTTCGACTTCCTGTCCATGGCCTCGGCCTGCTTCATCGCCGACGACCCCGAACAGGCGGACCGGTACGCGCGCCTGGCCCTGATGTCCATGGGCTCGAACTCCTCCCACCGCACCTGGGACCGGCTGCGCGAGATGTACCGGCTCACCGCCGAGTACGCGAGCTATCCGAAGATCCACGAGCTGCGGGAGGAGATCAGGCTCGCGCTGCCCAGGACCAAGGGCAGCGGCATCGACAGCGCACAGGCCTAGCCTGCTTCTTCTCTCAGTCACTCACCTTGGCGATGAGCACGCAGGCGTTGTCCTGCCGCTCGGTCTCGCCGCATTCCTCCACGACCATGCGCAGGCAGTCCTGTGCGGTGCGCGCCGCGCCCAGACGCGGGGCGAGGTCGAGGAGGCGGTCCACGGCTGCCGTTCCCCCGTGCCCCGGCACCAGTCCGTCGGTGTGCAGCAGGAGCAGGTCGCCGGGTTCGAGGGTCACCTCGGCCTGCCCGTAGGCGGCTCCGGTGGTGGCGCCGAGCAGGACGCCGTCGGGTGCGTGCAGCGCGCGCCCCGTCCCGTCGCGGTACAGCAGCGGGGCGGGGTGGCCTGCCTGCGCCCACACCAGGGTGCGGGTGGCGGGCCGGTAGCGGCAGCAGACGGCACTGCCGAGGGCCGGTTGCACGGTGGCGTCCAGTAACTGGTTGAGGCACGCCATCAGCCGGCCGGGCTCGGTGCCGGCCATCGCCATGCCCCGCAGGGCGCCCAGCAGCATCGCCATGCCCGAGGTGACGGCGACGCCCTGCCCGGTGAGGTCGCCGACGCTGAGCAGCGTTTCGTCGTCCGGCAGTTCGAGGGCGTCGTACCAGTCGCCGCCGATCAGTGAGCTCGTCGCGGACGGCAGGGAGTGGGCCGCCAGGTCCAGCGTCCGTGGTCCCCGGCGCGGGAGCCGCAGCGAGCCGCGCCACGGCGGCAGCACGGCTTCCTGGAGCTCGACCGCGAGCCGGTGCTCGGTCTGTGCCTGGTGCTGGTGGCGGTGCAACGAGTCTCGGCTGTCGCGCACCGTCCGCCGGTGGCGGCGCAGTTCACTGACGTCCCGCAGCACGGCCCACATCGAGGCGGTGCTGCCGTCGGAGTCGAGCACGGGTTCGCCCATCATGTGCACGCTGCGGACGGATTCGTCCGGCCGTACGACACGGAACTCCCCGTCGATCGGCCGGGCGTCGACGAGGCAGTCCGTCACCATCGCCGTCAGCTTCGGGCGGTCCTCGTCGAGGATCAGCGCCGGCAGTTCGTCCAGGGTGAGCGCGGGTGCGGCGGGGTCGAGGCCGAGGATCAGGTACAGCTCTCCGGACCAACTCGCCTCGTCCGTCAGCAGGTTCCACTCCGCGCTGCCGACCCGGCTCAGCAGCGAGCCGCTCGGGGCCCCGCCGGCGGTGTCCGGGTGCTCGGCGGCCGCGATCTCGTCAGGGACGGGGGGCGCGGGTGCCGGGCCGTCCCGCAGCTGTGCCAAGTGCTCGTCCAGGTCGCTCAGTTGGTGCAGTGCGAGGTCGTACAGGGCGCGCTGCCACCGTTCCTGCGGGTCGGAGCCCTCGCCCTGCGTGTCCCGCCGTGCCGCGTTCACGTCGCCCTTGAGCCGCCGGGCCTGCGAGATCAACGCATCGACCGAGCCTCGGCCCGGTGGCTGGGCGGCGGGGTGGTCCGCGGAGAGATGGGACGGCATGACGCACTCCGATGCGGGGACGTTACGGCCAGGGCCGGCGGAAGGACCGTTACGACTGTTGCACAGCGAGCGACGCCCTGTAAGGGATTTGGCAACACACGATCCGGTGGTGCTTCTGGCATATGTCAGAGTCTCCAATGCGTGGTCGACAGGCCTTTATGGCGTACGCGACCGATGAGGCAAGTCGTAGATCGAGTACGTGACTTGATCGACCGGGGGCGCTCTCTGTGTAGCGCCCAGGCAGGTGTTCGACGCTCCTGTGTTCCATGGTGCCGCGCCGATGTGGGTCGGACCCGGCCAGCCCTGACGGTTGCCGGCGGGGTGCCTCGGGGCGGGGGTGACCCGGAAGGACGGTGATGGGCGGCGGAGTCGCCGGTCGCGGCGGCCCGCACGGCCCCGTGGTGGCGTGGCGGAAATCTTCCCGCAACCCTCTCGAGAGTGACGCAGGTCACATAAAATCGGTCGCTGTTTCCCGTAATGCGAACGGCCCCCGCGAAGTCCTAAAGGCATGGACTTCACCTTCACGCAGCCCGCCCTCGTCCGCCTCATCACCGCCGGGGACCACGAGGTCCCCGTGACCGCCACCCTCCGGTACACCACCGAGGATCCGCTCGCCGTGTTCATCGACTTCCCGCCCGAGGCGACGCTCGACGGGGAGGGCGCCACCTGGACCTTCGCCCGCTCCCTGCTGGACGAGGGGCTGGGGGAGCCGGCCGGATGCGGGGACGTGCAGATATGGCCGTGCGGGTGGGGACGTACGGTCCTGGAGTTCCACTCGCCGTACGGCGTCGCCCTGTTGCAGTTCGGCACGCCCGCGCTGCGCCGGTTCCTGCTGCGCAGCTACGCCGTGGTCGCGGCCGGGCAGGAGGACGTCGAAGCGGTGGTCGAGCGCGGGCTCAGCGCTCTCTTCGGCGGCGTGTGACCGCCCGTGGCCCGGCGGTCGCCTACGGGGCCGGGCGCGGGGCGAGGCCGACGGCGACCCTGCCTCCGCTCTCCAGCGCCCGCACCCCGGCCTCGGCGACGACGGACGCGGCATAGCCGTCCCAGACACCGGGACCGGTGACCTCGCCGCGCCGGGTGGCGTCCACCCAGGCCTGCACCTCGCGGTCGTAGGCGTCGGCGAACCGTACGAGGTAGTCCTGTGCGACGTCCTCGCGGGCGCCGCCCCCGCTGGTGACGACCATCGTGTGCTCGTCGCCGATCCGCGCGCTGCCCGACTCGCAGACGGCCTCGCAGCGGACCTGGTAGCCGAAGCCGCAGTTGACGAAGACCTCCACGTCCACCAGGGCACCCCGCTCGGTCTCGAACAGCACGAACTGCGGGTCGAGCAGCCCCTCGGGGGCGCCCGCCGAGGAGGCCGGACGCAGCACGGTCACGGCCGTGAGCTCCTGCCCGAGCAGCCAGCGTGCCGCGTCGATCTCGTGCGAGACCGAGCTGTTGATCAGCATGGCGCTGGTGAAGTCCGGCGGGGAGGAGACGTTGCGGTGCGTGCAGTGCAGCATCAGCGGCCGTCCCAGGCGCCCGCTGTCCAGCAGGGCCTTCAGACGCCGGTACTCGCTGTCGTAGCGCCGCATGAACCCGATCTGCGCCAGCCGCCTGCCGAGCCGTGCCTCCGCCTCCACCACCCGCAGGGCCCCGGCGGAGTCCGGCACCATGGGCTTCTCGCACAGCACCGGCAGCCCGCGCGCGAAGGCCGCGAGCAGCGCCTCCTCGTGCGCCGGGCCGGGCGAGGCGATGAGTACGGCGTCCACGCCGGGCGCGCCGAGGGCGGCCTCCGCCTCCGCGTGCACCGAGACCCCGTCGATCCCGGCCGCCGCCTCCTTCGCCCGGGCGGTGTCGGGATCGGCCACCGCGGCCACCCTGGCTCCGCTCACCACCTGGTCCAGACGCCGTATGTGGTCGGCTCCCATGTGTCCCGCGCCCAGCACCGCCACGCCCAGCAGGTCACCCACGTGTGCACTCCCTCGCCGTCAAAGGTCTCGGCGTAGCGTAGGCACACGTCCGGCCCGATGGGTCAGTAGCGCAGTACGCCCGCGATCCCGGCCTCGTCGCCCAGGGTGCCGTCCGGGACGAAGCGGACCTCGGCGCCGGTCTCCAGACACTGCTCGACGATCTCGTCCACGATGTCCTCACGGGCGTCGAGCTCGCCGCTCGTGGCCGGTACGAGGTGGTCGCCGCCCTCGTTGCGGACCGTCACGCGGTAGTTCTCCTCCACCGCCAGCAGCCGGACGCGGCCCTCCTGGGCACTGTGCCAGACCTCGTCGATGCCGGCCGCGAAGGTGCGGTGACCGCGCGCCGAGTCCAGTTCCCGGGCCACGGCGGCGGTGTCCCGGCCGGCCCGCGCGTCGTACGCCGGCTTCACGGCCTGCCACACCGCTTCGCGACCGGCGTGCGCGAGGCCACCGTGCCGCACCTGCACGGCGTCCTTGGCCACGTCGCCGACCTCGTCCAGCAGGGACAGCGCCGCGTCCTCTCCGGTGATGTACAGCGGGCGGGGCTGCTCGCGCAGGAGCTTGGTCATCGCGGTGTCCGCCTCGCGCAGGAAGTGGCGGGTGTCCTCGTCGCGGAAGGTGCTCGGCAGGTCGCCGATGCGTTCCTGCCGCTCGGCGTCGAAGTTCTCCCGGTCACGCGCCAGCGGGAATCCGCCGACGCGGTCCTCCACGACCCGGTCGCCGGCGCCGCTCCACAGCGTGACGAGGTCCGCGGAGACCGACAGCACCCAGAACGGCCGCTCCGCGGCTTGCGCCGAGACCAGGTTGCGGGTCAGGAAGGTGTCCGACAGCACCACCCGCTCGGGCACCTCCCGGGCGAGCGACCACACCTGGTGCTCACCGGGCGCGGCGAAGATCACCAGGCCGTCCTCGGCGTGCGCCAGGTCGACCTCGGCGAGTGCCCGGTCGAGCTGTTGCACGACGGAGGCCCGCCGTTCCCGGGTGACCGCGGGATCGGCCTCCAGTTTCTTCTTGGCCTCGGCCACCACATTGCGCAGCCGGACCGGATCCTGGGCGTTGTTGGGCTCACGCCGGTGCGTCGGCGTCAGTACGGACACCGCCGGGTAGGGGCGCGGACGGCGCAGCTCGGCAAGGGTCGCGGGACTGAGTGCGTGCTCCATGACAGCACCATAGGACTGATTCGCTTATCGGGCATTCGGGGTAATCGGACCTGTCGGGTCCGGCGGCACGACGAGCCGGTCGCGATGGCCGCGATGCCCGAGCCGGTCGTCCGCCCGACCGCACGGAAGTGGCTCCTGGCCCGGCGCCGCGAGGTCCGGATTCCGGCGGTGGCCGCACGGAAGGTGCCAGTTGAGCCGGACCGATGGTCGCCCGCCGACCCCTCCGTGGGCCGACGCGCGCTACTCCGCCGCGGCCGTACCGTCCGTGCTCCTCGGCCAAGGCCGACCGCCGCGTGGTTCTGGTCGTGTCGGTCGGGCGGGTGCACGTGGGCGCGGCCGGTGGCCAAGCGGCGGGGATGGGCTGCGCTAGGTGCATCGAGGGGGCCGGACGCTGTGTGGCTGAGCGGTCTGGTTGGGTCGGGCGGGGTGCACGTGGGTGTGGCCGAGGGGGATGCATAGTGGCGAGGTCCGTCGCGGGGCGAGCCGGATGCTGTGCGGCCGAGTGGTTCTGGTCGTGTCGTGTCGGGCGCGGCCGGTGGCCAGGCGGCGGGGATGAGCCGCCGCCGGTGCGTCCCCGCGAGCTCCGCCGCGGGCTTGCGGGCGCTGCGGGGCGAGCGGGCATCGGGCGCGGGCTGCCCGAGCGGTTCTGCCTCTGCGGTGGGTGGCACGTCAAGGGGCGGGACTTCGTCGCTGTGCGCGAGCGCGGCCCGGCCGCCCGCCCGCTGCTCGGCCGCCCGCCGCCCGCCGCCCGCCGCCCGCTGCTCAGGCTCGGCCGCTCGCCGTCCACGCTCGCCCCGCCCACCGTCCGCGCCCGGCCGCCCGTCTCCCGTCCCGGTGCCGCCGTGCGGGTTCGTGGGCGCATCCTGGGTCTTCTCGCCGGGCGGCCGTGACAATTCCCCGCCGGACAGCGGTGACGCGGGGCCCGGTGGCCCGTTACCGTACCGGTCAGTAACCCGATCGCACTCCAGGAGACGCCCCATGCCGCAGCTCGAGGTCGACGGCGCAGCGCTGACGTACGACGACGAAGGGCCCCGCGACGGCGACGGCGTGCCCCTGGTGTTCGTCCACGGCTGGACTGCCGACCGCCGCCGCTGGGACCACCAGATCGCGCACTTCGCCGGGAAGCGGCGGGTGATCCGGCTCGATCTGCGCGGGCACGGGGAGAGCGGCGGAGCGGGGGTGCCCACGATCGAGGAGCTGGCCCGGGACGTCCTCGCCCTCCTCGACCACCTCGAGGTCGAGCGCTGCGTACTGATCGGTCACTCCATGGGCGGGATGATCTCCCAGACCATCGCCCTCTCCCAACCCGAGCGGGTGGAACGCCTGGTCCTGGTCGGCTCCATCAGCCGGATGGCCTTCAGCCGGGGCCGCGGTCTGCTCATGGCCGCCTCCACCCTCGTGCCCTTCAAGCTGTTCGTCGCCGCCAACATCCAGCGGGCCTTCGCGCCCGGCTACCCGCGCGAGCAGATCCGGGAGCACATCAGGGCCTCGGCGGCGACCCCGCGCGAGGTGGTCATGACGCTGTACGGCGCCATGCGGGCCTTCGACGTCCTCGACCGGGTCGGCGAGATCCGCACGCCCACCCTGCTGGTGCACGGCTACCACGACATCCAGCTGCCGGTGAAGCAGATGCTGCGGATGGCGACGGCCTACCCGGACGCGGTGATCCGCATCATCGACGCGGGCCACGAACTGCCCCTGGAGAAGCCGGCCGAACTGACCGCCGCGCTGGACCGGTTCGTGAGCCCCGCGCCGGTGGCCTGATCCGTCCGGCGCCCCGGGAGCTTGGGAAAGCTTTACCCGTGGCCGGAACGTGCGGCGGATTCGCCCGATCGGCCAAGGCCGCATTGACCGGCCCCCGGTGCCCGGCACACGCTCGTCCTATAGGTGCTGGGTACAACCGGTAAGGCGGGAGGGCACTGCATGTGCGGCATCACCGGATGGGTCTCCTACGACCGCGACCTGCGCTCCGAGGCCGCGGCCCTGCACGCGATGACCGAGACCATGGCCTGCCGCGGCCCGGACGACAGCGGGACCTTTGCCGAGGGCCCCGCCGCACTCGGCCACCGCAGGCTCGCCATCATCGACCTGCCCGGCGGACGCCAGCCCATGACCGCCGGTACACCGGACGGAACCGTCGCCCTCGTCTACTCGGGCGAGACCTACAACTTCACCGAACTGCGCGCCGAACTCACCGGCCGCGGCCACCGTTTCACCACCGACTCCGACACCGAGGTCGTGCTGCGCGGCTACCTGGAATGGGGCGACGCCGTCGCCGAGCGCCTCAACGGCATGTACGCCTTCGCCGTCTGGGACGGCCGCCACGACACGCTCGTGATGATCCGCGACCGCATGGGCATCAAGCCGTTCTACTACCACCCGACCCCGGACGGCGTCCTGTTCGGTTCCGAACCCAAGGCGATCCTCGCCAACCCGCTGGTCCGCCCCCGGATCGGCCTCGACGGCCTGCGCGAGCTGTTCACCATGATCAAGACGCCCGGCCACGCCGTGTGGGACGGCATGCGCGAGGTGGAACCCGGCACTGTCGTCACCGTCGGCCGCTCGGGCCTGACGACCCGTACCTACTGGCGGCTGGAGACCCGCCCGCACCCCGACGACCGCGACACCACCGTGGCCGCCGTCCGCACACTCCTGGAGGACATCGTGCGCCGCCAGCTGGTGGCCGACGTCCCGCGCTGCACCCTGCTCTCCGGTGGCCTCGACTCCTCAGCCATGACCGCGCTCGCCGCCCGTCAACTGGCCGAGCAGGGCGAGACGGTCCGCAGCTTCGCCGTCGACTTCGCCGGCCAGAGCGACCACTTCGTCGCCGACGAACTGCGCGGCACCCCCGACACGCCCTTCGTGCACGACGTGGCCCGCCTCGCCCGCACCGACCACCAGGACATCGTCCTCGACGCGCGGACCCTCGCCGACCCCGCCGTACGCCGGAAGGTGATCGGCGCCCGCGATCTGCCCGCGGCCTTCGGAGACATGGACGCCTCGCTCTATCTGCTGTTCCGGGCCGTCCGCGACCAGTCCACCGTCGCCCTCTCCGGCGAGTCCGCCGACGAGGTCTTCGGCGGCTACCGGCAGTTCTTCGACGAGGAGTCCCGGCGCGCGGACACCTTCCCCTGGCTGCTGATGGCCGGCCGGAACTTCGGGGACGACAGTGACATCGTGCGCCCCGACCTGGCCAAGGCGCTGGACGTGGAGGCGTACGTCGCCGACGGGTACCGCACCGCCGTCGCCGGGATCGACCGCCTCGACGGCGAGAGCGACTTCGAGTACCGGATGCGGCGGATCTGCCACCTCCACCTGACCCGCTTCGTACGCGTCCTGCTCGACCGCAAGGACCGCATGAGCATGGCCGTCGGCCTGGAGGTCCGGGTGCCGTTCTGCGACCACCGGCTCGTCGAGTACGTCTACAACACGCCCTGGTCCCTGAAGTCCTTCGACGGACGGGAGAAGAGCCTCCTCAGGGAGGCGGCGGCGGATCTCATCCCCCGGTCCGTGTACGACCGCGTCAAGAGCCCCTACCCGTCCACCCAGGACCCGCGGTACGCCCGCGCCCTCCAGGACCAGGCCAAGGATCTCCTCGCCCGGCCCTCCCACCCGGTCTTCGACCTCGTCGACCGCGAGAAGGTCCGGCTCGCCGCCCACCGCGAGGCGGCGCCCGTGAGCACGCAGGCGGCCCGGCACGGCCTGGAACGCGCCCTCGATCTGGCCCTCTGGCTCGACCTCTACCGGCCGGAGCTGTCGCTCAGCTGACCCCCGGCTCCCGGTCCGCCCCGCACGAACTGCCGTTGGCCGGCAGGGAGCCGTACAGCAGGAAGTCGTCGACCTTGCGGTGCACGCACGTGGAGGAGGAGTAGCCGGTGTGCCCCTCGCTCTTGTTGTCGAGCACCACGGCCGAGGGGCCGAGCCGCGCGGCCGTCTCCACGGTCCAGCGGTACGGCGTCGCGGGGTCGCCCCGGGTCCCGATCAGGAGCAGCTTCGGCGTATGCAGGTTCTTGACCCGGTCGCGGATGAAGTCGGTGCCGCGGGGGCGGCCGTAACACATCACCAGCTGGGTGAGCCGGTAGCGGCCGAAGACCGGCGACGCCTGCTCGTACCGCCCGCGCAGCCGCCGGAGTTCCTCGACGATCTGTGCGGCGTCCGGCCGGTCCGGGTCGTCCGCGCAGTTGATGGCCATCAGGGCGGCCGGGAGGTTGTCCGGGGGGACTTCGTCCGCGCCCACGAGCCCGCCGTCACCGGACCGTCCGGCGGGCCGTGCGGTTCCGCCCGAGGCGAGGTTCTCGACCCCGCGTGTGTCCCCGTCCTCCATCAGCGAGGCCAGGGCCCGCTCGAGCAGGGGCCACAGGTCCTTGCTGTACAGCCCCTGCCCGATCGCGCCCACCAGGTCCTGGCCGGAGTAGCGGTCGCCGAAGGGCGTGGGTACCGGATCCGCGTCGAGCGACTGCACCAGGTGGACGATCCGTTCGCCGGCCGCGCGCCGGTCCTGCCCGAAGGGGCAGGCGATGTCGGCCACGCACCAGTCCAGGAAGTCGTCCAGCGCCGTCTGCTGCCCCGCGGCGCCCGCGATGCCCTGCTCGGCCGGCGATTCGGTCAGTGTGTCCACGCCGTCCAGCGCCAGCCGGCCCACCTTGCCGGGGAACTGGGCCGCGTACACCGCGCCCAGCCGGGTCCCGTAGGAGAAGCCCAGATAGTTCAGCTTCTTGTCGCCGAGGGCCTGCCGCATGACGTCCAGGTCCCGGGAGGCGTTCACGGTGCCGATGTACGGCAGGACGGCGCCGGAGTGCTCGGTGCACTCGGCCGCCGCCTTGCGCACCTTCTCCAGGACGGCCCGCGGATCGCCGACGGCCGCGCCGTCCTCCGCGGCGGCGTAGGCCTCGTCGGACCCCTCGCCGCAACTGACGGGTGAGGACCGGCCGACACCGCGCGGATCGAAGGTGACCACGTCATAGCCGTTGGTCAGGCCCATGAAGTCCTTGCCGCCGAAGGCGAGTTCGTTGATGCCCGCACCACCCGGGCCGCCGAAGTTGAGCAGCACCGAGCCCCGTGACGTGCCGGTGGCCCGGTAGCGCGCCAGCGCCACCTCCAGGGTGCCCACGTCCGGCCGGGCGTAGTCGAGCGGCACGGTGACCTTGCCGCACTGGAGGTCCTCGGGCATGTCGGGGCCCTCGCACGCCGACCAGACGATCTTCTGCCGGTAGAACCGGGACAGGTCGGGCTGGGGCAGGCCGGTCCCCGCGGCGGGCAGCCCCGCTCCCAGCAGGGTCAGCGCCACGGCGCCGACGCCCGTACAGCGCCGGGCGGCGGGCCGGATGGACAGCTTCGCCAGCATCGATGCCTCCAGGGACCCCCACTGTGGACCGGGACGGCGTCTCCCGCTCACCTTAAGCGGGCCCCGGAGGGCACGCCTCCGGGCGGGCGCGACGGCCTGCGGCGTCGTATCATGCGCACCATCCGTGATCGTTCGATTACTTTACGTGTGGTTCGATCGTTGGGCCCACTCGATGGGGTGAAGGGCCGATAAGCCATAACTCGGATTGGTTCGCCTGCGTTTAGTGCGGTGCGGGTGATCGCCCGCGAACCATGTCTGGAAGGCAGGGAACCGATGAGACGGGTTACCCGAAACGGTGTGATCGGCGTCGTCGCCGCCTCCGGCGCGATGGCCGTGACGATGCCGGTGTGCGCCGCCTTCGCGGCCGACGGCGCCTCCGCCGACGGCGCGGCGGCCGGCTCGCCGGGGCTGATCTCCGGCAACACCGTCCAACTGCCGGTGCATGTGCCGGTGAACGCGTGCGGGAACACCGTGAACGTGGTGGGACTGCTCAATCCCGCGGCCGGCAACGCCTGCGCCAACGGCGGCGGGGCCGGCGGGTCCGCGAGCACGGCGTCCGGCGGCGGTACGTCGGCGAACGCCGGCACCGCCGCGAACGGTGGCGCTTCCGCGCGCGGCGGGACGCAGGGCTCGCCGGGTGTGCTGTCCGGCAACGGCGTCCAACTCCCCGTGGACCTCCCGGTGAACGTCAGCGGGAACACCGTGAGCGTGGTCGGCGCCGGCAACCCGGCGCAGGGCAACACATCGGTGAACGGCCCCGGCGACAACTCCCCGCAGCCGTCGAGCCCCACCACCCCGGTGCACGCGGCTCCCCGGCCGACCCCGGTGGCCAAGACCCACCCCCGTCACGCGACGCCCGACTCCGCGCCGCCGCGGACCGGCTCCACCCTCGCCCACACGGGAGCGGATGAGATCGCGCCCGCCGCCGCCGCGAGCGCCGGGCTCCTGCTGGCCGGTACGGTCCTGTACCGCCGCTTCCGCGCCCGCCCGCAGCGCTGACACCGGCGCCTTCCTCCCCCTCCCGAGGCCCCACCGGCCCCCCGGCCGGTGGGGCCCGGTCGTCCCCGGCGGCCCTTCGGGCCGGCCACCGCGACCGCCGTGCGGAAACGAGCGGTTGAGCCCGGCCAACGGCTCGATCCCGTCGTAGCGCATCCCGTGGTGATCGGGAAGGATGCTGCGGGCGCCATCGATCGACCGACGGAATGGAGCGCACCGATGACCTCTCCGGCCCCCCAGGACCTCGTCATCACGCAGGCCACCCTCGCGGACTGGCCGGTGATCAGCGGGTGGGCGGCGGACGAGGGCTGGAACCCCGGGCTGTCCGACGGACCCGCCTTCTTCGCCCAGGACCCCGAGGGCTTCTTCCTCGGCCGGATCGACGGCGAACCGGTGTCGGCCGTCTCGGTCGTCAACTACGGCACGGACTACGCCTTCCTCGGCTGCTACCTGGTCCGCCCGGACCTGCGGGGCCGCGGCCACGGCATCACCACCTGGAAGACGGCCCTGGCGCACGCCGGGAACCGTACCGTCGGCCTGGACGGAGTGGTCGCCCAGCAGGACAACTACCGCCAGTCGGGCTTCGAACTCGCCTACCGCACCATCCGGTTCGCCGGCACCGCCCCCGCGGCCGAACCGCCCGCGGGCGTCCGCCCGGCCGGCCCCGCCGACCTGGCGGCCGTCACCGCCTACGACAGCGCCTGCCACCCGGCCGACCGCCCGCGCTTCCTGGCCGAGTGGCTGACCGCCCCCGGGCACCGGACCGTCGTCCGCCACGACGGCGACCGCCTCACCGGCTACGCCGTGATCCGGCCCGCCCGCGACGGCCTGCGCGTCGGCCCCCTCTTCGCGGACGGCGCGGACGACGCCCGCGCCCTGTTCGCCGCCCTCACCGCGGAGTCGGCCGGCGCCCAGGTCGCCGTCGACGTGCCCGAGCCGAACGCGGCGGCCGTCGCCCTGGCCGAGGCGGCCGGTCTCACCCCTTCCTTCGAGACGGCACGCATGTACACCGGCCCGGTCCGCCCGTACGCCACGGAACGGGTGTTCGGCGTGACGACGCTCGAACTGGGCTAGCGGATATTCCGTTGCCCCGCCCGGCCGCGGATGCTGGAGTGGGCGTATGGATCATGCCGCGTTGCTCGCCCTCTACGACCGGGAGATGCGCGCGGGCGCTCGACCCGACGGTCCCGGCGCCCGCGTGGAGCGCACCGGTGCGTTGGTGCGTCACGTCGCGGACGCGCAGGGCTGGAACGGCGTCCTGTGGTCCGCTCTGGACGACACGACCGCCGACGCGGTGATCGCCGAGCAGATCGCGTACTTCACCGGCCTCGGCCACGACTTCGAGTGGAAGCTCCACGGTCACGACCTCCCCGCGGACCTCGGAGCGCGGCTCACCGCGGCCGGGTTCGTGCGCGAACCGGAGGAGACGCTGATGATCGCCGAAGTGGCGGATCTGACCGGCGATCCGGAGCCGCCGGAGGGCATCCGCATCGTGCCCGCCACCGACCGGGCGGGCATCGACCTCGTGGTGGCCGTGCACGAGAGGGCTTTCGGCAGAGACGGCACCCGGCTGCGTCACCAGCTGCTCGCCCAGCTCGCCGCCGCCCCGGACACCGTCGTGCCCGTCGTCGCGCTGGCCGGCGAGGAACCGGTCTCGGCGGCCCGCCTGGAGCTGGTCCCGGGCACACGGTTCGCCGGACTGTGGGGCGGCGGCACGGTCGAGGCATGGCGAGGCCGCGGCATCTACCGGGCCCTGGTCGCCCACCGCGCCCGCCTCGCAGCGACCCACGGCTACCCCTACCTCCAGGTCGACGCCTCCGCCCTCAGCCGTCCCATCCTGGAACGCCTGGGCTTCCACCCGCTCACCACCACGACGCCGTACGTGTACGAGGCCGCTGCCGCCGGGCTCGGCCGGTGAACCCTCGGCGGGACCGCCCCTGGGGCTCCGCCCCGGACCCCGCCCAGGGGCTGCGCCCCTGGACCCCGGGGTTTCCCGCCCACCCATGACGGCCGACTGAAAGGCTGCCCCACCTGGGGCTCCGCCCCGGGCCCCGGCGGGGACCGCGTCCCCTGCACCCCTCGCGGGGCTCCGCCCCTGCACCCCGCACGGCGACATGCGGGGCCAACGTGCACGCGCCCGAAAGGGGCGCGGGGAACTGCGCGACCAGCCGCGGACGACGCGCACTCGCCCACGGCGAAACCCCGGCACCCCACTGGGCGGACCCCCAACTCGGCCCCGGCGGCCGGCCGTGCGTCAGCGGTGCGCCCTCGACCGGTCGAGGGCGGAGACGCCCAGCGCGGCCAGGCCGATCTGGATGAGCCACTCGATCCAGTCGACGCCCTTGGTGTCGGCCACCCCGAACCCGGCGGCGATCGCCGAGCCCAGCAGGGCGGCCACGATGCCGACCGCGATCGTCCACAGGATGCCGATGTGCTGCCGGCCGGGGACGACCAGGCGGCCCAGTACACCGATGATGATGCCGATGACGATGGCGCTGATGATGCCCGAGATCTCCATCTCCGCCCCTCTTCCTCGAGATCCCCGCTGTGTCCAATCTGCCCCCTTACTGTAGAAACAGTCCGCTCCGCTTGTTCCCTGTGAATGCCGGGACTTTCTGTTCACCGGGCCGTCATGCCATGTACCTTTCAATCGATTGACGCGTGTAGAACGCTCAACCCGGTTCTACGCGCGCAGACTTGGCGCCCGCACCGCCTCTACCCCACCCACACGGAGGTTCGCCGGATGCTTGGATCGAGGAGATCCCGCCGCAGAGTCACCACCGCCCTGGCCGGATTCGGACTGCTCGTCACCGGAGCCGCCCTCCAGGTCACCACCAGCGCCGCGCCCGCTCACGCGGCCACCACGCACCGCGTCCTGTTCGACAACGCCCATGCCGAGACGGCCGGCAACGCCGACTGGATCATCTCCACCAGCCAGCCCGACCCGCTCGGCCAGGATTCCTCCCCGTCCGCCGAGACGGACTGGACCGGCGCCCTGTCCTCCTGGGGCGTCGCCCTCCAGAAGACCGGCGGCTACAGCCTGAAGACGCTGCCCTCGGGCTCCAGCCTCAGCTACGGCGGCTCGTCGACGACCGACCTGTCGAACTTCGACACCCTGGTGCTGCCGGAGCCCAACACCCTCTTCACCACCGCCGAGAAGACGGCGATCATGAACTTCGTCAAGAACGGCGGCGGACTGTTCATGATCTCCGACCACACCGGTGCCGACCGCAACAACGACGGCGAGGACGCGGTCGAGATCCTCAACGATCTGATGACCAACAACAGCGTCGACTCCACCGACCCGTTCGGCTTCTCCATCGACTCGCTCAGCGTCAGCTCCGACTACCCGTCGGCCATCAGCGACAGCAGCGACCCCGTCCTGCACGGCTCCTTCGGCACCGTCACCAAGAGCCTGATCGCCAGCGGTACGACCGCCACCCTCAAGCCCTCCGACAACTCCGCCGTCAAGGGCCTGCTGTACCGCACCGGCTACTCCGGCAACACCGGCGCCTTCTTCCTCACCAGCACGTTCGGCAGCGGCCGCGTCGCCTTCTGGGGCGACAGCTCGCCGATCGACGACGGCACCGGCCAGTCGGGCAACACCCTGTACGACGGCTGGAACGACACCGGCGCCACCAACGCGGCCCTCGCCCTCAACGCCACGGCATGGCTGGCCGGCGCGGGCAGCAGCAGCGGAGGCGGCGGAGGCTCCGGCTCCTGCACGGCCGCCCAGCTCCTGGGCAACAACGGCTTCGAGTCGGGCAACACCACCTGGAGCGCCACCAGCGGCGTCATCACCAACTCCAGCGGCGAGCCGGCCCGTACCGGCTCGTACTACGCCTGGCTCGACGGCAACGGCACCGCCACCACCGACACCCTCTCCCAGTCGGTGACCATCCCGTCCGGCTGCGCCGCGGCCCTCAGCTTCTATCTGCACATCGACACGGCGGAGACCACCACCAGCACCGCCTACGACACCCTGAGCGTGCAGGTCCTGGGCAGCTCCGGGTCGGTGTTGGGCACCCTGGCGACGTACTCGAACCTCAACGCCGCCTCCGGCTACACCCAGCGCAGCTTCGACCTCAGCGGCTACGCCGGGCAGACCGTCACCCTCAAGTTCACCGGCACGGAGGGTTCCAAGCTCCAGACGTCGTTCGTCGTCGACGACACGGCGCTCAACGTGAGCTGACGCCCCGGGGCCCGGTCACCTGGGCCGGGCCCCACCGGGTCACTCCGCCGGAACCGTCTGCTCCGGCGTGTTCCAGCCGGACACCTGCACCCGTGGCGCGGAACCCTGCAGATCGGCCGTCCGGTAGGTGGCGGTCAGCGTCACCGACTCGCCCGGCCACAGACCGACCTCGTCGTCCGACCAGCGCACCGGCAGCACCGGCTTGCCCGCCGCGTCGACCAGATGGACGTCCGTCAGCAGCGACGGGGTCTTCCCGCTCCCCGTGGCGCGCAGGGTCACCGTCGTGGTCGACGTGCCGTCCGACGACCGGGTGGACGCCGTCGCCGACACCGGCGCCTGCGCCATCGCGGCCAGCCCCTTCAGATCGGCGTAGTGCGTCGTCGGCGTGTAGTACCAGTCGGTCCGGTCCCAGTCGAGGGTGTCCGGCTCGGTGGAGAGCCAGTACACGTTCCGGCTCACCTCCTTGCCGGACGAGTCGGTCAGGGTCAGCCGGGCCAGGTACGTCGCCGACAGTCCGCTCACCGAGGAGGGCAGGGTGAGGGCGGTGCTGTGGGCGCCGTTCCCGTCCACCGCCACCCCGGTGACGGTCTTGTCGTACTTCTGCGTCCCGTCGGGGTTGAACAGCGTCGCCCGTACGGTGAGTCCGGAGGCGGCGGCAGGCCGGTTGCCGACCACGACGACCGAGTGGTCGTCGTACGAGTACTGCACATGCAGCGGCTCGTTCGCCTTCTTCGCGCCGAAGTAGGCGCCGCCCTGGTCGAGGTAACGGTCCATCAGCTGCCAGTGCAGGGACGTCCAGCCGCTGTTGAACATCCAGTGGATCACGCCGGTGGACGGCTTCGAGGAGTCGGTCGCGTTGCGCTGGTACGCCTCGAACTGGGCGCGGACGGCCTCGTACTGCGCGAGCTGGGCCTTGCGCACATAGTCGGTGAGGCTGGTCGGGGCGCCGTAGCGGCCGGTGAGGGCGTCGTCGTAGATCTTGAGGGTGCCGAAGACGGGTGACGGGGAGCGGTGGTACTGCTTGACGCCCGGGTTCTTCCAGAGCGTGTCCAGCTCGGCCGGCGTCATCATCCGGCGCAGGGTGTCGAGGGTGGGGATGTCGGGGCCCGCGCTGGTCTCGGAGTTGAAGCCGGTTGCTCCGCCCTCGCGCTTGGCGTACCAGTAGCCGGGCGGGATCCAGTCGTACGGTCCGGTCATCTTCATGCCCGAACTGCCGAGCTGCGGCGAGGACTTGTCGGAGGCCGCGGACACCACGGGGGCCGTCCAGTCGGCGGCCTTCAGTGCGTCCAGGTAGTTCTTCTCGATGGTGGCGTCGGGCGCGAAGTCGCTGCCGATCAGGAAGGAGATCACGCTCGGGTGGTCGCGCAGCCGGGCGGCCTCGGCGGCCATCGAGGCCTTGGCCACGGGATAGTCGGCGGAGGTCCAGGTGTCGCCGGACTCGCCGCTCCCGTTGACCTGGCCCTCCCACTTGTCGCAGCACTCCCAGCCCGGCAGGGTGAGGATGCCGTACCGGTCGGCGAGGGCGAAGAACTCGTCCGGTTCGATGTGGCCTTCCAGGCGGATGGTGTTGAGGCCGAGGTCGAGGGCGTACTTCAGCCGGTCCTCGACATAGGTGGGGTCCCAGCGCAGGAACTCGTCCGGAGACCAGCCGCCGCCCTTGATCAGCAGCTTGCGGCCGTTGATCCGGTACTGGCGGGCGCCGTCGGAGTTCAGCGGCGCCTGCACGTCCCGGATGCCGAAGCTCTCGTGCGCGGTGTCCGACACCGTGCCGGAGACGGACGCGGTGAGGTCCAGGCCGTACAGGGGCTGCCCGCCCATGCCCGCCGGCCACCACACCTTCGGGGAGTCGAGGTGCAGGCCGGGTACGTCGGCGGGCGTGAACGTCACGGTCTTCGTCTCGTGCGCGGCGAGCGGGACGGTCCTGGTGAAGGTGGTCCCGCCGATGCTTCCGGCGACCTCCGCGGTGACGGGCGCGTCGGAGTCGTTGCGGGCCTGCGCCTTCACCGTCAGGTCCGCCGAGGCCAGCGACGGCACGTCGAGCCTCGTCACCACGTGCGCGTCGCGCAGCGCGACCGGACCGCCGCGGCGGACCAGGACGTCACGGACGATGCCCATGTTCTGGTCCGGCGGCGGCTGGAGCCAGTCGATCCAGCCCATCGTGAGGTTCTTGTTCGGTTCGTTGGGCTGGATACGGAAGGCGACCGTGTTCGTGCCCGCCCGCACGAGCGAGGTGACGTCCAGTTCGTGGTGCGTGTAGGCGCCCGTGACATCCGCTGCCCGGGCGACCCGCGTGCCGTTGACGTACACGTCCGCCGCCGAGATCACCCCGCTGAAGTCGAGGTAGGTGCGCTGCCCGGTGTCGGCGACCGTGAAGTCCGAGCGGTACCACCACGGGACCTGGAAGTCGGCCTTGGGGATCTTCTGCTGGTTGGTGGACCAGAAGGGATCGGCGTACACCCCGTCGGCGAGCAGGGCCGCCAGCACGGTGGAGCGGGGCCCCGCCGGGTACCAGCCGGTCGCCGGATAGCCGGGCGACGAGACGGCGGACGCGGAGTCGCTCACCTTCGCCGTGGACTGGATCGCGTAGCCGGTCAGCGGAGTGCCGGTGCCGGTGATGGAGGGGACGTGGGCGGTACTGGGCCGGCCGTGCGACGGAGCGGGGTGCGGGGACCCGGCCCAGGCGCCGGTGTTGAGCGAGCAGAGCAGGCCCAGGGTGACGGCGGCCGTGGCGAGGCGGCGATGGGCGGCGGGGCGAGGGAACACGGCGGTCTCCAGCCTCGGTAAAGTTAGGAAACTTTACTAACCCGGCACAAGCTAGGGCGCCGAGCAGGTCATGTCAATCACCGTGCGTGAGGTGTGCATCGCTCACGACCCGGACGACCTGCGCTCGAACACGATCTCCCGAGCCGTACCCAGCGCCGTCGCCACCGCGCCGAGGAGCACCGCGTCCTCACCCAGCCGGCTCGGGGCGATCTTCGGCCGCAGCGGGGTGAGCGTGCGCAGATGCTCCCGGACCGGGCCCAGCAGCAGGTCCACGCTGTGGCCGACGCCCCCGCCCAGCACCACCAGATCGGGGTCCAGCACCGCGGCGGCCGCCGCCACGGTGTGCGCTATCCGCTCGCCCTCCAGCCGCACCGCCTGACGCGCCGCCGAGTTGCCCTGCCGGGCCGCGTCGAACACGGCCTTCGCGGTGAGCTGCCCGCTCATCCCGAACCGGCGCGCCGCCTCCACCACGGCCACCCCCGACACCGCGTCCTCCAGCCGCTCCGGCTTCTGCTGCCCCGGCCACGGCAGGAACCCGATCTCCCCGGCCAGCCCGTGCGCCCCCGTGAACAGCCGTCCCTCGCTGACGACCCCCATGCCGAGCCCGGTGCCGATCAGGATGTACGCGAACAGCCTGCTGCCCGCGCCGACCCCGTACGTGTACTCGCCCAGGGCGGCCAGATTGGCGTCGTTGTGCACCTCCAGCGGCACGCCCAGCTCCTCGCGCAGCCGGTCCAGCAGTCCGGCGCGGCCCCAGCCCGGCAGGTGCATCGCGTACCGCACCCGCCGCTGCCGCTCGTCGTACACGCCGGGCGTGCCCACCACCGCGTGCACCACCTCGGACGGGTCCACGCCGGAGCTCGCGACCACCTGCCGGGCGGAGGAGACCACCAGGTCGGCGAGGGCGTCGGCGCCCCGGGCCCGGTTGCGCACGTCGGCGCGGGCGACCAGCGCGCCGTCCAGGTCGGCGACCGCCACCCGCAGCCAGCCGCGGCCCACGTCCACGCCGAGCGCGTACCCGGCGGCCGGGTCGGGGGAGTACAGGACCGCCGTCCGGCCGCGCTCGGGGGCGTGGGTGCCGACCTCGCGGACCAGTCCGGCGGCCTCCAGGGAGGCCAGCGCGCTGGAGACGGTCGGCTTGGACAGCCCCGTCTCGCGGGCGAGTTGGGCGCGGGAGGCCGCGCCGACAGCCCGCAGCCGGTCCAGCAGCAGCCGTTCGTTGGTGCTGCGCAGGCGCTGCCGGTTCCAGGGCTGATCCGGCTGCTCTGCGGCGTCGCTGGCGGGCATCGGACCATTCTCATGCATTCCCGGCGCATACTTGACGCCTCTAGTAAATCTCCTTAACTATATCGGCCACTCGGTCACTCGGCCCCGCCGGGCGAGCCCTCTGCCTGCCGCGCGTCAGGAGTCCTTATGTCCGGTAGTCCCGGTAGTCCCGGTAGTCCGTCACCCACGGGTGGCTTCGTCCGCCGCGTCGGCCTGTTCCAGGCCACCGCCATCAACATGAGCCAGATGTGCGGGATCGGTCCGTTCGTGACGATCCCGCTGATGGTCGCCGCGTTCGGCGGCCCCCAGGCGGTCATCGGTTTCGTCGCGGGCGCGGTGCTGGCCCTGTGCGACGGTCTCGTCTGGGCCGAGCTCGGGGCCTCGATGCCCGGCTCCGGCGGCAGTTACGTCTACCTCCGCCAGGCCTTCCAGTACCGCACCGGCCGGCTGATGCCGTTCCTGTTCGTCTGGACGGCGATGCTCTTCATCCCGCTGATCATGTCCACGGGCGTGGTCGGCTTCGTCCAGTACCTGGGCTATCTGGCCCCGGACCTGACCGAGACCCAGGGCGACCTGGTCGGGCTGGGCATCATCGCCCTGGTGGTGATCCTGCTGTGGCGGGGCATCGAACACATCGCCCGGATCACCGCCGTGATGTGGGCCGTGATGATCGCCTCGGTGCTCCTGGTGATCGTCGCGGCGGCCACGGACTTCAGCCCGCACCGGGCCTTCACGTACCCGGCCCACGCCTTCGACCTGACGAGCAACCACTTCTGGCTCGGCTTCGCCGCCGGTCTGACCATCGGCATCTACGACTACCTCGGCTACAACACCACCGCCTACATGGGCGCCGAGATCAAGGACCCCGGCCGCGCCCTGCCGCGGTCCATCCTCTTCTCGATCCTCGGCATCATGGCGATCTACCTGCTGCTCCAGATCGGCACGCTCGGGGTGATCGACTGGCGCCGGATGACCGACCCGCACGACATCGCCTCCACCTCGGTGGCGTCGGCGGTGCTGGAGGAGACCTGGGGCAAGGGGGCCGCCGACACGGTGACCGTCCTGATCCTGATCACGGCCTTCGCCTCGGTGTTCACCGGCCTCCTCGGCGGCTCGCGGGTGCCCTACGACGCCGCCCGCGACCGGGTGTTCTTCCGCCCGTACGGGAAGCTGCACCCCCGGCACCGCTTCCCGATGCTGGGTCTGGCCACCATGGGCGTGATCACCGCGGTCGGCTTCCTGATCGGCCGCCACACCGACCTGGCGACCCTGATCCAGCTCCTCACCACGGTGATGGTGATCGTGCAGGCGCTGGCCCAGATCGTGGCGCTGAGCGTGCTGCGCAGGCGCCAGCCGGCCCTGCGGCGCCCGTACCGGATGTGGCTCTACCCGCTGCCGAGCATCCTGGCCTTCGCCGGCTGGTGCGTGATCTACGGCTACGCCGACAAGAACTCCCCGGGCCGCCATCCCATCGAGTGGTCCCTGGCCTGGCTCGCCCTCGGCTGCGTGGCCTTCGTGATCTGGGCGCGGCTGGAGAAGGTGTGGCCCTTCGGGGAGAAGGAGATCGCCGAGGAGTACCTCACCGTGCCGGCGCCCGAGGCGGAGCGGGCCGGCACCTGACCGCGCCCCCTGTGCGCACATGCGCCGGAGTGCCCCACGGCGGGGGCGCTCCGGCGCTTCGTGCTCCTCGGCCTTCCTCGCCGCGGCTCCGATGTGCAGGTAATCGCCTGCCCTTGACGTGCAGGTAATCGCCTGCATAACGTGGGGTGTGCGATCAGACGACGACCCCGGGATGGACAAGGTCTTCAAGGCGCTGGCCGACGGCACCCGCAGGCGCCTCCTCGACCGGCTGCACGAGGAGAACGGGCAGACGCTGGGTGAGCTGTGCGCGCGCATCGACATGGCGCGTCAGTCGGTGACCCAGCACCTGGCCGTCCTGGAGGCCGCCAACCTGGTCGCCACCGTGCGGCGGGGCCGGAAGAGGCTGCACTACCTCAACCCCGTGCCGCTCCACGAGATCCAGGAGCGGTGGATCGACAAGTTCGAGCGCCCGCGCCTGCGCGCGCTCGGCGACCTGAAGCGACGAGCCGAGGAAGCCATGACCGACAGGCCCAGTTTTGTGTACGTCACCTACATCGCGAGCACCCCGGAGAAGGTCTGGGAAGCGCTCACCGACGCCGATCTGACCGCCGCGTACTGGGGGCGCCGCAACGTGTCGGACTGGCAGCGGGGTTCCCGATGGGAACACGTCCGCACCGACGGCTCGGGTGTCGCCGACGTCGTCGGCACCGTGGTCGAGAGCGAGCCGCCCACCCGCATGGTCACCACCTGGGCCTCACCCGAGAACGAGGGACAGGAGGACAAGCACTCCCGGGTCACCTACGACATCCGGCAGCACGAGGACATCGTCCGGCTGACGGTCACCCACGAGGACCTCAACGACGAGGGCGAGCGCTCCGACGTGTCCTACGGCTGGCCGGCCGTCCTGTCCAGCCTCAAGTCCCTCCTCGAGACCGGCACCACGATGCCGCAGGCGCCGTGGGACGTGCCCGGACGCTGAACGTGCGGCGGGGCCGGTCCCGCCGTCCACGGACCGGCCCCGCGTCCTCCCTTCCAGGGGCGCTTCGATCACGGCATGGGCGCGCTCTTCGCCGCCGTACCGGCGCACATCATCCCGAGGATCACGGCCAGCGCGCCGATGACGACGTTGTTGACGATCACACCGGTGTCCGGGCCGCTGCCCACGATCCAGGGGGCGATGATCATCCAGACGCCCATGGCGCACATGGCCCAGCTGAGGCCGTACATCCGCGCCGGGGCCGTGGTGAATCCGAGTGCCAGCAGGCCTATGGCGATGCCCATGATCAGGTTGTGGGCCGCGAGCGCGGGCTGGCTCGTCGTGTAGTGGAGGATCCAGGGCGACACGGCGCAGTACAGACCGAGCAGGAACACCGGTCCGTCCACGAGCGCCACATCACGACCGCCGAGCATGCGGGCGTAGCGCTCCCGCATTTCGGATACATCGGGGTGACTCGTCATGTCCCCTCTGTGTGAGACGTCAGCCATGATTCGTCTCCTTTATGACTGTGCGGGTGTGGCTGTGCAGGCCTGACCGCGTCAGGCGCGGTGTGCGGTAAGCGCCGCTTACGGTCATTCTGCTCTTATTTCTTCTTTATGTGTAGGCTCGTGGAGGAGGTCCCGCAGCCGGTGCAGCCCGCGCCGCGCATGGCTCTTGACCGTGCCCAGCGGCAGCCCGGTGCGCGCCGCGATCTGGGGCTGCGTCAGGTCCTCGTAGAAGGCCAGGTCCAGGACCCGCCGTTGGGGTGCCGGAAGCCGGGCCAGTTCCCGCCGGACGAGGACGCGGTCGAGCACGGCTTCCGGCTGTCCGGCCCCGGTGTCCGCGGCCAGGCGGACCGTCCCGGCGGCCGTCGCCAGTTCGCCCCGCCGGGTCCGCGCCGCCAGGGCGTCGGCGATCCTGCGCCGGGTGATGCCGACGATCCAGCCGCCGAGCGGGCCCCGTTCGGGCCGGTAGCCGCGACGCCCGCACCACACGCCGAGGAACACCTGCTGGGTGACGTCCTCCGCCTCCCCGGCATCCCCCAATGAGCGCCGCGCCAGCGTGTAGACCAGTGCCGACCAGCGACGGTAGACCGCCGCCAGGCCGGCGTCGTCGCCCGTCAGCAGGCTTCGTGCCAGATCCTCGTCGGTGCGCGGCTCGGTGCGCGGCTCGTCACTGCACGGGCTCATGACCACGGCTCCTGACCTGAGAGAACTGTCATCCGAGCGCCATGGTGGGAGCCCGCCGACAGGGCCTCAACTCGCATCGATTCTGCGTCGTATAGTCACCGTGTGGGCGATTTCGACGTGGATCGCGAACCGGAGGACGAGCCGGCCGGGCGGAGTGCCGGTGCCGCCGTGACCACCGGCGCGCTGGCCCGCAGGCTCGGCGTGTCACCGACCACCCTGCGCTCCTGGGACCGCCGGTACGGCCTCGGCCCCGCGGTGCGCGCCGACGGCCGGCACCGCCGCTGGACCCCCCGGGACGTGGCGGTCCTGGAGGCCATGTGCCGGCTGACCTCGGCCGGTGTACCGCCCGCCGAGGCCGCCCGCGCGGCGAGACGGGCGACATGCGCCGCCGACCGTACGGCCGCCGCGCCGCCACCGGACGGGGGACCGGTTCCCGCCGCCGGGCGCTCACGGGCGGCCGGAGCCCTGCCGCTGGGCGAGGCGCGCCAGGAGTGCCGGGGGCTGGCCCGCGCCGCCGTACGCCTCGACGCCGCGGCCGTCGAGGCACGGCTGGCCTCGGCCGTGGCGGAGCACGGGCTCACCGCCGCCTGGCAGGAGGTGATGGTGCCGACCCTGCACGCCGTGGGACGCAAATGGGCGTCCTCGGGGGACCGTTACGTCGAGGTGGAGCACCTGCTGTCCTGGCACGTCTCGACCACCCTGCGCCGCCACACGCCGCCGCCCGTCCCGGCGGGCGACACCCCGGCCGCCGGTCCCGTGCTGCTGGCCTGCGTCCCCGGCGAGGAGCACACCCTGCCGCTGGAGGCGCTCAACGCCGCCCTGGGTGAACTCCGGCTCCCCACCCGGATGTTCGGCGCCGCCGTGCCCGCCCCGGCGCTGGCGGCGGCGGTACGGCGGCTGGGCCCGGCCGCCGTGGTCCTGTGGGCGCAGGCACGCTCCACGGCGAGCCCGCCGCTGGCCGGGGACGTCGCCGCCACGGAATGGGGCGTCAGGGGCGCGCGCCGCCGGCCGCTGGTGGTGCTCGGCGGTCCTGGCTGGGCCGGCCGCCGCACACGGGGCATGCCGCGTCCGACGGGGCTCCAGGAGGCCCTCGACCTGCTGGCCGACGGGTACGGGACGGCTCCGCCCGGCGGTGCGCGGTGACGGCGCTCAGGGCCCCGCGGCCTCACTCACGTGCCCGTGCACGCCGGAAGCGGGCCAGCCCGTCGGACAGGTCGACGATCGGCTCCGGGTAGTCGACGGCCGCCCGCTCCGGACCCCGCAGTCTCCACGGCTCGTGCACCGACGGCGGCTCCAGCGACGCCAGTTCCGGCACCCACCGCCGTACGTAGGCGCCCTCGGGGTCGTACCGCTTGGCCTGGGTGACGGGGTTGAGCACGCGGTTGGGGCGGGTGTCCGTGCCGGTCCCCGCCATCCACTGCCAGTTGAGCTGGTTGTTGGCGAGGTCGCCGTCGACGAGGAACCGCAGGAAGTGCCGGGCTCCCACACGCCAGTCGACGTACAGCGTCTTGGTCAGGAAGCTCGCGGTCAGCAGGCGCCCGCGGTTGTGCATCCAGCCCTCGTGGCGCAGCTGGCGCATGGCCGCGTCCACGACCGGGTAGCCGGTGCGGCCCTCCCGCCAGGCCTCGATGTCGTCCCCTGCGGTGCGTTCGGTCCGCCAACGGTCGTGCTTCGTGCGGTAGTCGGCGTGGGCGGCGGCCGGGCGGGCGGCCAGGAGCTGGCGGTGGAAGTCGCGCCAGGCGAGCTGCCGTACGAAGGCCTCGGCGCCGGGGCCGCCCGCCTTGCGGGCCCGGTGGACGAGTTCGACGGGGGAGAGCGTGCCGAAGTGGAGATGGGGTGAGAGACGGGAGGTCGCGTCGCCGGCCAGGTCGTCGTGGCGGTCCTCGTACGCGGCGACGCCCGAGCGCAGCCAGGCCGCGAGCCGTCTGCGGCCCTCGGTCTCGCCGCCCGCGGCCAGCCCCTGCGACACTCCCGGCACCGCGGCACGCGAGGGGATCCCCTCCGAACCGACTCCGTCCGGCACGCGAACCGTCCGGGGGGCGCCGAGCACGTCCCGCAGCCGCTGCCGCGACCACTGCCGGAAGTACGGTGTGAACACCGCGAAATGGTCCGAGGAGGCCGGGGTCAGCGCGCCGGGCACGACCGCCGTGGTCACCGTGTCGTGCACGTGCAGCCGGCGCCCGTCCGCCTCCAGGGCGCGCCGCAGCCGCTCCTCCCGGCGGTGCGCGTACGCGCTGACGTCGGCCGCCATGTGCACCTCGTCGGCGTCCGTCTCGGCCACCGCCTTGCACACCTCGTCGACCACGTCACCCGACCGGACGACGAGCCGTCCGCCGCGCCGGCGCAGCCCCGCGTTCAGATCCCGCAGGCAGTCGGCGAGGAACGCCAGCCGGTTGGGCGCGGCGAAACCGGCCGCGTCCACGCCCCGGTCGCGCACGAAGAGGGGGACCACCTGGCGGGAGCCGTCCAGGGCGGCCCGCAGCGGCGGATGGTCGTGCAGGCGCAGGTCGGAGGTGAACAGGACGACCGAGACGTTCATGGGAGGCTCCGCGGGAGACGGGTTGGACGGTGTGGGCGACGAGGTGATTCGGGCCGGGGCGGCCCGCCGGATGCGGGCGTCAACGGACCGGTGCGCGTTCCTCCGTCCGGGTGAGCGGGTCGCCGGCCGCGGCCCGCGCGATGTTGCGGGCCATGCCGCCGAACACCACCGCGTGGAAGGGCGACACGCTCCACCAGTACGCGTGACCGAGCAGCCCGCGCGGATGGAACAGGGCGCGCTGCCGGTACCGGCTGCGGCCGGTGCCGTCCGGCTCGGCGTACATCTCCAGCCAGGCCAGGCCCGGCAGCCGCATCTCGGCCCGCAGTCGCAGCAGCCGGCCGGGCTCGATCTCCTCCACCCGCCAGAAGTCCAGCGAGTCGCCCGCGCGCAGCCGCTGCGCGTCCCGGCGGCCCCGGCGCAGGCCCACCCCGCCGACCAGCCGGTCCAGCCATCCGCGCAGGGCCCAGGCGAGCGGGAAGGAGTACCAGCCGTTCTCACCGCCGACGCCCTCGATCACCCGCCACAGTGCGTCGACGGGCGCGTCCACCCGCGCCTCGCGGTGATCGGCGTACAGGCTGCCGCCCGCCCAGGCGGGGTCGGTGGGCAGCGGATCGCTCGGCGCGCCGGGCACCGAGGCGGAGGACCAGCGCGTGCTGACACCGGCCTCGCGTACCCGCCGCAGCGCCAGCCGCACCGCCTCGTCGAAGCCGACCGGATGACCGGGAGGGGAGGGCACGTACCGGGCGATGTCGCGCTCGCGGCAGACCACCTCGTGCCGCAGCGACTCGGTGAGCGGCCGGGCGAGGGACGCGGGCACGGGAGTCACCAGGCCCACCCAGTAGCTGGACAGCCGGGGCGTGAGCACCGGCACGGGGAGGATGACCCGGCGGGGCAGACCCGCCACCGCCGCGTACCGGATCATCATGTCCCGGTACGTCAGGACGTCCGGCCCGCCGAGATCGAAGGTCCTGCTGACGTCGTCCGGCATGCCCGCGCTGCCGACGAGGGCGCGCAGGACGTCCCGTACGGCGACCGGCTGGATACGGGTGCGCACCCAGCTCGGGGTGACCATCACCGGGAGGCGCTCGGTGAGGTAGCGGAGCATCTCGAAGGAGGCGGAACCCGACCCGATGATCACCGCGGCGCGCAGGACGGTGGCCGGCACCCCCGAGCCCAGCAGGATGTGGCCCACCTCGGCCCGCGAGCGCAGGTGCGGCGACAGCGCGTGCTCCGGTACCCCGGCCGGGGTGAGTCCGCCGAGGTAGACGAGGCGCCGCACGCCCGCGGCCCGGGCCGCCTCCCCGAAGACCGTCGCCGCCCGGCTGTCGGTCCGCTCGAAGTCCCTGCCCGTGCCCAGCGCGTGCACCAGGTAGTAGGCGACGTCGACGTCCCGCATCGCCGTGGCGACCGAGGCGGCGTCGGTGACGTCTCCCCGGACCACCTCCACGTCACCCGCCCACGGATGGTCCCGCAGCTTGCCGGGGGAGCGGGCCAGGCAGCGCACCCGGTGTCCGGCGGCCAGCAGCTCCGGCACCAGCCGGCCGCCGATGTACCCCGTGGCACCCGTCACCAGACAGCGCGGCCCCGCTCCGGCCTCGTCACCGCTCATCGGTCGCCCGTCCTTCCTGTACGGCCCTCCTGAGATCCCTTCCACGCCGATGGGGTCTTCGGATGCGCGCTCAAGGACATCGGCCCCGATCCAAGTCATGTTCACGCCGATTCGGGGCAGCCGGAGCAGTACGCACGGTGAAAAGCTCGTCAGCCCGTCGATACTGGAGGTGACCTGCCGCTATGGGCGCGAAGGTGTTGGAGCGGTTTCCTGCGGGAGCTCCGCGCGGATCGTGGCCGGCGGAGGAGTTCGCGGCGGCGCGCCGTGCCGAGGGCGAACCCGCCACCGTGGTGATGGACCTGAAGTCGGACGCCTTCCTCGTGGTGGTCGAGCGGCAGGACGACGACGTACGGCCCTGACCCGGGACCGGCGCCCGCCGCTCAGGTGCCGTGCGCGAGCTGGGGCCCCTGCCCCGTCAGGGCGTCGAGATGAGCACGGCGGGACTGCGCCGTCTGCCCCTGCACCAGCAGGAACAGGCCCTCCCTGGCCAGGCGTTGGGCCTTGCTGTCCAAGGTCATCGCCCGGCCGCCGCCGGCCACCAGCGCCGCCGTGGTGGCCGTCCGCATGACGTCGAACGACAACGTCCTCATCTCCAGCCGCTCCGTCGCGTGCCCGGCTGCCGCCGGATCGTCGGCCAGGGCGTAGGCCCGGCGGCGGACCTCGTCCAGGCGGGCTCGTAGCGGGGCGGCCGTCTCCTCGTCCAGCAGGGCCAGGGCGGCCTCCGTGATCCCGAACACCGCGGGGGAGGCGTTCACCGTCCGGTCGCGGTCGGTCGCCGCCCAGCGCTCGTACGGCATCCGGAGAGCCACCGCCTCCTCGGGCAGCCACAGGCCGTCCAGCTCCAGCGACACCGTGCGCGCGGCGGTGAGGGCCGCGAGGCGCACGGGCCGCGACGCCCGCAGGCCGGGCTGGTCGCGGGCCTCGGTGAAGGCGAAGACCGCCTCGTCGGAGTCGGTGAACCCGGCCAGCAGCAGCACGTCGTTGAGACCCCAGCCGGTGTACCAGGGGACGGTGCCGTCGAAGCGCAGGCCGCCCCGGTCCGGGGTGACCCGGACCGGAGTGCGCGGGTGGGACCGCAGGTGTGCGTACGCCACCCCCGACATGAGTTCACCCCGCGCCAGCGGGCCCAGCAGCCGCTCCCGGACGGGCGTTTCGCCCATGGCCAGGATCCGCACCGGCGTGTGGTGCTGCGTCTGCACGAACCACGTCGAGCAGCAGGCCCCGGCCAGGATCTCGGCCGTCTCCCGCACCACCGGGGCGGGCGCCGCCGAGCCGCCGTACGCCACCGGCGCGCCCACCCCGAGCAGCCCGGACCGCTTGACCGCCTCGATGTGGCTCGCGGGCACCCCCTCCTGGTCGACGCGCTCGGCGTTCGGGGCGAGTAGCTCGTCCGCGAGCCGGCGGGCACGGACGACGAGAGGGTGTGCTGCGATGGTCATACGGGAAATTCTCCCGATCCGGCCGGCCGAGGTGTCGATCCGGGGGTGTGCCGTTCGTGTAGGAGGCGGGACAACCCCCACCGGGAGCACCCCGGTGACGCCAAGGAGGACATCATGAAGCACTACCTGCTCAGCGTGGTCCAGCCGGTCGGCGGACAGCCGCCCGAGCCCGCCGCGCTCGCCGAGCTCATGCGCAATGTCGAGGCCTTCCACGACGAGCTGCGCGAGGCCGGGGCCTGGGTCTTCGCCGGCGGACTGCACGGCCCGGAGACGGCCACCGTGCTGCGGCCCGAGGACGGCGACGTGCTCATCACCGACGGGCCGTACGCCGAGGGCAAGGAGTACCTGGGCGGTCTGTGCCTGATCAAGGCTCCCGACCTGGACGCGGCCCTGGAGTGGGGCCGCAAGGCGGCCCTGGTCACCACTCTCCCCATCGAGGTGCGCCCCTTCGTGGACCAGCGCTGATGCCGGACGCCCCGGACATCGAGGCCGTCTTCCGCGCCGAGTACGGGCGTGCGGTCTCCGTCCTCGTCCGCTTCCTCGGCGACATCGACCTCGCCGAGGAAGCGGTCCAGGACGCCTTCGCCACCGCCGTCGGGAAGTGGCCGGAGACCGGGGTGCCGCCGAGCCCGGCCGGCTGGATCATCACCACCGCCCGCAACCGCGCGGTCGACCGCCTGCGCCGCGAGACCGGCCGGGACGCCCGGCACGCCGAGGCCGCCCGGCTGTACGGGCCCGACGCCCCGGCCGAGGAGGGCCCCGTGCGCGACGACCGGCTCCGCCTGATCTTCACCTGCTGCCACCCCGCCCTCGCCCCGCAGGCCCGGGTGGCCCTCACCCTGCGCCTGCTCGGCGGGCTGAGCACCGCACAGATCGCCCGCGCCTTCCTGGTGCCGGAGCCCACCTTGGCGCAACGGCTCGTGCGGGCGAAGGCGAAGATCCGGGACGCGGGCATCCCGTACCGCGTGCCCCGGGACGCCGACCTGCCCGACCGGCTCGGCGGCGTCCTGGCCGTCCTCTACCTGATCTTCAACGAGGGGTACACCGGCGCGCCCGAGCTGTGCGCCGAAGCCGTCCGGCTGGGCCGTCTGCTGGCGGAGCTGATGCCGGACGAGCCCGAGGTCACCGGCCTGCTCGCGCTGATGCTGCTCGTCGAGGCGCGGCGGCCCGCCCGGCAGGACGAGGACGGCGCCCTCGTGCCGCTGCCCGAGCAGGACCGCGCCCGCTGGGACCGCGACCTGATCGGCGAGGGCCAGGACCTGGTCCGCCGCTGCCTGCGCCGGAACCGGCCGGGGCCGTACCAGATCCAGGCCGCGATCAACGCCGTGCACAGCGACGCGCCGACGGTCCGGGCCACCGACTGGGGGCAGATCCTGCGGCTGTACGACCAGCTGACGGCCGTTGCCCCGAGTCCCGTGGTCGCCCTGAACCGCGCGGTCGCCGTGGCCGAGATCGAGGGCCCGGCGAAGGCGCTCGGCCTGGTCGACGCGCTCGATCTCCCCGGCTACCACGTCCGCCACGCCGTCCGCGCCGAACTGCTGCGCCGCCTGGGCCGGCACACCGAGGCCGTACGGGAGTACGAGAGAGCCGTGGAGCTCGCCGAGAGCCCGGCGGAGCGGGCGCATCTCGAACGGCGCCGGCAGGAGCTCGTACGCGCGAAGTGACCGGACCCGGTGCCGGGATTTATTTTGGTACCTGAAAGGTTGGCATTTACATCTGACTGTTCGAGACCGTACTCTCGGGCCGCAAGGTCCGTGCACCCACCAGCGAGGCACCGTGAACCACTCCACCCCCGAGCAGCCCGCCGACGTCGTGGCCCGGCTGCGCGCCACCTTCCGCACCGGCCGCACCAAGCCCGTCGAGTGGCGCACCGGCCAGCTGGGCCGTCTGCGCGCGATGCTCACGGAGAACGGCGACGCGCTCGCCGCCGCACTCCACACCGACCTGGGCAAGAGCGCCACCGAGGCCTACCGCACGGAGATCGACTTCACGGTCCGCGAGATCGACCACACCCTCGACCACCTCGCCGAGTGGCTGCGCCCCGAGTCCGTCCCCGTCCCGGCGCACCTCGGCGCCGACGCGACGGCCTGGACGCAGTACGACCCCCTCGGCGTCGTCCTCGTCATCGCCCCCTGGAACTACCCCGCGCAGCTCCTGCTCGCCCCGGTGGTCGGCGCGCTGGCCGCGGGGAACGCGGTGGTGGCCAAGCCCAGCGAGCTGGCCCCGGCCACCTCGGCCGCGCTGGCCCGGCTGATCCCGGCCTATCTCGACACCGACGCGGTCGCCGTCGTCGAGGGCGGTGTCCCTCAGACCACGGCCCTGCTGGCCGAGCGCTTCGACCACGTCTTCTACACGGGCAACGGCACCGTCGGCCGCATCGTCATGCGCGCGGCCGCCGAGCACCTCACCCCCGTCACCCTCGAACTCGGCGGCAAGTCCCCGGCGTTCGTCGACCGCGGGACCGACCTCGACGTGGTCGCCGACCGGCTGGCGCGCGGCAAGTTCCTCAACGCGGGCCAGACCTGCGTGGCCCCCGACTACGTCCTCACCGACCCGGAGACCGCCGCCGCCCTCGAACCCGCGCTCGTCCGGGCCGTGGAGGCGCTGTACGGCACCGACCCCGCGGCCTCGCCCGAGTACGGCCGGATCGTCAACGAGCGCCATTTCGACCGGCTCAGCGGCCTGCTCGACTCCGGCAGGGCGATCGTCGGCGGTTCCGGCGACCGTGCGGCGAAGTACCTCGCGCCGACCGTGCTGGCCGACGTCGACCCGAAGTCCCCCGTCATGCAGGAGGAGATCTTCGGTCCCATCCTGCCGATCGTCACGGTGCCCGGCCTCGACGCGGCGATCGAGTTCGTCAACGACCGCGACAAGCCCCTCGCGCTGTACGTGTTCACCGACTCCGACGGAACCAGGGAGCGGATCGCCGCCGAGACCTCCTCCGGCGGCCTCGGCCATGGCCTGCCGCTCGCCCATCTCACCGTCTCCGACCTGCCGTTCGGCGGCGTGGGGGAGAGCGGTACGGGCAGCTACCACGGCCGCTGGTCCATCGAGACGTTCAGCCACCGCAAGGCGGTCCTGTCGAAGCCGCTGCACTGACTTCGAGACCCGCGCGGGCCCGGCCGCACCGGCGGCCGGGCCCGGCCCACCGGGTCGTGCGAGCGGAACCGCTGACGTGAAACCGCGTGCCATGGTGTCATGCCCCTGACCATCTACTGTCAGCAGGAAGGGCACCCGCATGCGCACCCCCCACGCCCTGTTCGCCACGGCCGTCGCGCTCGCCGCCGCGGTCGTTTCACCCCCGTCCCAAGCCGCCACCGCGGTCCCGGCCGCCGGCCCGTACTACGTCCAGAGCGCCGTGACCGGCCTCGACGCGGCGGGCAACGGGGGAGCGGTGGAGCAGCACAGACCCAAGGGCGACGAGGACCACCAGCAGTGGAACCTGAGGGCGAGCGGATCGTCGTACGTCCTCGAGAGCAGGGACACGGCGGGCAGCTGCCTGGGACGCTCCGGTGACCTGGCGGCGACCGTCACCTGTGCGAGCGCCGACGCGGCCTGGGAGATCAGCCCGCTCGGAGACGACCGCTACACCCTCAAGTCCCCGGGCACCGACCGGTATCTGACGCTGGGGGCCAAGCCCTCCGGCGGCACCTACCCGGACCGGCTCGCCGTCGGCGCCGCCGGCGACCTCGCCGCCTGGTACCTCACCCCGGTCACACCCACCACTAGCCCCATGCCCGCGCCGGACCGACGCACCCTCGACCAGGTCACCTTCCTCACCGCCCACAACGCCTACGCCAACGGCGTCGACGGCGGCTTCGCCCCGCCCTTCGTCAACCTCTTCCCCAACCAGACCCGGGGCATCGACCAGCAACTCGCCGACGGCGTCCGCGGATTCATGCTGGACATCCACCAGACCCCGGACGGCGCGATCCTGTGCCACGACAGCTGCGCCCTCGTCAGCAGGCCGGTCGCCCTGTGGGTGGACGTACAGCGGATCGTGAACTTCCTCAAGGCCCACCCCGACCAGTTCGCCACCATCTTCCTGGAGGACTACGTCGACCCCGGCGTCCTGCGCTCCGAACTCGCCCGGGTGAACGGCCTGTCGGACGTGCTCTACCGGCCCGACCGGACCGGGGTACGGCAGAACGGCTGGCCCAGGCTGGCCGATCTGACCGCGGCCGGTCAGCGGCTGCTGATCTTCACCGACCACAGCCGCTCGGCCGACGAGTCGGCGGGGCTGACCCGGGACAGCTTCGGCGTGATGTACCAGCGGGAGTGGACCGTGGAGAACTACTGGTCGATGGGCTCGGGCATCGGCTCCTCCGACTGGTCCTGCTACAGCCGCTGGTACGACGCGAACACCACCCTCCCGCTGACCCGCACCGAGTCCGGCTTCCGCCCGCTGTTCGTGATGAACCACTTCCGTGACGCGACCGTGGCCGCCACCGCCCAGAGCGACAACACCAAACTCGCCGACCGCGCCCGCCGGTTCTGCCAGCCGGCCGCCCGGAAGAAGCCCACCTTCCTCGCCGTGGACCGCTACGACCTCGGCGACCCGGCCTCCGCGGTGGCCGCCCTGAACACCTACACGTATCCGTAGCACCTCCGCGGCCGTGCCGGACGCGTGTGCGCGACCCCGCCGGTGACCACTCCACCGATCACCGCGGACGCGTCCGGCACCTGGGAACTCGGCGACCTGCCCGTCCACGGGACGAGGTGCTCGCCCTTCTTGGCACCGGCAACCCCGGCCACCTCCCGAGAACCTCGCCGCGGGAGCGCTGCGCCTCACCGACGAGGAGCTTCGTGCCGCGCACGGCGCCGGGTCTTCCATAATGGAAGCGGCATCGTGCGGATGAGCCGATCATCTGCGGACGGATACGGGGTGAGGAACCTTCCCATGACCGACGCGAAGGACGAACGTCGTCCGGCCGGCGAGCTGGAAGCGAGCGTCATGGCCGCCCTCTGGGCCGCCGGCGCGCCCCAGACACCCGGTCAGGTGCAGCTCAGCCTCGGTGCCGGCCTGGCGCGCACCACGGTGACCACGATCCTGTCCCGGCTGCACGACAAGGGGGTCGTCGACCGGCGGCGACAGGGCCGCGGGTACGCCTATGTCCCGGTCCAGGACGCCCAGGGCCTCACCGCCCGCCGGATGCACACCGAACTCGACCGGGACGGCGACCGCGAGACCGTGCTCGCCCGTTTCGTCGCCCAGCTCAGCCCCGACGACGAGCGGATCCTGCGCGACCTGCTCGAACCCCCGGCAGAGCGATGACCGCCCTGCTGCTCCTGCCACTGGTGCTGACGTTCGCGCTGCCGGGGACGGCCCGGCGGACCGTCGACCGGCTGACGCCCGTCGCCGCGCTGTGGCTGATCACCGTCACGGCGGTCGTGTGCGCGGGCTGCTCGCTCGCCGCGCTCGGCGCCTTCGTGCTCATCGGCCTGCTCAAGGTGTCCGTCTTCGCCACGCTCGGCGAACTCGTCCACCCCCTGCGCACCGCCTCCGACCTCTTCGTGGTTCCGGCGGCCGCCACCTCCGTCGGCGTGCTCGCCGTGTGCGCCTGGACCCTCGCGCGCTCGGTACTGCGCCAGACCCGCGCCTTCCGCGCGGCCCGCTCGGAGGCCGGGCGCGGGCCCGCCGCGGGCGATCTGTGCGTGGTCGACTCGCCGCACCCGGACGCGTACGCGCTGCCCGGGCGCCCGCACCGGATCGTCGTCACCACCGGGATGCTGCGCAGTCTGGACGCCGCCGAGAGGGAGGCCCTCTTCGCCCACGAGCGGGCCCACAACCAGGGCGGCCACCACTACTTCCTCGCCGCCGCCGAACTCGCCGCCCACTGCCACCCCGCGCTGCGCCCGGTCCGCGAGACCATCCGGCTCGCCGCCGAGCGCGCCGCCGACGAGGCCGCGGCCGCCGCCGTCGGCGACCGGCGCCTGACCGCCCGCGCCATCGCCCGCGCCGCCCTCGTGGGCCAGGCCACCCGGGGTAACCGCCCGGACTTCGCCCCCGCCGTGACGACCGGGCCCGTCCCCCAGCGCGTGCAGGCCCTCCTGGCGGCGCCGCGCCGCGCCGCCGCCCCCTCCTGGATCGCCCTGGTGCTCGTCGCCTGCGCCGGCCTCTCCTTCGCCGCCTCCGCGACCGGGATGATCGACTTCCACCACCGGGTGGAGGTCGCCCAGGGCGAGGAGCACGACTGAGCGCAGGCTCGCCGCCCGGCCGCCGGAACCCCCGAGCCGTCGGACTGGCGTGCGTTACGTTTTACGTATAACCTCACCCGTCAGTCAGCCTGTCCGGCACCTCCGTCCGGCACCTGAGCGAAAGGCCCCGATGAGACGCGTCGCCCTGGTCACCCTCGTCGTCGACGACTACGACGAGGCGATCCGCTTCTACACCGAGGCCCTCGGATTCCGGCTCGCCGAGGACGAGGCGCGCCCCGACGGCTCCCGCTGGGTCGTCGTGGAGCCCGGACCGGAAGGGGCCGGAACCGGTCTGCTGCTGGCCCGCGCCAAGACCGACGCCCAGCAGGCCCGGGTCGGCGACCAGACCGGCGGGCGGGTCGGGTTCTTCCTGCACACGGACGACTTCGCCCGCGACCACGCCCGCATGACCGCCGCCGGCGTGACGTTCCTGGAGGAGCCGCGCCACGAGCCGTACGGCACGGTCGTCGTCCTCCAGGACCTGTACGGCAACCGCTGGGACCTGCTCCAGCCCGCCGACTGAGCTTCCGCCCGCCGCCGCTCCTCCTGCCGCACGTTCCTCCTGCCGCACGCTCCACCCGCCGCTTCGAACCACCCGCTCAAGGAAAGACCGCCATGACTGCTACGCGCGTAGACGCCGAAGTGATCCGCCGCCTGCCCAAGGCCGTCCTGCACGACCACCTCGACGGTGGCCTGCGCCCCGCCACCGTCGTCGAGCTCGCGGCCGCGGTCGGTCACACCCTGCCCACCACCGACCCCGACGAGCTGGCCGCCTGGTACTTCGAGGCCGCCAACTCCGGCGACCTGGTCCGCTACATAGCCACCTTCGAACACACCCTCGCCGTCATGCAGAACCGCGAGGGCCTGCTGCGCGTCGCCGAGGAGTACGTCCTGGACCTCGCCGCCGACGGCGTCGTCTACGCCGAGGTGCGCTACGCCCCCGAGCTGAACACCAAGGGCGGGCTGTCGCTGAGCGAGGTCGTGGAGACCGTCCAGGAGGGCCTCGCCGCCGGTATGGCCAAGGCGGCCGCCGCCGGCACCCCCGTCCGGGTCGGCACCCTGCTCTGCGGCATGCGCATGTTCGACCGGGTCCGCGAGGCCGCCGAGCTGGCCGTCGCCTACCGGGACGCCGGTGTCGTCGGCTTCGACATCGCCGGTGCCGAGGACGGCTTCCCGGCCGTGAACCACCTGGACGCCTTCGAGCTCCTGCGCCGCGAGAACGTACCGTTCACCATCCACGCCGGTGAGGCGTTCGGCCTGCCCAGCATCCACCAGGCGATCCAGGCGTGCGGCGCCCAGCGCCTCGGCCATGGCGTGCGCATCACCGAGGACATCGTGGACGGCAAGCTGGGCCGTCTCGCCGGATGGGTGCGCGACCGCCGCATCGCCCTGGAGATGTGCCCCACCTCCAACCTCCAGACGGGCTGCGCCACCTCGATCGCCGAGCACCCCATCACCGCCCTGAAGGACCTGGGCTTCCGGGTCACCCTCAACACCGACAACCGGCTGGTCTCCGGCACGACGATGACCCGCGAGATGTCCCTGCTGGTCGAGGAGGCGGGCTGGACGGTCGAGGACCTGCGCACGGTCACGGTGAACGCCCTCAAGAGCGCGTTCATCCCGTTCGACGAGCGCAACGCCCTCATCGAGGACGTGGTCCTGCCCGGTTACGAGTCCGAACTCTGAAGGCCTCGCACATAGGCGGCCTGTCCGATGTGCTGAAGATCGTCGGACAGGACGCTGACCAGCCGGACGCCCAGGCTGACCGGGGGGTCCCAGCGCTCGTCCACGATGCGCTCGAGGTCCTTGGCGGGCAGGTCGCGCAGCACGCCGAGCGTCTGCTCGTGCACGGCGTCGTAGTACCCGGTCAGCAGGTCCGCCGAGTCGACCCGCACCTTCGCGACCTTGGCGGGGCTGTGCCCGTAGCCCGTGTCGTGGCGCGGCAGGTCGAGCCCGAAACGCTTCTCCCAGCCCTGTGACAGCCACACCTGGTCCAGTGCGAAGGCGTCGGCGACATGGTCGTCCTGGACCCGGGTGAGGTGCCAGACCAGCCAGGCGACGGAGTTGGCGTCGGGGACCGGGCAGGCGTGGAGTCCGTCCGGCCCGAGCCCGTCGAGGGTGGCATGGACTTCTTCCTGGATGCGGCCGAAGCCGCCGATGAGGATGTCCCGTGCGTGCATACGTCCACCATCGCGCATCGCGCTCCCTGATGCGTCAGCGATCCGGCCGGGAAAAGGGCACTGACCTTCCGTCAGTCGCTGAGCAGCGTGACCAGTGCGCGGGCCGCGGGGCTGGTGGCCTGCTCCGGCGGCAGCAGGGCGACGGTCTCGTACTCCGCCTCGCCCGTGCCCTTCAGGGGCAGTGCGGTGAGCCCCGGCCGCTTGTGGCGGAAGTGCCGGGGTACGACGGCGATCCCGAGGTTCTCGTCGACCAGGTCCAGCAGGCCGTGCACGTCGTTGACCTCCAGGGCGACCGTACGACGCACACCCGCGGCGGCGAAGGCCGCGTCCGTGACGCGGCGCGGACCCCAGTCGGGGTGGAAGTCGACGAAGACCTCGCCGCCGACGTCGCACGGGGTCAGCGCCACCCCGGCCGTCGCGAGGCGGTGGCTGGGATGGCACAGCACGGTCATCGGCTCGCTCGTCAGCGACACCGACCGCAGCTGGTCGCTGTCCGCCTGCGTGCGGTAGGCGAAGGCGAGGTCCAGCCGCCCGGCCGCCACCTCCTCCGCCAGCGCGCCCGAGCCCGCCTGCCGCAGCCGGATCTCCACATCCGGGTGCCGCCGCCGGAACGCGGCCAGCAGCCCCGCCACATGCACCCCGGCGATGCACTGCTCGGTGCCCAGCGCCAGCGTCCCGCGCAGCACCCCCTGCACCGCGGCCACCGCCTCGTGCGCGGCCCTGACCTGCGCCAGGATCCGCTCCGCCTCGGCCAGGAGCGCGCGGCCCGCCTCGGTCAGCGTCACCCGGCGGGTGGTCCGCACGAACAGCGGCGCCCTCAGCTCCCGCTCCAGCGCGCGGATCGACGCCGACAGGCCCGACTGGGACACCATCAGCCGCTCCGCCGCCCGGGTGAAGTGCTGGTCCTCGGCCACGGCGACGAAGTGCTGGAGTTGGCGCAGTTCCATGATTGAGAAGCCTATCCGCTGAATTCCATCGGATTCTTCTGTTGGACCGCTGTACACCGCTCGCGCGAGAGTGGCAACGGTAGATCGTGTGCCAACCCCTCTGGAGTCGCGTTGTACACCGCACACCCCGACCGTTACACGGACATGCCCTACCGGCGCACCGGACGCAGCGGTCTGAAGCTCCCCGCGCTGTCGCTCGGTCTGTGGCACAACTTCGGTCCCGACCGTCCCGTCGAGACCCAGCGCGCCATCCTGCGCCGCGCCTTCGACCTCGGGGTCACCCACTTCGACCTGGCCAACAACTACGGACCGCCGCCCGGCGCCGCGGAGTCCGCACTCGGCGAGGCCCTGAAGGCCGACTTCGCGCCGTACCGCGACGAGCTGGTCATCTCCACCAAGGCGGGCTACCTCATGTGGCCAGGCCCGTACGGCGAATGGGGCTCGCGCAAGTACGTGCTGTCCTCGCTCGACCAGAGCCTGAAGCGGATGGGCCTGGAGTACGTCGACATCTTCTACTCGCACCGCCCGGACCCGGAGACTCCCCTGGAGGAGACGATGGGCGCCCTGCACTCGGCGGTCCAGCAGGGCAAGGCGCTCTACGTCGGCGTCTCCAACTACTCCCCGGAGCAGACCCGCGAGGCCGCCCGTATCCTCGGCGAGCTGGGCACCCCGCTCCTCATCCACCAGCCGCGCTACTCCATGCTCGACCGCCGCCCCGAGGAGGGCCTCCTCGACGCCCTCGACGAACTCCAGGTCGGCTCCATCGCCTACTCCCCGCTGGAGCAGGGCCTGCTCACCGGCCGCTACCTCGACGGCATCCCCGAGGACTCCCGGGCCGCGAGCGACAGCCCCTTCCTCAACTCCGACGCGGTGACCGAGGAACTGGTCGGCAGGCTGCGCGCCCTCGACGACATCGCCAAGTCCCGCGGCCAGAGCCTGGCCCAGCTCGCCCTGGCCTGGGTGCTGCGCGGCGGCCGGGTCACCTCCGCCCTGGTCGGCGCGAGCAGCCCGCAGCAGCTGGCGGACAGCGTCGCCGCGATCGGCAACCTGGACTTCGACGCGGAGGAGCTGGCCCGGATCGACGCGGTGGTCAAGGGCTGAGGCCCGGTCCTCCTCGTCCCCGGTCTTCCGCCCGGCGCCGTGCACACACCCGGCGCCGGGCGGAAGCCGGCTCGCCCCGGTCGTCCGGAGCCCTGTCCGGGGCCGTCCGTTCCCGCGCGCCGCGCGCACGGACGGGAAGGCTGAGAAGCTGATCGGAGAAGGAGCGCTGTTACCGGCCCGAAGAACAGCGGGTGGTGAGTGCAGTGGCCGTGATCGACGAAGACGACTGGGGGCAGGCCGCCACGGGTGTGGATCCCCTGGGGGATCCGATCCTGCATACCCGGTTCGCGCTGCCGACGAGGCCCACCACGTTCCTGCGGCGCGAGCGGCTGGTCCAGCACCTCCAGCAGGCGCTGAAGACCCCGCTGACCATGGTCAACGGAGCCGCCGGCGCCGGCAAGACCCTGCTGGTCGCCGACTGGGCGGCGGGCCTCGCGGAGCCGGTCGCCTGGCTCACCCTCGAGTCGGGCGACCAGCGCCCCGGAATGTTCTGGGCCTACCTCCTGCACGCCCTGCGGGACTGCGGTGCTCCCGTACCGGACGAGATCGGCTGCCCGGCCGAGGCGACGCGCGCCGACCAGAGGCTGCTGGCCGCGCTCGCCGCCGGTCTCAGCGGCCGTGACCGGACGGTCACCGTCGTCCTCGACGAGTACGACCGGGTGCCCGCGCCGGAGATAGCGGAGCAGCTGGAGTTCGTCCTGCACCACGCGGGCCGCGGCATGCGCCTGATCATCGTCAGCCGCACCGAGCCGAT
Source organism: Streptomyces sp. NPDC046915 (assembly GCF_040644935.1). Classification (NCBI taxonomy): domain Bacteria; kingdom Bacillati; phylum Actinomycetota; class Actinomycetes; order Kitasatosporales; family Streptomycetaceae; genus Streptomyces; species Streptomyces sp. NPDC046915. The sequence goes on along the minus strand of NZ_JBEYXB010000024.1, from coordinate 84,294 downwards.
GATGCCGCTGCACCGGTACCGGGCGGCCGGCGAGCTGACGGAGATCCGCGACGCGGAACTGGCCTTCACCCCGGAGGAAGCCGTCACCCTGCTGGAGCTGCACGGCCTGCGCCTGCCCGTCGACTCCGCGCGCGGCCTCGTCGAGCGCACCCGGGGCTGGGCCGCCGGCCTGCGCCTGTGTGCCCTCGCGGCACAGGAGAGCGCCGACCCGGCGACGTACCTGAAGGAGTTCGAGGCGGACCGCAGCACGGTCGCCGACTATCTGCTGGCCGAGGTGCTCAAGCGGCAGCCCGAGGAGACGCAGAACCTGCTGCTGCGGGTCAGCGTCCTGGAGCGCTTCTCGCCCGATCTGGCGAACGCGATGACATGCCAGTCCGACGCCGAGGCGATCCTCGCCGGACTGCACCGGGAGAACGCCTTCGTCGAGGACCTCGGGCACGGCTGGTACCGACTCCACCCGCTGTTCGGGGAGATACTCAGGGCCCATCTGCGGGTGCGCCTGCCCGGTCTGGAACCCGAACTGCACCGGCGCGCGGCCCAGTGGCTGCGGCGGGCCGGATCCCTCCCGGAGACCCTCGCGCACGGCGCCGCCGCGGGCGACTGGGACTTCACCGCCCGTGCCCTCGTCGACGACCTGGCGATCGGACAGCTCCTGACCGGTCTGCGCTCCGACGACCTCGCCGAAGTGTTCTCCCGGATGGGACACGAGGCCGCGACTCCCGCGACGGACCTGGTACGCGCGGCCCGCGAACTGTCCCGCAACGACCTCGACCGCGGCCTGGCCCACCTGCACCACGCCGAGGAGCTCCTGGCCGGCGACGTGCCCGACCAGGCGGCGGCCCTGCTGACCTGTGCGCTGCTGGAGACTCTGGCCGCCCGCCTGACCGGGTCTCCCGGGCAGGCGGAGAAGGCCGCCGCGACCGCCGCGGACCTGCGGCAGGAGGTCCCGGCCCAACTGCTGGAGAAGCATCCCGAACTCACCGCTCTGCTGCTGACCCATCTGGGTGCCACGCGCCTGTGGGCCGGACACTTCGAGGACGCCCGCGCCGCCCTGTCCGCGGTGGCCGGATCGTCCGGCGGGGCCGCCACCGTGCTGCCCCGGGAGGAGTCGCTGGGGCACCTGGCCCTCCTCGACTACCTGCACGGCTGGCCCGGCAGGGCGGAACGCAAGGCGCTGGCCGCGGTCTCCGAGACGGAGCGGTACAGCCTGCCCCAGCCGTCCGGCTCCGGTATCGAACGGCTCGTGCTGGCGGCGGTGGCCGTCGACCGCGACGAACTGGACCGGGCCGAGGCTCTCCTCGACGAGGTGGCCGGGCTCCGCTGCGCGGTGCGCGACCCGGTGATGGCGGCGGGACAGGCCATCGCCAGGGCGCGTCTGCTGCTGGCCCGGGGCAAGGTCCGGGCCGCGCTGGAGGCGGCGGGCCCGGCCGTCCCCGCCGAAGTGGTCTCCCCGTGGGCGGAGAGCCACGAGGCCCTGGTCGCCTCCGCCGCCCACCTGGCCGCGGGACGGCCGGAGAACGCCGCCGAGGTGCTCAGGAACGTGGCCGACGACCAGCCGGCCTACGCCGTGGAGGCCGCGCGGATCCAGCTCGCCGCCGGTGATCCCGGAGCCGCGATCGAGCTGCTCGACAGCGTGCGCGGCGACGGGCGGATCGGTCCCGCGGTGTCCGTGCGGGCCGCACTGGTACGCGCTCAGGCCGCCCAGCGGGCCGGAGACACCGCCACCGCCCGCCGGCTGCTCGCCCAGGCGCTCGTCGACGCCCGTCGTGAACGGCTGCGCCGCCCCTTCAGGGACGCCGGGCCCTGGTTGAGGCCCCTCCTGGTCGTGCCACCGCTCCGGCAGCTGGCCGCGGGCTGGCTCGAGCACGGGCCGGCGCGACCGGGCGAGCCGCTCCGCCCCGAGGCCGAGCCCCCGCCGCTCGTCGTGGAGGACCTGAGCGGGCGCGAGCGCGATGTGCTGGAGCGGGCCGCCCGCATGATGTCCACCGAGGAGATCGCCGCCGACCTGCACGTGTCGGTGAACACCGTGAAGACCCACCTCAAGAGCGCCTACCGGAAACTGGCCGTGAACCGGCGCAGCGACGCCGTGCGCCGCGCCCGCGACCTCCGGCTGCTGTGACGTGTCCCGCCGGTGGCATCGCCCGTAGCGGATCGCCCGTGGCGGGTGAGGCGCCCGGCGGGTCGCTCGGATGCGATGGAAGCGGCGGCGGGACTGTGAACGGCCGCTGCCCGGCCGACTCCACCGGTGTCCCGGGCCGATGCGGCGAGGTGGGCATCGTGGCGCACTGGCGGGCTCTGATCGTCCTGGGCATGGCCCAGTTCCTGATGGTCCTGGACACATCCGTGATGAACGTGTCCATCAGCCAACTGGTCGAGGACTTCGAGACCGAGGTCACCGCCATCCAGGCCGTCATCACTCTGTACGCGCTGGTCATGGCGGCGTTCATGATCACAGGCGGTCGGCTGGGAGACATCCTGGGCCGCCGCCGCGTGTTCTTCCTGGGCATGGCCGTATACGGCACGGGGTCGGCGCTGACCGCGCTGGCCCCCACCCTCTGGGTGCTCGCGCTGGGCTGGTCGGTCATAGAGGGACTCGGTGCCGCCCTGGTCCTGCCGGCGATGGCCGCTCTCGTGGCCGCGTCGTACCGGGGACGGGACCGGGCCATCGCCTACGGCGTCATCGGTGGACTGGCCGGCGCGGGGGTGGCGGTCGGCCCGCTGCTGGGCGGGTGGGTGACGACGTACCTCACCTGGCGGCTGGTCTTCGCAGGCGAGGTCGTGGTCGTCCTGGTCGTCCTGTGCTGCCGCCGGGTGATCACGGAAGCCGCTCGGAACGCGCCCCGTCCCCGGCTGGACGGGATCGGTGCCGCGCTCTCGGCTGCCGGACTGGGGCTGGGCGTGCTCGGGGTCCTCCAGAGCGGCACCTGGGGCTGGGTACGGCCCGCCCACCCTCCCTTCACCGTCCTGGGTTTCGCCCCGACGCTGTTCGTCATCGGCGCCGGAGTGGGCGTCCTCGCCCTCTTCCTGCGCTGGGAGCAGCGGCGGGACGCACGGGGCGCCGACCCTTTGCTGCACCGGTCCCTGCTGGCCAGGCCCGCTCTTCGGGCCGGTCTGATGACGCTGCTGAGCCAGAATCTGATCCTGCTCGGCCTGTTCTTCGCCATCCCGCTGTACCTGCAGGTGGTGCAGGGGTTCGACGCGTTCCAGACGGGGCTGCGGCTGCTCCCGGTGTCCGTCACCATGCTCGTGACCTCCATGGGCGGGTCCTCGCTCGGGCGGGTCTGGGGGCCGCGCCATGTGGTCCGTCTCGGCCTGCTGATCCTGGCGGCGGCCATCGTGTGGCTGCTGGCCACCATCGACCCGGTCATCGACGACGCGCAGTTCGCCGGAGCCATGGCTCTGCTGGGCGTGGGCGTCGGCCTGCTCGCCTCGCAGCTGGGCAACGTCGTCCAGTCCAGCGCCGGCGAACAGGAACGCAGCGAGGTGGGTGGGCTGCAGTTCACGGCCCAGAACCTCGGTTCCGCGCTGGGTACCGCACTCATCGGGTCGATCCTCATCGGCTCACTGGCCCACGCCTTCACCACACACGTCGCGGACGACCCCCGGCTGTCGGACGAAGCCCGCAAACAGACCAGTGTGGCCCTCGAAGCCGGGGTCGGCTTCGTCCCCACCTCGCAGGTACGCTCGGCGGCCCAGCAGGCCGGCCTGCCGCCGTCGGAGGTCGACGCCCTCACGGACTCGTACGCCTCGGCGCAGCTCGAGGGACTGAAGGCGGCGATCCTCGCCACCGGCGGCGTCACCCTCGCCGGCTTCCTCGTCACGCCCCACCTGCCCGCCGGCCGGACTAGCCGGGCGCGGCGGCCGGACACCGGTGCTCATGCCGGAGCCGTCGGACCGGCGCGCTGAGGCCCGGGGTGCCGCGATGACCGGGCCCGGCCCCGCCACGACGCAGGCGAGCGGCGACGAGCGCCGGGCGCACGCCGACTACACGGGCGGTGTCTACGGCTCCATGCTCGCGGCCTCCGTGGTGACCGGCGCCAGCGCCCTCGGCTCGTTCCCGCGTGTCGAACTGGTGCTGCTGTTGCTGCTCACCGGTGTGGTGTTCTGGGTGGCGCACGTGCACGCCCAGCTGTTCGGGGCGCACCTGGCGCAGCGGCGCCTGGACCGCCGGACCGTGGTGCACGTGTGCCGGGACGAGTGGCCGATCGTCAAGGCCGCCGTCCCGCCCGCCCTCGCGGTGGCCGTCAGCCCGCTGCTCGGCCTGGGCCCCGAGGGCGCGTTCTGGCTGGCCCTCTCGGTGGCGGTCGCCGGGCAGGTCGGCTGGTCCGTGGCCGCTGCGCGCCGGTCCGGCGCCTCCTGGCCCCTGGTCGCGCTCACCGCTTCGGTCAACCTGCTGCTCGGCCTGTTGATCATCGTCTTCAAGCTCCTGCTGAAGCACTGAGACCGGCCGTGACACCGGCCGTCCGCGCGGGGCGCCGGGTCACCTGTGCCGGGTGAGGCCCGGCCGGGCGCCGAAGCGGAGGATCTCAGGTGAGGGTGCGGTCCTCCGGTCCGCGGGTCGCCTGTGGGAGTACTGCCGATGCGCTATGAGATCCGCGTCGACGGCCATATGTCGGAGACGCTGGCCAAAGCCTTCCCGGAGCTGGACCACGTGGTCATGTCCGGGCAGACCGTCCTGTTCGGTCCCGTCCTCGACGAGGCCCAGCTGTACGGGCTGCTCGCGCGCTTCCAGTCCCTGGGGCTGCGCGTGGTCGAGATGCGGCAGCTCCCGGAGTGACCGGGAGCTGGGCGGACGGGGACGGGTGGCTCAGAGCGCTCCGCGCGCTCAGAGGCGCTCCGCGTGGAGCCGGCCGGAGCGGACGGCGGCCTCCAGCGCCTCGAAGTCCCGCTCGTTCTGGTCGGCATAGGCCTGGGCGAATGCCGTGAGGGCCTGGTCGAAGCGGTCGCTGCCGCCCAGGTAGGCGCCGATGGCGACGGGATCGCCGGAGCGGGCGTGCGCCCTTGCCAGGGAGGCCCCGCACAGGCTGCCGAAGAGGGCGAGCAGTGCCGGATCCATGGTCTCGGGCTGCACGATGCCCTTCCAGTCGCGCAGCTGGCGCACATAGAAGTCCCGGCCGCGCCCGTCGAGGCCCATCACGCGCGTCCAGCCCAGGAAGATGTCACTGGTCGTCTGGATGAGACGCTGCCCGGTCACCACCCGGCGGCCCTGGTTGTCGTAGCGCTCGCCGCCGGTGTGGGCGGCCAGCACCGACTCCTGCGCCTCCTTGGCCTGGAGCAGGAGCGGGTCGTCGTCGTCCCGGCCGAGCAGGAGCAGGATCCAGCACCGCGTGCCGACACTGCCGACGCCCACCACCTTCCGTGCGATGTCCACCAGGCGGTAGTGGCGCAGCAGATGGCGGCGTTCGGAGGGCAGGGTCCGCGCGTACGCGTCCAGCAGGTTCTGGAACTCCCTCTCCTGCCCTTCCCCGGCCTGATCCGGCCGCAGTTCCCCGAGCGGGGTGATCAGCGGCGGGTCGGGTGTGATGCGCCTGCCCTCGGCCGTGCTCCGGGTGAGCTTCTCGAAGGCCTGCATCTGGGTCCGCGTGCGGGCCCGCGCCGTGGCCTCGGCGGTGCGCCGCCTGGCGGCCTTGTCCATCGACGACACCAGCAGCTTCCGCATGCGCTCGGTGTCGTCCTGGGCGTACCAGATGTCCAGGGTGCGCTGGTCGGCGAACTCCCGCATCCGCTCCCGGTAGGCCAGCACGCACGCCCGTACGGCACCGTCCTGCTCCCTGCGGGAGAAGCCGTTGGCCCGGCCCGCTATCGCGAGACTGGCCGCCAGCCGCTTGACGTCCCATTCGAAGGGGCCGGGCAGGGTCTCGTCGAAGTCGTTGATGTCGAAGACCAGATGGCGCTCCGGCGAGGCGAGCAGCCGGAAGTTCAGCAGATGGGCGTCGCCGCACAGCTGCGCCCGCAGCCCGGTGTCCGGGGCGGTCCCCAGGTCCGCCGCCATGATCGCCGCCGCGCCGCGGTAGAACCGGAACGGCGACTCGAGCATGCGGCCGTAGCGGATCGGCACCAGTTCCGGCACCCGGGTGGCCGACTGCCGTTCGATCACCTCGATCGGGTTGGGCCGCTTCGGCCCCGGGTCGAACCGGCCCTGCTCCGAGCGCGGCACGCGCGTACGGGCCTGCCTGCCGTAGACCGCCCGTTCGGCGGCCGGCAGTCGAGTCGTGAAGGCGCTCGATGTGGTCATGGTCCGTCCTCCCGGTCCAGCGTCGCGGTGTCGTCGTCGGCGTCCGGTTCGGCCGGTGGCTCATGGTGCTGCCGCCGCAGGCCCGCCTCGACGGCGCCGGCGAGGATGCGCGCGGCGCCGCCCACCAGCAGCAGTCCGCCGGCCATCTGGAGCATCGTCACCACGCGACCCGCCTGCGAGCGGGCCGTGATGTCGCCGTAGCCGACGGTGGTGAACGTGGTGAGCGTGAAGTACAGGGCGTCCGTCCTGGTCAGCGGCTCGGTGAAGGAGCCGGGGTAGGACCTCTCCAGCAGGTAGTAGGCGCCGGCGAAGAGCACCAGGAACAACCCCAGCGTGGCGGAGAGGGCCTCGACGGCCCTCAGCCGTGGGTGGGGCGAACGCACGATGGCCCACACCTGCCACGAGAACACCAGCAGGACCGCCAGCAGACCGCCCACCAGGAGCGTCAGCGCACCGGTCGTGTGGAGGTCGTCCAACGGCAGCAGGTAGTAGGCGGTGACGAGCGCGGTGACGGTGAACAGGGAGCGCAGGGCGGCCAAGCCGGCCGCCCGCCGGCCGGCATGGTGCCCGCGGCCCGGCGGGTGCGCGTCCTGCCCGGTGCGGGAGTGCTCCGTCCGGGCGGCCATGGGATCGCTCATCCGATGCTTCTTCGTTCCGTTCCGCCGCGGGGCGGGTGCCCTTCCGCCGCGGGTCCGGTGCCCCTCGTGTCCCACTGCATCGTCTCGTGGGCGGGGGCGGATCACCCACCGCGGGTGATCCGGTGGCCGCGGACGCGCGGGACGCTGGCCCGGTGAGGTCCCCCCACACCGCCCCGTCGGCGGTCCACGAGCGCCGCGATCGATCGCGCGAGGAGGAGCCATGACCACATCGCGTGATCCGTCGGCGCCCGGTGGACCGGAAGGCATGCCCGGCGGGGCGGCTCCGCCCGCGGAAGGCGCCGAGGAGGCCCTGGGGCGGCTCGGCCGTTCCTGGACCTGGATCCTCGCTTCGGCGGTCGCCACGATCGTGCCGGGTGTGCTGGTACTGGTCTGGCCGGACGAGACCCTGCACGTCCTGGCGGTGCTCATCGGCCTGTACCTGCTGGTGCTCGGGGCGTTCCGGTTCGTGGCGGTGTTCGGCAGGGAGGGGCACGGGGAACGGCTCCCGGTGCTGGTGGTGGCCGTGTTGTACGTCCTGGCCGGGGTGCTGTGCCTGCGCAACCCGTTGCAGACGATCGCCGCTCTCTCAGTGATCGTCGGCATCGTCTGGCTCGCCTCCGGGATCCTCACCCTCTACACGGCCCTGGCCGCCAAGGACCTGCCGCACCGCGGCGCCGTCCTGGCGGGCGCCGTCCTCGCCATCGTCGCGGGGATCGTGGTGCTCGCCCTGCCGGCCGAGTCGGCCCGTGCGCTGACCCGGCTCCTCGGCCTGTGGCTCGTGCTGATCGGCCTGGCCGAGGCGGGCGTCGCCTTCGCCTGGCGCTCGGCGCTGCGCAGGTCGGACACGCTCACCCGCGCCGGGTGAGGCACCCGGTTCTCGACGTGGGCACGCTGAGAACAGCATGGAACGGCTGGGCGAACGCCCGGGACGGAGGAGTGACATGAACGCGCAGATGTACCTCGCGTACGACTATCCACTGCTGAGCGCCTTCTGGACGATGCTCTGGTTCTTCCTGTGGGTGCTGTGGTTCGTCCTGCTGTTCCGGGTCATCGTGGACATCTTCCGTGACGACGAGATGAGCGGCTGGGGCAAGGCCGGCTGGCTGCTGTTCGTCGTCTGCCTGCCCTTCCTGGGCGTGTTCGTCTACCTCATCGCGCGCGGCAAGGGCATGGGCCGCAGGGAGGTGGCACAGGCGCGTGCGCAGCAGCAGGCCTTCGACGCCTACGTCCGGGAGACCGCGGCCGGCGGAAGCGGTCGCAGCAGTGCCGACGAGCTCGTCCGGCTCTCCGAGATCCGGGCCCGCGGCGACATCACGGACGACGAGTTCCGCCGGGCGAAGGAACTCGTCCTCAGTGGCCACGCGCCTGCGGAAAAGCCGGGTACCACCGCGTCCCCCCGCTGACGGACACACCCAACGGCAACGAAACGAGGTACTGGTATGACCGCGTCACACAGTGCGCCCGAGACGACGGCGAAGCAGCAGTGGGCCGGCGGCCTCACGATATTCGGAGCCGTCATGCTCATGATCGCCGGAGTGCTGGACATCTTCCGGGGCATCATGGCCATCGCCCATGACGACGTCTTCGTCACCACGCGCAACTACGTGTTCCAGTTCGACCTCACCGGCTGGGGCTGGGTCCACCTGATCCTGGGCGCGGTCGCGGTGATCGTCAGCCTGGGGCTCTTCCAGGCCTCGCTGTGGGCGCGCATCGCCGGCGTGACCATCGCAGCGCTGATCATCATCGCCAACTTCCTGTCGCTGCCGTACTACCCGGTGTGGTCGGTCGTCATGATCGCGATCTCGGGGTTCGTCATCTGGGCCCTGTGCGTGGTCCAGCGCGAGGCCTCACCCGACATGTTCGGCAGCCCGCGCGGCGGGATCTGAGGCGGTCGGGGGGCGCGGCGCTCAGGACCCCCGACCGGAGGACACCCGGTCGGGGGTCCTGAGCTGGCCCGTCTCCCGGCGGCCTTGTGTCCTGGTAGGGCCGACGACGGGCAGCCGCCCCGGCCGGGTGCGCTCCGTCGACGAGGACGGGAGTGCTCCATGCCGCCACAGGACGCCGAGGGTGAGCCGGGCAAGCCGGGCGAGAACGAGCTGGACGAGCTGCGCCGGCGGGTCGCCCAGCTGGAGTCGACCGGCCGGCCGGCGCAGCAGCGCCGGCATCCGCTGCGTACCACCGGATCGGTGCTGCTCATCATCCTGGCGTCGATCCTGTCGATCCTGGCCGTGACAGCCGTCTGGGCGCGGGACCAGATCACCGACACCGACCGGTTCGTCGCGACCATGGGGCCCCTCGCGAGCGACCCCGATGTGCAGCAGGCGGTCTCCCGCCGGGTCACCGACGTCGTGGTGCAGAAGATCGACGTGCCGGCCCTGGTCGACCAGCTGTCCAAGGCGGCGTCCCAGCCCGGCGTCCCGCCCCGTGTGTCCCAGCTGATCGGCCCGCTGACCGGGCCCATCGAGAACGGCGTGAAGAGCCTCATCGGCGCCGCCGCGGACCGCGTCGTGACGAGCCAGGCCTTCGCGAAGGCGTGGACCGACGCGATCACACTGGCGCACAACGCGATGGTCAAGGTCCTGACCGGGGAGAGCGGGGGCGCGGTCAAGCTCTCCGGCGACCAGGTCACCATCGACCTGGCGCCGGTCATCGACCAGGTCAAGAAGCAGCTGGTCGACGCGGGCCTGGGACCGGCCGCGAAGATCCCGACGGTGCACACGCAGTTCACGGTGTACTCCTCGCCGAAGCTTCAGTCGCTCCAGCTCTATCTGCGGCTGCTCCAGATCCTCGGCAACTGGCTCCCGCTGGTCGCGGTGCTGGTCGCGGCCGGGGGCGTCTACGCGGCCTGGAACCGCAGACACGCGCTGATCGGTGCGGCGCTGGGCATCGCCGCGGCGATGCTGGTGCTCGGCATCGGGCTCACGGTCTTCCGCACGTACTTCCTCAACCAGTTGCCGCCGGACGTCTCCCCGGGCGCGGCGGGCTCCGTCTACGACGCCCTGGTCCACTTCCTCAGGAAGAGCGCGCGCATGGTTGGGGTGCTGGCCGTGCTGGTCGCGCTCGGCGCGTTCTTCGCCGGCCCCTCCCGGATCGCGACGACGACCCGTGCCGCGTGCACGACGGGGGTTGGCGGCGTCCGCCAGGTCGCCGAGCACGTGGGCTTCCGGGCCGGGCCGGTGGAGCCGTTCGTCCGGCGGTGGAAGCGGTGGATCGGGATCGTGATCCTCGTCGGCGCCTCGATCGTGTTCGTGTTCTGGAACCATCCGACCGGCACGGTGGTGTTCTGGTTCGCCGTCGTCGTCCTGGCCCTGTTCGGCGTACGTGAGTTCCTCGCGCCGGGCCCCGGACTCGCCGGGCTGGAGCGGGGCAGGCCCGGCCCGCCCCCGCCGCCCCGGCCCGGGGCCGCCCCCCAGCCCGGGGCGACCGGGTGAACCCTCACCAGACCGCCGCGAGCGGAGAGACTCATCGCCCGACCGTGTCACGCCCCGGCCGGCACCCGGTCCAGGAAGCCGAGCACCGACCTGATGCGGCCCTCCGCGTCCAGCGTGACCACGTCGAAGCCCGCCACCGGCGCCGAGCCGTCGGCCTCGTTCACCAGCTCCCAGGCGAAGCGGGCGGTGTCGTGGTGCCCGTCCACGGCGCCCAGCGGACGGAACACGAAGCCGGGGAACTGCCCGTGCGCCCCGGCGATCACGGCGGCGATCCCCTCGTGCCCGCTGACGTCGGCAAGCGGGTCGGTGTAGGAGCCGTCGGCCGTCCAGGCGGCGGCGACCGCCTTCGCCAGGGCCTCCGGCTCGGTGGCGTTCCAGGCCTCGAAGTAGCGGGCGGCGGCGGTCTGGTAACGGTCGGTGTTCACGGACATGGCGAATCAGCCTCCATCGAGTTCGCAATTGCTCTTCGGGAACCGGATCCTCGGTGCGTCGAACCGGTGTGACCACCATGCCCGCGGGCATCGGGGAGGGTCGATTACCCCCCGGGTAATGACGGTGTCGAGGACGGGAGAGCAGGGCTACGCGCCTCGGCGGATTCCGGCCAAGAACACCGGCGAATATGCCAACAGACTGGCCGGAAAGTCATGGTGACAGAGTGTCAGTAGTGAAGATACTCGAACGTCAGGGGCACTTCACCGCACAGGAGCCGCACGGAAAGCGAGGGCCCGGCCGGCGGAAGAACGACGCGACGGGGGAGTGGATCGTGCACGACGAATTCCTGTGCCATGTCACCGCGTACGGCTGGTGCGACGGTCGGCGCATCGGCGTACCGCTCGGCACCTACCGGGCGCCCACCCTGGCGCTGGCCCTGTGGTGGCTGCGTGACCGGGCCCTGTGGATCGCCGAGCGGCTCGACCCGAAGCCGGACAGCCCCCACTACCCGCCGAACGCCCTCGCGCCCGTCCCGGACACCGTCACCGACGTGCCCGGTGTGCTCCGCGCCTGGTGCGCCGACGAGGGCCGGCAGGAACTGGTCGCCGACGAACTGGCCGACGGCCGGCTGGTGCGGATCGCGGCGAGCGACGAGACCACGGAGTACGAACTGCTCGCGGAGTCCGTCGACGCCCTGCGCATGCAGCGCACCATCCCGGCGCTCGTCGTTCCCGTCGCCTGACACGTGACACCGGCCGTGACTCAGCCGGCGCGGACGACCAGGGCGTAGTCGCCCAGGCCCAGCAGACGGTCGGCCGGGATCGTGCCGAGTGCGGTGTAGACCGTCTCCACGCGGCCGGTGGCCGGGTCGAACGCGAGGTCCTGAACGGTGCCGCGCTCGTCTCCGGCCTCCGTCAGGATCCGGTGCCGCAGGGCCTCGTGGTGCGCCGGCGCCGGGGGCGCACCGGTGTCCGCCGCCGGATCCCGGCGGACGAGCACGGCGTCGGGACCGACCGCGTGCAGCGCCTCCCACGGCAGCACGGTGTTCCCCCGGCCGCGCCGCGCGCCGACCCGGACATGGGTGACCGCCCTCGCGGCGGCGTCGACCGTCAGGGCCTTCACGACCCCGATCTCGGCCGCCTCCGCGAGGGTCACCACGGGCAGGCCCCGCACCTGCGAGTACAGCATCACGGCAGCGGCCCCTTCGGCGGGTTCGGTGCGGTCGGCGGGTTCGGCGAGTGACCGCCCGCGTCGCCGCGGGCGTGGAAGGCCTGGACCTGACCGGCGAAACCGGGGAGGTCCTCGGCGACGTACAGCGTCGCGTCCGCGGGGACGACCAGGGCCTGGCCGGAGACCGCGAGGGTCTCGCCGCGCGGGACGTACACCTTGTGCCGGCGGCGGTTCGAACCGGACGTCCCGGACGCCGGCGACCTGCTCGCCGCGATCCGGAAGCCGACGACCCGGCCGCTGGCGCCGCCCTCCACGACGACGTCGAGCACCCTGCCGACCTCCGTCCCCGCGTCGGTCAGCACCTTCGCGCCCAGCACCCGGCCCTTGACCGCCTCCCGGCGGACGACCACGGCGGCCGCCTCGGTCAGCACGCCCGGATCATTGATCATGACCGCGTGATGCCCCAGGGAGTGCACACCCGACCAGGGCAGGCTCTGCTTGAGCGGGCCGGAGAGCAGGCCCCGGCCACTCAGGGTGAAACCCGTGATGTGGCCGGCCGGGGCGTCGAAGACGGTGTCCTTGATCTGCGCGACCGCGTCACCCGCGAGCGTGACCACCGGCAGCGTCGAAAGACTGCGCGCGGCCATCAGCTCCGATCCCACCCGCCCGGGTCCTGACAGCAGATGCCCGCCCATCACGTGCTCCGTCCGCCGTACCGGCGCCCGCGCCGCACCGCGATCACCGTCCCCGACCGCCGGCCGGCCTGGACGCCCAGCGCCAGCAGCGACGCGACCGCCACCGCGGCCACCACCAGGACCAGCCACACCCACCAGACCACCGTCCACCTCCGGCCGTCCGTCCCGGCCGCCATCGGCCGGAGCCACCTTCTCCGGGTGCCCCGGACCGGCGCGCCGATGCCCGTTGTGCGCGGTGGGCGAACGGCAGGCTGGACTGTGCGGCGTCTGTCGGGGTACGAGAACTGGTGCAGTAGTGACCGGCCGGGTCCGGATTCCGAAAGAGAAGCGCATGACCGACCACGTGGACGGGGCAGTGATACCAAGTGGTTTCGACGTGCCCGTGGAACCGCTGCGACGGGCGGCGCACTACACCGGTGAACCCGGCAGCATCGCCGAGGCGCGCTCCTTCGCCGCACAGTTCCTCGACCAGCTGAGGACCGAGTGGTGCGCCCGCATCGACTCGCGCGCCGACGGTGAACTGCTCCTGGTGGTCAGCGAGTTGGTCACCAACGCCGACCGGCACAGCAATGGGCCGTACATCCTGGAGCTGGAGGGCACGGACTCGGCCGTCTCCGTGTCCGTCTACGACAGCAGCGTCGCCCTGCCCCGGCGCTTTCCGCGCGACCCCCAGCGGGTGGGCCGCCACGGTCTGGAGATCGTGCACGCGCTGGCCGCGGAGGTCACCGCCGAACGCGTGCCCGTCGGCAAGAAGGTACGCGCCTGGGTGAAGCTTCCCACTGAGTGAAGCTTCACCCCCGAGCCGTGAGGGAGGTTCAGGCGCAGCCCAGCTCGCCCAGCATGCCCTGCCTCAGGCGGGTGATGATCCGCTTGATCAGGCGTGAGACGTGCATCTGGGAGCAGCCGAGGTGTTCGCCGATCTCCGCCTGGGTGGCCTCCTCCACGAACCTCATGTGGATGATCTGCCGGTCCCGCTCGCTGAGCTCGGCCATCAGCGGGGCCAGGGACTGGAAGTCCTCCACCAGTCGCAGGCCCTCCTCCTCGACGCCGATGAAGTCCGCGAGCACCGCCTCGCCGTCCTCGGGCCCGTCACCGGTGAGCGCCGCGTCCAGGGACGCGGAGTTGTATCCGTTGGCGGCCAGCTGCGCCTCGACGACCTCGTCCTCGGTGATGTTCATCAGGGTGGCGAGCTCGCCGACCGTGGGATCGCGGTCCAGCCGGCTGGAGAGTTCCTCGCGCGCCTTGGCCAGCTCCACCCGCAGCTCCTGGAGCCGCCGGGGCACGTGCACCGCCCAGGTGGTGTCCCGGAAGAACCGCTTGATCTCGCCCACGATGTACGGCAGCGCGAACGAGGTGAACTCCACCTCGCGTGCCAGTTCGAACCGGTCGATGGCCTTGATCAGGCCGATCATCCCGGTCTGGACGATGTCCTCCATGTCGTCACCGCGGTTGCGGAACCGCCCCGCCGCGAACCGCACCAGCGACATGTTCATCTCGATGAGCGTGTTGCGGGCGTACTGGTACTCGTGCGTACCCTCCTCCAGCACGGTCAGACGCCGGAAGAACTGGCGGGACAGCTCGCGTGCGTCACGCGGAGCGATCGTGCGCGGGTCCTCGATTCCAGGCAGTGATCCCTCGCCCGTCCTGTCCTCGGCGGTCCTCTCGGCGACCACTGCTTTCGACCGGCTCCCGGCGGTATTCATTGCCTCTCCCACGAAAGTCACGGTTCGACGTCTGCCTCTTCGGCTAGGTGTTTCCGGATGTCTGCCCCAGGACTGCGTGCTGGGCGGATACCCGGAAAGCGGTCATCCATGCGTGTCCCACGGTGCGGGTACCCCGGGTGACGCGACGCATGCGGGCGGTGCGCCCGGGTGGCGGAAACCGGGCTCTTCGGAAGCCGGTGGCCCCTGACGGTGTCGGGGACCGCATAGGCTGACGGCGTGACCGATCGAGCGCCGCACCAGACCCGACTCGTACCCGTGCACCCGGGCGACCCGTCCCCGGCGCCGAGGGAACCCCTTTGGCGCGATCTGGTCGGCGACGTGCTCCGCCGGGAGCGCCTGGCGCAGGAGCGCACGCTCAAGGACGTCGCGGACGCCGCGCGGATCTCCATGCCGTATCTCTCGGAGATCGAGCGCGGCCGCAAGGAGGCCTCCTCGGAGGTCCTCGCGGCCGCCGCCCACGCCCTCGGCCTGGGCCTCGGCGACCTGCTGTCGCTGACCCAGGGGGAGCTCACCCGGCAGCAGGCGAACCGGAGCCGCCAGGTGTCCCGCGCGCCGTACCGGGGGCTGTGCCTGGCGGCCTGACGGTCCGCCAGTACCGCACGAGGTCCCGCAGGTGGTCGGCGGGGACTCCGTACGCCCGTCCCGTGCGGGGACGACGTCATGGCGCGGCGATGCTGGTCGCCCGTGCCGCTTGGGCCATTCGGATGAATCGGCGGGCCGGCCGATGAGTTTCGCGGCGCCGACCGGTCGATACAGATGACCGCGTTCCCCGTTCCAGGAGGTGCTCATGACCACCGACGGATTCACCACGTGTCTCTGGTTCGACGGCCAGGCCGAGGAGGCCGCCCATTTCTACGTCTCCGTCTTCAAGAACTCCGGCATCGGCCGGATCACCCGCGGCAACGAGGCCGTTCCGGGCCCGGCCGTCTCCGTGCTGACCGTCGAGTTCACGGCCAACGGCCAGAAGTTCGTCGCCCTCAACGGCGGCCCCCAGTTCACGTTCGACGAGGCCATCTCCTTCCAGATCGTGTGCTCGGACCAGGAGGAGATCGACCACTACTGGAACGCGCTCACCGAGAACGGCGGCGAGGGCGGCCCCTGCGGCTGGCTCAAGGACAGGTACGGCGTCTCCTGGCAGGTCGTCTACGACCGGCTGATCCACATGATCGGCGACCCCGACCAGGAGAAGGCGACCCGCACGACCCGGGCCATGATGTCCATGGGCAAGCTCGACGTCGCCGAGCTGGAGAAGGCCTACGCGGGGGAGTGACCGGCGCACCGGCCGCCCGTCGTGGGCGGCCGGCCGTCACTCGGCCAGGATCGCGGCGATCGCGTGCCGGGAGTTCTCCGCGAGCGGCGGGTTGGTCTCCCAGTAGTACGGCAGCTGGATCACCGAGATCGACAGCGCCCAGCCCTGTCCGCGCGCCCATTCCGCGTCGTCGGCGCCGACGGCCTCGCGGAAGGTGTCCCGGGCGGAAGCGGGCAGCAGGTTCCAGGCCACGATCAGGTCGACGGCCGGATCGCCCACGCCCACGGTCCCGAAGTCGATCACGGCGCTGAGCCGCCCGTCCACGACCAGGACGTTGCCGGGCGACAGGTCCCCGTGCGCCCAGGCGGGCGCCCCGGCGTGCCGCGGGGCGCGCAGGGCCTCCTCCCACCGGGCCGTCATCGCGGCGGTGTCGATGCCCCGGTCCGCCAGCTGGGCGATGGCGTCCCGCATGGGCGCGTCCCGGGTCTCCAGGGGCCCGCCCCGGTACCCCGGCGGTCCGTCCGCCGGGTCGATCCGGCGCAGCGCGCGGACGAACCCGGCGAGATCCCGGGCGAGCGCCTCGGGCCGCTCAAGTGCCCCGGCGACCGGATTGCGTCCCTCCAGCCAGCGGTACACCGACCAGGGCCAGGGAAAGTCCGCGCCTGGCCCACCCCGCCCGATCGGCTCGGGCGTGGGCACGGGCAGCCGCGGCCCCAGCAGGGGCAGCCGGCGCTGCTCGTGCGCCACGTCGTCCACGGCACCGGGATGCCGGGGGAGTCGTACGACCTTGTCCTCGCCGAGGCGGAACATGGCGTTCTCGGTTCCGGAGGACTCCAGGCGCCGCACCGGCAGCGACGCCCACGCGGGGAACTGGCCGGCGATCAGCCGGCGGACGAGAGGGACGTCGACATCGACCTCGTCCGCCCGCATTTTCGTCGTCATGGCACACACAGGCCCCATTGCAGCGGCCGACGGGCGTGCTGTCGAAGGGTTTTGACGGCACGCCCGCCCCACGGCCCGGCTCAGACCCGGTCGGCCGCGATCAGCAGGTACTGGAAGCTGCCGTTGCGGTAGGCCTTCAGGAACGTGTCCTCGATGCCCGTGACCAGGTGGTCGGCCTGCTTGCGCAGCTCCCAGTACGGGATCGTGGCCGCCGTCAGATCCTGCACATGGACCGGCACCAGGCGGTTCTTCGCCATGGCCCGGAAGTACTCGGACCGGGGGTGGATGTCGCAGATGTAGTGCGCGTTGATCAGGGACACCTCGCGCGAGGCCTGCCCGTAGGTGTCGTTGTAGCAGCCGGTCACCACCACATAGCGTCCGCCGCGCCCGAGCAGCCTGGCGTGCTCGGCGAACAGCAGGTCCAGCTCGACGTACATGGTGGACTCGTTGTTCCAGGAGGCCGCGTAGGCGCCGGAGGCGAAGCCGGTGTCGAGCATGTTGCGGTGGTGGTAGCGCACCTTGCCGTCGATGCCCCGCTTGCGGGCCTGCTCGTTCGCGAACCCGGCCTGCTTGGCGGAGATGGTCACGCCGTCGGCGTGGCAGCCGTAGCGCAGGTTCGCCACCACGCTGCCCCCGCCCCGGCCGCACCCCGCGTCGAAGACCCGGTCGGCGGCCGAGAGCGGGCCGAGGTGGGAGGCGAGCAGCTCGGCCTGGGCGTGTTCCAGACGGTGGAGTTCGGCGGTGATCCGCTCCCGGCGCAGGGCGGCGTCGGGCTCGTCGAGCACCGACCAGTCGGCTTCACCGACGCCGTAGTGGTGGTGGTAGAGGTCGTCGATCTTCCCGAGTTCGAGATTGACCGGGTTCTCTTCGGCGTTCCAGTAGTCCGCGACGCGGTTCTGGTACGTGGACTGGGTCGGCACCGGGGCCGGCGTGGTGCCGGCGACGGGGGCGGTGGTCAACGATGACTCCTCACTGGTGTGTCTGTCGCGGGGTCAGCGGGGGCTACCAGTAGTTGGGCAGGTGGTAGCGGTGGCTGTTGGTGGCGTGCCATTCGTGGTTGCCGGACACCCAGGCCGCCAGGCCCTGTGCGTAGCGCTCGACGAGCGGCGAGGTGGCGGACAGCAGGGCGGACTCCTTCTCGAAGGCCGCCATGATCCGGTTGTGGATCTCGACGGACTTCAGGTAGGCCGCCTTCAGCCCGCAGCGCTCGTTCGTGGCGACCACCTGGGGCAGGTTGAGATGCGCAGGGTCGTTCGCCAGCTCCTTGGTGAAGGAGTACAGGTCGTTGACGATGGTGGTGGCGTTGCAGGCCAGGGCGGTGATCCGCTGGATCTCGGGCCGGGCGTAGACCTGCTCGGGCAGTTCGTAGCCGTCCACGGCGTCCACGACCGACAGACACGGGCGGAAGTTGTTGAACTGCCGCATCACCAGGTACTCCCAGACCCGGGGCACGTACCGGGTCTCCGCCCAGGCGGCCTCACCGAGGTAGCCCAGGTGCAGTCGGGCGATGTCGTGCGTGAAGCGGGTGGTCTGGCTGGGCGTGGCGAGGACGGCGAAGTCCTTGAGGGCGAAGTGGTACGAGCGCAGCGGACCGTCGGCCCGCATGCCGCGGTGCCACTCCTCCTCCAGTTCGGGGGTGCCGTGGTACGGGTCGATCGCCGACTGGGCCATGATCAGCCGGCCGCCGAGCCCGCGCGGGGAGCCGCCCCGGTCCTCGCAGTAGCAGTCGTCGACGATGTTCTCGGCGAGCAGCAGCTTGCCGGCGACGGTGAGGCGTTCCAGGTCGGCCGCCCCCGGATGCTGGAGCACCACGGCCCGGCCGAACTGGAAGCCGGCGAAGTCCCCCGTCCAGGACTCGGGGAACAGGTCGAGACTCCGGGCCCAGGCCTCCAGCCTGCGGTCGATCTCCGCCGCCTGCTCCGGGTCGGCGGGCGCGGCGGGCCGGTACAGCAGCCCGGGGATCGCTCCGGTGCGCCGGGCCCGCACCGAGCGGGCGAGGTTCGGCGGTCCGGGCAGCGGAACGGAGGTGGGAGGTGCGCTCATGGGGTCCTCCGGGCCGTCACTCGGCCGTCCGGCCGATCTGGACGTTCTCGAGGATCCCCGCGGCGTCGGGGACCAGGATGGCCATCGAGTAGTAGGCGGTGACGAGGTAGTTGACGATCGCGGCGGTGTCGATGCCCATGAAGCGGACGTTGAGGCCGGGCTGGTGCTCCTCGGGGATGCCGGTCTGGTAGAGCCCGACGACCCCCTGGTCGGCCTCGCCGGTGCGCAGCGCGAGGATGCTGGTGGTGTGCTGCTCGGTGATGGGGATCTTGCTGCACGGGAAGAGCGGCACCCCGCGCCAGGCGGGGACCTCGTGTCCGTCGACGGTCGCGGTGCCGGGTACCAGGCCGCGCCGGTTGCACTGCCGGAAGAAGGCCGCGATCGCCTTGGGGTGGGCGAGGAACAGCTTGGTCTTGCGCCGCATGGAGAGCAGCTCGTCCATGTCGTCCGGGGTGGGCGGGCCGGCGAAGGTGCTGATGCGCTGGCCGTAGTCGGTGTTGTGCAGCAGCCCGAACTCGCGGTTGTTGACCAGTTCCCACTCCTGGCGTTCGCGGATCTCCTCGACGGTGAGCCGGAGCTGCTGCTCGGTCTGGTTCATCGGGTTGTTGTAGAGGTCGGCGACGCGGGTGTGGACCCGCAGCACGGTCTGGGTGAGGGACAGCTCGTACTCGCGGGGGCTGAGTTCGTAGTCGACGAACCCGCCGGGCAGTGTCGGCTCGCCCACGTGGCCGGCCTGCACCGGGACCTCCGCCTCGCCCTTGCGGTTCATGGGCCTGAGGTTCCGCTCGACGTACGCCTCGAGGTGCGCGGCGAGGGAGGGCACCCGGTCGGTGAACTCGGTGACGACGGCCCACGGCAGCGCCAGCACCACGCCCGAGGTCTCCGCCCGCACCGAGCTCAGCCACAGGGGGTCGGACTGGCCGACGGCCTCGTCCCCCATCTGGGCGCCGCCGGAGACCACCCCGAGGATCTCCTCGTCGCCGTACTTCCCGTTCGTGTAACGGGTGAACCGGCCGTGGGCGACGAGGTAGGTCTCGGTGACCGGCTGACCGGCCTCGAACAGGACCTGGCCGGCCCGCACCTCCCGGGACTGGAACCGGCCGGCGATCTCCCGCAGCACGTCGAGGTCGTCGTAGCCGCGCAGGACGGGCAGTTCGGTCAGTGTCTCGGGGATGACCCTGATGTCGTCGGCGCCGTTCTGCTCGAAGTGCACCCGGCCGCGGCCGGTGCTCAGCTGAAGGCGGCGGTTGACCCGGTAGGTGCCGCCCTTGACGTCCACCCACGGCAGCGACTTCAGCAGCCACCGCGAGGTGATGGCCTGCATCTGCGGCTCGGACTTGGTGGTGGTGGCGAGCTGGCGTGCCGCCCGGGTGCTCAGACTGGTGAACTGCCCGTCGGCCGCGGGGTCGGGGGCGGGTTCGTCGACGGCGGAACCGGTGGCGCTGTCCGGTGTGGACACATTCCCTCCCGGGAGCTGAACAGGGGTGACCGGATCGGTCGGTGGTGAGCGAGGTGATCGTGTGCGGGGACAAGCCAAACAGCAGTGGTGAGGTTCCCGGTACGGCGTGAAAGGGGCGGGTTCATTCCCCGGTGGTGCAAACATGCCGTTCGGGGTGAATGGGTCGGTGTGCCGTGATCGCGCGCCGGGCACACGCGCCCGTGTCCGGGCGTGCGCGAGTGCGGCGACGGGCCGCGCGTCTCCCCGCCGGGCAGGGCGCGGTGAACCGGAGCCAGGACGAGAAGCGCGGTGGCGTCGGCGGGCCGGGGCCCGGAGGTCGGCCGATCGGTGGGGGCGGGAGCGCGCGGGCCCGGTGGCTTCAGGAGAAGTCGTTCACCAGTACCGCCGCTCCGTCGAAACGGCCGGCCCTGAGGTCCCTCAGGGCCTGTGGGGCCCGCGACAGGGGATAGGTGTGCGTCCGCGCGCGGATCCCGTGCCGCGCGGCCAGTCCCAGGAACTCGCGGGCGTCCGCGCGGGTGTTGGAGGTGACGCTGCGCAGCTCCTTCTCGTAGAACAACTCGGTCTCGTAGTGCAGCGGCGGCACATCGCTCAGATGGATGCCGGCCACCGCCAGGACCCCGCCCCGGTCGAGGGCGCGCAGTGCGACCGGCACCAGGTCGCCGGCCGGTGCGAACAGGATCGCGGCGTCCAGGGGCTCGGGCGGCGGGTCGTAGGCGTCGCGCGCCGAGGCGGCGCCGAGCTCGCGCGCCAGCCGACGGGCGGCCTCGCCGCGGGTCAGGACGTGCACGGTGGCGCCCTCCGCCAGCGCCACCTGCGCGCACAGGTGGGCGCTGCCCCCGAAGCCGTACAGCCCGAGCCGGCCGCCCGGTGGCAGCGCGGTGCGGCGCAGCGCGCGGTGGCCGATGATCCCGGCGCACAGCAGCGGCGCCGCGGGCGCGTCGTCCAGACCGCCGGGCAGCCGGTGGGCGAACCCGGCCGGGACGGTCGTGTACTCGGCGTAGCCGCCGTCGGCGTCCCAGCCGGTGTACTCCGAGCCGGGGCACAGGTTCTCGGCTCCGCGCAGACAGTAGGCGCAGGAGCCGTCGGTCCGCCGCAGCCAGGCCACGCCCACCCGCTCGCCCACCGTGAAGTCCCGGGCCGCCGCCCCGGTACCCGCCACCACGCCGATCACCTCATGGCCCGGGGTCACGCCGGGCCGCCGCACCGGCAGATCGCCCTCGGTGACGTGCAGATCGGTGCGGCACACTCCGCAGGCGAGCACCCGGACCAGCAGTTCGTCGTCCCCGGGCACCGGCACCGGCCGCTCGACGAGCCGGAGGGGATCGCCCTCGACCGGCCCCGGGCGGACCACCGACCACGCCCGCATCGTCGCCGCACCCGTCCCCGTCGCGTCCGTCATCCTGTGCCCCGTCCCGCCGATGGCCGCCGTCTCCTCCCAGTCTCCGGCGGCCGGGCGGCTTCGGCGCGCGGGCCGCCCCGAGGGTGACTAGCGTGAGGTTCCGGACAGTCCGCCGAACGGGAGAGGGCCACGACCATGGCCGTACGACCTGAGGGAACCCCCTGCTGGGCCGATGCGATGTTCGGTGACGTCGAGCAGGCCAAGAGCTTCTACGGAGCTGTCCTCGGCTGGACCTTCGGCGAGTCGTCGTCGCAGTACGGCAACTACACCCAGGCCTATGTGGACGGCAAGGCGGTGGCGGCCGTGGTGCCGCCGATGAGCGGGCAGGAGGGACAGTCGCAGTGGTGCCTGTACCTCGCCTCCGCGGACGCCGCCGCGACCGCCGGAAAGATCCGCGAGCACGGCGGCGAGGTGCTGATGGAGCCGATGCAGGTCGGCGAGTTCGGCACGATGTGCCTCGCCCGCGAGCCCGCCGGTGCCGTGTTCGGGCTCTGGCAGGGCGGCACCCACGAGGGCTTCGAGGCGACGGCGGTGCCCGGTGCCTACTGCTGGGCGGAGTTCTTCACCCGGGACCCGGAGCGGACGGACGCCTTCCTGTCGGCGGTCTTCCCTTACGGCATGCAGCAGATCGACGATGCAGGCGTCGACTTCCGGCTGTTCAAGGTGGGCGACGACACCGTCCTCGGCCGGATGAGGATGGGGGAGGAGTTCCCGCTCGAGGTGCCCTCGTACGTCAACGTCTACTTCACGGTCGGCGACTGCGACACCGCCGTGGCCCGCGCCACCGAGCTCGGCGGCGTCCTGCGGTTCGGCCCGATGGACAGCCCCTTCGGCCGCTTCGCCGCACTCAGCGATCCGCAGGGCGCGAACTTCTCGGTGATCGACATCACGACCACGCAGGGCGAGATGCCGGTCACCACGGACGTCTCCTAGGGCGGTCCTGGGGGCCGGTGCGGGCGTGGCATGATCGGGGCCATGCGTGAACGAGTGGTGGCCGCGTGCGACGGGGCTTCGAAGGGAAACCCCGGTCCGGCGGGCTGGGCGTGGGTGGTCTCCGACGACGCCGAGAGCCCGGCCCGCTGGGAGGCCGGACCGCTGGGCACCGCCACCAACAACGTCGCCGAACTCACCGCGCTGGAACGCCTGCTGGCGGCCACCGACCCGGGCGTGCCGCTGGAGATCCGCATGGACTCCCAGTACGCGATGAAGGCCGTCACCACCTGGCTGCCCGGCTGGAAGCGCAAGGGCTGGAAGACGGCCGCCGGCAAGCCCGTCGCCAACCAGGACCTGGTGGTCCGCATCGACGAACTGCTCGACGGCCGCTCGGTCGAGTTCCGCTACGTGCCCGCCCACCAGGTCGACGGCGACCCGCTGAACGACTTCGCCGACCGCGCCGCCAGCCAGGCGGCGACCGCGCAGAGTGCGGCGGGCAGCGACCTCGGCTCCCCGGAGCCGCCGCCCTCGCCCGACGTCCCGGTGGCCAAGTCGCCGCGCAGGAAGGCGCCCCGCGCGACCGGCGGCGGCTCGTCCGCCCGCACCATCAAGGCGAAGTTCCCGGGCCGCTGCGTGTGCGGCCGCTCCTACGCGGCCGGCGAGTCCATCGCCAAGAACGCGCAGGGCTGGGGCCACCCGGAGTGCCGTACGGCCGTCGAGGCCTGATCGCGGGCCGCGCTCAGCTGTCGAAGGTGTAGAACGCCGTGTGGTCCAGCAGGTCCGCCGGACGCACGTCGTTCCACGGCTTCATCGTCTCGTTCAGGTCCACCACGTCGGGCGTCCCGCCGCCCGGCACGTACCCGGCGTCCGGGTGCCGGCGCTGCCACTCGGCCCACAGCTTGTCGATGTAGGCGTGGTGCAGCCAGAACACCGGGTCGTTGGGGGAGACCCCGGTGGCCATCTGCCCGCCGACCCAGACGTGGACCCGGTTGTGCAGGTTGACCCCGCGCCAGCCCTCGAGATGGTTGCGGAAGCCGTCCGAGGCGCTGTTGAAGGGCGCCATGTCGTACGTCCGCATCGTCAGCACCGACTCGACCTCGGCCGGCGTCGGCAGCTCGCGCACCGCGGCGCCGAGCGAGCGGCGCAGGTACGTACGGCCGTCCACGCGGACGTTGACCGGCCAGTTCCCGGCCGACGCGGCGAACGGCCCGTCCGTCACCCGGCCGTCCAGGCTCCGCCCGGTGCCGCCGAGGAAGTCCGGTGCCCACAGCGAGGCGCGGGCCGTGCGGTCCGTGCTCCAGTCCCAGTAGGGCAGCGCGACCGACGCGTCCACCTGCTGGAGCGCGCCCTCGAAGTCGAGCAGGAACCTGCGGTGCCAGGGCAGGAAGGACGGTGAACGATGCCCGGTCCGCTCACCGGTGTCGGTGTCGGACATGATGAAGGCGTTGTGCGTCCTGACGAACTCGTCATAGCGTCCACTGCGCTTGAGTTCCAGGACGGCGGCGACGAACCGCCGCTTCTCGTCGGCGGTCAGGGCGGCCTGGTTCTTGCGTACGGTCATGTGCGCGGTGCTCCGGATGTCCTTGCGGGGGCGGTCAGTTGGCGGGGAGGGGCAGCAGCGCGGCGCCCTGGAGCTCGTCCACCGCGGCACGGGCCGCGGCGCGCGGCGTGGACACCGGGGCGTAGTGGCTGACGACGCTGATCCAGCTGCCGTCGGCGTTCTGCATCACGTGCAGTTCCACCCCGTCGACGAACACCGCGAATCCGCCCCCGTGGCCGTGGTGGTGGCCGCCACCGCTCGCCGGGCGGCCCTGTATCCGACGGCCCCGGTAGACCTCGTCGAAGGCCTCGGGGGAGCCGTGGTGGTGCTCGGCCGCGGACGCGCCCGGCGCGTCGACGGCCCGCACTCCGGCCGCGGCGGTGAGGGCGGCGGCGGCGGTGAGCGCGCGGCGTCGGGTGAGTTCCGGCATGCGGGACCTCCTGGTGCGTTCGGGTGATGACCCCGCATGCCTATCGGCCCGCCCGAGAGCGGGCGAAATCTTCCGGATCGGGTTGGCTACGATCAGGACAATTGACAACATGCCGTACAGAGTTGAACGAAAACGATCTTGCCGCGCGAGCGGCCGCCGTGGCCCGGGAAGGGGAAATCCTCCCCTCTGCGGCGGCATTTCCGATGATCTTTCGCGGCAGCCCTCCGTCCGAGTGGCGCGGCTCACCGCCGCAAGCTGACGCGATCCGGAAGCCCGGCCGTACCATCCGATCTTTGTTACTCTGCGGTGCCAATCGACCGCTTTGGGTAATTTCCTGGGGGTGTGTACGTGAAGGTCGCATGCGTCGGAGGCGGACCCGCCGGCCTGTACATCGCGATCCTGCTCAAACTGCAGAATCCGTCCCACGACATCACCGTCCACGAGCGGGACCCGGAGGGCTCGACCTACGGCTGGGGCGTGATGTACTGGCGCGGACTGCTCGACGAACTGCACGCGCACGACCCCGTGTCGGCGCTCGCCATCGAGGAGCACTCGGTGCGCTGGCGCGACGGCGTCGCCCACGTCCGGGACCTGACGACCCAGCGGCGCGGCGACGAGGGCTTCGGCATCGGCCGCCACCGGCTCCTCGAACTCCTCGCCCACCGCGCCCGCTCACTGGGCGTACGGCTGGCCTACGAGAGCGAGGTCACCGCCGTACCTCCTGGCACCGACCTGGTCGTGGTGGCCGACGGCGAGCACAGCGCGCTGCGCGACCGCTACCGCGACCACTTCGGCACGCGTGTCACCTCCGGCCGCAACCGCTACCTCTGGCTCGGCACCACCCAGGTCTTCGACGCCTTCACCTTCGCCTTCGCCGAGACCGAGCACGGCTGGATCTGGTGCTACGGCCACGGCTACAGCGACACCCACAGCACCTGCGTCGTCGAGTGCTCCCCCGAGACCTTCGCCGGCCTCGGCCTGGACCGGGCGAACGAGGCCGACGGACTGGCGCTGCTGGAGAGACTCTTCACCGGCATCCTCGACGGCCACCCCCTGATCGGCCGCTCCGCCGCCGACGGCAGCGCCCAGTGGCTGACCTTCCGCACCCTCACCAACCGCACCTGGTACCGCCGCAACCTCGTCCTGCTCGGCGACGCCGCCCACACCACCCACTACTCCGTCGGCGCGGGCACCACCCTCGCCCTCCAGGACGCGATCTGCCTGGCGGACGTCCTGCGCGAGTACGGCAGACGCCCCGAGGCCCTCGCCGTCTACGAGCGGCAACGCCGGACGGAACTGCTGTCCGTGCAGAGCGCCGCCCGCTACAGCGCCCAGTGGTACGAGAACCTGACCCGCTACATCGACCTGCCCCCGCACCAGATGTTCGCCCTGCTCGGCCAGCGCCACTCGCCCCTGCTGCCGTACGTGCCGCCGCAGCTGTACTTCAACCTCGACAAGGCGGCCGGGCAGTTGGAAGTGCTGCGCCGGTTCAAACGGTGGCTCGGACCGAGGGCCGCCCGATCGCTGCACGCGCGCTCCTCCGCCGCCCGGGCGTAGGGGGCATCCTCCGGCACGGGTTGGTGAATGCCAATTCACTCGCTAAGGTGAATGGAAATTCACCTCGCAGCCCGCGCCGCCCCGCAGGAGCATCGATGGACCAGCCCGGCCCGATAGCCCGCCCCCTCCGGGACCGCCTCACCATCCCGGTGCTGGCCTCGGGCGGCATCCTCATGGCGGTCATGCAGACCGTCGTCGTCCCCCTGCTGCCCGACCTGCCCCGGCTGACCGGCGCATCGGCCTCCACCGTCTCCTGGATGGTCACGGCGACCCTGCTCGCCGGCGCCGTCCTCACCCCGGTGCTCGGCCGGGCCGGCGACATGTACGGCAAGCGCCGGGTGCTGACGGCGTCCCTCGCGCTGATGACCGTCGGCTCCGTGATGTGCGCCCTGTCCTCCGACATCGGGGTCCTCATCGCCGCCCGTGCGCTCCAGGGCGCCGCCGCCTCCGTCGTGCCGCTGTCGATCAGCATCCTGAGGGACGAACTGCCGCCCGAGCGGCGGGGATCCGCAGTCGCCCTGATGAGCTCCACCGTCGGCATCGGCGCCGCCCTGGGGCTGCCGCTCGCCGCGCTGGTCGTGCAGTACGCCGACTGGCACACCATGTTCTGGCTGACCAGTGCCCTCGGCGCGCTCGGCGTGACGGCCGTGTGGTGGGCGGTGAAGGAGTCGCCGGTGCGGGAGCCGGGCCGGTTCGACGTCCTCGGCGCGCTCGGGCTGGCCGCCGGGCTGGTCTCCCTGCTGCTGGGGGTGTCCCAGGGCGGGCAGTGGGGCTGGGCCAGTCCACGGATCATCGGCCTGTTCGCCGCCACCGTCGTCGTCCTGGCGCTGTGGTGGTGGCAGCAGCTGCGCACCGAACGGCCGCTGGTCGACCTGCGGCTGGTGACCCGGCCGCGCGTCGGCCTCTCCCATGTCGCCGCCCTGCTGACCGGATTCGCCTTCTACGCCAACTCCCTGGTCACGGCCCAGCTGGTGCAGGCACCGAAGGCCACCGGATACGGCCTTCAGCTGTCGATCGTCGCCACCGGCCTGTGCCTGCTGCCCGGCGGCGTCACCATGCTGCTGTTCTCGCCCGTCTCCGCCCGTATCTCGGCGGCGCGCGGACCGCGGATCACGCTCGCCCTGGGCGCCGCCGTCATCGCCTGCGGCTACGCCGTGCGCATCGCGGACAGCCGGGACCTGTGGATGATCATCCTGGGGGCCACGGTCGTGGCCACCGGCACCACCCTCGCCTACTCCGCGCTGCCCACCCTGATCCTGCGCGCGGTCCCCGCCGGGCAGACCGCCTCCGCCAACGGCGTCAACGTCCTGATGCGCACCATCGGCCAGGCCGTCTCCAGCGCGGCCGTCGCCGCCGTCCTCGTGCACCACAGCAGCCCGCTCGGCGGAATCTCGGTGCCCACGCTGCACGGCTACCTCCTGGCGTTCGCCATGGCCGGCGCCGTCGCCCTCGCCGCCTGCGCCGCGGCGCTGACCATCCCCGGCGACGAACCCGCCGCCGACTCCACCCGGACCGACGCGGGCGAGGCCCGGGGCACCCGCGACGAGGCGATGGAGGAAGCATGACCGCCGCGAGCGCGCCGTCCGGCCCCGCCGGGACCGCCCCCGCCCGCCGGGACGCCGAGTCGACCAAGGCGGCCATCCTCCGCGCCGCCCGCTACCTCCTCGCCCGGCACGCGCACGCCGACATCACGCTCAAGGCCGTCGCCGAACGCGCCGGTGTCAGCCCGCCGCTGATCGTGAAGTACTTCGGCAACAAGGACGCCCTCTTCGCCCGTGTCATGTCCTTCGAGACCGACGCCTCGGCCCTGCTGGACGCCCCCCTGGAGGGACTCGGCCGGCACATGGTCCGGCACCTCCTGGACAGCCAGCGCGAACGCGGCGCCGACCCGCTGCTGCGCATCGCCTTCGCGCCCCTGCACGGTGACCGCGGAGACGTCCTGCGCGCCAACTTCCGCACCCAGGTGACCGAACGCCTCGCCGAACGCCTCCCCGGGCCCGAGGCACCCCTGCGCGCCGAGCTGGCCGTCTCCTGCCTCCTGGGGCTCGGCGTGATGTACGGCATCGCCCGCGGCACCCATGTGCGCACCGCTGACGTCGACGACCTCACGGAACGGTACGGGGCCATGGTGCAGGCGCAGTTGACTCCGCTTGCGCCCTGAGGCGGCGGCCGGTCCAGGGTCCGGCCGCCCGACCCGGAGCGGCCCGCTCCGCGTGGCACGGCGCCGGATGACAGACTGGCGGCATGGACGAACGCGTGATGGGCAGGTCGGGGCAGTGGGCATCGGTCGTGGGCCTCGGCACATGGCAGCTGGGCGCCGACTGGGGCGACGTGGACGACAAGGAGGCCCTCGCCGTACTGGAGGCGGCGGCCGAGTCGGGAGTGACCTTCTTCGACACCGCAGACGTGTACGGGGACGGGCGCAGCGAGCAGACCATCGCCGCCTTTCTGAGCGGCAGGCCCGACCTGCACGTGCTGGTGGCCACGAAGATGGGCCGCCGGGTCGAGCAGATCCCGCAGAACTACGTCCTGGACAACTTCCGCGCCTGGAACGACCGCTCCCGCCGCAACCTCGGCGTCGACCGTGTCGACCTGGTCCAGCTGCACTGCCCGCCCACCCCGGTGTACTCCTCCGACGAGGTGTTCGACGCGCTGGACACCCTGGTGGCGGAGGAGCGGATCGCCGCGTACGGCGTGAGCGTGGAGACCTGCGCCGAGGCGCTGACCGCGATCGCCCGCCCGAACGTGGCGAGCGTCCAGATCATCCTCAACCCCTTCCGCATGAAGCCCCTGCGCGAGGTGCTCCCGGCCGCCCGGGAGGCGGGCGTGGGCATCATCGCCCGCGTGCCGCTCGCCTCCGGGCTGCTGTCCGGCAAGTACACCAAGGACACCGTCTTCGCGGCCAACGACCACCGCACCTTCAACCGGCACGGCGAGGCCTTCGACCAGGGCGAGACCTTCTCCGGCGTCGACTACGGCACCGGTGTCGAGGCGGCCGCCGAGTTCGCCGCCCTGGCCCCCGAGGTCTACAGCCCGGCCCAGCTTGCCCTGCGCTGGATCGTCGAACAGCCCGGCGTCACCACGGTCATCCCCGGCGCCCGCACCCCGGAACAGGCCCGCGCCAACGCGGCCGCCGCCAAGCTGCCCGCGCCGCCAGCACAGACCCTCACCGCGATCCGGGAGCTGTACGAGCGCCGGATCAAGGACCAGGTCGAGGGCCGCTGGTGAACCTCGCCCCGCCGCCCGGTGACCGCCGGGCGCGGTGGCGGTCAGGTGGTTGAACAGGCACGATTCCGCCGTTTCTGGGAACTCGCGAGGGAGGACCCGCAGTCCCGGAGACAGGAGGAGACGTGGCGGCCACCGGAGAGGGCGACGGCCGGCGCCGGGGGCGCAACGAGACCGAGGAGGAACGGGCCGACCGGATGTGGGTCGAGCTGATCCAGGAGGTCCGCGTCGCCCAGACCGGTGTGCAGATCCTCTTCGGCTTCCTGCTCACCGTCGTCTTCACGCCCAAGTACGCTCATCTGAGCCATACCGACCAGGTCATCTACATCGTGACCGTGTGCCTGGGCTCGTGTGCCACCGGCGCCCTGATCGGCCCGGTGTCCCTGCACCGGCTGGTCGCCGGGCGCCGGGTGAAGCCGCAGGCCGTGCGGCTGGCGTCCCGGCTGACCTTCATCGGGCTGGTCCTGCTGCTGGCCACCATGACCGCCTCGCTGCTGCTGATTCTCCGGGTGGCCACGCACGACGCGTACGTGCCGTACCTGGTCGTGCCGGTCGTCGTCTGGTACCTGGTGTGCTGGTACGGGGTGCCGTTGTGGGCGCGGTACCGTCACACCTCCCGCTGAGCCTCGAGCGCCGCCAGCCGCCGGTCGTGCACCCGGCTGAGCAGCAGCACCGACAGGGTGGCGCCGATCAGGGCGCAGAACATGTCCCACTGGGTGTCCCACACGTCGCCCTGGGTGGCGAGGAAGGCGTCCGCGCCGTGCCCGCCGATCTCGGCCGCCAGCCACTCCAGCAGTTCGAACACCGCGCTGAAGGCGAGGCAGGCGCACACGGTCAGCGGCGCCAGCCACCGGCTGCCGCGCAGCGGTGAGGTGCGGCTGAGCAGCTCCCGTACCAGCACCGCCGGGACGAAGCCCTGCATGAGGTGGCCGAACCGGTCGTACGGGTTGCGGTCCAGGCCGAAGGTGTCGCGCACCCAGTCGCCCAGGGGCACCTGCGCGTAGGTGTAGTGCCCGCCCACCGCCAGCACCAGCGCGTGTGCGGCCAGCAGCCCGCACAGCAGGCCGGTCAGCGGGAAGCGCCGCCAGGTCAGCATCACCAGCGGCAGCCCGATCAGCACCCACACCGTCTCCAGGAACCAGGTCCCGCGGTCGCGCGCTCCCCAGGCGGACAGGGTCATGCCCGCGACCACCACGGCGGCGCACAGTCCCGGAAACGTCGGGCGCGGGGCGCGGCGGGGCACGGGCTGCACTGCGGTCATGGCGGGCTCCTTGTCGTAGGAGCCCTCATCGTGGTGGGTCCGCCCGACGGGGGTCATGAGTACGGCTACTCAACCGCCGTCGCGTGCTCAGCCCCCGGCGCGTACTCGGCCGCCGTCGCGCTCACGCCCATCCCGTGGCGAGGATCTCGGCCAGGAAGTCGTCGACCCGGACCTCCTCCCGGCCCGGCGGCACGGCCTCCCAGGTCTCCCGCAGGAAGGCGGCGACGGCGGGTGCCCAGGCGTACACCACGGCCCGGTGGCGGTCGCCGTCGGTCCGTGCGTCACCGAAGAAGTCCATCCGCAGCTCGTGCCACGGCCCGGTGGCCACCGGGCGGAACCGTACGTCTCCCATGCCGACCGGCTTGTCCAGCCCGTCGGCGAGCATCTCCCGGTCCAGCCGCCACCGGGCGAGCACCCGTCCGTCGTGGGCGAACACCGCGGTGACGGCGAACGGGTCGTCGGCGTCGTACGTCAGGTGGGCGAGCACGGGACAGCGTTCCGTGCCGCCGGCCTGGAGCTGCACGACGAGGGTCTTGTGCACGAAGGGTGTCACGCGAGGGCCTCCGGGACGATCGACGTAGGACCCTCTAGTACCCCTCCGGCGCGCAAGATGCTCAGTCGTTGGAGTGATTGCCTTGTGATTGGCGCGGCATCGCCCACGCCGGCGGTCAGCCGAGCGCGTCGCGCAGCGCCGGCAGCAGCGTCTTCGCGGACCAGTCCAGGTACGCCGGCTGGGAGTCGCCGCCGATCTGCACCAGCGCGACCTCGGTGAATCCGGCTTCGGCGTACGGCCGCACGGCTTCCACGAAGGCGTCCGGGTCGTCGCCGCACGGGATCGACGCGGCGACGTCGTCGGGCGTCACGAACTGGGTCGCCGCCTCGAAGGAGTCAGGGTGCGGCAGTTCGGCGTTGACCTTCCAGCCGCCGCCGAACCAGCGGAACTGGGAGTGCGCGCGCTTGACCGCGGTGTCCCGGTCGGGGTCATAGCAGACCGGCAGCTGGCCCACCCGTGGTTTGCCGGTGCCGCCGTGCCGGTCGAAGGCCTCCAGCAGGCCCGCCTTCGGCTCGGTGGCGATGACCAGGTCGGCGTGGTGGCCCGCGAGCTTGCAGGACTGCTCGCCGGAGACGGCGATGCCGATCTGCGGCGGTTGTTCCGGCAGGTCCCACAGCCGGGCCGACTCCACGTCGAAGTGCTGGCCGTGGTGGGTGACGTGACCGCCGCCGAAGAGCTCGCGGATGATCTCCACGGCCTCCTCGAGCATCTCGTGCCGCACGTCCACCGGCGGCCAGCCGCCGCCCACGACGTGCTCGTTGAGGTTCTCCCCGGCGCCGAGCCCGAGCCGGAAGCGGCCCTCGGACAGCAGCTGCATCGTCGCCGCCTTCTGCGCCACGATCGCCGGGTGGTAGCGGAAGGTCGGGCACGTCACGTAGGTCATCAACGGGATGCGCGACGTGGCCTGGGCGGCGGCGCCGAGCACGCTCCACGCGTAGGGGGAGTGACCCTGGGAGCGCAGCCACGGGAAGTAGTGGTCCGAGGTCACCGAGAAGTCAAAACCGGCCTCCTCGGCGCGGACCAGATGGTCGACGAGGTCACGCGGGCCGGCCTGCTCGGTCATCATCGTGTATCCGATTTGCACCATAAGCATCGGGTCCCCGGCCTGCCCGGGAGAAAACGGCCCGTCCGGGCGACCGGGGATGCGGCACAGGTCATCGGACCGCCGGCGGCCGGAAGGTCCGCAGGAAGGTGCTCTGCGCCTCCCGGTCGGCGGCGCTCTCCCAGTCGGCGGCCGGGGTGGTGAAGCGCAGGGAGAAGCCCTGCTGGTCGCCGACGAGGAAACCCCGGCCGAAGGTGTGCACGGCGTCGCCGCCGGTGCCGGAGACCCACTCCATGTCGGCCGCCTTGTGGCCCTGGTAGGTGGTAGCCCGGATCTCGCCGATCCGCCGGTAGCCCGCCAGCTTCTCCAGATCCGGCTCCACGTCGTCCCGCCAGATGGCGACCGGGTCCGCCTTGACGCGTGCGCCTTCGCTGTACGTGACCGCCAGGGTGGAGGAGCCGTCGGCCGTGCCGAAGGTGACGCGGTAGGCGTCGGACTCGCGCGCGGTGTCGAGTCGCTTCCAGCCGTCGGGCAGCGCGACGGAGAAGCCCTCCGGGGCGGTGTAGCGGTGGTAGCCGTCGGGCAGGGCGTTGGCGTTGGCGGTGGGTGACGGCGAGGGTGAGGCCGGGGAACCCGAGGTCCGCGTGGCGGAGGGGGAGGGGGACGGGGTCTGTTTGTTGTCGGTGCGGTCGCCCCCGGAGGGGGAGGGCGCGGGGGCGGTGGCGGACGGCCGGCGAGAGCCGCCGGAGGCCGCGCTGTCCGTGTCCGCGCCGGTGCCGGGCAGCCCGTCCGTCGTGGCGAGCACGGCGACCGCGACCGTGACCACGGCCAGCGCGGTCCCGGCGATCATGGTCCGTCGGCCCCAAGCCCCGCCGGGGCGCAGGGCCGCGGCGTAGGCCGCCCGCAACCGGGGCACGGGAGCGGTGTCCGTGTCGGGTTCCTCGCTCAGCACCCGGGTGAGTGCCTCGCGGACCACCGGCCGGGTCAGCCGCTCCCGCGAGTCCTTGCGCAGCAGGCCCTGCACGACCTGCGTCAGCGGACCGGCGCGCAGCGGGGTGCGCAGAGGCAGCCGGTCCACGCCCTTCAGGGTGGCCTCGAACCTGCCCCGGTCCCGGAACGGCGGCCGTCCCTCCACCATGGTGTAGAGGATCGCGCCCAGCGCCCACAGGTCGGCGGCCGGGCCGATGCGCTCGTCGCGGGCCTGCTCGGGGGAGGCGTACGCCGGTGCGGTCACCCGCGGGGCGAGGGTCGCGCCCGCCAGTCCGAAGCCCGTGACGACGACCGGGCCCCGGTCGCGCACGAACACCTGGCCGGGGCTGAGCTCTCCGTGGGTGAAGCCCTCGTCGTGCGCGGCCTCCAGTACCTCGAGCAGTTCCAGCCCGATCCGTGCCGCCCGCACATAGTTGCACGGGCCCTCCTGGGAGAGGACTTCACCCAGCGGCCGGCCGCCGATCACGTCGCTGACCGTCCACAGCGTGCCGGACTCCTCGACCGAGTCGATCACCGTCGGCACCCGGCCCGGGCGGAGCACGCTCATGACCTCCGAGGTGCGCAGGATGCGCGCGCGGGTCCGGCGGGGGGCCTCCTCCGGAGAACCCGCCGGGAGCGCGATCTGCGTGACCAGCCGGGGCCGCTGCGCCTCCAGGTCCTCGGCGTACCAGCAGATGCGGTTCGTCTCGCGGCCGACGACCTCGAGGAGCCGGTACTTTCCCGCGACCAGTTCTTGTGCGGAGACGTGCGCCTTGACCATGGTCATCCCTCGCTGAAACCCCTGACTCGTCTTTCCCAGAGGTACGCGGGGCGCGACACGATGCGTTCAAAGAATCCGCAACTCCGAGGCGCTTCTTGCCTTTTATTCAAACGGCGGGCGGCGTCCGGGACTTGGGGAAACGGGGGATGTCGGGGTCTCGACCTGTGGGTAACCGATGGTAAAGGGGCGGGTGCCGGCGGCCTCCGCGGCTCAGCTCGGCCCGAACCGCTCGGTCCATTCGAAGACATCGCGCGGCGTGGCGTTGCCGCCGCACACCACCAGCCCGAGCCGTGCCCCGTCCCCGACCCGCTCCAGCACCTGCCGGGCCGCCGGCAGCAGACAGCCCGCGGCGGGCTCCGCCCACACCTTGGCATGGTCGGCGAGGTCGAGGCAGCCCCGCACGGCCTCCCGGTCCGGGACCACGAGGACCTCCTCCACCAGGGCGGAGACGAGGTCGTACGTCAGCTGTGACACGGACGGGGCGCTGAGCGTGGTCACGATCGACGACAGCGCGACCGGCACCGGCCCGCCCGCGGCCAGCGCCTCGGACATGGCCTGGGCGCCCTCCGTCTCCACGCCCCAGACGCGCACGCCGGGGCGGCGGGCCCGCAGCGCCACCGCGACACCCGCGATCAGACCCCCACCGCCGATGCTGACCAGCACGTCGGTCAGCTCGTCCGCGTCCTGGGCCAGCTCCAGGCCCACGGTGCCCTGACCCGCGATCACCACCGGGTCGTCGAAGGGATGGACCAGGGTCAGTCCCTCGTCCCGCAGCCGGGTCACCAGCCGGAAGGCGCTGTCCATGCCGTCGGTGAGCCGCACCGTCGCCCCCGCCGCCTCGGCGATCCCGATGGAGCGGGCGGGCGCCGTACGGGGCATCACCACCGTCGCCTTCACATGGAGCGCCGCGGCCATCACCGCGAGCGCCACCCCGTGGTTGCCGCCGCTCACCGCCACCACTCCGGCCGCCCGCTCGGCCTCGCTCAGCGACAGCAGCTTGGCGGTCGCGCCGCGGGCCTTGAACGAGCCGGTGCGCTGGAGCAGTTCCAGCTTGGCGGTGACGGGGGCGCCGAGCAGTTCGGTCAGGCCCGGGCTCGGCACGGTCGGGGTGCGCACGACATGCCCGGCGATGGTCCGTGCCGCGGCTTCGATCTCCGGGATCCCGGTCAAGGCGGTCACCTTCCCGGCGCGGGGAGCGACGGACCGCGCCACTTCGCAGCCTCGCCCGCGGGCCCGGTCAAGGTCAACTCCGGATCACAGGTCGCGACGCACCAGGGAGTCCAGCAGGCAGCGCAGTTCCGCGGCAGCCCCGGCAGCCCAGGTGGCCCCGGTCGCCCCCGGAACGCCGTCGAGTGCCGCCCGCGCCGTGGCGGTGTACCGCCGGGCCTCGGCGAGCGCCGCGGCACGGCCGCCGAGCTCCGCGATCAGCGCGGCCGCCGCGTCAGGCTCCCGGCCGGAGCCGAGGAGCACGGCGAGGCGCCGGGCCGCGGGGCCGGGGCAGGAGAGCGCGGCCAGCACCGGGAACGTCTTCTTCCGCTCCCGCAGATCACCGTGCACCGGCTTGCCGGTCACCGCCGGGTCGCCCCAGATGCCCAGCACGTCGTCCACCAGCTGGAAGGCGACCCCCAGAGCCCGCCCGGCCTCGTCCAGCGCGGCGACCGTGGCCCCGGGCGCGCCGCCGAGCGTGGCACCCAGAGCCGCGGCGCAGCCGAGCAGCGCGCCCGTCTTGTGCTCGGCCATCGTCCGGTACTCCGCGGGGGACACCCGCTCCGGCCCGGTCCACGGCCGGTCGGTGAAGAGCAGGTCGTCGGCCTGCCCGCGCACCAGGTCGGCGAGCGCCGCCGACAGCAGCCGCAGCGTGCCCGCGCCGCCCGGCTCGGCGGCCAGGGTCTCGACGGCCAGCGCGAACAGGGCGTCGCCGGCGAGCACCGCGGGGCCGGTGCCGTACGCCTGCCAGACGGTGGGGCGACTCCGCCGGGTCGTGTCGCCGTCCATGATGTCGTCGTGCAGCAGCGAGAAGGCGTGCACCAGTTCCACCGCGACCGCCCCGGCGACCCCGGCCCGCCCGGGTGCGCCGGCCGCCTCCGCCCCGAGCACGGCCAGCGCCTGCCGTACGCCCTTGCCGCCGGGTGCGCCGGCCGGCGCGCCGCCGACCTCGCACCAGCCGAAGGAGTACGCCGCCATCTCGCCCACCCACGGATGCAGCCGCCCCACCGCCTCGGTCAGCGCGGGCCGCACCAACTCCCGGCAGCGGTCGAGGATTTCGGGCGCGGACGGCGGTGCCTGCACCGGCGAGGGAAGCGCGTTCACCGTACGGCCTCCGCCTCGGCGCCGAACTCCTCCTGCGCGCGGGCCACCATGCGTCCCACGTGCCGCAGGCCGGCGTGCCGCACGGTGCGGGCCAGGTCCGCCAGTTCGGCCGCCGTCTCGGCGCGGTCGCGGCCGAGCCCCGCGAGGGACTTGGCCAGGCCGAGACGGGACAGCGCCTCGCCGCGCGGCTCGCTCATCGCCCGGAACTCCCCGAGCGCGGTCTCGTACATGTCGCGTGCCTCGGCGTACCGGCCGGCGCGGTGGAGGACGTTGCCGCGCATCTTGTGGTTGTAGGCGAGCGCGCTGGAGAGGTTCATCTCGCGGCACGTCGTCTCCGCCTGCGAGAGCAGCGCGAGCGCCCGTTCGGTGTCGCCGTCGCGCACCGAGACGATGTCGGCGAGCCCGCGCAGCGCCCAGGCGTGTCCGCGCCGGTCGTTCGCCCGGTCGGCTATCTGCGCCGCCTCCTCGAACATGGCGTACGCCGTGTCGTAGGAGCCGGTGTTGCGGTGCATCTGCGCGATGCCCTCCAGCGCCCACACCGTGTGCCGGGCCTCGCCGCGCTTGCGGGCCTCGGCGAGCAGCTGCTTGTGGAGCCGGCCGACGGCCTCGTAGTCGCCCTGGATGCGGCCCGTCTCCGCGAGCCCCGCCAGCGAGTAGCCGCGCACCACGATGTCACCGCCCCGCTCGCCGAGTTCGGCCGCGAGCCCCAGCAGCCGCCAGGCCAGCGCGAACGCGCCGCGCTGCCGGGCGAGCGTGCCGCCGCTCCACAGCGCCCACGCCATCGCCGCCGTGTCACCGGCCTCCCGGGCCGCGCGGTAACTCGCCTTCCACGCCCGGTCGGCGTCCCGCACCTGGCCGAGCCTGCGGTGTGCCTCGGCGACCGCGAGCCCGCAGCGGGCGGCCTCGTCGCGCCGTCCGGCGCGCTCGGCCGCGCGCAGCCGCTCGGTGCCCTCGGCCAGCACGTCCACCAGCGAGGAGTTCACGGACAGGGTGGTGAGGGAGCCCTGGTACTCCGGGGCGAATGCCTTGCCGTACATTGCTGCCTTTCTATGCACTCTGTGTATACGTGATGCGTATACATGATGTGTATAGTGCGTCCGAATTTCGCCCTGGCCCTCGGGGGCCAGGGCTGTTTCGGTCTGTTGCCGATCAAGACGCCGATACGGCCGGCGGGGTTGCCTTAGCGGAACGGATCATTCCCGCAGGCGTCAGTGCTGCTCCGTCTTCTGCGGCGTCACCTCGCTCGGGCGCACCACGACATGGCCCTCGCCCTGGAGCATCAGCTGCACGGCCTCGCCGGAACCGCCGCGCAGCATCGAGCCGATGGACTGCGAGCGGTGCAGCGAGGTCTGCAGATGGGCGGTCCAGCCCACCACCGCGTCCGTGTCGACGTACACCGGCTGCTGCGCGGAGACCGGTATGACCAGCGGGTTGCCCTCGCACATCAGGCCGAGCCGGCCCTGCCCGGTGAAGACGCTGTTGAACAGGCCGCCCCCGGCGATGCCCGAGCCCTTGACCGTCTTGATCTCGTACGACAACGACGAGTCGAAACACAGCACGTTGCGGCCGTTGACGGTGAACTGGTCGCCGGGCTCGACATCGACGATGAAACAGTTCTGCGCCTCGTGCGCGAACCACGCCTCGCCCTGACCGCGCACCGCCATGAGGGGCAGGCCCTCACCGGTGAACGCCCGCTTGAGCATGCCGCCGACGCCCTGCCCCTTGCGCTCGAACTGGAGATTGCCGCGGTAGGCGACCATCGCGCCCTGGCGGGCGTGCATCTCGCCGTTCACCGTGTACCTGAGGCACTTGGCGTTCTCGACGGACATTCCCGGCTCCACGGCCGGCTGCACCATGTGCTGACTGGAAAAGAGATCACCCTTCATGCGCGCATGGTGGCCCGGACGGAGTCATTCCGCCAAGATCGCGGAGCGTGGGCGTATCACAGCGACTCGTCCGTCCACTCGGCGTTCCACCCGACGGCCGCGGCATCCCGCCGGGCCTTCGCCTGCTTGCCGCAGAACGCCGACTCCAGGGTGCCCGCCATCGTGCCGAGCACATCGGCGTTGTTGGACGTGTTGGCGACCGCGGTGAGACTGCGCCGGCCGTCCTTGGAGGCGAAGGCGTACGTGTAGTAGCCCTGGACGGCGCCCGTGTGGCCGTAGACCGACACCCCGCAGGACAGGGTGCGGCGGCGCAGTCCGAGCCCGTACGCCGTGGTGCTGTCGATCGGGGTGAACCGCTCCATCTCCGCCAGCCGCGCGGCCGAGGTCAGCTTCCCGCCGAGCAGGGCGGAGTAGAAGGTGTTCAGATCGTGCGCGCTGGAGATGACGGCGCCCGCGCTCTGCGCCCAGGAGACCGTCTGCCGCGTGGCGTCGACCAGCGCGGCCCCCGCCGTGTCGGGCGTGAGGTAGCCCTTGGTGTAGCGGCCCGGGATCCCGGTGTCCGGGTGGACGTAGAAGGTGTCCTTCAGGTTCAGCGGCTTGAAGATCCGGTTCTCGTACTCGGTCCGCACGGGGTGTCCCGTCAGCTTCTCGATGAGCATCCCGGCGACGACGAAGTTGGTGTTGGAGTACGAGTAGGCGGCGCCGGGGGCGTTGGTGCGCGCCTTCTTCAGCGAGAGGTCGACCAGTTGGCGGTAGGTGAAGACCTTGTTGCGCACCGCCTCGAAGCCGGACACGCTCTTGGCGAACATGTCGTTGGAGTAGTCGTACAGGCCGCTGCGGTGGCTGAGCACGTGCCGCACCGTGATCCGGTCGTCCGGCAGCAGGCCGGGCAGGTAGCGGTTGACCGGTGCGTCGAGGCTGAGCTTGTGCTCGTCGGCCAGTTGCAGCAGGACGACGGCCGAGAAGGACTTGGTGACGCTGCCGACGCGGAAGCGGTCCGCGGTGTCGATGGCCCGCAGGGTGCCGCGGTCGGCGACGCCCTGCACCGCCTTGTACACGGTGCCGTCGTCGTCGAGCCGGGCCATGGCGCCGGGCGCGCCCTTGGCGACCGTCGCACGCAGCACCGCGCGCAGCCCCGCGGTGTCGGGCGCCGGCAGACCCGCCGTCCGTGGCCGGGCCTGCTGGGGCGCGGCCTGCGCGGGGACCGCGAGGAGCGAGAGCGTGACCGCCCCGAGGACCAGACCTTTGCCAACCGTTGTCGTGACCATCCACTGTCGTCCCGTCTGCACCTTCTGCGGTGCGAGATCTGTCACATTCAGGCGACGGAACCTACTCGCATCTCGTCACATCTCCACAGATGACACACAGTTGGTTGTGCGGTGATCACCCTGCGGTGCGCATTCGTAAAGGATTGTCATAGAAGAGCGCGAAAGCGATCATTCCGGCTTTACGCGGACATGACTCATCCGTAAAGGTTCCGTCGGGGGCCCGACCAGCCCTCGTGGCGCGGGTCCAACCCCGCCACGTCTCAAGGCGGTTGGTGACCCTAACCGCCTTCGAACGAAGGAACCCTACATAGTGCGTAGACCGCACATACGCAGCGTGGCGGTCGCCATCGCGGTGGCGACGGCTGCTACGGGCCTGGCCGGGACGGCCTTCGCCGGACCCGCCACGGGGGCGGAGCACGGCGTGTCGTCGTCGGCGACGAAGACCGCCTCGGTCGTGAAGGCGGCGCAGACCGCCGCGTTCGCCCACGCTTCCGCGACCGGCGTGTCGCAGGGCGACGAGCTCCACGCGCAGGACGTCATGGTCGACCCGGAGGGCGCCCGCCACGTCCGGTTCGTCCGTACTCACAACGGAATGCCGGTGCTCGGTGGCGACCTCGTCGTCCACCTGTCCCGGCAGCTGGCCTACACCGGTGTCACCCGGGCGGCCGAGCAGGCGGTGAAGCCGGCCGGCTCCCAGCAGGCCAAGCTGACGGCCCGGCAGGCCGAGCAGAAGGCCGCCGCGACCGCCAAGGGTGACGCGGGCACCGCCGAACTCGTGGTGGACGCCCGCAACGGCGCCTCGGCCCTCGCCTACCAGGTGACGGTGACCGACAGCGGCAGCTCGCGGACGGTCGTCGTCGACGCCGTCACCGGCAAGGTGCGCAGCAACACGCCCGACAGCGACGAGTTCCTG
Source organism: Streptomyces sp. NPDC046915 (assembly GCF_040644935.1). NCBI lineage: Bacteria > Bacillati > Actinomycetota > Actinomycetes > Kitasatosporales > Streptomycetaceae > Streptomyces > Streptomyces sp. NPDC046915. The sequence continues at coordinate 44,209 of NZ_JBEYXB010000024.1, read as the reverse complement.
TCGCCGAAGCTGCTCGACACCCTGCGCGAGCGGGGCGAGACGATCGACCCGGCCACCGGCATCGGCTCCTCCGCCCAGGCCGGCCTGCTCGGCTCGGGTGTCTCCGGCGCCACGCACTACCCGGCGACGGCGCACGGCACCGGCAAGACCCTCTTCGTGGGCAACGTCGGCCTGACCACCACGGCGACCTCGCGCGGCCACTACCAGCTCAAGGACCCGAGCCGGTACGGCACCGAGACCCGGGACGCCAAGGGCAAGTACACGGAGAGCTTCGGCGCGGGCACGAAGTTCACCAACACCACCGACGTGTGGGGCAACGGCAAGACCACCAGTCGTGCCAGCGCCGCCGCCGATGCCCAGTACGGCGTCACCAAGACCCTGGACTTCTACAAGAAGACCTTCAACCGCAAGGGCATCGCCAACAACAGCAAGGCCGCCCGCGCGATGGTCCACTGGGGCAGCAAGGTCGCCAACGCCTTCTGGGACCCGACCTGCAACTGCATGCTGTACGGCGACGGCGACGGCGACATGTTCAAGAAGCCGCTCGTCGTCCTCGACGTCACCGGTCACGAGCTGACCCACGGCGTGGTGGACGCGACGGCGAAGCTGGAGCCGACCTACGTCGACGCCGACGGCAACCAGTACGGCGAGCCCGGCTCGCTGAACGAGTCGCTCGCGGACATCTTCGGCTCGAACGTGGAGTTCTACGCCAACAACGCGAAGGACACCCCGGACTACCTGATCGGCGAGAAGCTGGGCCTCGCGCAGAAGTTCCTGCGCCGCCTGGACCACCCGTCGCTCGACCGGCTCGAGGGCACGATCGACTACTGGTCGCCGGACACGTACTACACCGAGGTGCACGCCGGTTCCGGTGTCTCCTCGCACGCCTACTACCTCCTCGCGGAGGGCAGCGGCAAGAAGAAGATCAATGGCGTGAACTACGACTCGCCGACCTCCAACGGGTCCACGGTCAAGGGCATCGGCCGCACCAAGGCCACCGCCATCTTCTACCGTGCGCTGACCCGCTACATGGTCTCCACCACCGACTTCCACGACGCGCGTGTCGCGACGCTGAAGGCGGCCAAGGACCTGTACGGCGCCGGCAGCACCGAGTACAAGACGGTGGACAAGGCGTGGGCCGCGGTCAACGTGACCGCCGCCAACACGCCGGCCGCCCGCCACTGAGGCGGACGGACCACGGTCGACCCGAGTGCCCCGCGCCCCGGCGCGGGGCACTCGCGTGTCCGCCCCCCTGCTCAACAGCCTTTCTCCTGGCTACTGTTCTGACTCCTGCCTCTTTTATTGACAGCGGAAAGTAATGGCCCTAGGTTCCCGGCCATGCCCACGACCCTGGTGCGCTACCCACCCTTCCTGGAGTGGCGGGACGTGCCGTCGGCCGAACTCGCCGCGCTCACCCGCGGGTTACCGGTCGCCTTCGACAACGATGTCCGAGCCCTGACCGCGGCCGAGCGGTGGATCTGGGCCGGTGTCCACATCCGTGACGCGTTCACCGCGGCCGCCGCGATCCAGTCGTTCATCGCCCCCGACCCCCGACCGAGCCGCTGACCCGACATCCCCTGGAGGCCCGACCCATGCGGTCATCCTCGTACTCCGTCATGGCCGCACGCGCCCTGAGAGCCACGGTGGTCCTGGCCCTCGCCGTCGGCGCCGTCACCGTCGCCCCCGCGGCGCACGCCGGGACCACCGCGCCGGCCCCCGCCGCCAAGCCCTACATGGGCTGGTCGAGTTGGAGCATGCAGTCGTCCAAGTACCCCGGCCTCAACCCGGACGGCGACTACAGCTACCTGACCGAGGCCAACGTCACGAAGCAGACCGACGCCCTCGCCGCCAAGCTGAAGAAGTACGGCTACGAGTACGTCAACATCGACGCCGGCTGGTGGCGCGACAACACCTGGAAACCCGAGTTCGACCAGTACGGCCGGCAGAAAGCCGATCCCGAGCGCTTCCCCAGCGGGATGAAGGCCGTCGCCGACCGCATCCACAGCAAGGGCCTCAAGGCCGGCATCTACCTGCCCGCCGGCCTGGAGAAGGAGGCGTACGGCGACGGGAAGACGCCGATCCTGAACGCCGACGGCTGCACCACCGCCGACATCGTCTACGGCGACCTGCGCACCACCAACGGCTGGGACAGCTCGTACAAGCTCGACTTCTCCCGCCCCTGCGCGCAGAAGTACATAGACTCGCAGGCCCAGTTGATCGCCGACTGGGGCTACGACTTCCTCAAGCTGGACGGCGTCGGACCAGGCTCCGGCAAGAGCGGCGACCAGTACGACAACGTTGCCGACGTGGCCGCCTGGAACAAGGCCATCGCCGCAGCCGGCCGCCCCGTCCATCTGGAACTGTCCTGGTCCCTGGACATCGGACACGCCGCCGACTGGAAGAAGTACTCCAACGGCTGGCGTATCGACACCGACGTCGAGTGCTACTGCAACACCCTCGTCAGCTGGGAGAACTCCGTCGACGACCGCTGGGACGACGCCCCCGCCTGGACGCAGCATGCCGGTCCCGGCGGCTGGAACGACCTCGACTCCCTCGACATCGGCAACGGCGCCATGGACGGCCTCACCAAGGCCGAGCGGCAGAGCTACGCCACCCTGTGGGCCATCGCCAAGTCGCCCCTGTTCACCGGCGACGACCTCACCAAGCTCGACTCCTACGGACTCTCCCTGCTCACCAACAAGGAGGTGATCGCGCTCGACCAGGGCGACACCCCGCCGGCGCGTCCGATCACCCCGTCCGACCCGCAGCAGGTGTGGGCCGCGAAGAACCCCGACGGCACCTACACGGTCGCCCTGTTCAACCTGGCGGATTCGCCCGCGGCGGTGACGGCCGACTGGACGGCGCTGGGGTTCACCGGGAAGGCCTCGGTTCGTGACCTCTGGAACCACGAGGACCTCGGCGGGTTCCAGAACAAGATCACCGAGGCGCTGCCCGCGCACGGCTCGCGTCTGTTCACCGTGACCCCGAAGGGCAGTGCGTCGACCTCGACCGGCTATGAGGCCGAGGCGAGCGCCAACACCCTGAGCGGCAACGCCTCCGTCACCGGCTGCGACGCCTGCTCCGGCCAGAAGAAGGTCGGAAACCTCTACCTCGGCGGCAAGCTGACCTTCAACGACGTCGTCGTCGACAAGGCGGGCACGTACCTGGTCAGGATCGCGTACATCAGCGGTGACGCGCGGTCGGCCACGGTGTCCGCGGGCTCCGGGGCCGGCACGAGCCACACGTTCCCGTCCACCGGTGACTGGGGGACGGTTTCCACGGTCAGCGCGCCGGTGACCCTGAAGGCCGGTGCGAACACGGTCACCATCGACAGCGGCTCCTGGTACGCGCCGGACATCGATCGCGTCGACGTTCCCAAATCCCCTCGCTGAACACTCCGTCGGGTCAGGCCGTAGGGGAACTGCGGACCCGCTGCGGCTGGTCGCGCAGTTCCCCGCGCCCCCTGACGGGGCGCGCTTCACCGAAGGATCACGCCATGGACAACCACCCCAGCCGACGCGGCCTTCTCGCCCTCGCCGCCGCCACCGGAGCCCTCTCCGGGCTTCCCTCCTTCACCGCGACCGCCGCCCCCTCGCGGTCCTCCGAGCCGCTCATCTCGTCCCGTCATCAGCTCTGGTGGCAGGCGCCCGCCGACGGCGGCTCGATGATCGAGCAGGGCCTGCCCGTCGGCAACGGCCGGCTCGGTGCCCTCGCGAGCAACGACCCCGGTCGTGAGCTCCTTCTGGTCACCGACGCCACCCTGTGGACCGGCGGGCTCAACGACACCCTCGACTCCGACGGCCAGTTCCCCTACGGCCGCGCCGACTTCGGCTCGCTCACCCTGCTCGCCCGGCTCACCGTCGAGATCCCCGACCACGACCTGGGCGCCGTCTCCGGCTACCGCCGTGCCCTCGACCTCGGCAACGGCGTGGTGACGACGTCGTACGTCCGCTCCGGGGTGACCTACCGGCGGCAGGTGTTCGCCAGCCGCCCCGACGACGTGATCGTCCTGCACTTCGGCCAGGACGGCGGCGGGCGCTACACCGGGACCATCACCCTCGAAGGCACGCACGGGGAGACCGGCGGCAAGGCCGACTCGTTCGCCGGGTCCTTCGCCAACGGGCTGAAGTACGGGGCCGCCATCAGCGCCCACGGCAGCGGCGGCAGCGTACGCGTGAGCGGCTCGCACATCACCTTCACCGACTGCCGGGAACTGACCGTCGTCCTGAGCGGCGGCACCAACTACGCCCCGGACGCCGCCGCCCACTACCGTGACCCGTCGCTCGATCCGCCGACGCTGGCCCGCACCAAGGCCGAGGCGGCCGCCCGGCACTCGGCGGACTCGCTGCTGCGTACCCACGCGGCCGACCACCGGGCCCTGTTCGGGCAGTTCGACCTGTCGCTCGGCACCTCGACGGCACAGCAGCGCGAGCTGGACACCTGGGAGCGGATCCAGGCCCGCTTCGACACCGGAGATCCCGACCCCGAACTGGAGGCCGCCTACGCACAGTTCGGCCGGTATCTGATGATCGCCGGGTCGCGCGACAGTCTGCCGATGGGCCTCCAGGGGGTCTGGCTGGACGGCAACGACCCGGACTGGATGGGCGACTACCACACCGACATCAACATCCAGATGAACTACTGGATGGCCGACCGGCTGGGCCTGTCGCAGTGCTTCGACGCCTTCACCGACTACTGCGTCGACCAGCTCCCGTCCTGGACCGACCTCACCCACCGGCTGTTCCAGGACTCCCGCAACCGCTACCGCAACTCCACCGGGAAGGCCGCCGGCTGGACCGTCGCCTTCTCCACCAACCCCTATGGCGGACTCGGCTGGTGGTGGCACCCGGCGGGCAACGCCTGGCTGTGCCAGAACCTCTGGGAGCACTACGAGTTCACGCGCTCCCGCACCCACCTGGAGAAGATCTACCCCCTCCTCAAGGGCGCCTGCCAGTTCTGGGAGGCCCGACTGCTCACCACCACCCTGGACAACGGGAAGGAGGTGCTGATCGCGGACCATGACTGGTCGCCGGAGCATGGGCCGCAGGATGCCAAGGGCAACACCTATGCCCAGGAACAGGTCTGGATCCTGTTCGGCAACTTCCGTACTGCGGCCGCCGAGCTGAAGAGGGATGCTGGATACGCCGCCACCATCGGCGGACTGCGCGAACGCCTCTACCTGCCGGTGGTGAGCCCCAAGACCGGCTGGCTGGAGGAGTGGATGTCCCCGGACAACCTCGGCGAGACCACCCACCGCCACCTCTCGCCGCTCTTCAACCTCTTCCCCGGCGACCGGATCCGCCCCGACGGCTCCACCCCGGACGACATCGTCAAGGGCGCCACCGCCCTGCTCACCGCACGCGGCATGGACAGCTTCGGCTGGGCCAACGCCTGGCGCGCCCTGTGCTGGGCCCGGCTGAAGAACGCCGACAAGGCCTACCAGCTCGTCGTCCGGAACCTCCGCCCGTCCAGCGACGGCAGCAACGGCAGCTCACCCAACCTCTTCGACATCTACGAGGTCGAGCAGGGCCGGGGCATCTTCCAGATCGACGCCAACTTCGGCACCCCGACCGCGATCCTGGAGATGCTGCTGTACTCCCGCCCCGGTCACCTGGAACTCCTGCCCGCCCTGCCCGACGCCTGGGCCGCCTCCGGTTCGGTCACCGGAGCGGGGGCGCGGGGCGGCTTCGTCGTCGACCTGCGCTGGAAGCACGGCAAGCCGACCGAGGCCCGGATCCGGAGCGTCGGGGGCCGGAGGACCGAGGTGGCGTACGGGGGCACCTCCCGGACGGTCACCCTGCGCCCCGGCGAGTCCGTCACACTGAAGGACCTCGCCCGATGACGACCCGCCGCGGCGCGCGGAGCTGCCGCCTCGCGGCCGTCCTGCTGACCCTCCTCGCCTGCCAGACGGCGCCCGCCCGGGCATCGGGCACGGTCATCCCGCACGGTGCCGTCGTCACCTGGGCGGCGAGCGCCGACCGGCTGGGCGACGGCGTCGCCGACCGCTCCTACCGGCTGGTCGTGCACACCAGCGCCGCCGGGAGCGGCCTGCGGATCCGTCTCTCCAACGCCTTCGGCGACCGGCCGCTGACCCTCGACAGCGTCTACGCGGGGGTCCAGGACCAGGGTGCCGCGCTACGGCGGGGCAGCAACCGGCGGCTCACCTTCGACGGCGCCCGCACGGTCACCGTACCGGCGGGCGCCACCGTCTGGAGCGATCCGCTCTCCGGCGGCCTGGCCCCCGCGACCGACCTGGTGGTGAGCCTGCACAGCGCGGACGCGGCGGGCCCCGCCACCGGTCACGGCATGGCCATGCAGACCTCGTACGTCACCCAGGGCGACCACACCGGGGAGGAGAGCGCCGCCCACTGGAGCGGCACGACCGGCTCCTGGTTCTACCTCGACGCCGTCTCCGTACGGCCGCCGCACGCGGCCACCGGCGCCGTCGTCGCCCTCGGTGACTCCATCACCGACGGCTGGCAGTCCACCACCGACTTCGACCGCCGCTGGCCCGACTACCTCGCCCGGCGCCTCCACGCGGCCGGCGGCCCGCTCCAGGGGGTGGCCAACGAGGGGATCTCCGGCAACATGGTCCTGGCCGACGGTGCCGGACAGAGTGCTCTGCACCGGCTGGACCGGGACGTCCTGTCCCAGCCCGGGGCGCGGACCGTCTTCCTCTTCGAGGGCGTCAACGACATCAAGGCCCACACCGGCGTCACCGCCCAGGACCTGATCGCCGGGTACCGGGAGATCGCCGACCGGGCGCACGCGGCCGGGAAATGCGTGGTCGGCGCGACCGTCGGCCCCTTCAAGGGCTGGCCCGAATGGGACCCGGCGGGGGAGGCCGTACGGCAGGAAGTCAACGAATTCATCCGCACCAGCGGGGAGTTCGACGCGGTCACCGACTTCGACCACGTCCTGCGCAGCCCCTACGACCCGGAGCGCGTGCTGCCGTTCCTCGACGGCGGCGACCACCTCCACCCCAACGACAAGGGCATGCAGGCGATGGCCGACGCGGTCGACCTGAACACCCTCGACTGCGCCGGCCGCCAGATACTCAGCGCAGCGTCTTCGCCCAGTCGGCCGGGACCCGTCCCGCGGGCCCCGGCACGGGCTGGTCCGCCGGGTGACTGACCGGCGGGGCCAGCTCGGGACCGGAGTCGTACACCTCGTTGGTGTCGTAGTTCCAGAACCAGGCCTCGCCCGGCTCGAAGCTGCGGATCACCGGGTGGCCGGTGGCGCGGTGGTGGGCGGTGGCGTGCTTGGCGGGGGAGTCGTCGCAGCAGCCGATGTGCCCGCACGTCGCGCAGCGCCGCAGATGGAACCACCAGCCGCCCGCCTCGTCGCACTCCACGCAGCCATTGCCGCTCGGCGGCACACTCGGGTCGATCGCGGACTCGCCGCTCATGCTGCCTCCTCGGGCGTCTCGGCGGTCAGGGGGAGCAGGACCTGGAAGCGGGTGTCGCCCGGCACCGACTCCACCTGGAGGGTGCCGTGGTGCTTGTTGACGACGATCCGCCAGGAGATGTCCAGACCCAGCCCGGTGCCCTGGCCCACCGGCTTGGTGGTGAAGAAGGGGTCGAAGATGCGGCCGCGGATCTCCGCCGGGACCCCGGGACCCGTGTCCCGGAACTCCACCAGGAGCCGCTCGTGGTCCAGCGCGGTCCGCACGGTCAGGGTGCCGTCCCCGCCCGCGTCGTTGATGGCCGAGACCGCGTTGTCGATGAGGTTGGTCCACACCTGGTTGAGCTCCGCCGGATAGGCGGGGATCTCCGGGAGGGTGCGGTCGTACTCCTTGACGACCCCGATGCGCGGGCCGATCTTGCCCGACAGCATCAGCAGGGTGCTGTCGAGGAGTTCGTGGACGTCCACGACCCGGTAGGGCGCGCGGTCCAGCTGCGAGTACTGCTTGGCGGCGTCGACGAGGTGCGAGATGCGGTTGGTGGAGTCGTCGATCTCGTTCATCAACAGCTCGGTCTCGATGGTGTAGTTGAGCCAGCCGACGGCCCCGGGCAGGATCTCCTCGCCCACGGCCGCCGCGACCTGCTCCAGCCAGTCGATGTCGAGCCCGGCCTGCACGAAGGTCGGCGCGAGCTGCCAGCCGTAGTCGATGCCGCGGCCCTCCAGCCAGTCGGAGAGGGCGTCCTCCCGGTCCGAGGCCTCCAGCGGGCTGAGCACCGGAGCCTTGGCGACCCGCTCGGCCGTGCGCTCCTGGATCTCGATCAGATCCGCCAACTGCTCACGGGAGAACGGCCCCTCGGCGATCACGGCGAGCTTGTGCCGCATCTTGGCCACCCGCTCCCGCAGCGTCGCCGTGGCCCGGACGGCCGCCGCCGCGGGGTTGTTGAGCTCGTGCGTGAGACCGGCCGACAACGAGCCGAGCGCCAGCAGGCGTTCACGCTGCCCGATCGCGGCCTGCGTGCTCTTCGTCCCGAAGAACAGCCCCTCCAGCAGGTGGACGGCCATCGGGAACCACTCGCTCATGATCTCGGCGAAGGTGTCGGCCGGCAGCACGAAGAAGCGCGTCGGCTCCGTCACCCGCATCGAGTTGTTGTACACCTGCCGCACCCGGTCCCGGATGTAGGCCTGCATGGCGCCGGAGTACACCCCGCGCTGCGAGGTCCGGATGACCTCCACGTCGTCGCCGCCGACCCGGCGGGAGAGCACCACCGTGCCCTCGATCATCACGTAGAAGCAGGTCGCCGGATCACCCTCGGTGTACACCGGGCCGGGCTGGTACAGCTCGACCCGGCCCGCGGCGCACAGCCGCCCGAGCTGCTCGGGGGCGAGCTTCTCGAACAGGAAGAGCGAGGCGACCTCCTGCGGACTGCACGGCATCGGCTGCCCGCTCACGACTGCTCCAGGTAACGGTGGACGAGCATCACGGCCATGGCTCCCTCTCCGACGGCGGACGCGACCCGCTTGGCGGACTCGGCGCGGGCGTCCCCCGCCACGAACACGCCGGGCACGCTGGTCTCCAGGTGGTACGGCGGCCGCTCCAGCTCCCAGCCCGCCGGCGGCCGGCCGTCGGCGCCCAGGTCGGGTCCGGCCAGGATGAAGCCCCGCCCGTCGCGCAGCACCGTCTCGCCCAGCCAGTCGGTGAGCGGAGCGGCCCCGATGAACACGAACATCCACTGGGCGTCGACCTGTTCGACCTCCCCGGTGGCCACATCACGCAGCGTCAGCCGCTCCAGGCGGTCGGAGCCTTGCGCGGCGTCGACCACCGTGTGGCTGCGCACCGAGATGTTCGGGGCCTCGTCGATCTGCTGGATCAGGTAGTGCGACATCGACGCCGCCAGGTCGGGGCCGCGCACCAGCAGCGTCACCGACTTGGCGAACCTGGACAGGTACATCGCCGCCTGACCCGCCGAGTTGGCGCCGCCGACGATGTACACGTCGTGCCCCTGGCAGGCGGCGGCCTCGGTCAGCGCCGAGCCGTAGAACACCCCGCACCCGGTCAGGTCGTTACAGCCGGCGGCCTCCAGCTGCCGGTACTGCACGCCCGTCGCCAGGATGATGCTGTGCGCCGCGATCGCCGAGCCGTCGGCGAACCGTACGACGCGCGCCGCCCCGTTGACCTCCAGTGCCGTCACCTCGCGCGCGGTGAGCATCTCGGCGCCGAACTTGGCCGCCTGCCGCCGTGCCCGGTCGGTGAGCTGGGCACCGGAGACGCCGTCCGGGAAGCCGAGGTAGTTCTCGATCCGCGAACTCTGCCCGGCCTGCCCGCCGGTCGCCGACCGCTCCACGAGCACGGTCCGCAGGCCCTCGGAGGCCCCGTACACGGCCGCGCCCAGCCCCGCCGGACCACCGCCGATGACCACGAGGTCGTAGAAGTCGGCCGTCGGGGTCGTCGCCAGCCCCACCCGCGCGGCCAGCTCGGGCGCCTCCGGCTCGACCAGGACCGTACCGTCCGGGGTGATCACCAGCGGCAGCCGCTGCCCGTCCTGCCCGGCCACGGCCAGCAGCCGCTGCCCCTCCAGCTCCTCGACCGAGTACCAGCGGTACGGCACCTGGTTGCGGGCCAGGAACTCGCGCACGTCCGAGGACCTCGCCGACCACCGGTGCCCGACGACCTTGGTGCTGGCCACCGCCCGGTAGTCGCTGTGCCGCCACGCCTGAAGCAGATCGTCCAGCACCGGATAGAGCTTCTCCTCCGGGGGGTCCCACGGCTTGAGCAGGTAGTGGTCGAGGTCGACGACGTTGATCGCGTCGATCGCCGCGTTGGTGTCCGCGTACGCCGTCAGCAGCACGCGCCGCGCGCCCGGATACACGTCCAGGGCCTGTTCCAGGAACTCGATGCCGTTCATCTGCGGCATCCGGTAGTCGGCCAGGATCACCGCGACCAGGTCGCCGCGCAGCTTCAGTTCGCGCAGCGCGTCCAGCGCGGACTCCCCGGACTCGGCGCGCACGATCCGGTAGGACTCTCCGTAGCGCCTCCTGAGGTCACGGGCGACGGCACGGGAGACCCCCGGGTCGTCGTCCACGGTCAGGATGACGGTCCGCGCTGTGTCGGCGGCCTGTGTCATTCGTCTCCCACCCCGTTGTCACGGCACCGGTTCCCGCCCATCGTATGTTCGATCCCCGCGCCGCGCTCAGGGACGGCGCGGACAGTGCGCTCCGAGTACAGCGCCTCGGCCCACCGAGGGAGACTGACCCGTACAAGGCGCGATCCACGAGGAGGCCCGGACATGGCACGCCCGATCACGGCAGGGTTCGACGGCACGGAGGAGGGCCTCGCCGCAGTGGCCTGGGCCGGTCGGGAGGCCGTACGCCGGGGGCTGCCGCTGCGGGTGGTGCACGCCTGGGGGCACGAGGCCGTGGGCGGCGCCGACCGGGACACCCAGGCCGGGTGGGTGACCGCGGCGCTGGCTGAGGCCGTGCGGACCGTCGCCGAGCGGCATCCGGAACTGACCGTGACGACCGAGGCAGTCGAGGGCGGGACGGTGGAGTCGCTGGTCGCGGCCGCGGCCGAGGCGGAGATGCTGGTGCTGGGTTCACGCGGGCACGGCGCCGTCGTCGGGTTCCTGCTGGGTTCCGTCGGGCAGCAGGTGATCGCGGAGACCACGCGGCCCGTGGTGCTGGTGCGCGCGGGGGACCGGCCGTCGGGTGAGGCGGCCGGACGGGACGTCGTCGTGGGGCAGCAGGGCGGCCCCGAGGACAGCGCCGCGGCCCTGCGCTTCGCCTTCGAGGCGGCGGCGGCCCGCGGTGCCACCCTCCGGGCCGTACGCGCCTGGACCCTGCCGCCCGTGTTCGCCTACAGCCCCGGCTCGCTCAAGCTGCTGGACGAGGCCGGGGGGCTGGAGCCGTACGAGCGGAAGGCGCTCGCCGAGGCGCTGAAGCCGTGGCAGCAGCGGTTCCCCGAGGTGCCGGTGGCCGAGCAGGTGGAGATGGGCAGCGCGGGACAGGTGCTGCTGTCGGTGGCCGGCCGGGCCCAGCTGATGGTCGTGGGGCGCCGCGCGCATCTCACGGCGGTCGGCGCCCGGATCGGCTCGGTGGCGCACGGAGTGCTGCACCACGCGGAGTGCCCGGTGGCCGTCGTCCCGCACGACTGACCCGGCCCTGCTCCGGGACCGACCGGCCCTACTCGGGGACGGTGGGTTCCAGTGTCGTACGGGCCTTGGGCAGGACGTTCTCGATGTAGTCCTCGACGGCCGTGTCCAGACCGATGTCGTGCTGGGCCCGCTCGGAGAGGTACCAGCGGTGTTCCAGCAGCTCGTGGTAGATCTCCGCCGGGTCCATGGAGCCGCGCAGATCGTGGGGCACGGCGCGCACGGTGGGCCGGAACACGTCCCGCACCCAGCGGTGGGCCAGCACCTCGGGGCGGGCGGCGAGGGGGTCGCCCGGGGCGTAGTCGTCCTGGGTGGCCATCCAGCTCTCCAGGTCGTTCAGCAGCCGCCGCGCCTGGTTCTCCTCGGTGTCCAGGCCGGTCAGGCGCAGCAACTGGCGCTGGTGGTGGCCGGCGTCGACGACCTTCGGCACGAAGGTGACCGTGTCGCCGGTGGAGGAGTGCTCGATCTGCATCTCGGCCACGTCGAAACCGAGGTCGTTGAGCCGGCGTATGCGCCGCTCTATGTAGTGGTACTTGCCCGCCGGATACACGGAGATGCGGGTCAGCTCCTCCCACAGGCCGCGGTACCGGGTGCAGATCTCGTGACCGAACTCGACGGGGTCCACCGACGGGTGCAGCGCGCCCGAAGCCTCCAGGTCCAGCAGCTCGCCGCTGATGTTCACACGGGCGAGGTCCAGGTCGTACTCCCGCTGGCCGGGGCTGAGCCGCGGGTGCAGATCACCGGTCTCGGCGTCCACCAGGTAGGCCGCGTAGGCGCCCGCGTCCCGCCGGAACAGCGTGTTGGACAGCGAGCAGTCGCCCCAGGCGAACCCGGCCAGGTGCAGCCGCACCAGCAGCACCGCCAGGGCGTCCATCAGACGGTGCATGGTGGCCGGGCGCATGGTCGTCTCGAACATCGAGCGGTACGGCATCGAGCCGCCCAGGTGCCGGGTGATCAGCACCGGCTCCAGCGGGTCGCCCGTCCGGCCGGTGCGCCCGGTGATCACCGCGAGGGGATCCACCGCGGGGATGCCCAGCCGGTCCAGGTCGCGCAGCAGCTCGTACTCGCGCAGCGCGGGCCGCTCCGCGAGTTCCTTGACGGCGATCACCTCGTCCCCGGCCCGGGCGTACCGCACGACGTGCCGCGAGATGCCCCGGGGCAGCGGTACGAGGTACTTCTCGGGCCACTCCTCCAGGGGCGTGCCCCAGGGGAGTTCGAGCAGGAGCGCGGGGTGCTCCGGGTTGGTGGCGCTGATCTGCAAGGCCATGTCAGGAACCTCAAGAGGCCTGGGCGCGTTCCCGCGCCAGTCGGGCGGCTTCCGGTACCGGCCCGTGGTGGACCGGTCCGTGCCCCGGCAGCAGGATGTCACCGTCGAGGCGTTCGATGGTCTCCAGCGAGGAGACCGCGCGGGCCCGCTCGTGGTGGAACATGCCGGGCAGCAGGTGCGGACCCCGGACGCGAGAGGTGCTGTGTCCGCTCGCCAGGGCGTCGCCGGAGACGAGGACGCCCGTCCCGGGCAGGTGGTAGACGCAGTGCCCGTCGGTGTGGCCCGGCGTGTGCACGGGGACGGGCCCGCCCGGCAGGTCGAGCGGGCCGTCGGCCGGGAACGCCTGCGGAGCGGTCACGGGATGCTGTTCGGTGCCGCCGGAGCGCAGCACCCGCACCGCCCACGGCAGCACGCCCGGCCGCCAGGCGTTGCGCAGCACCTCGCCCACGGACACCTGCTGGAGGAAGTCCCGGCGGGCGTGCGGGACTTCGGCCGGGTGGAGGAGGACGGGCGTGCCGTGGGCGGTGCGCAGGTACTCGGCCGAGCCGATGTGGTCGTTGTGGGCGTGGGTGATCAGCACGGCCACGACGGCCTCGGGCCCGCCGCCCACCGCTTCGAGGGAGGCGAGCAACCGCTGCCGGTCGCCGGGGTAGCCGGTGTCCACCAGCGTGAACGCGTCGCCGTCCCGGAGGATCACCCAGTTGGTGTCGCTGCCGTGCACCAGGTAGGTGCCGTCGGCGACCTGGCGTACGTCTGCCCGCATGTGCGTCCCCGGTGGTGAGGTGCCTGACCGTCGGGGACAGCAAAGCAGATCACGCGGGCGCGGCGGCCCGCGGGGCGGCCCGCATGCCGGCGCCGGTGCGGCACGTACAGCGGCAGGGCGGCGACGGTCAGGTACGCCCTGGTCCGGCCGCCGCGGGTCCTCCTCCGGCCGGGCGCGCGGCCGGTCGAGCCACCCGAGGATCGCCGGCACCCAGCACCAGCCGGCCGCGCGCAGTCGCAGCCATTGGGGGAGGGGATTCAGGGCGAGCGCGTCGACGACCAGCGGCACCCCCGAGGCGCAGCAGGCGCTCGCGGGCCGGGGGACGACCGCGTTCCGTCCGGCTCAGTGCACGCCGTGCGGGCGGAACTGGACGCTGATGCGTGGGCCCGTGGCCCGGGTGGTCTTGGGGATACAGTGCTCCCAGGTCCGCTGGCAGGAACCGCCCATGACGATCAGGTCGCCGTGGCCCAGCGGTCGCCGGACGCTCGCGCCGCCCCTGTGTGCCGGGCGCAGCAGCAGGTCCCGGGGCGCGCCCACGGACAGGATCGCCACCATGGTGTCCGCATGCGCGCCCCGCCCGATCCGGTCGCCGTGCCAGGCCACGCTGTCCCGGCCGTCGCGGTAGAAGCACAGCCCGGCGGTGGTGAACGGCTCGCCCAGCTCGTCGGCGTAGTGCCGGGAGAGCGCGCCGCGGGCCTCGGCGAGCACGGGGTGCGGCAGCGGGTCGTCGGCGCCGTAGAAGGCGAGCAGGCGCGGTACGGCCACCACGTTGTCGTACATCTTGCGGCGCTCGGCGCGCCACGGCACCTCGGCCGCCAGCTGTTCGAACAGCGCGTCTGCGCCGCTCAGCCAGCCGGGCAGCACGTCGATCCAGGCGCCGGAGCCCAGCTCGGTGCGGCGCAGGCCGCCCAGGGGGCCCAGCCGCAGCTCGTCGGTCTGGTCGAAGAGGGAGCCCTGGAGGTGGTGCGTGGCCATGGGGTCCAGCGTACCCCTGAATCGAAAATATGTTCCCATGATCGAAGCGGGGTCGACCGAAGGGTTCCGCAGGTCTTTGGATACAGAGATGTATCGGATACATTCGTGTATCGAACGGGAGGTGGGCACGGCAGTGGAGGAGACGGCGGCCAAGCGCGTCACCAGGCGCCGGGTGCACACCCGGGCCAGGCTGCTCGACGCCGCGTTCACCGTGTTCGCCGCCAAGGGCTTCGGCCGGGTCTCGATCGAGGAGGTCTGCGAGGCCGCCGGCTTCAGCAGGGGCGCCTTCTACTCCAACTTCGCCACCCTGGACGAGCTGTTCTTCGCCCTCTACCGGGTGCGGGCCGACCTCATCGCCGGACAGGTGGCGGACGCCCTCGCCCTCGACGGACCCGACCTCGACGTGCCCGCCTCCGTGGACCGGGTCACCGAGGTGCTGCTGCTCGACGTGGACTGGCTGCTGGTGAAGACGGACTTCCTGGTGCACGCCGCCCGGGACCCGGACGTCGCCCACGCCCTCCTGGAACACCGGACCCGACTGCGCCGGGCGATCGCCGACCGGCTCTCCCGGGCCCGGGGCCACACCGAACTCCCCGCCGTGCTCGGCGACGCCGAGGGTGCCGCCCACGCCGTGGTCGCCGCGTACGACGGAGTCACCACGCAACTCCTGCTGGACCGGGACGTGGAGGCCGCCCGAGCCTGGCTGGGGCAACTGCTGACCGCGCTGCTGACCGGTGGCAGCGCCCCCGAACGAGTCGTATAGGGAAGGAAAACGGTCGTCATGGACGCGGACGTCATCGTCGTCGGAGCGGGCCTCGCGGGCCTGGTCGCGGCGCACGAACTCACCAGCCGGGGCCGGCGGGTCGCCCTGCTCGACCAGGAGAACGCCGCCAACCTCGGCGGCCAGGCGTTCTGGTCCTTCGGCGGGCTCTTCCTCGTCGACTCCCCGGAGCAGCGCGTCCTCGGCATCAAGGACTCCTTCGACCTCGCCTGGAACGACTGGCAGGGCAGTGCCGGGTTCGACCGGCACGACGACGAGGACTCCTGGGCGGTGCGCTGGGCGCGCGCCTACGTCGAGTGGGCGGCGGGGGAGAAGCGGTCCTGGCTCGGGGGGCACGGCATCACGCTGCTGCCCACGGTCGGCTGGGCCGAGCGCGGCGGCCTGCGGGCCGACGGGCACGGCAACTCCGTACCCCGCTTCCACATCGCCTGGGGCACCGGCACCGGCGTCGTCGAGCCCTTCGCACGGTACGCCGAGCAGGCCGCCCGCGACGGGCTGCTCACCTTCCACCACCGGCACCGGGTGGACGAGCTGGTCATCGAGGACGGGACGGTACGCGGGGTGCGCGGCACGGTCCTGGCCGACGACGACTCGCCGCGCGGCGTGGCCTCCAACCGCGACCGCGTCGGCGACTTCGAGCTGACCGCCCAGGCCGTGATCGTCACCAGCGGCGGCATCGGCGGCAACCACGACATCGTCCGCCGCTACTGGCCCGAGCGGCTCGGCACGCCCCCCGCCGAGATGGTCACCGGCGTCCCCGCCTACGTCGACGGCCGCATGCTCGACATCAGCGCCGAGGCGGGCGTACGGCTGGTCAACCGGGACCGCATGTGGCACTACACCGAGGGCATCCAGAACTGGAACCCGATCTGGCCCGGCCACGGCATCCGGATCCTGCCCGGCCCGTCCTCCCTGTGGCTGGACGCCCTCGGCCGCCGCCTGCCGGACCCCTGCCTGCCCGGTTACGACACGCTCAGTACGCTCGAACACCTGCGCACCACCGAGGACATCGCGGGCCACGACCACTCGTGGTTCATCCTCACCCGCAAGATCATCGAGAAGGAGTTCGCGCTGTCGGGCTCCGAACAGAACCCCGACATCACCGCGAAGGACCGCAAGGCCGTCCTGCGCGACCGCCTCCTCGGCAAGGGCGCCCCCGGCCCGGTGCGGGACTTCGTGCGCCACGGCGCCGACTTCGTGACCGCCGACACCCTCGAGAAGCTCGTGGAGAAGATGAACGGGCTGACGGACAAGCCGCTGTTGGACGCGGCCGAGGTACGGCGCCAGATCGAGGCCCGCGACCTCCAGATCGCCAACCCCTACAGCAAGGACTCCCAGGTCCAGGGCATCCGCAACGCCCGCCGCTACATCGGCGACCGCCTCGGCCGGGTCGCGACCCCGCACCGCATCCTCGACCCGGCGGCCGGACCGCTGATCGGCGTCAAGCTGCACGTCCTGACCCGCAAGACCCTCGGCGGCATCCAGACCGACCTGGACTCCCGCGCCCTGGGCGCCGACGGTCAGCCGATCGGCGGGCTGTACGCGGCGGGCGAGGTGGCCGGCTTCGGCGGCGGCGGTGTCCACGGCTACAACGCGCTGGAGGGCACCTTCCTCGGCGGCTGCCTGTTCTCGGGCCGGGCCGCGGGCCGGGCGGCGGCCCGGCAGACGGCCTGAGACACCGTCGACCCCGGGAGTGACCGCACGTCACTTGCCCAGCAGCCGGGCCAGTACCGCGACATGGCCCTCCTCCAGGTTCTTGGACGCGGTGACGAGGGTGACCGGCCCCTTGCGGGCCGACTCCCTGAGGCCGTCGAGGAGTTCGGCGGCCTCGGGGGCGTCCAGCTCCGCCTCGTACCGCTGCCGGAACTCCTCGTACGAGCCCTCGCCGCCGTGGTACCAGCGGCGCAGCTCGTCCGACGGGGTGAGGCCCTTGGGCCACTCGTCCACGTGCGCCGCGTCCTTGGACACGCCGCGCGGCCAGAGCCGGTCGACCAGGACGCGCAGGCCGTCGTCGGGCTCGGGTGTTTCGTAGATCCGGCGCACGCGCACGCTCACGGTGGGGCCCCTCTCGGGTCGCGATCGGTGCCGCGAGCGTACTGCGGCGACACCCGCCGCCCCGTCGGCGACGCGGCGTGACTTGACCTGAAGGAGGGTGAAAAGCGAGCGGTGACGCGCCTAGTGTGTCGGTAATTGATCACAGCCACCCCACAAGGAGCGCATGTGACGTCACCCCGACAGCAGGCCGCCGCAAGACGCACAGCTGTCCTGAGCCGCCGGGCGGTGCTCACCACCGTCCCCCTCGCCCTCGCGGCGCTGGTCGCGGCAGCCGGGCCCGCCGCGGCCGGGACCAACGGCTCGTCCGGCGTGGGCGACCCGTACTTCCCGCTCGCGGGCAACGGCGGCTACCACGTCCGGCACTACGGATTGACGCTCCGTTACGAGACCGGCACCCGGGAGCTGCGGGGCAAGGCGGTCCTCACCGCCCGCGCCACCCAGCGGCTGGCCCGCTTCGACCTCGACTTCAAGGGCCTGAACGTCACCGGCCTCACGGTCGACGGCCGTACCGCCGGATTCAGCAGGAACGGCCAGGAACTCGTCGTCACCCCGCGCCACGCCCTGCGCGAGGGCCAGGACTTCAAGGTCACCGTCGCCTACCAGGGCACCCCCGAGTCGGTCACCGACCCGGACGGCTCCGCGGACGGCTGGATCCGCACCGACGACGGCGCGTTCGTCGCCGGCGAGCCACAGGGCGCGATGACCTGGTTCCCGGCGAACAACCACCCCCAGGACAAGTCCTCCTACGACATCACCGTCACCGTTCCCCAGGGCCGCACCGCCGTCTCCAACGGCGTCCTCCTCGGGCAGTCCACCGCCCACGGCAGGACCACCTTCCGCTGGCGCCAGACCGAGCCGATGGCCGCCTACCTGGCGACCGCCACCGTCGGCAAGTTCAAGGTCGAGCGGTACACCACCCGCGACGGCATCCAGGTGTACAACGCCGTCGACTCCCGCGAGGCGAGCGCCGCCGCGCCCGTGCTGAAGAAGCTGCCGTCCGTCCTGGAGTGGGAGAGAAAGGTCTTCGGCCCCTACCCCTTCCGCGCCGCCGGCTCGATCGTCGACCACGCGCACAGCGTCGGCTACGCCCTGGAGACCCAGTCCCGGCCCGTCTACGACCGGGCACCCGACGTGAGCACCCTCGTCCACGAGAACGCCCACCAGTGGTTCGGCGACTCCGTCTCGCTCACCACCTGGAAGGACATCTGGCTCAACGAGGGCTTCGCCACCTACGCCGAGTGGCTCTACAGCGAGCAGCACGGCGGCGACAGCGCACAGAAGTCCTTCGACGCGCTCTACACCCGCCCGGCGAGCAACAGCCTGTGGGCGTTCCCGCCCGGCAACCCCGGCAGCGGCGAGCACATCTTCGACACCCCCGTCTACGACCGCGGCGCCATGACCCTGCACGAACTGCGGCGGGCCGTCGGCGACTCCACGTTCTTCCGCATCCTGCGCGCCTGGACGGCCGAGCGGCGCGACGGGCACGGCACCACCGCACAGTTCGTCGCGCTGGCCGAGCGGGTATCGGGCAAGGACCTCCACACGTTGTTCAACACCTGGCTCTACCAACCCGGTAAGCCCGGACGATCCTAGAAGCTGACCAGTTCCTCACAACTGTCGGCCAAGGTTCGACTCATGATCAATCGCAGGACCGCCGTCGCACTGCTCGCGACCCCCTTCGTGCTCAGTGGCTGCGGCGGCGGTGCCGCGGCGAACCCCCGCTGGACGACCGCCGCCCCGCCGCGGCCGGCCACGCCCGCACCGGGGGTCACCGCGCAGGCCGCCCCGCAGCGCATACCCGGCCTCGGGCCGAAACTGACGGCGGCGATACCCGGCCGGTCACGGCAGGCGATCGTCGTGACCGGACGCGGCAAGAACTCACCGCAGTCCACCGTGGTGTTGTACAAAAACACCGACCTCGGCTGGGAGGCAGGCCCGAGCTGGCCCGCGCACAACGCCCTGCGGGGCTGGAGCGACCACCACATGGCCGGGGATCTGCGCTCACCCCTCGGCGTCTACTCCCTCACCGACTCCGGCGGCCTGCTCCCCGACCCCGGCAGCCGGTTGCCGTACACCCGGTCGGGCGGGTTCAGTTCACCCGGCACCGGCTTCGAGGGCGAGCCGCTCGACGGCGCCTTCGACTACGTCATCGCCATCAACTACAACCGCCGGCCCGGCACCTCGCCCCTCGACTGGACCCGCCCCCTCGGCGCGGACCGCGGCGGCGGCATCTGGATCCACGTCGACCACGGCGGCCCCACGCACGGCTGCGTCAGCGTCGCCAAGGCCCACATGAAGGACCTGCTGCACACCCTGGACCCGGGCCGGCACCCCGTCGTCGTCATGGGGTACGCCGACTGGCTCGCCCTCTGACCGGCTTAGGATCCGCCGAATGTGCGCACATGTGCTGGTCGCCGAGGACGACGAGATGCAGGCCGAACTGATACGCCGTTCCCTGCTCGCGGAGGGCCACACCGCGACCGTGGTCCACGACGGGGCCGCCGCGCTGGACGCCGCCCGCAGCCTGAGACCCGACCTCGTGGTCCTGGACCTGATGCTGCCGGTGGTCGACGGCTTCGGGGTGTGCCGGGTGCTGCGCTCCAGCGACGACAACACGCCCGTGCTGATGCTGACGGCCCGCTCCGAGGAGGACGACCTCCTGCTCGGCCTGGAGCTGGGCGCCGACGACTACATGACCAAGCCGTACAGCCCGCGCGAGCTGATGGCCCGTATCCGCACGGTCCTGCGGCGCAGCGGGCGAGCCGTCGACGTACCGGAGGACCCCGTCGTACGCGCCGGCGGGATCGCCGTCGACCCGAGGCGGCACGAGGTGCGCTGCGACGGGCTGCCGGTGGAGTGCACCCCGGCCGAGTTCCAGATCCTGCTGGCCATGGCCGGTGAACCGGAACGGGTTTTCACCCGGAGGCAGTTGCTGCAATTCACCCGTGGTCTCGACCGGGCCTCCACCGAGCGGGCCGTCGACGTCCACATCATGAACCTGCGCAAGAAGATCGAGGCCGACCCGCGCCACCCGGTACGGCTGCTGACCGTGTTCGGCGTCGGCTACAAACTCAGCGGCGGCCGTCCGTGAGGCGAGGGCAGCCCCGGAAGCGGCGCATCCCCGTACGCAAACGGCTGCTGGTCCGGCTGCTGTCCGTGTCCGCCCTGATCGCCGTGTGCTCCGTGGCGGCCACGGCCTGGCTGGCCGTGACCACCACCACCAGCGCGCTGCGCGAGGAGCAGGGGCAGGACCTCGCCGCCGACATGAAGATCCTGGCCCGGCTCAGCGGATACGCCGCCACTCACCCGAGCTGGAAGGGGGTCGACGGCACCGTCCGCGCCCTGGCCGTGAAGACGGGCCGGCGCATCGCCCTGACCACCGCCGACCGCGTCCTGATCGCCGACTCCGCCCCGCACGGCACCGCCCTGCCGCTGGGCGCCGCCGCCACGGTCGACCCCCTGCACACCGACACCTACAGCGAGCCCGGCGCACAGCTCAGCGGCGTCGATCCGCGTGCCGTCGGCCCGTACCGGCTCACGACGGGCGAACGCGAGCGGATGGACGCCCTCGCGGACAAGATGCGGCAGTGCTACGCCTCGCAGGGCGTCGAGGTCACGGTCCGGCGGGCCCCCGGCGGACGCCCCGTCCTCAGCGACTCCGACGGGAGCCCGCGGTCGGCCTACCTGCCGGAGGAGTGCGGCTACTACATGCTGATCACCCCCACCGCCACCGAGAAGAAGGCCGTCGACGCGCTCGCCGAAGGCACCAGAACCTGTCTGCTGCGCAACGGCCACGACTTCGGCAGACCGGAATTCGTCTCACCCGACCCGGCCAAGCCGAACCGGTACGTCGTGGCGGGGTTCGACAAGCTGGGCAAGACGAAGTCCGCACGACAGGCGCAGCCCTGCGCCGACAGCGCGCTGCGCGCACAGCTCGACCCCTATGTGGCACCCGCCGCCGAACTGTTCCTCGGCATCGGCGACCGGCCGGCGCCCCGGTTCGACATGTCCCCGGCCAACAAGGCCAAGATCGTCGGCGCGGCCGGGCTGGTCCTCGCCGTCACCGTCGCCGTGACCGCGGTGGTCGCCGTCCGGCTGGTACGGCCCCTGCGCGCGCTGACCGCGGCCGCCCAGCAGCCGCCCGAGCTGCATGTACGGGTCCCGGTGACCACCCGGGACGAGACCGGCATCCTCGCGGAGGCGTTCAACGACCTGACCGAGCGCCGTGAGCGGCTGGAGGCCCAGCGCAAGGCCATGGTCAGCGACATCGCGCACGAACTGCGCAGTCCGCTGACGAACATCCGCGGCTGGCTGGAGGTCACCCGGGACGGCGTCGTCGCCCCCGATCCGGCGCTGCTCTCCTCGCTGCACGAGGAAGCCGTGGTGCTCCAGCGGATCATCGACGACCTCCAGGACCTGGCCGCCGCCGACGCGGGCACCCTGCGCCTGCACCGTGAGCCGGTCCGCTCCGACGACCTGCTCGACCAGGTCGCCGCCGCCCACCGGGTCGCCGCCGACGCCGCCGGGGTCACCCTGCGCACGGAGCCCTGGGCCGAGGGCGACGGAAAGCCGTGGCTGGACGCCGACCCGGTGCGGATGCGGCAGGCGCTCGGCAACCTCGTCTCCAACGCCCTGCGGCACACGCCCGCCGACGGCACCGTCACCCTGGCCGCCCGCCGCGACGGCGACCGGGTCGTCTTCACCGTGGCCGACACCGGCACCGGCATCGCGCCGGACGACCTGCCGCACGTCTTCGACCGGTTCTGGCGGGCCGAGAAGTCCCGCAGCCGGCGTACCGGCGGCAGCGGGCTGGGACTGGCCATCGTCCGTCATCTGGTCGCCGCGCACGGCGGTACCGCGGAGGCGGGGAGCGAGCCCGGAGCGGGCGCCGTCTTCACGCTGCGGCTGCCCGGCGTGCCGCCGCCGGACGATCAGTGAGGGGGGACGGCGCGGTGGGACAGCGCGGCGGACGCGCTGCCTCCGCTTTCATCCGCGCCGTGTGGGTACCCCGGAGCCCGACGGACCCGACGCAGCCGGCGAGGGAGGCCGTGCCATGGGCGCAGGGGACGGCCTTCCGGTCGTACACACGATCACCGAGCTGACCGACCTGGTCGAGCGGCACCGGGCCCTCTATGTGCGCTGGTCCCGCGGGCCCGACGTCGACCTGGCCGCCACCTCCAGCACCGACGAGCTCACCGGAGTCGAGATGCCGGGACTGTCCGCCAGCCCGCTCGACGTCGAGGACTGGTGGCAGGACCGCTCCGTGGAGCTGTGGGTGGCGCGCCGCCTGTACGACTACGCGCACCTGCCACGGGAGAAGGGTCCCGGCGTCCGGCCCTGGGTCCTCACGGGCCGGGAGGCCGGCCGCGGGCCCGACAACGAGCCGCTCGTGACCCACGTGGAGCCCCTCTGCCGGATCGCCCCCGAAGTGATCGAGGAGGCCGAGGCCGCGGTGGCCCGCCAGGAGAGGCAGTGGGGCCCCCTGCGCCGCACCGGCGGCTGACGAGCCGGTCGGGCCCGACCCCGCAGGGGTGGCTCACGACAGCCGGGCGTCGGTCAGCCCGGGCGTCGGTCAGCCCGAGCGTCGGCGGGAGCTCGCGCGCCGCCTGAGTGCGCGGCGTTCGCCTTCCGTTGTACCGCCCCAGATCCCGAGGGTCTGCCCCGTGTCCATCGCCCAGTCCAGGCACTGGTCCCGGACCGGGCAGCGTCCGCAGACCGCCTTGGCCTGCCGCTCCTGCCACAGGGCGGGTCCGGTGGTGCCGACCGGGAAGAAGAGGTCGGGGTCCTCGTGACGGCACGCGGCGTGGTTGCGCCAGTTGTCCATCGAAGTTCACCTGCGATCGAAGTCGTCCGTGTCGTCCGTGTCATGTCGAAAATCTCGCCCCATGCGGGTGACCGATGGATGCCGGGTGAAACAACCGAGCCGCATGGTTCCGGACGCCCTCGCCCGCACGGGTCCACGACTGCGGCCGCTCTTGCTACTCTCGACCCTCCTCAGGTCGCACGGTCGCGCCAACTCCTGTTCCGTGCCGACCAGTTGAGCCTGAACGGGTGGGGCGGGCGGTGGTCCGAGGGGGAGGGACACGGGCGTGAGACCGGCCTTGGTGTTCGTGCACGGGATCGGCGGCGCACGCGATCCCCGGGCCGAGTGCGCGGCATGGCTCGCGGCGCTGGCCGTGGGCGCCCGGAAGGCGGACCACTCCGGGGAGGCCGCACCACCGTCCCTGGACCGCCTCGCCGAACCGGCCTTCGCCTACTACGGCGATCTCCTCGCCGCCCGCCGGCCCCAGGGCGTCGCGGGCACCGACCCGGCCGACGCGGAGGAACTGCGCAACCTGCTCGACGAGTTGATCGAGGTACGGCTCGAACTCGGGCCGGATCCGCGCGAGCGCCGCATCCTGGAACACGCGCGCGCCGAACTGCGCCCGCCGGGACGGACGCAGAGCCCCGGCGAACTGCTCCGCCGGATCGTGAACGTCTGTACGACGTTGCTCGCCCTGCCCGGGCTGCGACGGGCCGGCCAGTGGGCCGGCGGCCGGCTCATGGCAGGCCACCTCGCCCAGCTCACCCGCTACCTCGCCAGGGCCGAGCACGACGCCGCCGGGATCCCCCTCGACCGGCGGATACGCGAGCGCGTCCTGGACCGGCTGGACGCGACCCGACCCGCCGTCGTCGTGGCCCACTCCCTGGGCAGCGTCGTCGCCATGGAGGCCCTCCAGCACCACCGGGGACCGGTACCGCTGTTCGTCACCCTGGGCTCACCGATCGGGATGCGTGCCGTCGTGCGCCCCCGACTGCTGCCCCAGCCCCCGGCCGTGCCCGGCTGCGTGGAACGCTGGCTGAACTTCTGGGACGGCGACGACATCGTCGTCCCACGCCCCCGCCTGGAGGACGACGTGCTCCCCAACGCCCACGGCTGCCTCCCGGTGACCGACCGGATCGATTCCGACGGCCTGTGGACGCACACCGCGACCAAGTACCTGGCCCAGGCGAGCGTCGCGGGACCCGTCATGGCGGCCGTCCGCGCGGCGGGCGGGCCCGAAGGCGCCTGAGGGCACGCGGTTGCCGATCCCGCCCGGCGCCGGAACGTCACCGCGAAGCCTTCAGCGCGCCCTCCGAGGCCGCCCCCACCGCCCGCGCCACCGCCGCCAGCGCGGGCGAGTCCAGCTTCCACTGCTGCCAGTACAGCGGCACGTCCACCGGCCGCCCCGGCGCCAACTCCACGACCCGCCCGGCCCGCAGCAGCGGATCCGCCTGCGGCTCGGGCACCATCCCCCAGCCGAGCCCCGCGGCGACGGCCTCGGCGAAGCCCTCCGAGGTCGGCACGTAGTGCCGCAGTGCGCTCGCGGCACCGCGCCCGCCGCGCAGGCTCCGTACGAAGCCGTCCTGGAAGTCGTCACGCCGGTCGAAGACCACCACCGGCGCCTCGGCGAGCACCTCCGGCAGCGGCCCGCGCAGATACCGCTCGGCGAACTCCGGCTCGGCCACCGCGAGATAGCGCATCCGGCCGAGCGCGCGCACCGAGCAGCCCGGTACCGGGTCGGGCGAGGAGGTCACCGCGGCCATCACCAGGCCCTCGCGCAGCAGCGCCGCCGTGTGGTCCTCGTCCTCGCGGCGCAGCTCCAGACAGATCCGGGGCTCCGGCGGCAGGCGGGTGAGAGCCCCGAGGAACCAGGTCGCCAGCGAGTCCGCGTTGACCGCCACCGAGACCCGCGTCGGCTCCCCGGCGCCGCTCAGTCCCAGCTCACCGCGCGCGTCCCGCTCCAGCCGGGCCAGTTGCCGGGCGAACCGTACGAGCACCGCGCCGGACTCGGTGGGCCGCACCGGTTTGGTGCGCAGCAGCAGGACCCGGCCCGTGCGCTGCTCCAGCGCCTTGACCCGCTGGCTGACCGCCGACGGCGTCACGTGCAGGGCGGCGGCCGCCGCGTCGAACGTGCCCTCGTCCACCACGGCGAGCAGGGTGCGCACCTGGTCGAGGGGGAGTTCGGAGATCACCGGGATTCGCCCTCCCTCATCATTAGCCCGGCTAAGGCTACATAAAAATCTTTAGCTGTACCTCCAATGATCGCGCCCTTAGCGTCGACCCCATGTCCAGCAGCCTCGCCGCCGCCGCGGCCGGATTCGGCACCGGTCTCTCGCTCATCGTCGCCATCGGCGCCCAGAACGCCTTCGTCCTGCGCCAGGGGATCCGCCGGGACGCGGTCCTCGCGGTGGTCGGGATCTGCGCCCTGTCCGACGCGCTGCTCATCGCGGTCGGTGTCGGCGGGGTCGGCGCGGCCGTGGTGGCATGGCCGGGAGCGCTGAAGGCGGTGGGGCTGGTCGGAGGAGCCTTCCTGCTCTGTTACGGCGCCCTCGCCGCCCGCCGGGTCTTCCGGCCGGGCGCCGGTCTGCGGACGGAGGGCGAGGCGGCGGGCTCACGCAGGCGGGCGGTGCTCACCTGTCTGGCGATGACCTGGCTCAACCCGCACGTCTACCTCGACACCGTCTTCCTGCTCGGGTCGCTCGCCGCCGACCGGGGCCCACTGCGCTGGACGTTCGGGCTGGGTGCGGCCTGCGCCAGCCTGTGCTGGTTCGCCGCCCTGGGCTTCGGGGCCCGGCTGCTCGGCCGGTTCCTCGCCCGGCCCGCCGCCTGGCGGGTGCTGGACGGCCTGGTCGCCGCGACCATGATCGCGCTCGGCGCCCTGCTCGTCACCGGAGCCTGAGACAGAGGTGCCCGGAACAAACCGTTCGGCGTCCGCCGCCGGTCCTGGGATAGTGAAGCCGCACCGAAAGGTGTAACAAGCAAAGATCTCAGGAATCTGACGAGCGACCAGGAAGCCCGTGGACACGAGCGAGAGCAGCAGCACCGAGCCCCGGACCGATACCCCCGCCACGGCGCCGCCCCCGCCCCGGCGCGGCTGGCGCCGCTGGGCGATGGACACCCGTCCGCTGCGGATCCCGGCCTACCGCCGTCTGTGGTCGTCGACCATCGTCACGGCCGTCGGCAGCCAGCTCACCGCCGTCGCCGTGCCCAAGCAGATCTACGACATCACCAAGTCCTCGGCGTGGGTCGGCGCCGCGAGCCTCGCCGGTCTGCTGCCGCTGATCGTGTTCGCGCTGTGGGGCGGCGCGGTCGCCGACACCGTGGACCGCCGCAAGCTGCTCCTGGTCACCAACTGCGGCATAGCCGTCACCTCGCTGCTGTTCTGGGTCCAGGCCGTCACCGGACTGGAGTCGGTGGTGGTGCTGATGGCGCTGCTCGCCCTGCAACAGGCGTTCTGGGGCCTGAACGCACCGGCCCGCAACGCCTCCATCGCACGGCTGGTCCCCGCCGGGGAACTGCCCGCCGCGAACGCCCTCGGCTCGACCGTCATGCAGACCGGCCAGGTGGTGGGGCCGCTGCTCGCGGGCGTCCTCATCCCCCTCATCGGGCTGCCCGAGCTGTACCTCGTCGACGCGCTGGCGCTGTGCGTCACCGTGTGGGCGGTCTACCGGCTGCCCTCCCTGCCGCCGCTGTCCGGCTCGGGCGCGCGCCGCGCGGGCTGGCGGGAGATCGCGGCCGGGTTCCGTTACATCGCCGGGCACAAGGTGCTGCTGCTGTCCTTCCTCGCCGACATCGTCGCGATGGTTCTCGGCATGCCGCGCGCCCTGTTCCCGCAGCTCGCCGCCCAGACGTACGCCTCGTACGGCGAGGGGCTCGCGCTGGGTCTGCTGTTCGCGGCGATCCCCATCGGCGCGGTGGCCGGCGGCCTGTTCTCCGGCACGTTCTCCCGGGCGCGCCGGCACGGCTGGATGGTCATCGGCGCGGTCGTCGGCTGGGGCGTGGCCGTCGCCGGGTTCGGGCTGAGCCGCAATCTGTGGGTGGCCGCGGCGTTCCTCGCGGCGGCCGGGGTCGCCGACATGGTCTCCATGGTCTTCCGCGGGGCGATCCTGCTGTCCGCGGCGACCGACGAGATGCGCGGCCGCATGCAGGGCGTGTTCACGGTGGTCGTCGCGGGCGGCCCCCGCCTGGCCGACGTCCTGCACGGCACGATGGGCTCCGTCTTCGGCCCCCGCGCGGCGGTGGCGGGCGGCGGCCTGCTGGTGGTCGCCGTGATGCTCACCCTGGCCGCCGCGGTACCGGCACTGCGCCGCTACCGTGTCTGAGCCGGGGCAGGGCTACAGCGTGCCGCGCCGGCGGGTCGTGTACTGATCCATGAGCTTTCCACGGGTCGTCTCCAGCCGGTGGGCGAGGATCTCGGCGACGGTGCGCACCAGGGACAGCCCGAGCAGCGGGTCCTCCACGCACAGCCCCAGCACCGCCGCTCCGTCGAACTCGTAGGCCCGTACCTGGCTGAAGGCCACCGCGCCGAAGTCCCATTGGTACGGCGGGAACAGCCATGACCAGCCGAGCATGTCGCCCGCGCCGAGGGTGGCGACGGTCACCCGCTGGGTGGACGTCACCTGCTGGTCGAGGTTGACGGCGCCCGAGCGGATCACCCAGAAGCGGTCGGCGGTGCCGCCGGCCTCGAAGATGTGGCTGTCCTCGGGGAAGGAGACCTCCTTCGCCAGCTCCATCAGACGCTCGCGCTGTTTCTGGGGGAGGGCGGTGAGCAGTTTGATCGCTTTGGTCATGGCGCGGGCTCCTCGCCGGCGACGGATGAGGTGTCGTTCCCTACGCCCATTTCAGCCGCTGCGGCCGCCCGGAGCACCTCGGGAGAGGGAAGATCCCGTGAACAAAGCCGCCGGGGCAGGAAAAAGCCCTGGCTGGACGGGGGAGGCCAGCCAGGGCCGTATGCGGTGGTTCGGGGAGGACGGTCACGGTCGACTCCCCGTCCACGTATGGATGAACGATAAACCACCTGACGTGCTTTCGGGTAACCGAAAGCGGGCCACGTGACCTGTTTCACTCCGGCCGGGCCTCGTGTGCTCCCGGGGTGAGGATCTCATCCAGCACCCGCAGCACGACCTCGTAGGCCGTCGCCCGTACGGCGGCGTCCCGCGCGCCCGCCGGATCGTCCTCCCGAAGGGCGTCACCGCGCTCCCGCCATGTCCGCTCCTCCTTCCGCGCACAGACCTTGGCGCGCTGCATCCGCCGCAGCAGTTCGTCCGAGTCCACGACATCCGTCATGGCATCCGCGTACCCCCGAACCCGGCCATGATGAGGCCCCGATGTGTTTGGCCGCGCCCTGACAGGTGAGCCGAAAAGGGAGAGACCCGGGCATTCACCCCCGGGTCAGCGAAGGCACCGGATTTCTGTCCTCACCAGTCAGGGAGCGAAAGGATGCGCGAGACGCACAGGACCGAATCCGCCATCGGACCGTCGGACCCGCACCGCACCGTTCCGTGCCGGCCGGCGGACGCCCGCAGAAGGGTGCGGTGTGTGGTCGCCGAGCGATGCGAGGTCCAGCACGTCCACTGTGATACCGACTCCGTCGACGACGCCCTGCTCGTCGTCTCGGAACTCACCACGAACGCGATGCTGCACGGCGGGGGGATCACCGACTTCTCCGTCGACGTCGTCGGAGGGGAGGTGCGCGTCTCGGTGAGCGACCGCAGCGACGACCTCCCCGTCGCCCTGTCGCCCGTCGACGCCCAGGGCCGGTTCCGGGTCGGCGGGCGCGGCTGGCCCATCGTGTGCCGACTGGCGCACGACGTCCATGTGGCCTGTCTGCCCTGCGGCGGCAAGCGGATCACCGCCCTTGTTCCGCTGACCTGAATTCAGTCCGCAACCGGTCAAGGAAATTCTTACCCGGCCGATTCCGGGCGCGGAGTTTGGCCCATCGGGTGCAGGGCAGACGGAGTTTCGTGCTTCGGACCGGAGGCGCGCCCAGCGGGAGTGTTGTGCCTGCTCAGGGCCCTGTGAATTGGTCCGGGCGGCTCTCCCGCGGCAATTCCCTGAAACCACTTGGTCAGGAGCGATTCCGCATGCTCACCGATATCTCGACCAGCCGTCCCGGCACGCCCGCCCGTCCCTCCGCCGACCCTTCCCCCGCCGCCGGCCCGGCCGCCACGGCCTCACCCAAGCGGCACCACGACGACGCCCCCGACACCCTGGCCCTCTTCGCCCGGCTCGCGGAGCTCGACGAGGGCCCGGAACGCGACGCGCTGCGCGACGAGCTGGTGACCGCGTGGCTGCCCATGGCCCACCGGATCGCCGGCCGCTTCCGCGACCGAGGCGAGTCCGTCGAGGATCTGCGCCAGGTGGCCGCCCTCGGACTGGTCAAGGCGATCGACCGGTTCGACCCCGAGCGCGGTGCCTTCGAGAGCTATGCGGTGCCCACCATCACCGGGGAGGTCAAGCGGCACTTCCGGGACCGGATGTGGGCGCTGCGGGTGCCCCGCCGGGTCCAGGAACTGCGCAACAGGGTACGCGTGGCCCGCCGCGAACTCACCCAGAACCCGGGCAGCCCCGAGCCCTCGGTCGCCGACATCGCCGCGCACACCGGGCTGGCGGAGGACGAGGTCACCGCGGGCCTGGAGGCGCTGGAGAGCTTCAGCACCCTCTCCCTGGACGCCGAACTGTCGGCCGGTGACGACGGGTACAGCCTCGCGGACACCCTCGGGGCGGCCGACGCCTCGTTCGACGTCGTCGTGGACCGCGAGTCCGCCAAGGAAGGGCTGCGCCGTCTGCCCGAACGGGAGCGCGCCATCCTCTACATGCGTTTCTTCGAGGACATGACCCAGAGCCGGATCGCCGACAAGCTGGGCATCTCCCAGATGCACGTCTCCAGGCTCATCAGCCGCAGCTGCGCACGCGTCCGCGACGAGGCGCTCGGCCGGCGGCCGGGCTGCCGGGGTTCCGGCACGCCCGGCGTGTGAGCTGTTCCCGAGCGACGACCGCCACGAAGGAGCGAGACCGATGCTGATTCCGCTCAGACCCCATCCCGCGACCCTGCGCGAGCTCGTCGAGGAGTACGAGGGACTCCTCGCGGGCGACGGAGGGCGGGACGTGTCCGCTGCCGGCCCGCGGGCGAGGGACCTGGCGTACACGCTGTGCGTGCTGACCGGCACGCGGGAGGTGGGAGTCGCCCTCGAGGCGGCCCACCGCCACTTGGGCGCGGCCGGGCTCCGGCCGGCGCCGGTGACGGTGGCGCGGGCCGGGCGGAACTGAGCCCGCCCCACCGTCGAGGAGCCGCCGGGGCAGCCGGGGCCGGGGAGGACTGGATTGGATACGGGTGCTGTGGTGACTGTGGTGCGGGGCGCGCGGATACGGGCCCGGTC
Organism: Streptomyces sp. NPDC046915; assembly: GCF_040644935.1. Lineage (NCBI taxonomy): Bacteria > Bacillati > Actinomycetota > Actinomycetes > Kitasatosporales > Streptomycetaceae > Streptomyces > Streptomyces sp. NPDC046915. Next base: position 13,637 of record NZ_JBEYXB010000024.1, on the reverse strand, counting down.
GGGCCCGCCGGGCGCGGTGACCGAGTGGGCCGCGCGGGCGGGTCTCGCCGCACGCGGGGTCATCTATCTGCTGGTGGGGCTGCTGGCGCTGCAGATCGCCTTCGGCGGCAGCAGGAAACAGGCCGACCGCAACGGGGCCCTCGCCGAACTCGCCCACCACCCGTTCGGTGCCGTGGTGCTGTGGGCGGTCGGCGCCGGGCTCGCCGGCATGGCCCTGTGGCAGCTGTCCGAGGCGCTCTTCGGCTCGGTGGGCAAGGACGGCCGCTCGGCACGTAAGCGGCTGCCGGCCCTCGTGCGGTGCGTGTTCTACGCGTTCGTCGCCTCCTCCGTGCTGTCCTTCGCGGCCGGTGCCGGTGGCGGACGGTCCAGCGACACCCAGTCGCGCGACCTCACCTCCCGGGCCCTGTCCGTGCCGGCCGGGCAGTGGTTCGTCGGCGCGGTGGGCGCCGGGATCATCGTCGCCGGGGTCTGGATCGCCGTGCAGGCCGTACGGCGCACCTACCGCGACCGGCTCAGGACCGGCGAGATGTCCCCGTGGGTACGGCGCCTGGTGCACACGACGGGCGTGGCCGGCGGCGCCGCCCGCGGCGTGGTCTTCACCGCGGCGGGCGTCTTCGCAGTGCGCGCCGCCATCGACTCCCGCCCCGACAAGGCCAAGGGCCTCGACGACACGCTGCGCACCTTCGCCGATACCCCGGTGGGTCCTTGGCTGTTGGCGTTGGTCGCGGCCGGGTTGGCGTTGTTCGGGCTGTTCTCCTTCGCGGAGGCCCGCTGGATCCGCACCTGAGAGGGGACGCGGGGACGGCGTCATGTGTGGTCGTCGCAGGGGCCGGTGTCTTCGCGGTGCGCGCCGCCATCGACTCCCGCCCCGACAAGGCCAAGGGCCTCGACGACACGCTGCGCACCTTCGCCGATACCCCGGTGGGTCCTTGGCTGTTGGCGTTCGTCGCGGCCGGGCTGGCGTTGTTCGGGCTGTTCTCCTTCGCGGAGGCCCGCTGGATCCGCACCCTGAGAGGGGACGCGGGGACGGCGTCGTGCGTGGTCAGCTCTTCGGCTGCTGTACCGGCACGCCGAGGGGCCGGGCCAGGCCCGCCACCGCTTCGTCCAGGCGCTGGAGATGCCGCAGCACCCGGTCGGTGACCCTGCCGTAGCGCGGCGTGTGGTAGGAGCCGGGCTCCAGCAGGGAGGCGATGCTGGGGCCGGTCTCCAGCTCGGTCGTGGCCCGCTCGTCCGCGACGCGGGCGGCGATCGCCTCGATGTTGTGCACGATGCGCCGCCCCACCACCCGCAGCCGGGGATCCGCCGCGATCGAGGGATGGCTGGGCAGCAGTTCCGCCGTGGCCGCCAGCGAACGCGCGTGGTACGCGCAGGTCTCCAGCAGCGCCACGACATAGCGGGCGGTGTCCCGCCTCGACCGCAGCGGTGTGATCGGGTGGGTCAGCGGCTGGGTGGACGCCCGCAGGTCGGCCAGCGCCTGGTCCAAATCCCGCGCCTGGTCCAGCAGATCGGCCGGCGCACTCCCGCTGAGCTGGTCGGCCGCGGCACGGGTCACGTCCGCGAGCCGGTCCAGCGCGGTGACCAGGAGTTCGTTGGTCCGGCGGTCGGTGTGCACGGGCAGCACCACCGCCGCCGCGAGCACCCCGCAGGCCGCCCCCAGCGCCGTCTCCTCCACGCGCAGTACCAGGACGGCCGTGCTGTAGGTGTTGAGCAGCGTGTACAGCAGGCCCAGCATCGCCGTCACGAAGAAGGACATCAGGGTGTAGGACAACGGCGCGGTGTAGAACATCGCGAAGATGAACAGCAGCACCAGCCCGAACGCCGTCCAGGTGTGGTGCCCGACCAGCCCCGCCAGCCCGATGCCGGCCACCACGCCGAGGACCGTGCCCAGCACCCGGCGGTAACCCTTGACCAGGATCTCCCCGGTGGAGGCCGTGTTGATGAACACGATCCAGCAGGCCAGCACCGCCCAGTACCAGCGGTGGGTGGAGAGCAGTTCGCCGCCCAGGATGGCGAGCGCGGAGCCGACGGACACCTGTACGGCCGCCCGCGTGGTGGGCCGCCGCAGCCCGGACGGCTGCTCCTCGTCCCCCTGCGGCCCGTCCTCGCCCGCCGCGATGGCGGCGTCCTCCGCGTCCAGCTCCTCGCGGGAGCGGGCGGTCGCCGGACTGTCGGCGGACTCGTCCTGCGGCCCGTCCAGGGCGATCCGCAGCCCCAGGACCGCCCGCGCCGCCTCGCCGATCCCCCGGAAGACGTCCTGGACGGCGGGCGACGCGGGCGGCAGGTTCTCTCCCTCGCGGTAGCCGAGCAGCCGGTTGCGCACCTGGGACAGCCCGGTCCCGGAGTCCCAGCCGGCCGGCCGCAGCACCTGCGTCCGCAGCGCCCGCAGGTCCCGGCGCACCGCGTCGATCGCCTCCTCCCGCACCGGCTCCCGTACCTCCGAGGGCACCGGCGCGCCCGGCAGGTGCAGCGTGAGCGTGTCCGCCCGCCGCTCGGCGCGCGCGGTGAGCAGCAGCAGGCCCAGCCGCTCCGCGGCGATCTCGGCCTCGGCGATCCGGCGCTGCACCAGGCGGGCCACGGCCTCGTCGGAGGTCCCGTCCTCCAGCCGGCTCTGGACCATCAGGGCCGCCTCGTGCAGCCGCGCGGTCCTGGTGCGGACGTTCTCGAGGGCCTTCTCCACCTCCTCGGGACCGGCGTCCAGCAACTCCGCCTGTGCGTCCACCAGTTGGGCCAGCCGCGCCCGGAAGGCGCGGCGCAGCCGGTCCAGCGTGCCCGCCGGTGTCTGCCGTACGAGGAGGAAGCGGGCGGTCGCGCTGCACACGAAGCCCACGGCGATCGCACCGTACAGCCCGGGCAGGGCCCCGGCACTCGCCCGTACGAACAGGGAGATGAAGTACGTCTGGAAGGCGATCAGCCCCAGCGCCGTACCACGGTCGCCGAACCGGCGGCCGTACACGGCGCAGAAGATGAGCGCCACGAAGAACAGGTCGCCCGTCACGACCCGCGTGTTCAGCAGCGCGCCCAGCGTCACGGAGGCCAGCGCCACCGGCAGGCCGAGCGCGAGGGTGACGGCCTGCGGGGCCGGCTGCTTCTCCCGGACGGCGAAGGTGGCGGCCATCGCGGCCATCGCCCCGGCCACCAGATGGGTCACGCCGACCCGCATCGGCCCCAGCAACAGGAGCGTGAACGCGATGGCGGACACCGTTCGCAGCCCCGCGGTCAGCCGCAGCAGCCCCGGATCGGACGCGGCGAGCCGGTCCCACACCTCCGCCCGCACCGACCGTCCCCGTCCCGCTGTGCTCACGCCGCCGTGCTCTCTCCCGTGTCGCGAAGGGCGGGGCCGCCGGCCGGAAACGCACCGGCCGGCGGTCCGTGGTGTACCCGGATCAGGTCAGCGAGGGGGTGTCCCCACCGCCCGCACCGCCCGCACCGCCTGCACCGCCTGCACCGCCTGCACCGCCTTCCACATGCGCCCGCACCTGCTCCGGCGTCAGATAGGAGTCCGTGTACTCGAAGTCCTTGAGCCTCGCCGCCTTGCGGGACTGGAAGCCGGTGCGCACGAAATCGTCGCCCGCGACCGCGTTGAGCAGCCAGTTCGTCATGACACGCGTCTTGGCGACGTTGGTGCGCAGCGCCGACCAGTGGTAGCCGCGGGCCACCGCCTGCGCGAGCACGCCGCGCAGTTCGATGCCGAGCGGCTTGGAGACCGCGTCCTTGCCGCCGAGGTCGACGACCAGTCCCAGGTCCTTGTGCACGTACGGCTGCATCGGCTGGTTGCGCAGGGTCGCGATGACGTTGTCGGCGACCACCTTGCCCTGCCGCATCGCGTGCTGCGCGGTGGGCGGGCAGACCGCGCCCTCCTGGCCCTTGGCCTCGTCCGGGACGGCGGCGGCGTCGCCGAGCGCGAAGACGCCGTCCTGGCCCGGCAGGCACATCTCGGCGGTGACCGCGAGCCGGCCCCGGACCGTCTCGGCGCCCAGCGTGGCGATCAGCGGGCTGGCGACCACACCGGCCGTCCAGATGAGGGTGCGGGTGGGCACCACCCGGCCGTCGGTGAAGGTGACCTCCTCCGGGCCCGCCTTGGCGATCGACACGCCCAGGGAGATGTCGATCCCGCGCCGGCCCAGGATCTCCTGCGCGCTGCGGCCGAGCTTGTCGCCCAGCTCCGGCATCAGCTTCGGCGCGATGTCGATCAGATGCCACTTGATCAGCTTCGGGTCTATGCGCGGATAGCGCTTGACCGCGGCATGCGTCAGCCGTTGCAGGCAGGCCGCGGTCTCGGTGCCCGCGTAACCGCCGCCGACCACCACGAACTGCAGCCGCGAGGCGCGCTCCGCCGGGTCGTGGCTGGCGTCGGCGAGGTCCAGCTGGGAGATGACGTGGTCGCGGATGTAGGCGGCCTCGGCGAGGGTCTTCATGCCGAAGGCGTGCTCGGTCAGCCCGGGGATGTCGAAGGTGCGGGTGACGCTGCCCGGGGCCAGCACGATGTAGTCGTAATGTTCGTTGACGATCTCGTCGGTGATGGTGCGGATGACGCAGACCTTGGCCTTCAGATCCACACCTATGGCGCCGCCGGGGATGATCCGGGTGCGGTACTTCTTGCTGCGGCGCAGGGAGACGGCGATCGACTGGGGCGTCAGCACACCCGAGGCGACCTGGGGCAGCAGCGGCAGGTAGAGCTGGTAGGCGAACGGCGTCACCAGGGTGACGTCGGCCTCGTCAGGGGCGAGCTTGCGCTCCAGGCGGCGAACGCACTCCACTCCGGCGAAGCCTGCGCCAACCACCAGGATCCTGGGTCGTGTCACGGTGTCCATCCCTTTCTGCGGCTCCAGGCGGTACGACTGGACGCCGTTCGCATGCCCCTGGATCGCTGCTTCGCACCACATCGATCCCACCGTGCCCCGAGCCGCCACGCCAGCCAGGTGCGGCAGGCAGACGAACGCGTGGGCACCAGCATGCCCCGGCACGGTGCCTGAGTAACCCGTGTGTCGCACGAATATGCGGTGTACTCCTGAACCGAGGGCAGTTCGAGGGTTGTCCCGGCCGGTCGCGGCGGGCTCGAGGACCGCCCGTCGAGGAGTGGGCCACGCGGCGCCCACCGGCGCCGTAGAGTGCGCGCCATGGCGCAGACACGGCCCGGATCGGCCTTCCAGACGCGGCACATCGACCCCGAGCGCGTGGCCCCGCTGGTGGCCGCCCTGGACGCGCAGGACGCCAATCCCGGCGTACGGCGGCTGCGCGCCTGGGCGCTGGACGCGCTCGCCCCGCGCGACGGGGAGCGGGTGCTCGACGTCGGGGCCGGGACCGGAACCGAGACCCGGGCACTGGCGGCCGCGGTCGGCCCGGCCGGCTCCGTCACGGGCGTCGAACCGAACCCCGGACTGCGCGCCGTCGCCCAGGAGCGGGCCGCCGCCGAGGGCAGCACCGCCCGCTTCACCGACGGCGACGCGCTCGCGCTGCCCGCGCCCGGCGGCTCGGTGGACGTCGTCTGGTGCGAACGCGTGCTCCAGCACCTCGCGCGGCCGGAGCAGGCGGTCGCCGAGATGGCCCGGGTGCTGCGACCCGGCGGCCGCGTGGCGCTGCTCGACACCGACTGGGCGACCACCATCCTGCATCCCGGCGACCCCGAGGTCATGCGGGCACTGGTCTCCGGCGCCCTCACCCAGGCGGCCAACCCCTACTCGGGGCGCCGGCTCGTCGGCCAGCTCAGCGCGGCCGGGCTGGTGGTCGACGACCGCGGCTCCCAGGCCCTGCTCCAGGACCACCGGACCGTCGCGTGGCCGCTCATCCGGATGCTGGGCGAGTCGGCGGTCGGCCGCGGCCTGCTCACCGAGGACCGGCGGGACGCCGCCTTCGCCGAGCTCGCCGAGGCCGCGGAGCGCGGCGCACTGCACATGTCGGTGACGATGTTCGGTGTGACCGCCCATCGCCCAGAGTGACCGCGGCCCGACCCCGACCCCCCTCACCAGGGCAGGAACACGTGGATGTCCTTGCCGGTGGCCGTCACCACCACGCTCACCTGGTCGCACAGCGTGTGCACGAGGTGCCAGCCGATGCCGCCGCCGCCCGCGTTCGGGTGGAACGGGCGCGGCTCCGGCCGGGTGGTGCTGGTGTCGTGCATCGTGAGGTGCACACCGTCGAACGTGCGCCGCATCCGCAGTTCGAAGGGGCCGGGCGCGTACTGGACGACGTTCGCGGCCAGTTCCGTGACGACCAGCAGGATGTCGTCCCAGGACTCGGGGGCCGACGGCGGCGACGCCCGTGCCAGCACACCCAGGAACTCCTCCGCGGCGAGCCGCGCCCCCGTCACATTGCGCAGCTCTCCCGCGAAGGAGACCGTGCGCTCATGTGTCTCCTCCGAGTGGGGTGTGTCGTCCCAACGCGGCTCCGTAGCCATCACATCTTCCTCAGCCTCGGGTGAACGCGGCTGTAGTCGCTGCTCAGCTTTCCCACGTCTTGGGTTCCCGCAGGCGAGCCGGGTACGCGTGCCTCCCTGGCCGGGGAGGTCACACAGGGTGGGCGTCCTCAGCGGAACACGTCGTCCGAGTCCTCCCAGTCGGCCGGCTCGGGCGGTCCGAGCCGTGCCGTGGCCCGGCTGCGTGCCTGGTACATGGCCTCGATCTCCGCCGCGTAGTGCTGCACGATCAGGTCCCGGCGCAGCTTCATCGACGGCGTCAGCAGCCCGTTGGCCGGGGCGAACGGCTCGGAGACCACCCGGTAGACCCGGATGGACTCGGCACGCGAGACCGTGCTGTTGGCGGCGGCGACGGCCCGGTTCAGCTCCTCGCGCAGCGCGTTGTCCTCGCGGGCCTCCCGCCCCGGCGTGTCGCCCTGCGGCGCCAGGGCCGCCCGCCAGTGCGCCAGGAAATCCGGGTCCAGCGTGAGCAGCGCGCCCACGCAGGGCCGGTCGTCGCCCACCACCACCGCCTGGTGGACCAGCGGATGCACCCGCAGACGCTGCTCCAGCGGGGCCGGTGCCACGGTCTTGCCGCCGCTGGTGACGATGACGTCCTTCTTGCGGCCCGTGAGGGTCAGATACCCCTCGGAGTCCAGGCGGCCGATGTCGCCCGTGGCCAGCCAGCCGCCGCGCAGCGCGGCCCGGGTCGCGGCCTCGTCGCCCACGTAGCCCTGGAACACCGACGGACCGCGCACCAGGATCTCCCCGTCGTCGGCCACCTGGATCTCGGTGCCCGGCAGGGGCCGTCCGACGGTCCCGGACTTCTCCCGGCCCAGCGGCTGCATGGTGATCCCGCCGCTGCTCTCCGTCAGCCCGTAGCCGTCGTGCACGAAGATGCCGATGCCCTCGTAGAACAGGGAGAGCTCGCGGTCGAGCGACGAGCCGCCGGACGTGGCCCGCACCGCCCGGCCGCCCAGCGCCGCCCGCAGCCGGCGGTACACCGTCCGTTCGTAGAGGGCGTGCTGCAACCGCAGGTCGAAACCGGGCCCCGGTCCCGTGCCCAGCCGCCGCCGTTCCTCGGCCGTGGCGAAGTCCCGCGCCGTCTGCACGGCCCGCTCGAACAGGGCCCCGCGACCGGCCTGTTGGGCGGTGCGCAGAAAGTTCTTGTAGAGCTTCTCGAAGATGGAGGGCACGCCGTAGAGGTACGTCGGCCGGAACGTGCGCAGCGCCGACGAGATCGCCGCCTCGGTCATCTCCGGCTCGTGGGCCATGAGGATCCCGCCGCGCACGCACATCACCTGGATCATGAGCCCGTACACATGGGAGAACGGCAGGAAGGCCAGGACCGACGCCTGCTCGCCCGGGGGCGCCGCCGTGTGCCCCCAGCCCTCGAGCAGCGTGTCGCACGGGTACGCGAGGCCCCGGTGACTCAGCGCGCAGCCCTGCGGGCGGCCCGTGGTGCCGGAGGTGTAGACGACGGCCGCGGTCGAGTCCGGGAGCACGATCCGGCGCAGCGACTCCACCGTGGTCAGCGGCACGAACTGGCCCTGCTGGGCCAGCTGCGCCAGCGCGCCGTTGTCCAGCTGCCACACGTGCCTGAGCCGGGGCAGCGCCGTGCACACCGTGCCCACCGTCATGACGCCCAGCTCGTCCTCCACCACCACGGCCACGCAGCCGGCGTCCCGCAGGATGAACTCGACCTGGTCGCGCGAGGACGCCGGATGGATCGGCACCACCTCCGCGCCCACCGCCCACAGCGCGTGCGCCAGCACCGTCCACTCGTACCGGGTGCGCGTCATGACGGCCACCCGGTGACCGGGCGAGATCCCGGATGCCACCAGCCCCTTGGCCACGTCGACCACTTCGTCGCGCAGCTCTACGGCCGTCACCTCCTCCCAGCCGGCCGACGCGCCGTCCGGACGGCGGGCCACCACCGCCCGGGTCGGGGTCCGGGCCGCCGTCTCGAAGACGCCGTCGGCCAGCCCGCCGACCAGGGGCGGGACGGTCGCTGGAGCGAGAGCGGGGTCGCGCATGCGCTGCTCCTGGGGTGTACGGAGAGTGACTCCGCCGACGAGTCCTGTTGTCGGCGGTGCTCGAATGTAGCCCAGGTGCGGGCAGTTGGTGCCGCGAACGGTGAAGTCGTGGCCGATTGATGATCTAGGTGTGTCCGGGGCGCGTCAGGACTGGGTACGGCGCACGCACTCGGTGACGACGTCCCGCAGGCTGCCCGTGCGCTCCATGAGCTCACGCTGCACGCGGGCGCCGTTGCCGTGCTCCAGCACGTCGGCGAAGGCCTGCTCGGCCCGGGCCAGGTCACCGGTGCCGGCGAGGGCGTCGCCGACGTGCTCGAGGAGCGACCGTACGACCGTCTCGGCCGGCTCCGGCCGCATCGTCGCGGGATGGAGCAGCTCGCCGTTCAGGCCCGACCGGGCGGCCCGCCAGGCGGCCAGCCGCAGCACGCTGACGCTGTGTTCGACCGGTTCCACGCCGCGGCGCCACTCGCGCGCGGCGGTCTCCACCAGGCCGCGGACGAGCGTGGCCATGAGAACGGCCGTGTCCGCCTGGAGGCACACGTCGGCGACGCGGATCTCCACGGTCGGGTAGCGCTCGGACAGCCGGGCGTCGAAGTAGACCATCGCCGCGTCCAGGATCACTCCGGTGGCCACCATGTCCGCGACCCGGCGGTGGTAGCGCTCCGCCGTCCTGAACAGCTCCGTCGGACCGGCCGACGGCCAGCGCGCCCAGACCCGGCTGCGGTAGCTGTGGTAGCCGGTGTCGTGTCCTTGCCAGAACGGGGAGTTGGTGCTGATCGCCGACAGCACGGGCAGCCACGGCCGGATGCGGTCGAGGACCGCGACGCCCTCCTCGTCGGACTCCACCGCCACGTGCACATGGCAGCCGCAGACGAGCTGCTCCCGGGTGCCGACGCCGTACTGCTCCGCCATCCACTGGTAGCGGTCGTTCACGCTGATCGAGGGGCTGACCGGCAGGGGGGAGGTGGCCAGCGCGGCAACCGTGCAGCCGATCTCGCCGGCGTGCCGGGCCGCCTCCTTGCGGCAGCGGACGATCTCCGCGCCGAGGTCCGCCATGTCCGTCTGCGGATGCGTGGCGAACTCCAGCATCTGCCCGTACAGCTCTTTCTCGAAGACGTCCTGCGCGGGATCGAGCAGGGAGGCGCGGGCGAGCACGGCCGCCGACAGCGCCTTCGGGTCACCGCTTTCGGGGTCGACCAGAAGGAGTTCCTCCTCCACACCGACGGTGCGCACGTGGAGCCGCCTTTCGTTACGTACCGCGACGGGGCGTCGCGGGGTGGTACGACCCCGACTGCCCCTCCGGCGGCCGTCGACACCTGACGGCACCCGGCGGACCCGGCCACCTCCCCGCCACTCTCACGGCGCGGGCGTCAGCCAGACGGTGGCGAGCGGCGGGAGCGTGAGCCGGACGGCCCCGTCCTTGGTCCTGACCGGGCCCGGGCAGGTGACGTCGCTGCCGCCGTACCGCAGGGCGTCCGTGTTGAGGGTCTCCCGCCAGGCGGGAACCTCCCCGGGTACGGCCAGGTGGTGGTCGTGGCGGACGACGGGGGAGAAGTTCGACACCGCGAGCAGCGGGGCACCCGCCGCGTCGAAGCGCAGGAAGGCGAAGACGTTGTCGTCGGCCGCGTCCACGGCGATCCAGCGGAAGCCGCCCGGGTCGGTGTCGCGCTGCCACAGGGCGGGGGTGGCGCGGTAGAGGCCGTTGAGGTCCCGGACCAGGTCCTGCACGCCCCGGTGGTCGCCCGCGGCACAGTGGCCCGGGTCCAGCAGCCACCATTCCGGGCCGTGCTCCACGGACCACTCGGCGCCCTGCGCGAACTCCTGCCCCATGAACAGCAGTTGCTTGCCCGGGTGTGCCCACATGAAGCCCAGATAGGCGCGGACGTTCGCACGCCGCTGCCACCAGTCGCCCGGCATCTTCGACACCAGGGCCTGCTTGCCGTGCACCACCTCGTCGTGGGAGATGGGCAGGACGTAGTTCTCGCTGTAGGCGTACACCATCGAGAAGGTCATCTCGTGGTGGTGGTACTTCCGGTGCACCGGCTCATGAGCGACGTACTCCAGCGAGTCGTGCATCCAGCCCATGTTCCACTTCAGCCCGAACCCGAGCCCGCCGGTGTCGGTGGGCCGCGTCACGCCGCCCCACGCCGTGGACTCCTCCGCGATGGTCACCACTCCGGGCACCCGGCGGTAGACGGTCGCGTTCATCTCCTGGAGGAACGCCATCGCGGCCAGATCCTCCCGGCCGCCGTACACATTGGGCTCCCACTGACCGGATTCGCGCGAGTAGTCGAGGTAGAGCATGGAGGCGACGGCGTCCACGCGCAGGCCGTCGATGTGGAACTCCTCGCACCAGTACACGGCGTTGGCGACCAGGAAGTTGCGTACCTCGGTGCGCGCGTAGTCGAACTCGTACGTCCCCCAGTCCGGGTGCTCCGCCCGCCGCGCGTCCCCGGGTTCGTACAGCGGGTCCCCGTCGAAGCGGGCCAGCGCCCAGTCGTCCTTGGGGAAGTGCGCCGGCACCCAGTCCATGATCACGCCGATGCCCGCCCGGTGGCAGGCGTCGACGAAGTACCGGAAGTCGTCGGGGGTGCCCAGGCGGGCCGTGGGCGCGTAGAAGCCGGTGACCTGGTAGCCCCAGGAGCCGCCGAAGGGGTGCTCGGCGACCGGCATCAGCTCGACATGGGTGAACCCCAGATCGTTGACGTAGGCGGGGAGTTGCTCGGCGAGCTGCCGGTAGGTGAGGCCGGGCCGCCAGGACGGCAGGTGGACCTCGTACACCGAGAACGGCGCCTCGTGCACCGGCGTCTTCGCGCGGCGCGCGAGCCACTCCTCGTCGCCCCACTCGTGGTACGAGGCCGTCACCACGGAGGCCGTCGCGGGCGGCACCTCGGTGCGACGGGCCATCGGGTCGGCCTTCAGGAACCGGTGCCCGTACCGGGAGGTGATCTCGAACTTGTACTTCGCGCCCTCGCCGATGCCCGGCAGGAACAGCTCCCACACCCCGGACGAGCCGAGGGACCGCATCGGGAAGGCCGTCCCGTCCCAGAAGGTGAACTCCCCGGCCACCCGGACGCCGCGCGCGTTCGGCGCCCACACGGTGAACCGGGTGCCGGTGACGCCCTGGTGGGTCATCGGCTCGGCGCCGAGGGCCCGCCACAGCTGCTCGTGCCGGCCCTCGCCGATCAGGTGCAGGTCGAGCTCGCCGAGCGCGGGCAGGAAGCGGTAGGGGTCGTGCACCTCCTGGGTGCCCTCCGGGTACTCCACCAGCAGGGTGTAGGCGGGGATCGCGTCCAGGGGAAGCACGGTGGAGAAGAGGCCGCCCCCCTCGGAGACGAGCCGGTGGCGCTCGCCGTCGAGGACGACGCTCACGGCGCGCGCGAACGGTCTGAGCGCCCGGAAGGCCGTCCCGCCCGGCACCGGGTGCGCGCCGAGCAGCGCGTGCGGGTCGTGGTGGGCGCCCGCCAGCAGGCGTTCCAGGTCGGCCGGGTCCAGGGCGGGGGCCGGCAGCGGCCGGCGGCCGGCCGGCGCGGGCAGAGTGGTGTCGCGCAGCGCCACGGTTCATCCTCCTCGGACGGCAAGGCGTTCGATCGCCGCCATCGGCACGGGAAGCCAGCCCGGACGGTGTCTGGCCTCGTACAGCACTTCGTAGACCGCCCGGTCCGTCTCGTACGCGCGCAGCAGCGCGTGCTTCTTGCGCGGATCCCATCCGGCCCGGGCCGCGTAGCCCGCGCAGTAGGCCTCACGGCAGCGGCGGGCCCACTCCGGACGCCAGGGGCGGCGCTGGCGGGCGGCGTAGTCGAAGGAACGCAGCATGCCCGCGACGTCCCGCACCGGGGACTGGGCGGCGCGGCGTTCGGCGAGCGGGCGGGACGGCTCGCCCTCGAAGTCGATGACGAACCATTCGCGGCCGGCCCGCAGCACCTGACCCAGGTGCAGATCGCCGTGGATGCGCTGGGCCGCCGGCCCGGCGTCGCAGTTGGCGAGCGCGCGGAAGGCGGTGCGCAGGCCGAGGACGAACGGCCTGAGCGCCGGTACGCAGTGCGCGGCGGCCTCCAGCCGGGCCGTCATCGCCGCCGCCGTGTGCTCCATGTCGCCGTGGGTCCCGGCGGGGAAGGCGGACGCCAGGGCGAGGTGGATGTCGGCGGTCGCCAGCCCGAGTCCGTACGCCTCCTTGGTGAAGTCCTCACCGGCGGCGAGCGCCGCGAGGGCCAGCGTCCAGCCGTCGGAGGCGTCACGCAGGTACGGCTGGAGCACGCCGAGGGTCGCCGCCCACGGTTCGGTGGTGCGCAGCCAGGCCACCGGGGCGGGGACGCGGTTGCAGCCCTGTGCGACCAGCGCCCCCGGCACCTCCAGGTCGGGATTGATACCGGGCTGGATGCGCCGGAAGACCTTCAGGATGAACGCGTCGCCGTAGACCAGCGAGGTGTTGGACTGCTCGGCGTCCAGCAGACGCGGCGCGAGCCCCGCCGGGACGCCCGCGGCCGGGTCGGCCTCGAAGCACAGCGGGCCCGCCGTGCCGGGCCGCCTGAGCCGGTCCAGGAGCAGCGCGGCCGAGCGCGGGTCGTGCAGCGCGTCGTAGACCGTGAGCCCGGCCAGCGGACCGGTCTGCACCCGGCCGATGAGGGCCGGGCCCAGACGTGGCGAGAGGTGCTCGCGCACACCGAGCAGCAGCTGGTAGCAGTCTCCGGGAGGGGAGGTGCCCCCGCCGGGCGCGGGGACCGGCAGGTACCCGGCGTCGACCAGTACGTGCAGACAGCCCGGGAACAGCTCGGTCGCCGACAGCACGGTCAGGTCGCTGACGGGCCGGTCCTTGCCCGCGAACCAGCGCTGCCGGGGCAGCCATTCGCGCAGCAGCTCGCACAGCGAGGACAGGGGCTGCTCGGTGCCCGTGCTCCTCGGCTGGAGGATCACCGTCTTCGCCATGGTGACGCGTCCTTTCCTCGGCGGCGCGTTCAGCGTCGTCCGCCGATGCGGGATGCGACTCGGGAGAGCCGGAACCAGTAGAAGCCGTGGCCCGCGAGAGTGAGGAGATAGGGCAGTTCACCGATGGCGGGGAAGCGCACCCCGCCGATGAGTTCCACCGGGTGCCGCCCGTCGTAGGCCCGCAGGTCGAGTTCGGTGGGCTGTGCGAAGCGGGAGAAGTTGTGGACGCAGAGGACGAGGTCGTCCTCGTACTCCCGGAGGAAGGCGATGACGGCGGGGTTGGA